>JBKQNJ010000071.1:0-21248 GCA_052146315.1 Candidatus Acidiferrales bacterium | reverse complement strand
ATTGGACACCTGTGGTTTTGCCAACACTCAAGTACGCAACCCAGAAGCACTATCGGTACATGCTCGACGTGCATCTCATTCCGTCCTTCGGCCAGAGGCAGCTTCGCGAACTCACGCGGGAAGAGTTACAAAGCTTTCTCAGCCGAAAGCTCAAGGGTGGTTTGTCGTGGGAAACCGTTCATCACTTCAAGTGCGGTCTGAGTAAGATTCTCGGTGCAGCCGAAGAATGGGGTTATATCGCCGAGAACGCGGCTCAGAAAACGAAACTACCACGACGACAGCATGGAACGGAGAGAACGGTTCTCACTCCTGTTCAAGTGCGAAACCTTGCGGCAGCTTTGAATGAGCCGGCCCGCTCGGTCACGTTGTTGCTTGTGCTAACTGGGCTACGCGTCGGAGAGTTGCTCGCGCTTCGCTGGGGAAGCGTCGATTTGTATGCTCGCATGCTCCGTGTTTGCGAAACGGTGTATGACGGGCATTTCGATCAACCCAAGACAAAGCGCAGTGCACGGACCATACCGATTGGAACGGAGACAGCGGAAATTCTTGCCGCCATCCGTCCCACCGTTGTTGATGCAAGAGCCCTGGTATTTGCCACACGCGAGGGATTACCGCTGGAACGATGGAATCTCTTGCGCAAGCACCTGAAGCCCGCCGCGAAGAAATTAGGACTTCCTGGTGTCACGTGGCATCTTCTGAGGCATAGCCACGCAACGATGCTCGATTCCGTCGGCACACCCATTGGCACGATGCAATCGCTTCTGGGTCACTCAACGCCGGAAATCACGCGCGAGATTTATTTGCACGCGATCCCAGAAGAGCAGCGTCGCGCAGTAGAGAGCGTTGAGAGACTTGTATTTGGACCCAAATGGACCCAAGTTCAGGCTCCGGCGCAACCGGCATCAACAAGATTGAATTGAAAAATCAGGAGTTAGTGGTCGGGGCGTGGAGATTTGAACTCCAGACCTCCTGCGCCCAAGGCAGGCGCGCTACCAGGCTGCGCTACGCCCCGACATGCTGCTCGATCCTGATTCTAGAGCACCTTCAAACTCTGCCGCTAGTCCGTTCCATCCCTTAGCCGACCACAAGATCGAGGCCTGCAGCTTCGGAAAAGGCTCGAAAATCACGGTCTCGCGTGATGAGCGGGACATCTTCGTCGATACAGCTTTGCGCGATCAGCGCGTCGGCGAGGCGCGCTTTGCGACGTTTCGCGATCACCTTCGCCCGCAACGCTCCCGCACGCCGCCAATAGCCAGGACCAATTTCCATCAGAGGCAGTTCCGAGAGTGTTTCGGCGACACTTGACCGGAGTTTCGGGTCGCTGAGCAGTTCGGAAAGCACGACGGGTACCATCACGACCTGACTGTCCGCTAGCGCTTCGTCGAGCAGTTGCGTATCGTCGCCCGCGCTCCCTTCCAAGAAGGCAACCCATGTGCTCGTGTCAGCCGCGATCATCGATCGGATTTCAGCTCCGCGAGCGTGCGCGAGAAGCGAACCTTGCCCCGGAATCGACGCAGTCGAGCGTAGGTGCGCGACGCTGCCAGGAGCTGCAGGCCGGTGCGAACGGTCTTCGTGATCCCGGCGCCGCTGGCACGTTGCGCCTTCTCAAGAAGTTGCTGCGACACTTCCACCGTGATCTTACGGGCTGTCTCCATGATATTTCGTTTATACCATATTTGATACCAGCATTGAATATGGTACTTAAGACTAGTGTTCGCCGATTGCGGATGGCGCGGGGGAATACGATGGCTCCCACGGCCCTTCCTCTCACGGAAGGGGCGATTGTGTTGAGAATGTCCGGGACTTGCCCGCCGCGCCGCGACTCTTTCGGTGCATGCGGCGGACCCGATTGCTGGAAGCTCGAGATCGTTTTCGCTTAATCACTGCATCCGCCGGGCTGGGAAAAACATCAAACTCCTGCACCGGAGCTTCCCCAGGCAAGCCTCCGGTTTCGAGCCCATGGCAGACGCACCTGTAAACCCCGAAAACGCGACCAAACGCGCCGCGCTGGCGGACGTCGCGCCATTACCTCCGCCCGCCGTTTGGCGTCCCCAATTCAATCCGTGGCTGATCGCGGTTGTGGTGGCGCTGGCGGCATTCATGGAAGTGCTCGACACGAGCATCGCCAATGTCGCGCTGCCCTACATGGCGGGCAGCCTTGGCGCCAGCAACGATCAGAGCACGTGGGTGCTCACGTCCTACCTCGTGTCGAATGCGATCGTGCTGCCCGTTAGCGGATGGTTTGCCCGCGCTCTCGGCCGCAAGCGGTTTTTCATGATGTGTCTGGTCGTTTTCACCGTCAGCTCCCTGCTCTGCGGCATCGCGCCAAGCCTTGGAGCCATAATTTTCTTTCGAGTCCTGCAAGGCGCGGGCGGCGGCGGGCTCCAACCGATGGCGCAAGCGATCCTCGCGGACATATTCCCTCCCGAAAAACGCGGCCTGGCTTTTGCCCTCTACGGGGTCACAGCAGTCATTGCGCCCACGATCGGCCCTACACTTGGCGGATGGATCACGGATAACTACACTTGGCGCTGGATTTTCTTCATCAACCTGCCGATCGGCATTCTGACGCTCCTGTTGGTCTATCGGCTGGTCGACGACCCGCCTTGGGCAAAGCGTCTCGCGAGTGGACGATCAAAGTTTGACTACATGGGCATGTCTCTGCTGGCACTGGGCGTCGGAGCCCTCCAGGTCATGCTCGACAAGGGCCAGGAGGACGACTGGTTCGGGTCGCATTTCATCGTCACGCTGACGGTTCTTGCGGCGGTGGGGCTCCTGTCGTTTGCGCTTTGGGAGTGGTTTCACAAAGCCCCGATCGTCGACGTGCATCTTTTCAAGAATCTCAATTTCCTTGGCGCGAACGCCATGATGTTCGTGCTGGGAATTTTGCTCTTCTCCAGCCTCGTGATGATGCCTTTGTTCCTGCAGTCCTTGATGGGCTACACCGCGGAGTCAGCCGGTTTGGTGCTTTCGGGAGGCGGCCTTCTGCTGCTGTTTCTAATGCCTGTCGCGGGGGTTCTCTCGTCCAAAGTGCAGGCGCGTTATCTGGTGGCGTTTGGTTGGCTGGCGCTCGCGGTGGGAATGTACGTTTCGAGCCTACAGCTCGATCTTCAAATCAGCTTCCTGAGCGCGAGCCTCCTGCGTCTCGTTCAAGTGTTTGGTCTGGGCTTTCTGTTCGTGCCCATCAATCTAACTTCCTACATCGGGGTGCCCACGGAGAAGGGCGGCAATGTAGCCGGCATCGTCAACTTTATGCGCAATATCGGCAGCAGCGTCGGAACGTCGATGGTCACGACGCTCATCGCGCGCCGCTCTCAGGTGCATCAAGAATATCTCGTGCAGCATGTCACGCGCGGAGGGCCTCCCTTCCTCAACGAGTCCGCCGCTCTGGCGGGCCGCCTGAACGCATCGGGTGTGCAAGCCGAATTCGCTTTGAGGAAGTCGTATGGTCTGCTGTATCAGTCGACCATTGCTCAAGCGACCACCCTCGCTTACATCGATACCTTCCTGGTCCTGGCCGCGTGCTCCGCGATAATGTTTGTGCTTTCCTTCGCTTTGAAGAAGAATCAGCCTGGCGGCGGCCGTGTTGTGCTGGAATGACGAGATGTGATATGACACGCTACGATTGATTGCCAGGGCGCGGGCTCTGCGGATTTTTACGGACGCCGGACAGCCACGGAGAAAAGTTCATGGTCCGAGTGCTTACCATCGAGCGCGAGTATGGGAGCGGCGGCGGCGAAATCGCCGCGATGGCCGCGAAACGCCTGGGTTGGACGCTCTACGATCAGTTGCTAACCAACGAGATCGCGCGAGTGATGGAATGCGATTGCCGCGTCGTCCAGGAACGCGAAGAAAAGCGCGATCCCATGTTCTACCGCCTGCTGACGCCCTTCATGAGGGGCAGCCACGAGGGCAGCCAGAACGCTCCGCGGCTGAAGATGGTGGACGCGGACTGTATCCGCGAGGCGACCGAGGGCGTGGTGAAGCAAGCCGCGGAGCGCGGCCAGTGCGTGATCGTGGGGCGCGGCTCCGCGTACTACCTGCAAAACCGGCGCGATGCGTTTCACGTTTTTGTGTTTGCTCCGTTCAACGAGAAAGTGAAGCGGCTGCGGGCCGACGGAAAACCGGAAAAGGAAGCCATCCATCTTGCCGAGACGGTCGACCGCGATCGCGCGGCCTTCATCAAGCAATATTTCGCGGTCGAATGGCCCGATCGCCACCGCTTTCATCTGCTGGTCAATTCCACGCTCGGCGAGGAGTCGGTGGTCGAAACAATCCTCGAGAGCATTGCCCTGTTCGACAAAAGAGAAGCTGGGCGCGCCGTCCCGGTTCAACAACGAAAGACATCGTAATTCAAAATGGCGGTTCGATAGCCAGTTCTCTCCCACGAATCGAAGCCCGTCGTTAAGTTCCCTCCCCCAAGCGCCGCCTAAAGAGATCGCAGAACTTCGCCGATAACACCGAGTGGGAGACTTGCGATGGCGCGGCCACGCGTGGGTTTAGGCGATCCGTTGGTCGATGTGTCCCAAAACGGAGCACGTGATTGAAGATTCTAATCCTGGACGACGACAAGATCTGCCGCCGCGTGACTTCGGAAAGCCTGCGGCGCACCGGCTATGACACGGTCGAGGCCGGCAGTGCCAAAGAAGCATTCGAGCTTCTCGAAAAGGGCGAACCGATCGTCATGATCATCACCGATATCCGGATGCCGGAGATGAACGGCTTCGATTTCGCGGCGCGGTTGCGGAGCGATCCCGGCCTCTCGAAGATGCCCATTATCATCTGCACATCGCTGGAAACGAAAGCGTGGCTCGCCCAAATGGAGGCGTTCGGAATTTCGGCGTTCTCTCCAAAACCGGTCAACGCAAACCACCTGCGGGGCAAGATCGGCGCGATTCTTCAAGAGGAGCCGTGGCCGCTTGAGGAGACTTTCCGCAGTTTGAAGCGCCTGGATATTTCGGTGGAAGACTACTTTGCGTGTCTCGATGATTTGGCCAAGCAGTTGGACGACCTGATTGCGCGCTCGGAGAACGAAAGCCAGCCTTTGGGTCGGGACGATTTGGCGTTTGAACTCGAGGCCGTCGCGGGCGGGGGGCAGAATTTGGGCGCGCAGCGCATTTCCGGGGTGTTGAATCGAGAAACCGATCGCGTGAAGGCTCTCGCAGACGGCCAGAAGGCTACAGTCTCGGCATCGCTCAAGCGCGAGACGGGAATGCTGAAGTTGGCCACGCTGATTCTGAAGAAAGAAAATGAGGAAAGCATGGCAGCGCGCAGCGCTGGGCGCGTCATCACACGTCAAACGGGGAAAGAGGCGCGCTGGAAGACGGCGGTTGTATCGAAGCAGCCGGCGCCAGACGAGCCGACTGCAACCACAGGCGAACCAGCGGCGCCCGCTGTGCCAAGTGAAGCCGCCGCACCCGTCGCGTCGAGCGAGCCTGCTGCGCCCGCTGCTTCAGAATCACCGCCCGTTCCGAGCAGTTCATAACATTGGGGGTTGGATTTCGCCTAAACGCCTGCGACGCTGCATTCGTGTTTCCCGAGCTATTTCGCCTGCGGCACCGGCAACGGCGGTAGAGCCTTTGGCTGCGGCAGGTCCGGCAAATCGGGAGCTTTTTGCGAAGACTGCGATATAGCAGCGTCCGCGGCCGGCGATCCCCTCTCCCGCATAACAATCACAATGTCGACGCGCCGATTCAGCGCGCGGCCCTCCGCGGTGTCGTTGGAAGCTTGCGGATGATACTGCGCGTATCCCGACGCCTGCAATCGTGCCGGATCCATCTGGTAGCGGGTGATGAAGAGCTTAACGATCTCGGTTGCCCGCGCAGTCGAAAGTTCCCAGTTGGAGGGAAAGTCCGCGTTGTGGATCGGCACGTTGTCGGTGTGGCCTTCGATGCGAATTCCCTCGGGAAGATCGCGCAGGACGTTGGCGATCTGTTCCAGCGTAGCCTCCGCGCCCGGCCGAAGCGTGGCAGATCCGCTGTCGAAAAAACCCATTTCCCGGAGGCTGACAACCAATCCCTCGCGGCTTTCATGGATGCCCACGGTCTTGCGATCGATCTGGTTCGCGAGAGTCGCTTCCAAATGTTTCCGGATCGCCGCCACTTCCTGAGGGTCGGGTTCGTTGCTGATCACACCCTTCATCGGCGGGACCATTTGCGCGAGGTCCGTGTCGCGCATGGCGTTTTCGACCACCTGGACTTTTTCAAACGGCATCGGCTCGGATTGATCCAGAGGCGCGTGCGTATTGGAAGTCTCGAAAACGCCCATTTGCTGGAAGGCCACCTGAATCGCCATGGCGATCTGGCCGACCTTGCGGTGGTCCACTTGCGCGGACGAAAAAAGCACGACGAAAAACGCGAAGAGTGTATCGAAGCTCAGATTCCAGACATTTTCGACGATCATGCCGCGGGTAACGCGGCGGCCCGCGTTGCGCATGAGAAATTCCAGCAAGCCAAACTCTTTTGGCGTGAGCTCGATCCGTTGCTCGGCGCGACGAACCACTCTCTGCACACGATCGAGCACCAGATCGTCCACCTTAAGCACGGCCTCGAACGGCCGGCCGCTCCGGCGTATCAACGCGCGGATGCGGGCCGAGAGTTCCGCGAGTGAAAATGGCTTCGTCAGGTAGTCGTCCGCGCCCAGATCGAGCCCTTTGACGCGGTCGATTACCTGGCTGTTGCCCGTAAGCATCAAAATTGCAAGATTTGGCTTTTTCTGACGAACTTCCTTGAGAACCTCGAAGCCAGTCATCTTGGGTAGGTTGACGTCCAAGATCACCAAGTCATAGTCGTAGCTCTCCGCCATGTACTTCGCCTCGGCGCCGTCGGCAGCGGTGTCCACAGCGTATTGCTCTGCCTCCAGGCTCTTCCTCAGAAAGCCAGCGACCGGTAAATCATCTTCGGCGACAAGAATGCGCATCGACACGACCATGCGCGCAAAATTTGAGAATGGGACAGCGGGCGAGACGCGAGTGTCCCCTCGTTCCAGGCACATGTTCAGCACATTGGTTGCCAGCTGGTACGAGCCTCAAACGTTAAACCCCTCTCATCCGCGGGACCTTAAGCGAGGGCACGGTCGATCTGGGACGAGCCTCTGTCCCGCACTGGAACCGAATCCCGTTCTGGTTTAAAGGCATGAAGTTCGGCGGCTCACATCTGCTTGTTGAAAGCGGACACATGACCGCAATCAACATTTAAGAAGCTCTTAGGATCGGCCGATTCAGTTGGAGCAACCTCAATGGGGGGACCATGAGTGCACAACAACAGAACCGCGGCAAATTAAAGAGCCTCGCAGCCTCCGCCGGCCAACAGAGATCTAACTCAAGCGATCCGATTTTCACGGAAGCTTCCGGCGCTTCGTTCCCGACCCCGCCGAATGGTAGCGCAGTAGCCCTGCAGATCGAAAGAATCGCCCACGACTTCAACAACGTCCTGACTCTTGTTCTCGGGTACGGCGAGAATTTACTGAAGGCACTTCCGAAAGGCCATCCGGGACGTTCATTCGCCGAGGAAATCTGCCGCGCGGCAAAAGATGGTGAGCGGCTATCAGTCGAATTGATGTCGCTGGCGCAATCCGATCGTACGGAAAAGTCCCGCTCTGTTGCGAAATAGAATTGGCGGGCCGAGCGAGGCGTTCGTTCAGTTGGTTTTATCTTTGGAGTAGCAGAGGCGCTCGAGGTTGCATTCGACGCATCTTGGCTTACGCGCCTGGCACACGCGCCGGCCATGCCAGATCAATTGGTGGCTGAAGAGAATCCAGTGGTCCTGCGGAATCACTTGCATCAGATCCTGTTCGATTTTCTTGGGGTCGGTATTCTTCGTCAGATCGAGGCGCTCAGAGAGCCGCTGCACATGCGTGTCTACCACGACTCCTGCCGCAATACCGAATGCCGTGCCGAGCACGACGTTTGCGGTCTTCCGCGCGACGCCCGGGAGCGTGAGGAGCTCCTCCATCGTCTTCGGCACCTCTCCGTGAAACTCCTCGACGATTTTCTTGCTGGCGCCCATGATCGACTTGGTCTTGTTGCGAAAAAAACCGGTTGGGCGAATCTCCTGTTCGAGTTCCGCCGGATTGGCGTAAGCAAAGGCTTTGGCGTCCGGATACTTCGGGAAGAGCGTCGCGGTCACCTGATTCACGCGCTCGTCGGTGCACTGCGCGGAAAGAATCGTCGAGATGAGCAGCTGGAACGCGTTTTGGTGCTTCAGCGCACAGGTCGCGGCCGGATACGCCTCGTCGAGGCCCTTGAGAATTGCTCGCACGCGAGCGGGATCGGTTCCACGTCCGGATGAGCTGCCCCGCCCTGCCTTCACGGGACGAGCAGATTTTCGCGCTGAAGCGCGCGCTTTCGTGCCTGCTTTCTTGATTTTTTTTCGCGCCATGAGCGAAAAACTATAACACAGGCGGGTTACGGCTCGACGCGGACGCCCTTCCAGAACGCGACGTAGTCCTTGATTTGCGCTGCGGCCGGTTTGGGATCGGGGTAGAACCACGCGGCGTCCGAGTTGCGCTGGCCGTTCACTTCGACATCCTGGTAGCTTGCAGTTCCCTTCCAGGGGCAAACCGAGTGCGTATCGCTCGCGTGAAAATACTCGGAGTGCACCGAATCCTTCGGAAAGTAGTAGTTCCCCTCCACAACGATCGTCTTGTCGCTCTCGGCCAGAACCGCTCCATTCCAAACTGCTTTCGCCATCATGACCTCCGCTCGCTCTAGCCGGCAAAGAAAAGTGTCTGCGCAAAGGGCCATTCCGAATCAAGCCACTGGCCCGCGCAGCGATACCCGGTGCGCTCGCCCATCTGAATCACTTCCTGCGGATCATATTTGTGGGAGCTCTCCGTCCAGATGGTTTCACCCTCGCGCAGGTAGAAGCGGAATCCCGCTTTCCGAATCGTGATGCGCTGCCACACCTTGGACCGCAGGTGCATTTCGACTCGGCGTTCGGACTCGTCGTATCGCGCTACGTGGTCGAATTTCGTGAGGTCGAAATCTCCATCCAATTCGCGGTTGATCCTTGCGAGTATATTCTTGTTGAACGCTGCCGTAACGCCCGCCGGATCATCGTACGCGAGCTTCAGCGCCGGTACCGGTTTTTCGAGATCGGTCGCGAGCAAGAGGGCGTCTCCTTCGCGAAGCGTCGATCGCACCTCGCAGAGAAATCGATCGCCCGCGGGACGGTCGAAATTTCCGATCGTGCTTCCGAGGAAAAGAACGAGCAGCCGCTCACCCTCTCGGTGCCGCATGGCGACCTCGCGAAGGCCATCGAGATAGGCGCGCTCGAATCCCACAATGCTCACGAGATCGATGTGGCTGAGTTCCAGCTGACATCGAAAGAGTGCGCTGCTGGAAATGTCGATCGGATAATAGTTCACGCGCTGACGCCGGGCGAGCGCTTCGAGCAGCCACCGCGTCTTCTGTCCGCTACCGCTGCCAAGCTCCGCGACCACGACGGGCCCCGGCACGCGCTCCACGATATCCGCGGCGTTACGCTCGAGCAGCCGCATTCCCGCGCGGCTCAAGCCGTATTCGGGCAAAACGCAGATCACGTCGAAGAGAGCGGATCCCACTTCGTCGTACAGATATTTCGAAGGAAGTTCCTTCTGTCCCGGCTGACTTAGGCCGACAACCACATCAGAAGAAAATTCAGCCAGCGCCTCGGTGGCAGGGATCGGCGCAGCAATTCGCGGAGCAGATGCCATGGGTCAGTCCTCCACGCAGCGGAAAGTGGCGTATATGTGCGGGTAGTGCGGCTGGAACCAGTTGCGGAACGACCGGCGGAGCATACACGAATCCGTCCGCGGCGATCCGCCCTTCATCGCAAAATGCTTGCCGTCAAAGAAATTGGCCGAGTAGCCGGGATAAAACGGAAACGGCTGGAATCCGGCGAATGGCTCAAAAGCGCTCGCAGTCCACTCCCATCCGTTGCCGAGAAGATCGAGTACGCCAAACGCGCTCACGCCTGCTGGGTGCGCATCGACGGCGGTCGCGTCCCATCGCCGGTGATGGAAATTGCCGTGCGAGTCGCTTGGCGGCATTTCACCCCAGGGATACTCGCGCTCGGTTCCGTCCGGCGCACCATACGCGGCGCGATGCCACTGTGCCTCGGTCGGCAGCTTTCGCCCGGCCCAGCGGGCGAAGGCGGTTGCCTCCGCATGGCTCACGTAAACAGGCCATGACGGCGGCAACTGAATCGTTCCGAACATGCCGACGTATCTCCAATTCGTATTCGGATCAGCCGCTGCAGAACTCGAGCGCCGGATCCAGAAGTACGGGTGATCCAGCCGCCGGCTGCGCCTCCATTCCCAATCCTCGGGCTTCCAGTACGTCGCGTCGTGGTATCCGCCGGCCTGAACAAATTTCAAAAATTGCGCGTTGGTGACCGGAAACACATCGATCGAAAAACTCGGCACATGGATTGCGTGCTCCTCAAACTCGTTGTCCCAGCCAAAAGCGCCGCTTCGGCGCGACAATCCGAGCGTGGCGACTCCCGCAGGAATCGTCACTTGCCGCGGCTCGGGCGCGGGTCTCGGATCCGGCGCAGGACCGCCCTGCGGAGTCTTTCGCTCGATGGGAAGGTTGTGAAGCAGATACGCGATCGTCTCCGCATGCATCAAGCGATGTTCGATGGCAACATGCAGCAAGGTCCCATCGGCGAGGGTGGATACCGGGGAACGTAGCGCCCGGAAGTCGCCCAGCGCTCCGTCGAGCCGGCTTCGCACAAGTTCTTTGTACTCTTCGACTTGCCCAATTGTGGGCCAGTCTTTCGGCGTGTCCGTCGGCAACCCGCCGCCCACCGGATCGATCCCAAACGCGAAAAGCTTGTCGAATTCGGCGTCGTGGGAAGCGAGATCGAGCGGCCCGCTTAGCAAGTTCCAATCAAATGCTTCCAAATGCCCGAGATAGAAGATCATGCGATGGCGTTCCGCGATCGGGCGGTCGTAAAAGGACGCCGCCGGCAAGAGCCGGAACAGCTCGTCGGTGCGCGAACGCGCCTCTTGTAAACGCGAAAGGAGTCTCGGGTGAAGGGTCGGCGCTGTCTGGAAGGTCGCCATGAGTCACCTCGGGGGAAGGTGTTCTTTGTACCCCCCACCCGCGATTTTAACAAGCTTTTTTAACGTCTGAGATTGGATGCAGGAGGCAGGGGAAAAGTGTCAGAAAGAAGGATGGATCAGGATGTCCCGTATCTTGCGAAAGGCTTTACCGCGGTGGCTGAGGCGGTTCTTCTCTTCCTGCGAAATCTCGGCTGATGTGCGGCCGATGTCGGGAAGCAGGAATACGGGATCGTAACCGAAGCCGTGGCCACCGCGCGGCTCCTCAGCAATAATCCCCTCGACGAAATCGGAAACAACGGCGAGCGCGCGCCTCCGGTGCGCAAGGGCGATTACGCAAACGAATCGCGCCCGGCGCTCGGTTCCCGTCTTCCCCTCCATTGCGCCGAGCAACTTTCGCACGCAGTCGGCATCGGTTCCTTTTGGCCCCGCATACCGCGCCGAATAGACTCCAGGCGCGCCGCCCAGCGCCGGAACAACCAGGCCGGAGTCCTCGGCCATGAGCAGTTCATCCGTAAAGCGGCCATAGTGCAGCGCCTTTCCGACGGCGTTCTCGGCAAAGGTCGGCGCAGTCTCTTCGAACTCGGCTAGCTCGCGAAAATTGGGCAGGAGATCCAGACCAAGCGGCGAATCTTGCGCAAGTTCGCGATACTCGCGTAACTTGCCGGCGTTCGAAGATGCGAGAAGGAGACGAATCGGACTGGGTCGCCCGGCTGCGCTATCGCGATCGGCCACGGAGATTGATGTGCAGCAGTTCCCGCTGCACCTCGGCGAGCTGTTCGATTCCGGCGGATGCGAGGTCGAGCAGGTCCTGCAATTCCTCGTTTGTGTAGGGACGCCCCTCGGCGCTCGCCTGCACTTCGACGAACCGGCCGCCTCCGGTCATCACCACGTTCATATCGACCTGCGCGCGGGAGTCCTCTTCATAGTTGAGGTCGAGCAATAGCTCCTCGTCTACGATGCCAACGCTCGTGGCTGCCACCGAATCGATCAGCGGCGCGGTGCGGAGCATCCCGGCTGCGACCATCCGCTCGAAGGCGAGCGCGAGCGCCACGAATGCGCCGGTAATGGACGCCGTTCGCGTCCCGCCGTCCGCTTGAATCACGTCGCAGTCGAGAAACACGGTCCGCTCCCCCAGCGCCTTCAAATCGGTCGCAGCTCGCAGAGCGCGGCCAATCATTCGCTGAATCTCAAGCGTGCGTCCCGATTGACGCCCGCGCGCTGCTTCGCGCGGAGTCCGTTCTTCCGTCGAACGCGGCAGCATTCCGTATTCGCCCGTCACCCAACCCTTACCCGAACCTTTCAGGAACGACGGCACGCCATCGTCGACGGTCGCTGTCACGATGACGCGCGTCTGCCCCGTTTCGATCAGGACGCTCCCTTCGGCGCTCGAAATGAAATTGGGAGTTATCTTCGTGGGTCGCAACTCGTCCGGTGCGCGTCCATCTGCTCGCAACATGTTCTCCTGTGATTCTCGAACGCTAGTCCTATCCAACCAGTTTTGCCGACCGCACCATTATGTGTCAATGAGAGTTCGTCTGTTGCGCCGAAGGAACGGGGTTCGCTGCGGGCGCCTTCGGCGGCGGCGCACCGGGCGATGCGCTCGGCGCGCTCGCTGGCGCGGACGGCACGGCTTGTTGGCCTGGCTGATTCAAATCGAAGAAGCCCGTGAGATCGATGTGGCCCGCGAGTGTCTCCTCCTCTTGCCCATGAATCAGTATCTTCAAGCGGCGAAGACCCGATACGTTGCTGCCGAGCGTCCTCGCGATCGAGTTTACGGCAATCCTCTCACTCAGGATTCCCGATGGAGTTTCGGTCGAAAGCGCGTCGGAAAAGTCGGCGACCGCTGTGCCGTCGGGAAGAATGTAAAAGCCGAGAAGATCGGTGTCGGCCGGGATGGTGCGCTGGTCCGGCGTCGGCGGATCAGCGATCAACGCGTGCAAGAGCTGCCGCGAGCGCTGCACGGGGTCCGCCGAGAGCGGCAGTTCGATTTGGACTGGTGCGACACCATCGGGCCCGCCTGCCCAATAGATACTGGCCTTCACGCGCACATCGGTCGGCGTCGACACGGGCGGCGCTAGAACGTCGCGCCGCGCCTGCTCGTCGGTAACCTCCGCTTGCGCGAGACGCGCCATCCGCCGGTGCAGGCTTCGCAGGCCGATCAGGCCGATCAGCACACCCGCAGCGAGTATCGCGATGAAGATCTTCCAATTGCGCGTCACTGTTTCGCGCCTCCAGGAGTCGCCGCGCGAAATGAGGTGACAGCTCCGGCAATCGCTTCCTCAAGGGGTGCGACCGTGGAATTGGCCAACGCGACGGGATCCGGCGCAGAAACGCTGGAAAGCTCGATCGCCACCGCGGGTCCTGCGACGGAGCGCAAGTCGCGCACGGCCGCTCCCAGAGGAGTCAGCGGCGATCCACTGAATTTTTGCACGAGCGTGATTTGGATCAGATCGGCGAGACGGTGACTCGAATTCAGATACGTGCGCTGCGCTTCGTTCCAGGAATTCAGTCCCGCAGCAGCGGGGGGAACGACCTTCGCCCGCGTGCCCGCCGTCTCGTTAGATGGAGCGTATGGCGTGCTCAGTTGATCGTAATACACGCGAACTGTGCCGGCGGTCCCGGTTGAGGCGATGTGGAGACTTACAAAAATTGCGTCGTTGTAAGCATTTGCCATGGCCGCGCGATCATCGTAGGAAGGATTCGAATCGTCGTTGCGCGTCATCACCACGCGAAAGCCCTGGCGCTCGAGTTCCGCCTTCACACCTCGCGCCATCTGGAGCACAAGGTCCTTTTCCATGGCGGCATTCTGGCCGCGCGCGCCGGTATCCGTGCCGCCGTGCGCAGGATTGAGAACGATTACCGGACCCGCCGGCGCCGGGGTCTGATTCGGAGGAAGAGGAGTTTGCTGCGCGGGCGGAGGCGCCGCTTGCTGCTGGTTGCCCTGCGGCTCTTGCTGGGCGGGGGCCTGCGCCGCGGCGAGCGGCATGAGCACTGAGATACCGAAAGCTAGAGCGACGACCCCGAGGATGTTTCGCACGTCGAAGAGAATAGCAGAAATGCAGCAGTGAGCGATTGCGGCAAGCCCAAGATGTTCTCAGCGCCCGCCACGGGTCGCGGTTACGCCGAGGAAACGTCGAATAAGTGTGCCTGGGAAGCCTCACGGCGCACGAAAAGGCCGAGGCGAATTTCGTCGCCGCTGCGCGGATAACGCATGTCGTCAAGCTCGTCATGAAACACATACTCCTGCGCGGCGAGTGGACGATCACCAAATGAAATGCGCCCTTGCGACGCCCCGCCGGTCAGATTCACGACAATCACTTTCCAGGCGCTCTCAAATCGCCATTCGTAGGCCACCAGATTCCCGCTGGTGTCTTCCCCGTCCGAGGCGATCGGCAGCACCCTCCAGTGCCCCTTATGAAAAATGTCCTGCCTGGTCATCGCGAGTATCTTCTCGAAGACCGCTACGCTCGCCGGGTTCGGGGGCTCCTCCACGACTCTTCGCAGCGCAACCGGCAGGTGGATTTTGGCTCCTTCGATTTCCCCTTCCTGGTAGAAACGCATTCCGGGCAGCGTCCCCATGAATGTCACAACGGAGGCGAGACGCTCGGGGCTGAAGGCGGCGGCACAACGGTCCTCGTCGTGATTTTCGAGGAACCGGGCGAGGTGCTTCTGGTAAGACAATCCCCCGGCCAATTGCGCGTGGACATCGGTCATTTTTTCGTATCGCACGGCGTCGTACAAACTCTTGTCGTACACGAAGGAAAAGCCGAGATCGAGCAGGCGCTGCTGCGTGCCCCAATAAGCCTCGGCCAGAAGCACCAGGTCGGAGACCGCGGCGTGGGCATCGGTCCAGAATTCGGTGTCCGGCGGTTCAAGGTCTCGCACGTATCGGCCCCACACCCGCTCGAAGACTTCGTTGAACTGCAACATCGCCATGTCGCAGCGCACGCCGTCGCAATGAGCCGCGATTTTGCGAAGTTCGCCGACGAGCGCGGAGCGCATCGCAAGCGAGAAGTGGTTCAGTTGGGCCACATCGTCCCACGCGGGGAAATAGGGATCTCTGCCGAGAGCGAGGACCACAGGGCCTTTGGCGCTTTCGACTTTGCGAAAGCTGGCGGGATCGCGCTCGAAATCTGCTTCCGTGCCTTGCACGTAGAATTCCGGGTGCTCGCGCGTCCAGGGATGGTCGAGCGCCGTGTGGTTGCCGACGAAATCGAGGAAAACGGCGATGCCGCGCGATCGCAGTTTCTCGCGCACACCGTCGAGCGAATCCCACGAACCGATGCGCGAGGCGGGAGCGTATTCTGCGATGGAATACGGCGAGCCGATCACGTCCTCTGGTTGCCAGCCGGGCAGGACACGATCGAAAAGAGGCCGGTTCTCTGGATCGGCAAGCTCGATCCCGCGCGCTTCAGCGCTGTGCTGCCAAATTCCCATGAACCACACAATGTCGAACCCGCGCCCGGCGATCGCGTCCCATTCTGAATCTGGAACGTCCGCCAGCTTGACGAGGCGGCCAAGGCGCGCAGAAAGTTTCTCGAGCCATGCCCACGTATTAATCTCGTAGAGATGCGGATGCTGGCGAAGTGGAAACCGGCTCATGCTCGCGAACCTCGTATCCGCGAGCGACAGGCTGTCGCAAAGGTCGCGGTGAACTCGTCTTCGAGTCCATGGCAGTGTAAACCGAGGCTAATCGGGCGCGCAACCAACCGCGGGAAACACGAGCAGCAGGTCTTTGGCTGTTTCGTCGGAACCGGAAACGGCGACGGACGCGGCCTCGATCCGCGAGGGAGGCGCGCAATCCGCATCCTTGCCACGCCTCGCTCCGCGTTGACGAGCAAGATCCTCCCAGGCCGAGATCGTGTAGTTTGCCGATTCAAGCAACGTAAACCCGTACAGCCCGTCGCCGATTATCGCGGCGGCTGGATTGCGGCCATGGTCGGCTTTGGCCATTACCGTCACGCTTCCGGGCGGTCTTCCCTTCTCCCATTTCAAATGCACGCGAATCTGCCGCGTCGGGAGGCCATCATTCAATCGGAGGTTCACTTTCGTGAGCTGCTGGCCATCCTCGAGATGGATCGGCTGCGCATCGGCCACGTCGGGCACGCCGGGATAAAACGCGCGCGGATATGGCGAGTTCGGATCTTTACGGTTGGCGCGATTGAACACCATGATGTAATCGCCCGGGCCGATATGATTGAAATCGAAAACGCCCTCGCCACCCTGGTATGCCCACAGCCCAGGCTTCGAATCGTCGTAGGCGTCCGCCCGGTAGAGCTCGACGGACGCCAGCGGAAGCGGCTTGCCGTTTGATCCGAGGACGCTGCCGCGGATGTGACCTGTTGGCAACGCGTCGACGTTGTACTCAAAGCACGCTCCATCCGGAATCTTGAAAATTGGTAAGCCACCCGTAAGGGTTCTCTGCGTCAGCTCGGTGCGCGGCGGCAGATTCGCTGTAAAGCGGTATTCACCTGCGTGCACGTCGTAAAAAGAATAGACCCCATTCGAATCCGTGCTTGTCTCGAAACGATCGATGTTCGAGCGAAGTTTCAGCGTCACGTTGGGCACGGGATCGTCGGGATCGCCCGGCAGCGCGAGAAAAGGCGGGTCGCCGTGCCGCAGAATGCCGAAAACCGACGCGACGTTCTTGCCGTTGCGCATCGCCCGCAACTGCGGTACCAGCGCGATCGCTTCGCTTGCCGGGCGAGTGCCGTTGCAGATCGTGGCGAAGAGCCGCCCTTCAGCCTCTTGCTGCGTGAAAACGAGATACTGCTGTCCCTGCTTGAATCGGTAGGCGCAGTCACCGTCGTCGCCGCCCGCGAAAATGTCGATTTCGGCGACATCAGGCCCCGCGAACCCTTCGTCGATGCGGAAATGGTAGCGAGTAAGCCGGGACGCAATCATATCGACAGAAGCGGCGGGAGGATCGGAAGGATTGTCGGACTTGGGCGCGGTGTAAGGCATATCCTCCACCGAGGTCACAGTGCCGAGAAACACGACATCTCCCTGATGGAGGCCCGGACATTTTCCAGGAGGAGCTTGTGAGCACGTGCAGGCACTCGCCACCGGCGCCGAAAGAATCAGGGCAAAAAATGCGATTCCCGCTCGATGCAGATTCGACGATCCCAAAATCATCGCTGTTATCGTACATGCTTTTGGCCGCAACGCGAAATCGGCTCAGGGCGCTAAAAATGCGAAGCGAGGGCTAGCGCGTGACAAAGAAGCCGTTGCTTTTCGAGTATCCGCCCCAAAGATAATCCGCCGCGTCTCAAGGCTAAGCGGCGGAATCTGATATGCTTTCATGCTACGTCGTTATCGTCCGGGCGCATCGCCAGCTCCCGCTTTTGTGAGGTGTGAACATTTTCTCGGTCGCTGAATACGTAATCCTAGGTTTCGCCGCAATTCCGTTCGTGTATTACTTCCTGGCGATCTACAGCACCTGGCGGTTCTTCACCGTCGCGAGGCGGGAAGAAGCACGAGACGACGCCTTCCTGCCGCTCGTCAGCTGTCTCAAGCCGATCAAGGGCCTCGACGAAGACGCTTACGAGAACTATGCGAGCTTTTGCCGGCAAGATTATCCTGATTACGAGATCGTTTTTTGTGTCGACCCCGATGATCCCGCGCGGCCCGTGCTGGAAAAGCTGGTCCGCGATTTCCCTGACCGCCAGATCCGGCTGCTCTCTGGCTCGGGCCGCGATGCCATCAACGACAAAGTAGCCCGGCTCGTCCGGCTGACCGCCGAAGCGAAGCACGATTTATTCGTGATTACGGACGGAGATGTGAGGGTGAAACCGGACTACCTTCGCACAGTCATCGCGCCGTTCCGCGACCCGAAGGTCGGCGCGGCAACCTGCCTGTATGTTGCCACCAAAGAAACGACCCTGACCCAGGAACTGCAATCCGTCGCCATGATCTCGGATTTTTTTGCCAGCGTGATGGTCGCCTGGAAGCTCGACGGCGTAAAGTTTACGTTCGGACAAACGATCGTCACGCGGCGACAGAGTGTGGAAGGTTACGGCGGCTATCAAGTGATCGAAGATCGTCCCGCGGATGACGTATGGGCGGGGCGTCTGGTGGCCGAGCAGGGCTATGAAGTCAAGCTTCTGCCGTACGTGGTGCAGTCGGTGGCCGATTTCGACTCGCTCGGCGAACTCATCCACAAGCGAATTCGCTGGGCCACGGTGCAGCGCATGATGCGGCCCTGGGGGCACATCGGCTTGGTGTTCACGTGGGGACTGCCGTGGGCGCTGTTGGCAGTGGCCGTCCATCCGACAGTGGGCGTGGCCTTGGGATATTTGGGCGGCTATGCCGCGTGCCGAATTCTGATCGCCTGGATGATCGGCGTGTGGGGAATGAAACAGAATGGCGTTTGGAAAAAAATGGCGCTCATTCCATTGTGGGATGCGATGGCCTTCGTGATTTGGCTGGTCAGTTTCGGGCGCACCACAATTCGCTGGCGAGGCGTCGATTACGCGCTTCGGGAAGGAAAATTCGTGTCCGCAGTCCCGACTGTCGCGCGGGATGCGGTGCGCTGAACAAATGACTAATTCAGGCAACGGCGGGCCCGACGTGCGCGGGTCGCGCTCCTCCGCGAACCCCTCCCATCTGGGCGTTCTCGCCTTTGCAACAGCCATCTACCTCGGCTGCATTATCTCTCCACCGTCGCTAATGGACGACGTCGACGCCGTGCAGGCGCAGATCGCGCGCAACATGCTTGCGTCGGGCGATTGGGTCACTGCTCGCATTGACGGCCTCATCTACCTGGAAAAAGCCCCTCTCATCTACTGGCTGATCGCCGGCTCTTATAAGATTTTCGGCTTTCATGATTGGGCTGCGCGGATCCCGGTGGCCCTCTCGGCGATCGCTCTTTGTCTCCTGACGGCGGCTTTTGGAGCATGGGCTTTCGACAGACGCGCGGGCTTTTACGCCGGGTTGTGCATGTCCACGTGCGTCGGCCTGTTTCTTTTCACCCGCATCTTGCTTCCGGACGCGCTTCTGACCCTTACGATCGGACTGGCCCTCTGGGCGTTCCTGCGCGCAATCGACGAAGACGAAAAGCATCCGCGGTTTTGGTCCACGGTGCTGGCCGCAAGCCTTGGCGTGGGACTTCTGGTGAAGAGCCTGATCGCCATAGCGTTTCCCATCTGCGTCGCTCTGCTCTACCTCGCCGTGACCAAGCAACTGCTTTCGAAGCGCACTTGGAAGCGCCTCCATCCCTTCAGCGGAGCGCTGATCGCAATCCTGATCGCGGCGCCATGGCATGTGCTGGCTACGTTGCGCAATCCCCCCTATTTCGCTTTTACGTTCCATGCGGGCCCGGGCCAATACCATGGATTCCTGTGGTTCTACTTCATGAACGAGCAGGTGCTGCGGTTCCTGAATCTGCGCTATCCGCGCGACTACAACACGGTGCCCCGCCTATATTTCTGGCTGTTTCACCTGATCTGGTTGTTTCCCTGGAGCGTGTATTTACCGGCAGTGGCGAAGCTTTCCTTCAAGCCCGTCGATCGCGCTGGACGGACGCGTTTGCTGGCGCTCTGCTGGGTGGGCTTCGTCCTGGTCTTCTTCACGTTTTCGACAACACAGGAATATTATTCGATGCCCTGCTATCCGGCGCTCGCCTTGCTGCTGGGCTCAGCCATGGCAGCCGGAGGAGACTGGATTCGCCGCGGCACTCGCGTCCTTTGCGTTATCTCTGCATGCGCGGCCATCGCCGTGTTTGCGATTCTCATTCATGTGCGGGGCATTCCGACGCCCGGAGACATTTCCTCGGCTCTTGGCCACCACCCCAAAGCCTACACGCTTTCCCTCGGCCACATGGAAGACCTGACCCTGGAATCGTTTGCGTATCTTCGCTTGCCGCTCGCCATCGCCGGCGTCGCCTTTCTGATTGGAGTGTTTGGAACCCTTCGAAGAGCCGGCCAGCGAGCATTTCTCGCGGCAGCTTTTATGATGGTCGTGTTCTTTCACGCAGCCCGGCTGGCGATGGTCGTGTTCGACCCATATCTTTCATCGCGGCTGCTGGCCCGAGCGTTGATGAGCGCCCCTGAAGGCACGCTGATAGCGCAAGGCCACTACTACGATTTCTCATCCGTCTTTTTCTACACCGATCATTCGGGACTTCTTTTCACCAACCTCAGGATCAACCTGGAGTATGGCTCCGATGCACCCGGCGCCCCGCACGTCTTTATCGATGAATCAGAATTCAAGAACTTGTGGCTCGCGCCGGAGCGCTGCTACTTCCTTACGTTTCAGTCTGATTTGCCCCGTTACGAACAACTAGTCGCACCGGCACCACTCAACGTCGTGGCGGCGAGCGGCGGAAAAGTTCTGCTGACCAACCGGCCTTGATGGTTGGCGCGAGACTGCAAATGGTCTGAGATCGCGGCGCGCGAAGCCACCGCCATCGGGAATGAACGGCCTTACAGGCGAACCTGCGACACCGAAGCGGCCGCAGCGCCTCCTGTCTGCCGGCGGCGCTCGTTGGTCGCATTGCGCCAGTTCACTTGCGGCAGGAAGAGCGATGTGTCGATTCGTTCGCGGTATTCGATGGCAATGTTCAGAAGCGAGTCGAGGAGCGAATCCGAGAGCAGGTGAGGCTGCAAGCCGAGATCGATCAATTTCGAATGCTTGGCGTTGTAATAATGCTTTTCCGCTTCCACCCGCGGATCGGGCAAGTGGTCGATTTCAACGCGAAGGCCCATTTTCTTCCCGGCCGCTTGCACCATCTTGGCCAGGTCCAGCACCGAGAACTGCTCGGTAAATTGATTGAAAACACGGAACTCACCCGGCGCGGCAGGATTTTCGCAAGCGATCTCGATGCAGCGGACGGTGTCGCGTATATCGAGGAAACCCCGCGTCTGGCCACCCTTTCCGTAGACCGTCAGCGGATGGCCGGCGGCGGCCTCCACACAGAACCGGTTGAGCACCGTTCCGAAAACTTCATCGTAATCGAAACGATTGATGAGAGTCTCATCAAGGGCGGTTTCGTCGGTGACGGTGCCGTAGACGACTCCCTGGTTCAAATCTGTCGCACGTAGCTTCCAAATCTTGCAGCAGAACGTGATGTTGTGACTGTCATGAACCTTCGACAGGTGATAGAAGGAGCCCGGCTGCTTCGGATAAGGCAGCACGTCTTTGCGTCCGTTGTGCTCGATCTCGATGTAGCCCTCTTCGATGTCGATATTCGGCGTGCCGTATTC
>JBKQNJ010000070.1:0-9179 GCA_052146315.1 Candidatus Acidiferrales bacterium | reverse complement strand
AGCGCTTCTGCGTCGGTGAATTGTTTCCAGGAGCGGATGGTCTCGCAGATTGAAACGTCGGTCGTGGAAGGCCGCAACGCGCTCGCCTCCGAATTTGCCTCGATGCTCGAAAGCTTCCGCGCCGATCGCGACGCCTACAAGAGCGAATGGGCGGCCGGCCTCGATCATTTGAGCGCCGAAGCCGCCGCGAAGCATCAGGAGCGCCTGCAGGCAAGCTCCGATTCCTGGGTCGTTTCGTCCGTGCGGCGCCTGAACGAGCACGGGCAAAGCGCTGTGGAATCCCTGATCCAATCGGCGGACAAGTCCTTGCGCGATTCCTGCTCGAAGGTCTTCGAAGAGTTGGCGCAAATGTTGCGCCAGACAAAATCGATTGCGGATGCAGCCGGGTTCGCTCCACCGCCGGCCTCGGAATCCGCGGCGTCGCACCAGCAGTCGGCCTCCGGCGATTAGGACTCTCCGTCGCGGGACGCAGCCACTCGCATCCAGCGTTGGTCCGCTTACTTCTCTCCCACTACTTCGCGGACCGCACGCGCGACGTATTCAACTTGCTCCTGCGTTAATCCCGGGTGCAGCGGCAGGCTGAGCACGCGCTCGCACGCAAGCTCGGCGCGCGGGAACGTGCCGCGCGGGCAGCCCAGAGAAGAGTAGGCAGGCTGCAGGTGAATGGGCTTCGGATAGTGCACCACCGTCTCGATCTCGCGCGCGGTGAGGTGCGCGATCAGCGCGTTGCGGTTGCTCGCGTAAATGACGAACTGGTGGTAGACGCACTCGTCGCGCGGGTCGTCGACTGGTATCTCGACCCGCGCGCCAGCCAGCAGCCGGCGGTATTCGCGCGCGATTTCCTGGCGCCGCGCCGTCCAGGCGTAGAGATGGCGCAACTTGATGCGCAGCACCGCGCCCTGAAATCCCTGCATGCGGTAGTTGTAGCCGACGAATTCGTGCTCGTAGCGCGAAGTCTGCCCGTGATTGCGCGCGGCGCGCGCGAATTTTGCGATGCGATCGTCGTCGGTCGTCAGCGCCCCGCCTTCGCCGTAAGCGCCGAGATTTTTCGTCGGATAGAAACTGAAGATTCCGGCGTTGGCGAGCGCCCCGGCGCGGCGGCCGCGATAGCGCGCGCCGTGGGCCTGGGCGGCGTCTTCGAGAACGCGGATATTATGCCGCGCGGCGATTTCGCGAATCGGGTCCATGTCGGCCGGGCGGCCGTAGAGATGAACGGGCAAGATGGCGCGGGTTCGCGGCGTGATCGCGCGTTCGATGAGCTTGGGGTCAAGATTGCCGGTCGCGGGATCGATGTCGACGAACACGGGCACGGCACCGCAGTAAGTGATCGCCTCGGCCGTCGCGAGAAACGTATTCGGCGTGCTGATGACTTCATCGCCCGCCTGGACTCCGAGGGCCAGCAGCCCCAGGTGGAGAGCCGCCGTCCCGTTGCTGAGCGCGACGCAGTACCGGGTACCGCAGAAATCGGCGAATTCGCGCTCGAATGCCTCCACCTCCGCGCCCAGCACGAACGCGGAACTCTGGCAGACGTGGTCGAGCGCCGGCAGAATTTCGTCGCGCAGCTGTGCGTACTCGGCCTTCAGATCCAGAACAGGAACCTTCATTCGGCGCCGCCCTTTCGCAAGCAGAAAACTTTACTGTACGCGGTCTGTCTCCACAAGCCCCGGCTCGAATGCGCGAGGGCTAAAACCGCCGGGCCCGCTCTTCCAGGCACGTTTTCAAAGCCCGAGATTCGGACCCTTGACAAGTTGAGCTACAGTTAAGTGAATTCGAGCGATCGGCTTGTGCAGGCTGATATACTCATGCGCTGAAGGGATCCCACGGAGCATGACGCAGGTTGGCGCGTCGCTCCTCACCGCGCCATTTCCCGGAGCCATGCACGACAAGGTTGAGAAGAGCAAGCGCAGATACCCAAGGATTCAGACGCCGCTGGGCATCTGGGTCGCGTGGCAGGGCGACAACATCAAGCAAAGTGTGTCGCGCGTCAGCGATCTGAATCTCGGCGGGCTCTTCATTTCTACTCCGGATCCTGCTCCGGTGGGCACCGTGCTGACCCTTTTGCTCTCCGTCCCGGAGGGAGAGATACGCGGGCGGGCGGCCGTGCGCGGCGTGAACGCCGAAGGGATGGGCGTTGAGTTTACCGACATTGCCAAGGCGGATCAGGAGCGGCTCCAATCCCTCGTCGCCCGCCTGCTAGCCGCCAATTCCAACCCGCCGGCGGAAACCTAGAAATTCCAGTCAATTAGCCGAATTCGGCGCGGCGAATCCAGCTCCTCCACATCAATCTTGCGCTCAGAATGGCGGCGGAGCAAACGGCTGGGCGGCGGGCGCGGGCCCGCTTGCGCCGGCACCCGGTGCCGAAGGCTCCAGAACAAAAATCGCGTAGCGATAAATCGCAAGCTCCTCGTCGCTCGCGATCGGCAGCTCGACCACCTTTCCGAACGCCGCGTGCATCTCGTGCAGTTTGTCTGGCGGCAGGGCGTCAAGCAGCTCGCCGAAATGATTTTTCGCGAGCGTCATTTCGCTCACCGGCACTTTGGCAGCCTTGGCGCCTGCCGCAGGCGGATTCGCCGCCGGAGGAGCCTTTGGCCCGGGCGAAGACTCGGGGGCTGCTTCCGTCGGAAGCCTTGATGCATAAGCCTTCAGCTCGTAGCTGTGATAGAACTCGTACCGAAACTCCTTTTCGTAGAGCGCGGCGTACGCCCTCTTCAGGGCATCGCCTGGCGGTTGGCTGTCGGTGAGCGCCTTCGCCGCGAAATCGTCGAGCGCTGCCATCAGGTTGGCGAAGTCGCGCCGGGCGAGCACGGAGGGCCCTTTGCGCAATCGTTTGAGCGACGCAGCGAGCCGGTCCGTGCGCTCGTCGTAGCACTTTCCATAGCTTTTGATTCCGCGCAGCTTTCCATCTTCCTGCGAGTCATCCATGCTGGTGATCTTCTCGATCCATTCGGACGAAGTCATCTGCAGAATCTGCGCGCACGTCATCCCCATGCGATCGCCGCCGGTCTTATGCGTTGATTCCGCCCGCGATTGCGCCAGCGAAAATGCAGGATTCAGCAGAAGAAAAACAGCCGATGCGGCTACGATGCGCATGGCTGAAATCGTAGTCGAGCGCATCTCAAGGACGCAACTGCGCGAGCGCACGATCCGGCTCGCCCGCGGGCGCTCTTTCGATCTCGTCGACCGTTTCCGGCGGCACGATCTTCGTCGCCTGCGAAGCCACGATCACCCAGTGCCCATCGCGCTTCGCTTCGACCCTGGTGAGGATGCCGCGCCGCGGCGGCATCGGCGATCCATCCGGATTCCGCTCGCCGCTCGAGCTGAAGTAGACGTGCACGATCGCGATTTCAGGAGTCAGGAAGCTGGTCTGGATCTGCTCGGTGTGCCACACGCTTTCCTTGGTCTTCGCCGAATGCAATCCCTCGAGGCTTTTCGCGAACGCGGCGCGCCCCTTGAACCACTGCCCCGCCAGGTTGACGACATCCGCATCCGGCGCGAAAAGCCGAACCATCGCAGCGATATCATGATGGTTCCACGCCGCCTCCCACTGCGTTTCGATGGCGGCAATGGCCTTGATGTCCGCCGTCCTGTCGCGAGCCGCTGTGCTGCTGCCCGTCTGCGCGCGAGATGCGGCCGGTATAAGAACGAGCAACAGCGCGAAGAGCGGGAGTCTGTTTTTCACGATGCGCCTCCTGAATGCGCTTCAATTCTTGTCGCTGGCCTGCGAAAACTTCAGAATAAACGTCGCTCCATCCTTCAAAGGCGGCGCATTCGCCGGCAACAAAAGTAGCCCGCGCCCAAAACAACTTTTCAGACGAAAGACGCTGACTTCATCCAGGGTTTGCGCACCGATCTGCACCTCGACCTCCTCGCCCGAATGCTCTCGAAGCAGCGACCCGAGTCGCGGTTGGTCCGCTTTCTCTGCCTGATGGAACACGACGGCGACGACCGCAGGGCGCGCTCCCGCATGAGCCTCGATCACGCGGCACGTGATGACGCCCGCGCCTTCCGCGCCCGTTTGGCCGGCAGACGCAAGCAGCGGCGCGCACAGCGCGATCGTGCCGAGCAGCAGCAATAGCCGGGACTTCGTTCGCATGATGCACCTCCGGAAGGCCGGCGCGATTGTCGCCGGATGCATCGCGGTCGTCAAGGAACGCGCTAGCGCGATTTGCGCTTTGCCGAGCGCGAAGGCGAGCGCAGGAGCGCGCGTTCGAGCAGCGCGTCCATGGCGCGTTCGAGGCGCCGCTCGCGCGCCGCCCGAGATTTCGCCGAATCGAACCACTGGATGAAATGCCGCCGATGCCCCGGCGCGAGGTCCTGAAACGCGCGCCACGCCTTGGGATGCCGCTTGAGCCCTGCGCGCAAATCGGGCGGCACGGGTAGGCTGCGCGATCCGCGATCGATCCGCAGCTCCACGCTGACCACTTCGCCCGCATCCGCGCGCGCGGCCTTGCGCAGCGCCGTATTCAGATGCAGCCGGTATCTCCCGCCGCCCGCCGGGACGAGCGTCACTCGCGCGCTCTTGCCGTTGACGATCGCGACCACCGGAATATGCTTCTTCCTCCCCGATTCCGTCTCGAGCGTCCGCCCGATTTCTTCCGGCACGTCGACGTGCCTCATCAGCCAGATCTTGTAGATCGTGGCCATGAACCGCCTCGGCTTTGACTTCCCTGCTATGTGCTCTCCGTAAACTCGCCAAGCTTCGCCAGCATAACCCACCGCCGCCCTGCAACAAGCACGATGGGACGTACAGCATACGGCACGGGCGTATTCGTTTCCGCGCGAATTACCTGGACGCGCGTCGTATCGTGGGATATCCCTTGGGGCGAAAACCAAATTTACCTGAAATCTCCGGAGGACTAGAGATATGGCGCTCGCAACCGCACCAGTACTCAAGCCGACGACCGCGCAATCCGAGACCTTCGCCGGCGTGACCTATCATCTCGATGGAGAGCTCGTGCCTGTGCTCACCGTCGAGCTCACCGGCATTCCCGTCTATTTCGAGCACCATGTCCTCCTGTGGAAGGACACGCAGACTCAAATCGGCGTCAAGCAGCTTGCCGGCGCTTTCAAGCGCGTCATGTCCGGCATGCCCATTTTCATGACGGAAGCGCACGGCCCCGGCCGCATCGCCTTCAGCCGCGACGGCGTCGGGCATCTCTTTGCGATGCACCTGAAACAGGGCCAGACGCTCGACGTGCGCGAACACCAGTTCCTCGCCGCCACCGATCAGCTCGATTACACGTTCGCGCGCGTCAAAGGCGTCGCGAACATGCTGATGGGCGGCACCGGCTTTTTCATCGACACGTTCACCGCGCACAAGGGTGACGGCATCCTCTGGCTGCACGGATACGGCAATGTCTTCGAGGTTTTCCTAAACGTCGGCGAGCAGATCGATATCGAGCCGGGCGGATGGATTTACAAGGACCACAGCGTCCAGATGGAAACGCAATTTCAGAAGCTGGCCACCGGCATGTTCGCCAGCGCGGGGCAGCTCGTCTGGAACCGCTTCAAGGGCCCGGGCCGCATCGGCCTGCAATCGATGTACATTCATTTCGAGACGGCCGAGTGAAAAATCACGCCTCCTCGGAGTCCGCGTAGCGCGCCTCGGTCAAATCGAGCTCGCGTTCGAGCCGGCGCATCACTTCGTCGTTGATCTTGTTCTGATTCCGCAGGTGAAGCACGGTGGCCCGCTGGATGGCCCCCACCTGCTGCGATAGCCCGCGCCAAAGCTCGTAATCTTCCGGCCGCGATCCGCGTTCCGCCGAATTGTCGTTCACGAGCGTGTTCAGCCGCCGGCGGTAAAGCCGAATGAGTTCGTCGTAGACAGGAGTGACGTCGGCCGAAGCGTCGTCGCGGCAATTCTCCAGATATGCCAGGGCGGCTTTCACCATGTCGCGTCGCGCTTCTTCCTCTTCCTCATTCCGGCCCGTCATCCCGGCGAGGCCCAGGCGCCGGATCAACGCGGGCAGCGTCAGGCCCTGCAGGACGAGAGTCACAAAAATCACGCAGAACGTGAGAAAAATCATCATGTTGCGCCCGGGAAAGGCGGCCCCGCTATCGAGCAGTTTCGGCAGCGAGATCGCGGCAGCCAGCGCAACGACTCCCCGCATTCCGGTCCAGCCAATGATGAAAAGCGCTTTCGGGTTCGGCAGAGTCTCCGGCTGATGCAGGATGCGCCGTCGAATCGCATACGAGATCGCCGCGCTGGGATACACCCAGATCAACCTTAGGAGAATCACCACGCCGCTGAACAACAATCCGAGAAGCACCAGCTTCCCGAGATGATGCGTGTGGATGTCCGCCCGGATGTAGGGCAGCTGAAACCCGAGCAGCAGAAAGACAAACCCGTTAAGGATGAACACCAGAGTTTCCCACACGGCATGGCCCGTGAGCCGCGCACCGGTCGACAAAAACAGGGAACTCTTGTGGCCCAGATAGAGCCCGCAGGCCACCGTCGCCATCACGCCGGAAGCATGCGCGCTCTCCGCGGAAAGATACGCGAAATAGGGCGCGATCAGGCTGATCGTGATCTCGATCGGCGCATCGACGATCTTCACCACGAGCATGTGAATCAATTTTCCGGCGATGAGTCCGATCGCGATGCTGCCGAATATCAAATAGAGCAGCCGCCAAACGCCTTCGAAGATGGAAGGAGTGCGGCCGGTCACCAGCATGGCGGTCGTGAACTCGAGCGCGAGCAAACCGGTCGCGTCGTTGAGCAGGCTTTCGCCCTCCAGAACCTGCGTCACGCGCGGCGGCATGCCCAGCCGCGAGGCGATCGACGTCGCGGCGATCGCATCGGTGGTCGAAACCACCGCGCCGAGCACCAGCCCCATTCGCCAGTCGAATCCCGGCAGAATCCACCGCGACGCGGCGGCCACGCCGAACACCGTGAACCCCACCAGGCCGACGGCCAGCATCGAGATGCTGACCAGGTTGTAGCGGAAGTCCCGCCACGGCGTTGCCCACGCGGCCGAAAACAGCAGCGGCGGCAAAATAATAAGAAACACAAGCTCGGGATCGAGTTCGACGTGCGGTGTGTGCGGCAAAAGGCTGAGAATCAGCCCGCCGATCACGAGGATGATCGGGTAAGGAGTTTCCAGCCGCTTCGCCAGCGCCGCGAACGCCACCACAAGTATCAGCAGCACCAGAACAATCAGCTCTACGCCGTGAATCCCGCCCGCCCCCATGCCCATTTGCGCCTCGCGGACTCAAAGATACCGCAGCCAGGTGCCGGTTTGCGCTTGCAAAAAGCGCCACTCCGCCGCGTTATTTGGATAGTAGTTTCAGCAACTCATCGACGGAGATTTCGACATCGCGCAGAATTGCTCGAAGGAGCCCAGGGCCAATCGTTTCACCAGCGTGGGACGGGACAGATGTGACGCGGCCGTCGGCGTGTTTCAACCGGGAATGGCTACCGCGTGTCCTTTCGACTTGGAATCCTGCACGTTCAAGGGCGCGAATCAGTTGTTTCGCTCGAAGCCGCGGGAGGCGGGTCATACGGCGATGCGCTGGACGCCGACAAGCTCCATGGGCTCCGCCGAATCGCCATCTTCAAGGCAAAGCTCGATCACTTCCCGCGCACGCTTCATCAGCGTATCCAGATTTTTCGCCTGCGTATAACAACCGCGCAGTTCTGGCACGTGGGCGACGTAGTAGCCATCTTCGTCGCGCTCGATCACCACCGTGAATTCACGCTTTGTTTTCACGTCAGATCTCCGTTCATAAAAGTCTAGCACGAAGGGGATCGCGACAGCCATTGGCGCAGTCACGGCGTACTAAACCTAAACAAAATCGGCGGACTTGCCTCAAACAAAAAGGCCGCACTCGCTTTCGCGAATGCGGCCCTTGAATTTAATCCTGGCGGTGACCTACGTTCCCGCGTCGTTTCCAGCGCAGTATCATCGGCCCAGCAAGGCTTAACTTCCGTGTTCGGGATGGGAACGGGTGTGACCCTTGCGGTAAGACCACCAGGAAACTGGAATCGAAATTCTCGACGGCGAATTTCGATGAGCAACTGAAGGAAGTTGGTTTAAACCGAAAATTTCCGCTGGAGAGTAGCACTTCGCGGAAAAGCCCTCTCCTTACGCCACACGGCCCTTTTGTCGCCCCGAAAAACAGGGCTCCTCAGAGCAACGCTTCGCGTTAGGAAAGTTTTATGGTCAAGCCGAACGGCCGATTAGTACGGGTCAGCTACACGCATTACTGCGCTTCCACCTCCCGCCTATCAAAGTCGTAGTCTTCGACTGGCCTTCTTAGGGGACCGCAGCCCCCTTGGGAAACCTTATCTCGAGGCGAGCTTCTCGCTTAGATGCTTTCAGCGATTATCTCTTCCGGACTTCGCTACCGAGCTATGCCACGGGCGTGACAACTCGATCACAAGAGGTCCGTCCATCCCGGTCCTCTCGTACTAGGGACAGCTCCTCTCAAGTTTCCTGCGCCCACACCAGATAGGGACCGAACTGTCTCGCGACGTTCTGAACCCAGCTCACGTACCGCTTTAATAGGCGAACAGCCTAACCCTTGGGACCTTCTACAGCCCCAGGATGCGATGAGCCGACATCGAGGTGCCAAACCTAAGCGTCGATGTGAACTCTTGGCTTAGATCAGCCTGTTATCCCCGGCGTACCTTTTATCCGTTGAGCGATGGCCCTTCCACGCAGAACCACCGGATCACTAGATCCCACTTTCGTGCCTGCTCGACCTGTGTGTCTCGCAGTCAACCTGGCTTATGCTCTTGCACTCCACGGCGGGTTTCCAATCCGCCTGAGCCAAGCTTGGAGCGCCTCCGTTACAGTTTAGGAGGCGACCGCCCCAGTCAAACTACCCGTCTGGCCGTGTCCTCCACCCCGTCTAGGGGTGCAAGTTAGAGCGACAGAACTATCAGGGTGGTATTTCACCGTTGCCTCCCCCCTAGCCGAAACCAGGGGTTCCCAGGCTCCCACCTATCCTACGCAGGCAGTACCGTTAATCATGACCAGAGTGCAGTTAAGGTGCACGGGGTCTTTCCGTCTAGATGCGGGCATCCGGCGTCTTCACCGGAACCACAAATTCGCCGAGCCGTTCGCCAAGACAGTCGTTCGATCGGTACGCCATTCGTGCAGGTCGGAACTTACCCGACAAGGAATTTCGCTACCTTAGGACCGTTATAGTTACGGCCGCCGTTCACCGGGGCTTCA
>JBKQNJ010000069.1:0-8864 GCA_052146315.1 Candidatus Acidiferrales bacterium | reverse complement strand
CTTGGTCTCGGCCGCGAGTTGAGCCGCCGTTTCCTTTACCCGAGCCAGGCTGCGGCCGGTGATGATGACCTGGCGGTAGCCCTTGGTGGCGAGCATGCTGGCTGCCGCATAACCGAGCCCAGAGGTGGTGCCGGTGACGAGTGCGATCGAATGTTCCATGTGTGACTCCTTGGTGAAGGGTGAAGATCGAGTCGCGAGGCCCCGCGAGGGCAGAGCCAGCTTGCTAATTTCGAACTATTCAGTTATATATTGGTGCTACGGCCATTGTAAAGGAGTTTTTAACTGAATGGTTCAGAATCCCCCTAAGCCGCGTGGACGGCCGCGCCGCTTCGACGAGACGGAGGCGCTGGAAAAGGCGACCCAGGTATTCTGGTCGAAAGGCTACGACGGCGTCACGATCGACGATCTCGTCGCCGGGATGGGCGTGGGAAGGCCGAGCCTGTATGCCGTCTTCGGCGACAAGCGGGCGATATTCTTGCGCGTCCTTAAGGCGTATGCAGAACGGAAGGGCGCATCGGCGGCGAAGGCACTCCTCTCGCCACAGAGTCTTCGCGACTCGATCGCGGGCTTTCTGAGGTACGCCGTCGAAAGTGCGACCGAGAAAGGGTCCGCCCGGGGCTGCCTTATGGTGTGCGTCGCGCCGCTTGTGAACGACGCTGAGGTTCAGCGGTTCTTGCAGGGCGCGGTCGCGGGCGGCGCTGCGCTAGTGGAAGGCCGTTTCCGGGACGCGATCACTGCCGGCGAAATCCCGCCTGACTTTCCGGTAGCCGAACGCGCGATCCAAGTCACGGATTTTGCTCGTGGCCTTACCATGCGTGCGCAGATAGGCACGCCGCGCAAGACGCTCCTCAAGGATGCTGAGGAAGCGGCCGACTTGGTGCTCCTGCCGCGGCGCTGGGACAGTCGGAGCGAGTAACGGAGATCCGTTCGTATGTCGCGGAGGGCCTCACCACATCCGCTGATATTTTCGCGAAACGTTTCGAGCAGGAGATGAAGGCGGGGCGCCTAACTCGCACACCCTCTGCCAAGGTGCGAGGCCGTGCGCTCGTTGACTTGATGAAAGGTTTGCAACTTCGCGCCAAGGCCGGTATTGCGCGCGAGCAATTGCTGCAAGACGGCCGAAGCTATGTGCCCTTGATTCTTGGCAAGCAAATCTAAGGCACTTCTCGGCGGGGATGCGTCTGGACGAGTGCCAAATCGCCTAGGCACTCACCGAGAATCCGATAGGTATCGCGAAGTCCGCTTGTCGGAAGTTTGACTTCTGTTATGAACTTGCGGGCCGATCACGCGCCGATGACAGTCGTGCCCGGAAGTGACATCGCGTTGGCCGCCGAGCACGCGCCCACATTGACCCGCAACGGGATACCAACCAACACATCGTCTCCGATCACGCAGGAGGCGTGCGCCAGGCACGGCAGATAGAACTGCTTCAGGATCATTCCGCGACGGCCCCGATTCGCGGGCCGTTACCTCGGCTGCGGAACAATCCGCAGGTAAGGCTTGGGGGCCTTCCAGCCGCCGGGATACTTTTGCTTCGCTTCTTCCTCCGGCACGGACGGAAGGATGATCACGTCGTCGCCCTGTTTCCAGTTCACCGGCGTGGCCACTTTGTGCTTGGCGGTGAGTTGCATCGAATCGACCACTCGCAACACTTCGTCGAAATTGCGGCCCGTGCTCATCGGGTAGCTGAGCGTCAGCTTGATTTTCTTATCGGGGCCGACGACGAAAACGGTGCGCACGGTGGCATTCGTGGCGGCGGTGCGGCCTTCGGAACTGTTGCCTGCATCCGCCGGCAGCATGTCATAGAGCTTGGCGACCTTGAGTTCGGGGTCGCCGATCATCGGATATTTCACCTTGTGCCCCTGCGTCTCTTCGATGTCCGCGGCCCACTTGCTGTGGCTGCTCACGGGGTCCACGCTCAGCCCGATAATTTTGCAATTGCGCTTCTCGAATTCCGGCTGGAGGCCGGCCATGTAGCCGAGTTCCGTGGTGCACACCGGCGTAAAATCCTTGGGATGCGAAAACAAAATGCCCCAGCCGTTGCCGAGCCATTCGTGGAAGTTGATCGTCCCCTGCGATGTTTTGGCGGTGAAATTGGGTGCTTCGTCGTTTATGCGCAACATGCACTGCCCTCCTCAAAGCGGCGCCCATTATACATAAATCATTCGATGCGGACCGATCCACGGGGATGCAGCCCGTGCGCCACCATTGGGATTGCCCCTATTCATTACGTACCCGAGTAGTTGCGGCAGGTCACGGGCCGGAAGAGAGATCCGTTCGACTGGCGTTCCGCGGGAAATACGAAGACGCGGGACTTCGCTCCCTTCCTGCGTCGGGGCCAGCAGGATGACGATCCTCATCGGATCGTCAGCGTCTCGATCGACAGGTGGGCTTAGACGGGAAGGGAGATCCTTCAACCGGCACAAGACAAAGACGCCGGCTTCAGGATGACGATCCTCATCGGATCGTCAGCAGCGCTTGAGCCAGCGGGCGGCGTCCTTGGCGTGGTAGGTAAGGACGATGGAGGCGCCCGCGCGCTGGATGCCAGTGAGGATTTCGAGTGTGATGCGCTGCTCGTCGATCCAGCCCTTTTGCGCGGCGGCTTTCACCATCGAGAATTCGGCGCTCACGTTGTAGGCCGCGACGGGAACGTCGAAACGCTCGCGCACGCGCTGGACGATGTCGAGATACGGCAGCGCGGGCTTGACCATGATGATGTCCGCGCCCTCTTCGAGATCGAGCGCGACCTCGCGCAGCGCCTCGCGCGCGTTGGCGGGGTCCATCTGATAGCTGCGGCGGTCGCCGAACTGCGGCGCAGACTGCGCGGCCTCGCGGAATGGGCCGTAGAACGCGGAACAATATTTCGCAGCGTACGAAAGGATCGCGACATCCTGAAAGCTGTTTGCATCGAGCTCGGTGCGGATGGCGGCGACGCGGCCGTCCATCATATCGGAGGGCGCGACGATATCGGCGCCGGCGCGCGCGTGCGAAAGCGCGGCACTGGCGAGCAGGGCGATGCTCGGGTCGTTGACGACTTCCCCGCCCTCGATCACGCCGCAATGGCCGTGGCTCGTGTATTCGCACAGGCAAACGTCGGTGATGACGAGCAGATCGAGCTTCGCTTTGCGGATCGCGTCGATCGAGCGCTGCACGGCGGCGTTGGGATCGGCGGCCTCGGAGCCGGTTTCGTCCTTATGCTCGGGCAGGCCGAAGAGAATCACGGCGGGAATACCGAGATCGGCCACTTCCCTGCACTCCTCGACAATCTGATCCGGCGATTGCTGGTAGATGCCGGGCATCGAGCTGATTTCCGTGCGCACCTTGCTGCCCGGGCACGCGAACATCGGATAGACGAAGCCCTCGGTCGAAAGACGCGTTTCGCGAACGAAGCCGCGCAGCTTCTCGGAGCGGCGCAAGCGGCGCGGGCGATGGATTGGGAATGTCATGGTCGCCTCACAGCGGCAGTGCTTCCTTGAAAATAGCTCGCAATCGCGTCCACGAGTCCTTCCGTTGATGACTGAGTCGCCTGAATATCAACAGGTATGCCTGCCTTGCGAATTGCGCCGGCCGTTGTGGGGCCGATCGCGGCAAACGGAACGCGAGCCGCAAGCTTTGCGAGCTTTCCTGCATCGATAAAGCGGCGTAGATTGTTGAACGCCGAGGGGCTGGCGAAAGTAAGCACATCGACGTCCCCGCGCCGGATGCGGTCGAGGACAGTCTCGTCGGGCGCTTCAGGCATATCCGTCACATAGGCGACGACCTCGGTCACGTGTGCACCGGATGCGCGAAGCGCGTCGGATAGCCGGGCATCGCCGAGGTTGCTGCGCGGCAGCAACACTTTGCGCCCCGCGAGCGCGATACCAAGCTCGCGCGCGAGCGATTCGGCTGTGCCGCCTTTCGCTATGTAGTCGACTCGCAATCCGCTGGACTCCAACTCTTTCGCTGTCGCAGGCCCTACCGCCGCGACGAAACGGTCCACCGAATCTTGCAGCCCGCGGTTTACTCCAAGCTGCTGAGAGAATTTACGCATGCATGTTACTGCATAAGCGCTTAGGAACAACACTGCATCAAAACCAGCGAGATCGCGCAGAGCCTTATGGAGGTGCTCTCTATCCTCTCCTCCCGGTGACGCGAAAGTAACCATTGGGAGTAGCAGGACCTCGGCTCCTCTTTCCTCAAGCTGCCGCGCCAATTCCCGCGCCTGCTTGAGCGCGCGCGTGACGACAACGCGCTTTCCTACCAGCGATCGGGCGTCCATGGTCAAAGCCATTTCGTAACACGATAATAAAAGACAGAGAAAAAGACGCCGCCCTAAAGGCCGTCGCTCCGAACCTACTGCGTGTTCCGGCCGCTGTGGAGTGCGGCGGCTTGCCGCCGCTGTTTGCCGCCGGGGCTTGCCCCGGCGTGCTCCTCGGTGCCGCAAAGCTCTACGCTGCACAAGCTGCTCGCACCCAAAGCTCAGGGCGAACCGACCGAGCGGCCGGCGAGGCGCAGGATTTTGTCCGCGCCCGCCTCGATCAGAATTTGCGCGAGGCGAATGCCGATGGCCTCGGCTTCGGCGGGCGCGCCCGCTTCGTCGAAGCGCACGGACTCAGTTCCCGCCGCCGAAAAGACGGCAGCCTCGAGATGCAGCTCGCCCTTGCGCATGCGTCCCCAGGCGCCCAGCGGGACCTGGCAGCCGCCTTGCAGTTCGCGCAGCAGGGCGCGCTCCGCGGTGATGCAGGCGCGCGTCTCGGCATCGTCTAGCGCGGCGACGAATCGCGAAGTCTGCGCGTCGTCTGCGCGTGTTTCAATCCCGAGCGCGCCCTGCCCTACCGCCGGCAACATGAGATCCTCGTCGAAAATTTGCGTCACTTTGTCTTTCGCGCCAAGGCGCGTCACGCCCGCCATCGCGAGGACGATCGCGTCGAATTCCCCACTTTCGAGCTTGCGAATGCGCGTATCGACGTTGCCGCGCAGATCGACCACATCGAGATCGGGCCGGTGATGCCGAAGCTGTGCCTGGCGCCGAAGGCTGCTGGTCCCGACGCGCGCGCCCTGCGGAAGCTTTTCCATCGTCAGCCTCTCGCGCGAGATCAGGCAGTCGCGCGGATCTTCGCGGCGCGTGATGGCGGCGAACCCAAGCCCCGCGGGAATCTCCGTCGGCACGTCCTTCATGCTGTGGACGGCGAGGTCGACGGCGCCCGAAAGCAGCGCGTCCTCGATTTCCTTGATGAAGATGCCCTTGCCGCCTTCGGCGCCGATGGCGTCGTTCACCTGCGCCACGGAGGCGGATTGCAGCCGATCGCCCGACGTGCGGATGCGGACGAGCTCCGTCTCGACGCCGTGGAGCTTCGCGAGCGAATCGGCGATGTGATTGGCCTGCCAGAGTGCGAGCGAGCTGCCGCGCGTGCCGATTCTCAGGCGCGTCACTCGCGGTCCTCGGGCTTGCGGCCGCCCGCGCCAGTGGCTTCGCGGGCGGCACCGTCGAGGCCGAAAAGATCGCGCACGGCTTCGATCGCGCTCAGCCGCCCACGCAAGCCGCGCCCGCTGCGCAAACGGTCCCCGGGCTCGCGCAAGAGTTGCTCGATCAACTCCTCGGTAATGGCGGCAAGGCGTTCGCGCTCCGCGGGCGATGCATCCTGCATTTCCGCGAGGCGCTCGCGCAGCAAAGCCTCGCGCTGCTCGTGAAAGCGGCCGCGCAGATCGTCGACAATCGACGCCGCCTCCATACCCGCGCGCCAGCCTTCGAATTTCTCGACGTGCTCGGCGATGATCGCTTCGGCGCGCGGAATTTCGGCCTCGCGCGCCCGCTTATTTTGCTCGACGATCTCGCCGAGATCGTCGATGTTGTAGAGGTAGAGATTGTAGAGACCCGTCGCATCCGGCGCGACGTTGCGCGGGATGCCCAGATCGACGACGAATATCGGCCGCCCGCCGCGCGCCGCGAGAGCGCGGTCGAGCATTTCGCGCGTCAGCACTACGCCGATATTGCCAACCGACGTGACGATAATATCCGGCGCCGCGAGCACGCTTTCGAGCGAGTCCCACGCCACCGCTTCCCCACCCATGCTCGCGGCAAGTTCCGCGGCGCGATCGAATGAGCGGTTCGCCACGCGCAGCTCGCCGATCCCGCGATTGCGCAGGTGCTCGACCACTTGCTCCGCCACGGCGCCTGCGCCGACGACGAGCGCGGTGCGTCCCTTAAGATTGCCGAAGACGCGCTCCGCGAGTTTCACGCCCGCGAAAGCAACGGACATCGGCCGCGCGCCGACTTCCGTTTCCGACCGCACGCGCTTCCCTACTTCGAGTGCGCCCTGAAACGCGCGATTCAGCAGCGGGCCGGTCGAGCCGTTTTCGAGAGCCTTGCCGTACGCGGTGCGAAGCTGCCCGAGAATTTCGGCCTCGCCGAGCAGCATCGAATCGAGCCCCGCCGCAACGCGGAAGAGATGGCGCAGCGCGTCAGGCCCGGTCCAACGGTAGGTGCGGCCGTCGATCTCAGCGCGGGAAATTCCGTGAAAGGACGTGAGGAAGTCCTCCAGCGTCTCGGTGACCGGAGCGGAGGCAGCGTCGGCGACGCCATACAACTCGCTGCGATTGCACGTCGAGAGGACGACCGCCTCCTCGAGAATTCCCTGCCGGCGCAGCGAGGCGGCGGCCTCCAGCGCCTGCTCCTGCGTGAATGCGACGCGCTCGCGCAACTCAACCGGGGCGGTCCGATGATTGCACCCGATCAGCACGATGTGAACACGTCCGCGAGCCCCGCTCTGAGAGCGGCCGGAAGTGCCGGTCTTCGCATTGGCAGGCGCAGCCATCAGTAGAACCGATGAAATCCCGTGAGATATAGATTCACAATCGTGTAGCTGAAGAGCACAATCACAAAATTCAGCGCGCAGATGCGAGCCGCGCGAGCGCCGCGCCAGTTGACGCTGCGCGAAAGCCGCAAGTAGGCGATATACACGGCAACGATCAAAATCGTCACGATCACCTTCGGATCGCCAAACGGATACGCGCCCGTCAGCCGATGCGCCCAAATCATCCCGCTGACGATTCCCACCGCCAGCGCCGCCAGTCCGATATACACGCTGCTGCGCGACATTCGGTCGAGCACGTCGAGCGACGGAAAGCGCCAAAATGCGGCGCTCGGATGCCGCGACCGCAACACGCGATCCTGCACGAGATACACCAGGCTCAGAACAAATGATAGCGCGAAGGCCGAATACGCCCATGTGTTCAGCGTCACATGAAATGCAAAAAGTGCGCCGCGCGCGGGAGGCACCACCAGGGGCGGCTTGGGCACCAGCGTTTCGAGCGCGGCCAGCCAGATCACCATGAAAAGCGTCACGCACGCGCCTACCGAGCGCTGCCGGTGCAGCAGTTCGAGGCCGAGGTACGTGATGCCGAGCAGCCAGGCGAAAAGCGACATCGAGCCGTAGAGATCGTCGTAGGGGATCGTGTGTGTGCCCTGGGTGCGGTCCAGCAGCGCATAATAGTGGACGACGATCGCCGCGGCCAGCAGCAGGGTCGCGAGGCGCCCCAGCCACAGGTTCGGCGCATAGAGAATCCGCGCGTAGCAGACGAAGCTCGCGGCGTAGAGCGCAAGGCTCAGATAGGCCAAGTGGATTGGCATTTGCCTGGGCGCACTGGGGCAAGACGACGGCAAACCCCAAGCGCATTCAAACCGTGAATTATAGCGCCGAATGGCTGCCAGAGGGCAGCCGGTATAACGCGGTCGGCCACATTGCGCGCGATCCGGGTTCTCCGCGTCCTCTGTGCCTCCTCAGCGTCCTCTGTGTTTAGAGCGGAGCCGAGGCCAAGGCAGCGGCCCGCTCAAATCGGCAGCGCAAGGGGCGGCGTCGCGTCTGGTTCTGCTATCATTGCAGGAGCAATCCATTGTGAGAGCGATGCGAACGAACGGCGAAAACAAACGGGAGCTATTCCTGAGTGCGTGCCGGTTCGAGCCGACCGAACGGGTGCCGGTGTGGCTCATGCGGCAGGCGGGACGCTACCTGCCGGAATACCAGGCGGTGCGGGCGCGGCACACGTTCCTCGAGATCTGCAAAACGCCGGAACTGGCGGCGGAAGTGTCGCTGCAGCCCTACCGCGTGCTCGGCGTGGACGCGATCATCGTATTCTCCGATATCCTAATTGCCGCCGAGGCGATGGGCTTGCCGCTCGACGTCCCCGATTCGGGGCCTGTGCTGCAAAATCCGGTGCGCGATCTGGCGGCGGTGCGCCGGCTGCGCGAATTCGACCCCGAATGCGACACAAGATTCGTCGGCGACGCGATCCGGGCCATCTGCCGCGAGGCAGGGCCGGACGTGCCCGTCATCGGATTCGCCGCTGCGCCGTGGACGCTGGCGTGCTATATGATCGAAGGGCGGACGCGCGGCGACGTCTCGCGCGCCAAGCAGATGCTGCGCGAAGAGCCGGAAACGGTGCGCGAGTTGCTCGCGCGTATCGCGACTGCAACAGTCGGCTACCTGAAATCGCAGATAGCGGCAGGCGCGGCGGTGGTCCAGCTATTCGACACATGGGCTGCGGAATTAACCGCGGAGGAATACGGGGCATTCGAGCTGCCGGCCACGCAGAGTATTTTCGAGGCCCTGGCCGCAGAAGGCGTGCCGAAGATCATTTTCGCGAAAGGTTCGGCGCGGCATCTCGAGAATCTCGCGGAAACAGGCGCTGACGTGATCAGCGTTGATTGCAATACGGACTTGGCTGACGCTCGGCGAAGGCTGGGCCGGCGCGTAGCGCTGCAAGGCAACGTCGACCCGTCGATTCTGCTTGGCGATGAAGCGGGCGTACGCCGCGCGGTCCGCGAAGCGATCGAGAAAACCGGCGGCGCCGGCCACATCCTGAACCTCGGCCACGGCATTTTGCCG
>JBKQNJ010000068.1:0-2686 GCA_052146315.1 Candidatus Acidiferrales bacterium | reverse complement strand
TGGCGCCCTCGGCAAAATCGACGCCGACGGTCGGGAGCAGTCGATCTTCTTTCGACCCTCATGGTTTCAAAGGTTGTCGCGACGGGCTACGACCTCTCAAAGGGGCTGAGTCGCCACAACGATGCTGGAACGAATCGTCTTGCTTGTTCATTGCGGGAGAGATCAGATGGAGGTGTCTTTCGACAGATGCGCGTTGTCTGTCTCCAAAGGTCCCCCGGCTGGTAATTGAGCAATTCTTTCGGCAACGGCTGGTTGTCTGTGGCCTTTTTCGTCCTCGAGCCGTCGTGCGATCATGGCGCGCAAGTCGCGTCTCAATATTTTTCCAGCTGGGCTGATCGGAAACTCGGTGACGAGTTCCATCCTTTCAGGCCGTTTGAACTTAGCGATACCCCTTTTCGATAGGAAATCGATTAGCTCTGGCAGGTCGATGGTTTTCCCCTTGCGGGCAATGATGAAGGCGCAAGCCTTTTCGCCGAAAGTGTCGTCGGGCATCGCTACGACGCAAGCAGCTTCCACTTTTTCGTTTGCGAGAATGTGGTTCTCGATCTCCTCGCAGCTGATCTTTTCGCCGCCGCGATTGACTAGATCTTTCTTTCGACCCTCCACGTATAGGTAGTTACCGAATTTGCGGACAATGTCGCCCATGCGGTAGAAGCCGTCGGCAGTGAATGCCTGCTGGTTGATTTCCGGCGCATTATAGTATCCGCGGATGGTGTAGGGGCCGCGGCACAGCAACTCTCCGACTTCGCCATCTGGCAGTTTCCGGCCATCGTCATGGACCACGATGATTTCGTCCGCTGGCGATATGGGCGCACCCGAGCTCTCGAAGCGTCTCGCTTCATCATCATCGAGGCGTGTCATGCTGAGCAGCCCTTCAGCAGTTCCGAAGCTCTCCTGAGTGAGGCATCCGAATGCTTCCGCGACCCGCCGTCGTAACTCCGGAGCCAGACGCGCGCCGCCGTTCATGAGTAGGTTTAGCGAGCTGAGATCGTGCCGACCGAGTTCGGGAGTGTTCAGCCACTTCACGAACAACGGCACGCCACCGCATACCACCGTCACTCGCTCGCGCTCGATGAGAGGAAATACTAAGTTGGCTGCCGTTCCCGGAGCGATCACGATGCGGCCGCCGTAGGCAAGTGTTGCGAGCACGCCGGGCGAACCTAGCGAATAGTTGTGCGCCATCGGCAGCAACGCCAAGTACACGGTCTCGGCGTCAAATCCAGCCACCTGCCCACTTTGCTTGCAATTATAGACATAGTCGTTGTGGGTGCGCGGAATCAGCTTCGGCAGGGCCGTGGTGCCACCAGAGAGAAGCATCAACGCGACTTCGTCAGGGCTGGGGCGAGCGCTTGCCAGCTGTGCGGCAGCAGTTGTTGATGGCCGCGCCGCATCCAGGAGCCCGCTCGGGGACAATTGACCGGGTCCGGGCTCTCCCCAAATCAGCACTAGCCTCATCACCGCGCTCTCGTTGCTGATTTCGGCCGCAAGCGTCCGGTGGTCGAAGCCGCGAATGATATCAGCGGTGATATACCCGACGGCGCCAGAGTGGCGTGCGAAGTGACCAATCTCGGTTTTGCGGTGCTGTGGCAACGCCATCACCGGGATTACGCCGACTTTCACTAGGGCTAGAAATGTAAAAATGAATTCCGGGCGGTTGTCGAGTTGGAGAATTACCCGGTCGAGAGGTTGAAGCCCGGTCTGCATCAACGCGAAGGCAAGTCTGTCCACCTGCTCCGCAAGTTCAGCGTAAGTGATCCTTTGCTCGCCAAAAACGACGGCAACCTTTGTGGGGTGACGACGGCTCGAACTCTCGAACATGTCGCTGAGGGTGATGTTCTGCCAATAACCCTTGTCGCGATACGTTCTCGCGAAATGCTCAGGCCAGGGAGTGCAGCCGGCGAGCATCCTAACCTCCTATTGGAGATGGCCTCAGCTGCGCGGCGATCCGCGCGGCGGTGTGCGGCAGAATTCAATATCCGGCGCGGGCACCTCGGGGCGGTTGCGTCGCGTGCCTGGAAAGCTCTTCAATTGGCCACGGAATTCTCAGCTTGCGTCGTGCTGGTCATGTAGTCGGGCGGCGGTAGTTCAACGAACACGGTATTCGAAGGGGGGCCGCCTTGCCCGGTGGCTGCGTAGGCTCGGACGTAATAGCGGTAACGCGTGCCAGCCAGCACATTGCCGTCCTCCCAGCGGGTCACCTTCACGGCGTCCTCTAGACGCATCTGTCCCACCGGATCGGCACGGCATACGTCGTAACGGGCGGCGCCCGGCGCTTTGGTCCACTTCAACGCTATCGTTCCCTTTCCCGGGGTTGCAGTCAGGTTCGCGCCGTTCGGGCCCCATTGCGGCGCGTTGGCGGCAGGATCGTCGGCCGGTGCCTGCAAAGATCCTTGCGGCCACAGCGCGCAGATGACGCGGCTATGGGTGGCGTCGAGGTGCTTGCAGACATTGCAATAATCGCATTGGATTACGCGATCGCGTTCGTTGTTTCGGATCTTCTTCGGCCAGTCCGGATCCGCCAATAGGCCTCGCGCGATACCGATGATGTCGACTTGGCCCGAGTCGACAAGCCGCTCCGCATCGTCGGGGTTTGATAGTTTGCCAGCCGTTGCGACCGGCGTGTCGTGGCCATTCGCTTTGATATAGGCCTTGATTTCCGCTGAGAAATGAGCGTGCGGAACGGAAG
>JBKQNJ010000067.1:0-12883 GCA_052146315.1 Candidatus Acidiferrales bacterium | reverse complement strand
TACCCACAGCCACAACTCGTGTCGTTCAATCTTGTGAATGCCAAGGAGGCTGGGGTTGGACATTCCCCTACCAGCTGGGTGGACGCCCTTCGCGGGATGGGACTCGGCGGCCGCTAACATGTTCTCCAACCTGTGCCCTCAGAGGCCCGCAAACAGCGACGCGATTCTACCTTTGCGGACCGTCATTCCGGCTAAGCCCTTTCCTTGCCGCGTGCGGCAATTCACTGTCACGTGGCCAGTTACCTGCCCTCACTACCTCAGAGTTGGAGAACTGGATCCTATCTCCAGTCCTGCGCAGCTATGATTGCGGCCGGTCCCGGCGAGGTCAGAAACTGCGAGACGCCTATTCAAGAAGGTCGACCAGCTGTTGGTTCAATTCTAGGCTGGCGGACATGACAACGAGCTAAATTCATTCAGCAGAGTTCTCGACGAGTTAATAACCAAGCTGACTGCCAGTAATCTAGCGAGGTGGCGAGGTGCCATGCGACGAATACTCTTGTTCGAAGTCCATTTGACGGAGTTTAAGAGGCCGAATCCGCTCGCGGGTGTCGATTCAAAGAAAATCCCGTCCTGATTGAGTCTAATTGAGTGCAACCCAGGATCAGTCTTTTCTGGAAAGTAGGATCGGACGTACTGATTAGAGAGTGCTGCGTCGACCGTCTGAACCGGCGCGACCAATCAGCAAGCAGAATTACTTCGAGTGATGCGCATGGAAGGCTGCCGATCCATGCACGATCTGGCGACCAGCGTTTGACAATGCCGCATTGTCGAGAAGTTACTTTGCGCTCTTGCAAAGAACTTCCAGCTGGCGATGCAGTTGCCCGATGGCTTGATACAGATCTTGCAAGCCCTCGGTTTCCACAGTGACATCCATATTTTCCAGGTCAAATGACAAATCCTTGGCAAGCCCAGCGGCGCGCTGGACACGCTGGGTCGCGAGGACAGGCAAGACCGCGTAGGCATCGCCGGATTTCGCGTCCGCCTCAAACCACTGTCGAACAGCCGACGCCGTGTGCCGGGTGTGGTCGAGTGCGTGGCGAAATTCGACCTGGACGCGCGCGTCCAGGTCGCTCGAATCGGCCAGGTCCTGCGCATCGGATAGAGCGGAAACCATGGCGTCCAGCCGGGCTCCAAGGTTTGGGCGTCTCCTTTCGGAACTGCCGCGCTCTTCTTGGGTGGTCATGGAATGGCCTCCTGAGTATTCCTGTACTGCGGAGCGGTTCATCATGCCTGCGCTCCACAAAGCTGGGTAAGCCAGCGTTCTACAATTGCCCGCTGCGCCACCTCGATCGCATCGAACATAAGCCCCATTCCCATGCCAACCGACGAATAGACGACCTTGGCCTGCGTTTCGAACGTCTGCTGCCATTTTGTGACCCGGAGCCTTACGAGAGTATCCTCCGGCAGCGGGTTGAGCATATCCACGTAGCAACCGCCGCGGCTAAAGTCGGAGGTACGTGCGGTGATTGTCGTCGCCGATTCCAGGTCGATGATTTCGACGTCGGCCATGAAGGGGTAGCGGGGGTTGCGGCGACGCTCGAATCGCCCGGCTTCCGCCGAAGTCCCTATCGTAATCTCAGCTGCGCTCATCATGGGTGTCTCCTCACTTCAGCCGGTAAGAGAGCACGGCTGGGGCCCTTTGGCCTGGCCGGCTAAGTTATAGATTCACAGTAGCTTATGCGTTTCGCCATAGGCGCGGGGTGTTCGCGACGTTAACAGCTGTACGCGGAGATTACAGCGGGAACCGGAGCGTAGCAGGTCAGGCGGTCTCGTCAGTGACGGTGGCGTCGAGCGGTTCTGTGGATTCTTCGCGCGCGTCCTTTAGAAGTTCGTAAAGGTGGGTGCGGCTGATGCCGAGGATTTCGGCGGCCTTGACCTTGTTTCCGCCAACGCGCTCGACAACGTGGCGGGCGTGGAGGCGATCTAGTTCGCGTATGGAAAGTAGCGCGTCAGAACCCGTGTTGCGATCAGCTTTGTTCGCGATCATGGTGTCGGGCAGGTCACGAATATCGATGAATTCGGATTCGGTCATCATGCAGGCGTGGCCGATCACGTTCTGGAGTTCGCGAACGTTTCCCGGCCAACGGTACTGAGCGAGAGCGGCCTGGGCGCGGCGAGTCAGGCCGGAGATCGGCTTGTTGTACTCGGCGGCGAAGTGTTGCAGAAAATGTCGCTGCAGGAGAGGCAAATCCTCCAGCCGCTCCGTCAATGAGGGGACGCGCAGTTCGACCATGCACAGACGGAAATAGAGGTCCTCGCGAAATTTTCCCTGCTTGACCAAGGCAACCAGGTCGCGGTTCGTCACACCTACGACGCGAACGTCGACCTTGATTGGCGCGGGCGAGCCAACGCGTTGAAGCTCCTGGTTCTGAAGAACGCGCAGCAACTTTGCCTGCATGGGTAGCGGCATTTCGCCAATTTCGTCCAAAACGGCCGTGCCGCCATCGGCGTATTCGAAGACGCCAACCTTGTTCTGGTCGGCGCCAGTAAAGGCGCCTTTCACATGGCCGAACAGTTCGCTTTCGGCCAATGTTTCGGAGATGGAGGAGCAGTTGAGCGCCACGAACGGGCCACCCTTCGCGTTGGACAACGTATGAAGGGCTTTGGCCACCAGCTCTTTACCGGCTCCCGTGGAACCCGTCACGAGCACGACACGGAAATGCGGGGCGATGCGGCGAATTTTCGAAAAGAGGTCGAGCATGAGCGGGCTGCGGCCGACCATGCCTTCAAATGCGAAATTTTCGAGAAGGTCGTTGTCGAGGCGGAGGCTCCGTTGGCGGCGCTTGGCTTCGTCGGCGATTTGGTGAATTCTTTGCTGGAGCTTTTCCGTCGATAGAGGCTTCGGCAAATAATCGGACGCACCTTTTTGAATCGCTTCAACCGCGGATTCGGTCGAGTAGTAGCCGGTCATCAGGATCACGTCGATGCCCGGATCGAAATCGAGAATCTTTTCGAGCATTTCCATTCCCTGAACGCCGGGCATGACGAGGTCGAGAAGCACAACTTGCGGATGCGTGCGGCGGATCAGGTCGAGGCCGCGCTGCGCGTCCGATGAGGTATGGATTTCCAGATATTCGTCCGCCAAGACGAACTGCACCATCTTCAAATTCTGGGAATCGTCATCGATGATGACGAGTTTCATACGCTGTTGTTGCGCGGCGGGAGTCACGTGGTTACACCCATAAGCGCTTCTTCCACTCTACGAATCAATTCCTCTCGCGTGAATGGCTTGTGAAGGATGGCCCTTCCTGCTTCGAGCACTCCTCGCTTGGCGATCTCGCCATGCGTATAGCCAGACATAAAAAGGACTCGCGTATCGGGGTGCGAAATGGCGAGCGCATCGGCAAGCGCGCGACCGCTCATTCCGGGCATTACAACGTCAGTCAGCAAAAGGTTGATCGCTCGGGATTTTTTCGCGATTGTAAGACCTTCGGTTGCATCGGCAGCCTCGTGCACGACGTAGCCCATTTCCTCCAACACGACGCGCGTCAATTTTCGCAATGAGGCTTCGTCCTCCACCAATAAGACGGTCGCCCCATTCCTTCGCGCTCGCTTTGCCGGAGCCCCATGCTCCTTCGCGATTTCCGCTGGAGCTTCGATCTGCGGCAGATAGATCTCGAAGGCGGCGCCCTTTCCGGGTTCGCTATCGACGAGGATGTAGCCGCCGCTTTGTTTCACGACGCCGTACACGGTAGCCAAGCCGAGGCCGGTGCCCTTGCCTTTCTCCTTGGTGGTGAAGAACGGTTCGAAGATGTTCGCTTGCACCTCGCGCGTCATGCCGCAACCCGTGTCCGTGACTTTCAGAAGCACGTAACTGCCGGGCAGCATATACGCGGGACGCGCGGGGTTGCTTTCTTCCAGATCGGCGTTCGAGGTCTCGATGGTGAGTTTTCCGCCTTCCGGCATGGCGTCGCGCGCGTTCAGGTATAGGTTCAAAATGACTCGCTCAAGCTGTGTGCGATCGGCTTTCACCATGCCGAGCGAATCGGACAGCGCGAGAGCAATCTCGATGTGCTCGCCCATCAAACTGTCCAACATTTTTTGCGTGTCGCGGATAACGGCGTTTAGATCGAGAATCTTTGGTTCAAGGACCTGGTTGCGGCTGAACGCCAGAAGCTGTTGGGTCAGCGAGGCAGCTCGCTTTGCGGCGCGTTGGATTTCGTCGATTGCGTCGCGGAACGCATTCTCGGGTGGCATGCGCTTCTGCAGCGCCTCGGTGTAGCCGATGATCACTCCCAAAATGTTGTTGAAATCGTGGGCGATTCCCCCGGAGAGCCTGCCGATTGCTTCGACTTTCTGCGCCATCTGAAGCTGCTGCTCGAGCTGTTTGCGTTCGGTGATGTCCCGGTTGACGATGACGAGCTTCTGCACTTGGCCTTTGCTATCCCGGACGACGCTGGCAGTGGATTCCAGCAAGACCCAGCTTCCTTCCTTGTGCCGCATGCGGTATTCCACGCGCCTGCCATGCCCTGAGCGTTTCGCTTCTTCCGCCGCTTCGATGACTTTCGCGCGATCATCCGGATGGATTTCCTCGAACGCAACGGTGCCGCGCATCTCTTCGGGGGAGTAGCCCAGCAGCCGCTCGTAGGACGGGCTGTTGTAGGCTCGCGTGCCGTCGGCATTCACGACGGCGATCATGTCTGCGGCGTTTTCGCTGATCAGCTCGAAAAGTTCCTCGCGGGCGGCAACCTGGCGTCGAACGCGATAGATCTGCAACTGCTGAAAGGCCACATAAAGGTCAAACAACACCACCAGGGCAAGCAAAGCTTCCACGAGGACGCGCTTATCGAGAGCCTCGTAGCCCTTGGACTCAACCGTGAACAGCGGCAGCGCGAGGGATAGGATTCCGACCGTCAGAACCAACGATAGGACAACACTCGACGCCGAGAGCCACCACTGACGACGCTCGGTGTGCTCCCAGGTATTGTCTGTGCGTTTGATGCTTGCCGAATTCATCGCCGGTTCCCAAGTTTGGTTCAGGGACTCCGATACCAGTGTTGCACCTGATTCAGGATCAGCGATGGGCAATGAGCTTAAGACGTGCCTTCACGATTACCAGCGGAAACCCGCGTGGCGAGCCGGCGAGTTCGCAATTTCAGGCGACGAGATCGCTCCTCCTTCGACCTATACATTCAAACTTAGGGCTTGGCCTGATCAGTCATCCTTGCCAAACACGAGGACGTGGAAGGTGTCGGGGACCATGCGAAAGGGCCTGGTGTGGGGCGGCGGATTTTCGATGCGCTCGAGTTTCCCGGTCACGAGGAAGATATCGTGCGTTTTCGGATCGAGCGCCATGGTGCGGGCGCCGACTTCAGTCGCAATGTCTTCGACGACGGTGAATTTGTCGGGCGAATCCTCGTGAATCACGGTGAGGGTTCCATCGCCGTTGGAAGCGAAAGCGTATTGCGTACCCGGATCGAACCGCGTGGCATCCACGCCCTGCCCAATCGGCAACGTCGCAATCACTTTCCCCGTATCGGCATTGACGACCGCCATCAGTTTGTTGCGGCATCCGGAGAAGAGGATGTGGTGCTCGGTATCGATTGCCAGGCCGCTGGGATGCTCGCCGGGCGCCAGCGGCCAGCGATGCGCGATTTGCAAAGTGTTCGAGTCGATCTCGATGATCTCGCTGGTGCTTTCGATATTCGCGTAGACGTGCCCTTGGCCATCGGCCACGGGAAATTCCGGCTGGCCGCCCAGGTCGATATGGCCCACAACTTTTTGTGTCGCCGCATCGATTACCGTGGAGGTTTTCGAATCACCGTTCATGGTGAAGACGCGCTTCGACGCCGGATCGTAGACTTCGCCGTCGGCGTCGGGATCCGCGGGCACGCTGCCGGTTACTTTCAGTGTCGTCAGATCGAAGACCCAAACCTTCGCAGCCCGTCCGTCAGTGACAAACCCGCGATTGAATTCCGGCGCAAGGACGATGCCGTGTATGCCTTCCATGCCGCCGATTTCGCCGAGGAGCTTGCCGGTCGCGACATCAACCACGGCCACATGGTCGCCGTGCGAGATGAAAAGCCGCCCCGTCGCTGAATCGAATTTGAGGTAATCCCAGAAGGTATCCCCGGGGACGGGGATCGTCTTGATCAAATGGTAGCCTGAGGGCCCCGCAGGCGTGGCAGCACCGGCGAATGGCAGGCGAGCCGACGCCAGGCCGGCGCAGAAAATCACCACAAACCACAGAGCCGTTAATCGAAGCCGGCGGGACCACTTTGCTCGCTGACGCATGTGCTTTCCTCTCTTTCCTGGCTATGCCGGATGTCTATGAATGGAATTCGGTTCGTCTTTTGTGACGCGTTGGCCTGCTCCATGGTTTCGGCGCCCATCGTGTGGGGCTGGATTATAACCCGAAGTGGATCGAATGAACCTTATTGCCCGCGCTGGATGTCGCCATTCATGGCGCGGATTGACCGCAAGAATCGGAAAAGGTATACAATCGCGCGTTTCGGGGGAAGGCTCGTCCAAAGGTGGATTTATGCTGAAGAAGCTAGCCATTGTGGCCGCGATTGCGGCGGCAGCTGTTTCGGTGCAGGCACAGGGCTGCACGCGCGACGGGCTGAAGGCGATGATCGCCGATTACTTCAAGGCGGTCGACACGCACGACATGTCCGCGCTGCCTACCGCGGCAGACCTGCGCATCACGGAAAACGGGCAGGTGATGCAGCCCGGCGAGGGGTTCTTCAAGAGCGGCGGAGCGGTGCTGCTGGAACGCGATCTGATTGATACGGAGCGCTGCGGAACGGCGATGATCGCGGTGACCGACGAAACTGTTAACGGCGCCCAAACCCTGGCGGTGATGGCGGTGCGCCTGAAAGTGAACCAGGGAAAAGTCAGCGAGATCGAAACCATCGTTACCCGCGACGCCGAAGAGAAGCGCTTCTACAATCCCCAGGAGCTGCTTGCGACCAAAGACCAGGACTGGACCACTCCGCTGCCTCCGGATAAGCGGCTCACGCGCGAATACATGAACGACGGAGCGAACAAATACTTCGATGCATTCGTGAAAGATCCCACCGTGCTGCCTCCTTTCGCGGCGAGATGCGATCGCTGGGAAGGCGGGTTGCATACCACGCCCACCGGGAACTGCTCGCCCAAGGGGTTGGTGCTGACGCACACGCACCGCCGTTTCGAGGTCACGGATTTGGAATTGGGGGAGACGGCGGCGTTCATCAATTTCGGCACGGCTCTGCCGGATGTCCACATCTTCAAGTACAACGCGGACGGCAAGCTCTACCTGATCAACGCGGTGTTCGGCGGACGCAACTCAAACGCGATCTGGCCCGAAGACAAAGACACTGCAATGAAATAGAGCCTGGACCGCGATTGCATCATCTGACGGCCCGACCCACACCGGCTCACCGCACCCTTCCCTACGGACTCAGGGCAGGGAGGCGCAGAGGACGCAGAGAAATTCGCCGAAACCGCGCGGAGCTACGCCAAGAAATGGTGTCAAGCTGGCCGCTGGTACAGGCACGCCCCATGCGCGGACAGGTGGCGATTACATCAAGTGCGAAGGCCGGGTGGCTTCAGCTCCTTTGCGAACGATGTAAGCTATCTCTCGGGAGCCATCCGTGAAGAAATTGAAGTTCGTACTGTCCGTGCCTGGCGACACGTTGTACCTCCGCGCGCAGACGGCCGCGGCGCATGCCGCTGCACAGCGTATTGATGCGGAACTGCAAGTGCTGGTCGCGCAGATGGACGCCGTCGGTCAAGGGCAGCAGCTGCTGAATCTGGTGCAGTCGCGAGCCGAGTCGCGGCCGGACGCCATCATCATGGAACCTGTGAGCGCTGCCGGATTGCCGCGCGTTGCGGAGGCGGCGGTAGCCGCGGGAATTGCGTGGGTGGTCAGCAACGCGCAGGTGGACTACATCGGTGCGCTGCGCAAGAACGGCAAGGTGCCGGTGTTTCAAGTTTCGCAGGACCACATGGAAGTGGGCCAGCTGCAAGGGAAGCAAATGGGCGCGATCCTGCCGAAGGGCGGCTCGGTCCTTTACCTGCGTGGGCCGGCAATGAGTTGGTGGGCCGTCAAGAGAACCGAGGGAATGGAGAGGACGAAACCGAAGAATATTGAAGTGAAGAGCCTAAAGGTGCTGGCATCGAGTGCGGAAGGGGCTCAGAACGCGGTGACCTCGTGGCTGGACTTGACCAAGCAGCGCCCGGAAGGCACGCAATTGATCGTGTCGCAGAACACCGACTTCCTCACTGGAGCCAACAAAGCACTTGAGGCGATGTTGGGGCCGGACCGCGCGAAATGGCTCGCGCTGCCGCGAACGGGCGTGGGAGTTGCGGAGCGAAGCCGGCCGCTGGTGGATCAAGGCGCACTGTGCGCTGCGGTGGTCACTTCGTTGACGATGGACCGCGCAGTGGAAATGCTGGCGCGCGCGATGAAGGACGGCTCGCAGCCGCCGGAAAACACGCTCGTCGAAGCGTATTCGTATCCGAGCGTCGAAGAACTCGCAAGGAAAATGACCGAGGTCACCGTGGGCAGCGGCCGCGGCAAGTGATTTCGCCGAGCGTCTCTCTTCAGCGCCCTATTCGGTAAATACGGATGCGGCCATTGCGGATTGCTACCGTACTCACGAAGTGCTATAGACGCTAAGACGGGCGCAATTCCGGCCGAGCAGTTGACGTTCCCCCGAAACGACCGAACTGCGTCCTCACAACTGTTAGCTGGGGCCGCTGTTTTCTTGCCAAGAGCAGCGACCCCGGCTCGGGGGTTGCAAACGTCGTGGCGCGATCGGTAGGGCTGAAAGTCCGCGAGTGATCTACTTCGACGCTCTTGGCCCAATGATGTCTCGCGCGGTCGATACCGGACCGGCGAGATCGTACGATGCACGGCCCTGACCGGCTCTAACTCCAACCGCCTTTAATCGGCGCTTCAAGCAGGTTTGGAGCCGCCTGCGAACCGTCGTGCAACACGATTCGCATAAGCCGCAGCTTCCATAGAGACCGCTCCGTCTCTCGCATCGCAAGCAACCGTGATCATCGAAATAGTAGCGCATCTTCGCGAGGTGAATTTGAGGCAGGATCATGCGAATCTGAAGTGAAACATCCTTCGGTAAAAACCACGGCTGGAGAAAAACTTCATCGTCAGGATTGGCATCGTTCGTTTTTCCCGCAGGACGCTTTGGCATAACTATCTCCTTGGATGAAATCGGCGGTGGATCGCTTGTAGATCGGTTGGAGCAACGAGCGTGTAGACCTGCGTAGTCAAAAGGGACGAGTGTCCCAAGAGTTCTTGTATATGGCGGATATCTGCGCCGCGATGCAACAGATGCGTTGCGAAGGAATGCCGAATCATATGGGGAGTGACTCGCCCCAGTCCGGCCTTCTGGGAGGCGTAGAGAAGAACTCTCGCCACTGCTGTTGTTCGGAGGTGTCGTCTGTGGGGTTCACATTTCAGCCGCCACCTAGGCACCATTCTCCGAAACCGCTCCCACGCTTGGCGTCGGTTTAGGTTCCGGCCCAAGTAAGTGGAGGTTTTATACGCATGGACCGTTCCCCTTGAGTAGTCCTTCCAATGTGCCGTCCAGATGTCACCTGACTGATGGACGCAACCGATTTGATTGGGTTCAACGGGCTGGAACAGCAGCGGTGGGGGCGGCGGCATGGGCGCGGGCGGCGCGATCTACGTCCAAGGCGGCGGACTTGGAATCCAGTTCAGCACATTCGATGGCAATGGAGCTGTCGGAGGCAATGGGAGCGGGTTCGACAGGGCCGCGGGTGGCGGTGGTGGCGGTTTGTCAGGCAATGGCGGGAATGCGGGTATCGACTCTGCCCCCTGCTGTACCGACTATGTGGGCGGTGGTGGCGGTGGCGGCTCACGAGGCGACGGTGGCACCGGCGGAGGCCTAGGCGGCGGAGGCGGCGGGACGGTCACTGATGGCTTTTCACCTGACATTAGTAGTGGGTTGACTGACGGTGGCTTCAACTGCGGCGGGTTCGGAGGGACCGGGAGTGGCGTTCCATTCTCGGATAACGATGGCCATTCTGGGTTCTGCCCGGGTGGCGGCGGTGGAGGCGGCGTATCCGCAAGTGCCGCAATTATTGGTGTATCGGGTAACGGTGGCAATGGCAATTATGGCGGCGGTGGAGGGGGCGCAGGGGGTGGCGCTTTCTCGAATGCTGACGGCGGCTTCGGCGGCTTCGGCGGCGGCGGGGGCGGCGGCGCCGGCGGCACCGGCAACGGCGGCAATGGCGGCTTCGGCGGCGGCGGCGCCGGGGGCCTAGGGGGGGCAGGCCAGGGCGGTGTAACCGGTGACATTCGAGACGGCAACGGCGGCAATGGCGATCCATACTATGGCGGCGGCGGTGGCGGCGCTCTCGGCGGCGCCATCTTCAATCACGGCGGCACGGTCAACATCAAAGATAGTACGTTCACTGCCAATTTCGTCATCAGGGGTCTGGGATCTGGCGGCGTATCCGGTACCGGACAGGATGCTGGCGGAGCAATCTTTTCGTTGGACGGTTCGCTGACGGTAATCGACTCCACAATCAGCGGAAATAGGAGCACGGGGTTCAACGGTGGGATCACAGTCATTATCCTAGGAATTTCGCCGCCCGTCCCCGATGCCGCGTTCGTTCTCGACGACACGATCATCGCGGGTAACGGCCTTGACGAGTGCACGTTCTTCTCTCTGAACCCCATGACGCCTGTCGGCGCAGGAAATTTAATCGAGAACAATAACAATAACTTCAGTCCCTTCTGCCCGGGTGTAGTCGAAACCGCTGATCCGCAACTCGGGCCGCTGCAAGACAACGGCGGCTTCACGCCTACTATGGCAATTTCAACAACCAGCCCGGCGTGGAACACGGCCGATGCTGCCACTTCGCTCGGGTCCGATCAGCGCGGCCAGGTTCGGCCGGCAATGAACGGCCTCTTCGATATAGGCGCCTTTGAGTTGTGCGAGATAATAGACCACCTGCTGATCAGGCCGTGTCCTCCTATTGAGTTCCAAGTCCAGGAAACCGAGCCATTAACCATCCTAATCTCGCCCCCGGCAGGCGGAAGCACCACTCCGCCAGCGGGTTTAAATAACGAGCCGCTCGGCTCCGTTACCCCCCTGACGGCTACACCAAATCCTGGCTACACCTTCCAGAATTGGCTGGGGAATGTAACGAACCCATCGAGCGCTTCGACCACGATCGTTATGGATGAGCCGCAGACCGTGACGGCCAATTTCGTCGCCTGCACATGTGCTATGGACGTGAGCACCTCAATCGGCGTTATTGGGAGCGGTTTCGTTCTGAATATAGGCACGGGGCGCATCGCTCAGACGGTTACCCTCACCAATAATTCCACAATGACGATTGCAGGTCCGTTTTCGCTGGTCCTCGATGGCCTGAGCGCGAATGCCACGCTTTTCAATGCCACCGGCACAACCAGCACGTTGTTCCCGCCGGCCGGCAGTCCGTACATCAACGCCACCGCGACTCTCGCACCGGGCCAGAAAATTGTGATCGCATTGCAGTTCAACGACCCCACCAAAACCGCGATCAGCTACACCACGCGCGTGCTGGCAGGGCCAGGCTCAAGGTAAACAGGAGAAACTCACATGAACCGATTGCTTGAATTCGTTGCTCTCGCCGGACTCGCCCTGATACTCGCCCCTTCACCGGCCAGGGCTGATTCCTTCACCGTTACCCTCAACACCTCGCCTCTGTCTGGTCCGCTGATTATTGCATTCCAGCTTAGCGATGGTGACGGGATCGCCGACAACTCGCTTACCATTTCCCCTGTCAATTTTGGCGGCGGCAGCGCGCTGGGCTTGCCCGATTACGAGGGAACCACGGGCGTCAGTGGTGATCTCACCAGCGGCATCGCAATGGACGACAGCAGTACATTCTTTGCGCTGCTCGTGCAGGATTTCAATCCTGGCTCATCGCTCTCTTTCCTTTTGAACATCACAGACAACTTCGCCGGTGGCTTCCCGGACACATTCGCCATGTCCATCTGCGACACCAGCTTCAATTGCTACTCCGACGACACGAACACAGGAGCGATGCTGGTGCTCGACCTGACCGGCGGGACGCTGTCCGCCTCCGATTTCACGCTGAACGGCGCCAGCGCCCAAGGCTTGTCCGCACCTGTGGTCACGGCTGGAGTTTCCGCCGTTCCCGAACCGAGCAGTTTGCTCCTGCTGGCGAGCGGCCTCGCCGGACTTTTCGTGACGAAGAAAAAGGCTGCCTGACCTCGCCGCGCATCCAGGCATTCTTTCATGGCTTGTTTGGCGTCAACACTTCAGATATCTGGGGCCATTCGTTAGGACTTGGAGCGCTACATGCAGCGTCAATGCCCACCGGACTGTCGGATATTGCTCCGGCATTCGAATAGGGCCTCGGTTGTTCACCCAGGTCTTGCGCACCACTCGATTAACCGCACTCGCTACGTTTAGCCGAATTCAAACGTTTGGCCTTGCCGCGCCGATTTTTCAAGCTTTCTGTACGGTCTAATGGTCAAGTCCTGATTAACGCCCTTACCGTCCATGTCGGTTCCAGTACGAACTTCTCCGGTAACGCGACGCGATATAAAAGGGCGCCCCTCTTGGAGTAGGGTTTGGAGTGTTCTGGCTCGAACCCACTTTGGAAAGGAGCGCCCTCAATGGATAGCGTGAAGTATATCGGGATGGATGTTCACAAGGAAGCGATCTCCATCGCAGTTCTAAATTCCCCTGGCAAGCTGGTGATGGAATGCATCATCGAAACCAAGGCGGCCACGATCAGGACATTGAATTTCGATACGGGGAAATGTCCGGACAAGCCGTACTATCTTGTAGCCAACTATTCAGATGAACATCAATGAGAATCTCCCCAGGCAACCATCCGTCAATCCATTTCCTCTATATAGCCATGCCTCGGGTGCTCCTGCTCGCCGCAT
>JBKQNJ010000066.1:0-56993 GCA_052146315.1 Candidatus Acidiferrales bacterium | reverse complement strand
TTGCAATCGGGGCGCCCGGCAGTCCGGCCGGTCCTTGCGCGATCGCTCTTTTTGGCGCGGGCGGCGATCTCACCAAACGCAAGCTGATCCCTTCGATCTACAACCTCGCGCGCGGCAAGCTGCTTCCCGAACAGTTCGCGATCGTCGGCGTCTCGATCGAGCCGTTTTCGACCGAGGAATTCCGCAAGCGCATGACCGACGACATCAAGGAGTTTGCAGAGGAAGGTGTCGATGCGTCGTCGTGGGACTGGTTCGTCAAACGCCTCTATTACATCTCTGGGGATTTCAAGGATCCGCAGCTCTATGCCAGCTTGTGCGACACGCTGAAGTTGGCGGACAAGGAGCAGGGAACGCAGGGCAATGTTCTCTTCTATCTCGCGACGAGCCCGGTTTTTTTCCCCGTGGTTGTCGAGCAGCTTGGTGCGGCCTGCCTCACCAAGCAGGAAAGCAACAAGTGGCGGCGCGTCGTGATCGAAAAGCCTTTCGGCCACGATTTGCCTTCGGCCGTCGCTCTCAACCGCGCGGTCGGCCAGGTGGTCGACGAAAAGCAGGTCTACCGCATCGACCACTATCTCGGCAAGGAAACGGTCCAGAACATTCTCGCGTTTCGCTTCGCCAACGGGATCTTCGAGCCGATCTGGAATCGCCGCTACGTCGATCACGTGCAGGTCACGGTCGCCGAGGAACTCGGAGTCGAACTGCGCGGCGGCTATTACGAGACGGCCGGCGCCCTCCGCGACATGGTTCCCAATCACATCTTTCAGTTGATCACGCTGAGCGCCATGGAGCCGCCCACCGATTTCGACGCTGACGCGGTTCACGACGAGCAGACGAAAGTGCTGCGCGCGATTCAGCCGCTGAGCCCTGAGAGAGTCCTCGATCAGGCCGTGCGCGGCCAGTACGGCGAGGGAATCATCGACGGCAAGCGCGTTCCAGCATATCGCCACGAGCCGCAGGTCGCGCCCGATTCGCAGACGCCGACGTTCGTCGCCATGGCTCTGCACATCGATAACTGGCGCTGGGCCGGCGTGCCTTTTTATCTTCGCACCGGCAAACGCCTCGCGAACCGCTCGACGCAGATCGTGATTCGCTTCCGCCGTCCGCCATTCGTTCTCTTCCGCAAGACGTCGGTCGACCGGATCACGCCCAACGAGCTCGTCATCAACATTCAGCCCAACGAAGGCATTTCGCTGAGCTTCGAAGCGAAAGTTCCGGGACCTGTCGTGCGGCTCGGCGCTGTAAATATGGATTTTCAGTATTCGGATTATTTCGGTACGCGTCCTTCGACCGGATATGAAACGCTCCTTTACGATTGCATGATGGGCGACCCGACTCTTTTCCAGCGCGCCGACATGGTCGAAGCAGGTTGGGGCGTGGTCCAGCCGATCCTGGACGTGTGGAAAGCCCTTCCGCCGCGCGATTTTCCGAACTACGCGGCGGGAACCTGGGGACCGCCGCTGGCGGATGAGCTTTTGCATCGCGATGGCCGCGAATGGCGCGACCCGACTCGCGCGAATGGGCGCCACTTCGCCGGTCCCACCGAGCATACGGAACAGGCCGAACCTTCTAAGTAATCGACGCAGAAAAAGGCGCGGGTCACCATTAAATCCGGCCTGACCGGCATCGCCTCTGAGGTCTCCTTAAACGGTCAAGAAAAGCCACAGAACGCGCCTTATAGCCTCATACGTGTGCCTAAGTGAGCCTAAACTCTCGGGTACTCCCGAGCCAAGATTTGATCGGTTGCATCAAAATTGTGGATTGTACCTTTCCGCAGTTAAAGCAGTAACTTAGTCTTTACCATGTCAGGTAGTTCGCGGAACAGGGTCGACCACGATGCGTGTGGAGTCGGCTTTATTGCCCAACTCGGTGGCGCGTCCTCGCGCGAGGTCGTGGACCGCGCGCTCACTGCTTTGGCGCGTCTCTCGCATCGTGGCGGATTGGACGCAGACGGCCTAAGTGGTGATGGCGTTGGACTTCTGACCCCGATCCCCCGGGATTTCTTCCGCAAACGCGCGAGCGAAGCCGACATCGATCTGCCTGAATCTTTCGCTTTGGGCATGACCTTTCTGCCACCCGGCGAAGAGCCCGCGGCAGTCGGTGCGATCGAATCGATCGCCCAAACCAGCGGGTTGCGCTGTCTTGGTTGGCGAGAAGTTCCCACGGACCCATCCCTCCTAGGACCCCGCGCCAAGGCCACCGTACCGACCATCCGCCAATGCTTCTTCGCCCTACAGGATGCGAGGGCTGATTTCGAGCGAGTGCTCTACTTTTTCCGGAAGCGGGTCGAGGCGGAAGGCCCGGCCGGAATTTACTTCTGCTCGCTGTCATCGCGCGCCGTGGTCTACAAGGGTCTGATGGCGCCGGTGCAGTTCCGCGAGTTTTTCGCGGACCTTGCGAGCCCTGATTTCACGGCGCCGTTCGCGATGTTCCATCAACGCTATTCGACGAACACGCAACCGACGTGGAGGCTCGCGCAGCCGTTCCGCTTCGTTGCGCACAACGGCGAGATCAACACCATCGGCGCGAACCGCCGCTGGGTGCGCGCGCGTGAGAAAGCCCTGCGCCAGGAATTGGGCGCGCGGGAATCATTCCGCGTGCTCGAAGAGCGCGTCAGCGATTCGGCCAGCTTTGACAACGGCTACGAAGTTCTTTTGCATCGCGGATATGGCCCCGCGGCAGCGGTTTTGCGAATGGTTCCTCCGGCTTGGGAATCCGACCGCACCATGACTCCCGATCTGCGCCGTTATTTCGAGGCGCAGGTGCAGCAGCAGGAGCCTTGGGACGGCCCTGCGGCGCTTGTATTCAGCGATGGGCAAGTGGTGGGAGCGAAGCTCGACCGCAACGGCCTGCGGCCGCTGCGCTACACCGTGACCTCCGAAGGATTGATCGTCTGCGGATCGGAGACGGGCCTCACGGATTTGCAGGGCAAGCACGTTTCCGAGCGCCAGCGCCTCGGACCCGGCGAAATTTTGCTGGTCGATCCTGCCATCGGTGGAGTATTCCGCGGGAACGATCTTTCTGGCCTGCTGACGTATGCGCGCAACGGCGGTCCCTATGTGCCGCCGCGGCGAATTGCCGCCCTTGAGGGAGTGGTTCAGACTACAACGGCAGAGCCCAAGAAATTGGCGTCCGCGCTCGGTTGGACCGACGACCAATTCAAGCTTCTCTTCCAGTCCCTGGGCACGGACGGCAAGGAAGCGACGTGGAGCATGGGCGACGACGCACCTCCCGCGTTTGCTTCGTCGATGCATCGCCCGATCTGGGATTACTGCAAGCAGCGCTTCGCTCAGGTGACGAATCCGGCGATCGATCCGTTGCGCGAATCCCACGTGATGTCGCTCGACGTCTATCTCGGCCACAACCTTGTGGCAGGTTCGCCGATCCTCGATGCAGGACAAGCGGCGCAGGTTGAATCGCTGCTCCAGCCCGTTTGCCGGATCGATATCACGTTCGAGGCCGCGGGCGGAGTGAGCGGCGCGATTGCGGCGCTCGATCGGATCAGGAAAGAAGCGGCCGCGGCGGCGAAGTCGAAACCTGCGGTCATCGTCCTCAGCGACCGAACGACGAATTCGAGGGTCGCGTCTCTACCTGCGATGCTGGCGACGGCCGCTGTCTGGAAGGAAATGGTGCGCGGAGGCTCGTACGATACTCCGCTGCTCGTCGAAACCGGCCAGGTGATTGAGACGCACCACATCGCCATGCTGGTTGCGGTCGGTGCAAGCGTCGTTTGCCCATACATCGCACTTGAGCTTTCCGAAACCCTGAAGCCAGGGGGCGCGGCGAAATATCGCGTGGCCGTGGAAGCCGGGCTCCGCAAAGTGCTCGCGCGCATGGGCATCTCGACGATCGCGAGCTATCGCAACAGCCACCTTTTCGAGGCAGTTGGGCTGGATGACGCAGTCGTGGACGCTTTCTTCGAGGACGCCGCCACCGCCTTGGGCGGCAAGACACTTGAAAGCCTCCTCGAAGACACTCTTTGGCGCCACGCGCGCGCTTACGGCAGCGAAACGCCGACGCTCCACGACGAAGGCCTGTACCGCTTCCGCCAGACCGGCGAGCGCCACGCAAGCTCCCCTGAACTCGTGCGGCGCATGCACAAATACGTGAAGGCGCCGACGCCGGAAGGGTATCGCGCGTACGCCGAACTGGCGGAGACGCGCGAGCCGGTTGCCGTCCGCGATCTGCTCGAATTCGTGCCCGGCAAGCCGATCCCGCTTGATGAAGTGGAATCCGAGGCTTCGATTCTCGCGCGCTTCAGCACGCAGGCGATGTCGCTCGGCGCGCTGGGCCCCGAGGCGCACCGCACCCTCGCGATCGGCATGAACCGCCTCGGCGCCCGCAGCAACACGGGCGAGGGCGGCGAGGATCCCGATATCTACCGCTTCGAGCCGGAAGCGAATAACAAAATCAAGCAGGTGGCGTCCGCAAGGTTCGGCGTCACGGCCGAGTATCTGTCGCGCGCGGATGAGCTCGAAATCAAGATGGCGCAGGGATCGAAGCCGGGCGAAGGCGGCCAGCTTCCCGCGGCGAAAGTGAATTCCTATATCGCGCGTTTGCGGCATGCCGTGCCGGGAATGTCGCTGATTTCTCCGCCGCCGCACCACGACATTTACAGCATCGAAGACCTCGCGCAATTGATCTGGGATTTGCGATCGATCAATCCGACGGCGCGCATCGGCGTGAAGCTCGTTTCAGGCGACGGCGTGGGCATTATCGCCGCGGGCGTGGCCAAGGCGGGCGCGGACGTCATCACGATCGCCGGATTCGATGGCGGCACGGGCGCTTCGCCGCTTACTTCGATCAAGAACACGGGTCTGCCGGGAGAAGTCGGCCTGCGCGATGCGCACAACGCGTTGGTGCTGACGGGCTTCCGCAGCCGCGTGCGCCTGCGCTCGGATGGCGGATTCAAGTTTGGGCGCGACGTAATCATCGCCGCGATGCTCGGCGCGGATGAATTCGGTTTCGGTACGGCCTCATTGTTGGCGATCGGCTGCGTGATGGCGCGGCAGTGCCATCTGAATACCTGCCCGGCGGGAATAGCCACGCAGGACGAAACGATGCGCGCCCGTTTTGCCGGAAACCCCGAAATGGTGGTCGCCTATTTCCGGGGCGTTGCCGGCGAGGTTCGCGAACGGCTGGCGGCGCTTGGCGCGCGTTCACTCGATGAAATTTCCGGCGCGGTGAATCGGCTCAAGCCGCGCAGCGCTGCAGCGGAGCGCTCGCTCGGTACGCTGCTCGAAACCGTTCCCGCGCCCACGACGAAATTCCCCGAAGCATCGCGCGAACTCAACGGGCTTCAGGCGAAACTGCTCCGCGCGGTGGAACAGGCGAAATCTCCGTCGAAGCCGATCCGCTTCCCGATCGCGAATTCCGACCGCACGATCGGCGCGTATCTCAGCGGCCAAATCCTGCGCCGCTCCGGATACGCGGGCCTCCGCGACGCGACGATCGACTGCGAGTTTCGCGGATCGGCGGGGCAAAGCTTCGGCGCGTTCGCGATTTCGGGACTGCGCCTGCGGCTCCTGGGCGAGGCCAACGACTACGTGGGCAAGGGCCTGAGCGGCGGAACGATCGCGATCACCTCCGGCGTGGAAGCGTCGCGGCGCGGAGACGTTCTCGCGGGCAACACCTGCCTGTATGGTGCGACGAGCGGCCAGTTGTATATCGCCGGGCGCGCCGGCGAACGATTTGCCGTGCGCAATAGCGGCGCGCTGGCGGTTATCGAAGGCGTGGGCCACCACGGCTGCGAATACATGACGTCGGGCATCGCCGTGATCCTCGGCCCCGCCGGCGTGAACATGGGCTCCGGCATGACGGGCGGCCTGATCTACATGCTGCGCAAGTCGGTCGTGGAAGGGAACTACAATCGCGAATTCGTCCGCTGCACGGCCATCGAAGATCATGTGAAAGATCAGACCGACGAGCAGGAGGAGGCGTGGCTGCGCCGCGTTCTGGCCGAGCATTTCCGGCTCACCAGCAGCCCGCGCGCGAAGCGCCTGCTGAAATCCGACCAGTTGCCGCTGGTGCGAATCGAGCCTGTGCACCTCCCGTGTCCGATTTCGCAGACCTGGGAACCCATCATCGCGCGGCTCGAGCGCCAGGAAGTCAATCCGCTCGAGATCGCCGATCCCCTCCACGCGGAGGATGCCCAGCAGCCCGTCGAGCCTTGCTGATCTCCTGTTCGACGGTTGACTTTTGTCGCGAGTCCCCTACCGTATCGCTTTGCCCCCGAACGGCATCCGTGTAAATTATAGATAGCGCGCTTGATCTCGGCCGGGCGCCTTTTTCGGGAACGTGTTTCAGGGAGGTCCCTATGGTTTTTTGGCGTTCCAAACTTCTCGTGCTGCTGCTCGGCCTGGTGGCGGTTTCCGCGCTAGCGGCTCCAGCATTTGCGCACTCCAGGCATCATCACCGACACCATCATCATCACCAGCACGGAAAGTAACTCGCTCCCCAGCCCTTCTTCGCCCATCCTGCGCGCCGCCACAGCTGCAACGCGGCCCTGATGGCCGGCAGTTGATCTGACCATCGCTGAGCTTAATTCTTCCGAACAAGCGCGCGTGTGTGCGGCCCACCGGTAAAACTCCTCGAAAAAAGTAAGGCGGTGTACAATTCCGCGTACGGGTGGAGCTCACTCGAGAGGGGATGCGAGCTAAGACTGTGGTGAAAAAGACGAAAAAGAAGACGCGAACGAAAAAAGCAATCAGCAAGAAGAAAGTCGCGCTGCGCGCAAAGGCAGTGCGCGCGAAAAAGGCGACCCCCGCGAAAAAGCCGACACGCAGGACCAACGCCCGGCGTCCAATCGTCCGCCGCGAAATCTCCTCGGGGAGCGAACGCTCGTCCCTCGGAGCCGGTCCTTTTGAAACAAACGAGCGCCTGACAAAGCGGGGGCTCGGCACGGGCGCGGCCGGGCAATCGGGTGATCTGCAGGGGATATCGCGTGCGATCGATGTGGATTCGGAAAGCGTCGAGGAACTGGTCGAAGAGGGGCAGGCTTTCGAGGCCGATGCGATCAGTGGGGTCGAAAACGCTCCCGACGCCGACCAGGGCGAGGTTCGCGTTCATGAACGCCCCGAAGATGAATTGCCACTCGAAGACCCGGAAGACCGATAGCCTGGAGTTCGGTAATGTGGTTGGCTCGTGACGGATTGGGATTGGGATGTCCGAAGCTCACGCGAAGGCGCTTTCGCAGTTGAATGCACAGCTTGAAGGGTGGCGCAGCGCGCTCGCGATCCGTTCAGCCGGGAAGAGAAAAACGGACATCGAGGTCCTTCGGGCATATCTCACCTCAAATCATAGGCACACCCGCGATCGCGGAAGTTTTGAGCCCCTCCGAAGATAGCGTTGGTTATGCCTTTGTATCGGGTGTGACACCTTCTTTTTGCTATAATCCCAGCCATTCAAATCGAACTAGTACCAGGCGGAACCGTTCGCGGTGAGAACCACCCAAATCTATGGACTTTGATCACCTTATAACCTTTCTGGAGATCGCAAAGCAGGGCAGCTTTTCGCGAGCGGGGCAGAAACTGTACAGGTCCCAGCCCGCCGTGAGCGCGCAGATCCGCCAGCTCGAGCAGGAATACGGGCAGAAACTGTTCGACCGCGTTGGGAAATCGGTGCGGCTGACGGTCGCCGGCGAGACGCTGCTCGAATATGCCGGGCGCCTGCTGACGCTACGCAACGAATCGCTGCGCGCCGTAGCCGACCAATCGAGCACACCGCGTGGGACGCTCGCGATTGGGGCGAACGAAGCGACGTGCTTGTACGTCCTGCCGCACATTTTTGCCGAGTATAGCCGCAAGTTTCCTGCCGTGCAGATCAGCATCTATCGCAACTTCAGCCACAAGGTCCTCGAGAAAATCGAGGATGGCACGGTCGACGTCGGAATCGTGACGCTGCCGGTGAAGTCGCCGAGCCTCAAGGTGCATCCGATTTTTCGCGACCGGCTGATGCTGATGGTCAGCCCGGAGAACCCGCTCGCGTCGTATAAGAGCGTCCGCACGGCCGACATCGCCGATCAGCCGCTGATCTTCCCGAAGATGGGATTCATGCGGCAGGTACTCGACAAACAGTTTCGCCCGTTCCGCTCGCGCTTGCGCGTGACGATGGAGCTGCCGAGCGTCGGGATGATCAAGCAGTTCGTCGCCGCCGGGCTGGGCGTCTCGCTGATCAGCGAAAGCTTCGCCGTTGACGAGGCGCGCTCAGGGCATGTGAAGCTGATACCGATCTCGGACATGGAAGTGTGGCGCGAGCTGGGAATCGTCTACCGGCGCGACCGCACGCTGCCGCGCTCGGCCTCAGCGTTTGTTGCGTTGGCGCGCCAGGGCGTGGCCGGAGTCGGCGCCGTAGCGGGCGACCATAACGAACCCGCCAAAGTGGCGCATCGCCGCTAGCTCGTAGACGTAGACAGGCAGCGACCCGGGGGATTGCAGATGGAAAAGCACGAGGCAAAACGCGCGTTTCGCATCGGCATTGCCGGCCCGGTCGGCTCGGGGAAGACGGCGCTCGTGCACCGCTTCACGCAGCATCTCTATCCGCGTTACAACCTCGCCGTGGTCACCAACGACATCTACACGAAGGAAGACGCGGAGTTCCTGCTGCGCCAGGGGACTCTGCCCGCGGACCGGATTCGCGGCGTCGAAACGGGCGCGTGCCCGCATTCGGCGATTCGCGAGGACGCGTCGATGAACCTGCAGGCCATCGCGGACCTCGAGGACACGCTGCCGGGGCTCGAATTGTTGTTTGTCGAGAGCGGCGGCGACAATCTGGGCGCCGCGTTCAGTCCGGAGCTGGTCGACGTGTGGATTTACGTGATCGACGTGGCCGAGGGCGACAAAATTCCGCGCAAGGGCGGGCCGGGAATCATGCGCTCCGATCTGCTCGTCATCAACAAGATCGACCTCGCGCCGTATGTGGGCGCCTCGCTCGAAGTGATGGATCGCGATTCGAAGAAGATGCGCGGCGAGCGGCCGTTCTTGTTCACGAATCTGCGCGATGAAGTGGGGCTCGATCGCGTGCTGGAATGGGTCGAAGAAAAAATCGCGCAGCCGCGGCGGGCTTTGATCGACGCGCATGCGCCATATGTGGGCCATCCGCATTCGCACGGCGACGAGCATGACCATGACCACGGTCATTCGCATGGCCATACCCACAGCCACGAGCACGGCCGCGCGCACGAGCATCACTCCGAAGCGGACTGACGATGCCCGCCGACTCGGACCCGCCTCGCGCTCCCGAATTCGCCTCCAGCGCTTCGCCGGACGAACTCGCTGACCTTCGCATGCTGCAGCTCGCTGACACCGCGTTGCCGATCGGCTCGCTCGCGCACTCGTTTGGCCTCGAATCGCTGGTCGCGAGCGAAATTCTCGATGTGAACGGCCTCTTTGGCTTTCTTCGCGGATATCTAGAAGAGGCGGGCGCGATGGAAGCTGTCTTCTGCCGCGCGGCTTTTCATCTCGCTGTCGATTCGTCGCGTGGGTTTGCCGCCGAGCGGTGGCTCGAGTTGAACACCCGCTTGAGTGCGCTCAAGCCCGCGCGCGAAAGCCGCGCCGGAAGCGCTGCTCTCGGACGAAATTTTCTGACGACGGTTTTGGCGCTCGGCGAGCGGCCCGCGTTGCGCGAGGCGCTCGATGCGGCGCGAAAGACGCCGGCAACAGCGATCCATCATTCGCTCGCGTTTGGCCTGGCGGGCGGTGCACTCGGATTCGACGAAAATCGCGCCGTGCTGGCGTACCTGCATCAGTCTGCCGCAAACCTAGTGTCCGCGTGCCAGCGGCTGCTGCCGCTCGGCCAGACCGATGCGGCGCGCATCCTGTGGAACCTGAAGCCGGTGATGATCGAGACCGCCGCCCGCAGCGCCGCCGGCGACCCCGAGTCCGTTTCGTGCTTCACGCCGCTGCTTGATTGGGGCGCGATGGAGCATCCCGCGCTCCCTACGCGCCTTTTCGTGAGCTAACCGCCGATGAGTTCGCCCGCCGCCGCGAAGCACGCCCAGCCTCAAATCATTGCTGCGCCGCCGCGCGTCGAGGCATCGCTCGCGCTCGATTTCTCGCGCGACGCGACCACGGGACGAACCGTCCTCGCGGCGAGCATCCAGGAACCGCCGCTGCGCGTGGTTCGCGCGTTCGCGCTCGACGACGGCTCGGCGCTCGCACATCTCCACAATGTTTCGGGCGGCCTCCTCGGCGGCGACCGCCTGTCGCTCACGGTGAACGTTGGCGCGGGAGCGAATGTTCAGCTGACCACCACCGGCGCGACCCGAATCTACCGTCCGCGCACGAGCACGCCGCCTGCCACGCAAACGAACGCCATTCGCGTGGGCGAGAATGCGCTGCTCGAATATGTCCCCGATGCGATCATCCCATACGCAGGCGCGCGATTCGCGCAGCGGACGCGGATCGATCTGGCGGCCGGCGCTGGTCTTTTCTGGTGGGAGGTGATCGCGCCGGGCAGGGAAGCGAGCGGCGAGGTGTTTGCGTACGAAAGCATCGAAATGCAAACCGACGTGACGGCGAACGGACGTCTGATGGCGGCCGAAAACGTTCGGCTCGATCCGCGCGGCTCGGCGCTGCGGTCGATCGCGCGGCTCGGCGAGTATCGCTACTGGGCGACGTTCTACATCTGCCGCGTGGGGCTTGACGCCGCTGCATGGCTCGCGGCCGAAGGGCATCTGCGAGAAGCGGCGCGCGAACTCACCCAGCCGGGCGAAGCGCTCTGGGGCGTCAGCGCACTGCTGGCCGACGGGCTGATCGTGCGAGGGCTCGCGGTTCGTGGCCGAGACGCTCTCGCAGGGCTGCACGCGCTCTGGAACGCGGCGAAGCTTCACCTGTACGGCCGGGCCGCCGTGCCGCCCCGCAAGGTGCATTAAAGTCTTCGATCTGTTCCCTCGAGTAATTTTGATGGACGCGGATCGCCCACGGTTCGTTTATATTTGTTATCCACTCGGAGGACGCTTTGCACCTGACGCCGCGCGAACAAGAAAAACTGATGATCGTCGTGGCCGCCGATCTCGCGCGTCGCCGCCAGGCGCGCGGCCTCAAGCTCAACTACGTGGAAGCGGTTGCGATCATCACAGCGGAAGTGATGGAAGCGGCGCGCGACGGCAAAACCGTCGCGGAGATCATGTCGTTCGGCGCAAAAATTCTCACGCGCGATCAAGTGATGGAAGGTGTCCCCGAAATGATCCACGAAGTCCAAGTCGAGGCCACGTTTCCCGATGGCACGAAGCTGGTGACCATCCACGACCCGATCACCGGAGCGGCGAAATCATGAAGCCGGGCGAATACATCTTCGATGAAACCTCAGGCGCGATCGAGGCGAACGCCGGTCGTCCCACCGCCCGCGTCGTCGTGAAGAATACAGGCGATCGCCCGATCCAGGTCGGCAGCCATTACCACTTTTTCGAGACGAATCGCGCGCTCGCCTTCGACCGCGCCGCGGCATACGGCATGCGCCTGAACATCGCCGCAGGAACCGCTGTCCGCTTTGAGCCCGGCGAAGAGAAAGAAATCGAGCTGACCGCCTTCGGCGGCAGCCGCACGATTCACGGTCTCAACGGGCTGGTCGAAGGGCCGCTCGACGCTTCGGGCGCAAAGGAACGTGCGGTCGAGAAAGCGCGAAAGGCCGGTTTCGGATTTACAGGCGGGGAGAAAAAATCGTGAGTCTCAAAATCCCGCGCCGCACCTACGCCGATCTCTTTGGCCCGACGAAGGGCGACCGCATCCGCCTCGCCGACACCGAGCTGATCATCGAGATCGAAAAAGATTTCACGCACTACGGCGACGAAATCACGTTCGGCGGCGGCAAGGTGATTCGCGACGGCATGGGGCAGAGCAGCGGCGCGAAGCGCGAAGGGCCGCACGGCGCGCTCGATCTCGTCATCACCAACGCCGTGATTTTCGATCACTGGGGCATCGTCAAGGGCGATATCGGCGTGAAAGACGGCCGCATCGTGAAGGTCGGGAAGGCCGGGAATCCCGACACGATGGACGGCGTCGATCCGGATCTGGTGGTCGGCGCGGCCACGGAAGTGATTGCGGGCGAAAATCTGATCGTCACCGCGGGAGGCATCGACAGCCACATCCATTTCATCTCGCCGCAGCAAATCTACGAGGCGATTTCGAACGGCATCACCACGATGATCGGCGGCGGCACGGGTCCCGCGACTGGCACCGCGGCCACCACCTGCACGCCGGGCGCATGGAATCTCGCGCGCATGCTGCAATCCGCGGACGCCTGGCCGATGAATTTCGGTTTTCTCGGCAAAGGCAACGCCGCCGCGCTGCCGCCGCTCAGCGAACAGATCGAAGCAGGTGCGTGCGGCCTGAAGCTGCACGAGGATTGGGGCACCACTCCCGCCGCCATCGACGCATGTCTCAAGGCGGCGGACGAATTCGACGTTCAGGTGGCGATCCACACGGACACGATCAACGAGGCCGGCTTTCTCGAAGCCACCGTCAACGCGATCGCCGGCCGCACGATTCACACCTATCACACGGAGGGCGCTGGCGGCGGCCACGCTCCGGACATCATCCGTATCGCGTCGTTCGCGAATATTCTGCCGTCGTCGACGAATCCCACGCGCCCGTACACCGTCAACACGATTGCCGAGCATCTCGATATGCTGATGGTCTGCCACCATCTGAACCCGCAGGTGCCGGAAGACGTCGCGTTTGCCGAAAGCCGCATCCGCCCCGAGACGATCGCGGCCGAAGATATCCTGCACGACCTCGGCGTCCTCAGCATGCTTTCGAGCGATTCGCAGGCGATGGGGCGCATCGGCGAAGTGGTGACTCGCACCTGGCAGACGGCGCACAAAATGAAGACGCAGCGTGGCCCGCTCGCCGAAGATTCCACACGCAACGACAATTTCCGCGCCAAGCGCTACGTCGCGAAGTACACGATCAATCCCGCAATCACGCACGGCATGGCCGCGGAAATCGGCTCGATCGAGCCCGGCAAGCTGGCCGATCTCGTCCTGTGGAAGCCCGCGTTTTTCGGCGTGAAGCCTGAAATGATCGTGAAGGGCGGATTCATCGCGTGGAGCGCCATGGGCGATCCGAATGCGTCGATTCCGACGCCGCAGCCCGTCCTCTACCGCCCGATGTTCGGCGCGTTCGGCGGTGCGACGGCTGCGACCGGAATCACCTTCGTCTCGCAGGCGAGCGTCAAGGCGGGTGTGCCGCAGAAGTTGGGCCTGAAGAAAATCGTCGCGCCCGTGAAGAATTGCCGGAAGATCGGCAAGAAAGACATGGTGCACAATAGCGCCACGCCGGATATTCATGTCGATCCGGAGACGTACGAAGTCACCGTCGACGGCACTCCGATCACGTGTGAGCCCGCGAGGGTCCTGCCTCTCGCGCAGCGGTATTTTCTTTTCTAGGCCCCGCCGAAAAATGGCGGCCTGTCATTCCGAGGGCCGACTTTGCCCGAGGAATCTGCTCTTATCCTCCGGTATGCGACGAAAAGCAGATCCCTCGCTTCGCTCGGGATGACAGTTGGGCGAGATTTTACTTGCGGAGGAGTTTGTACACTTCGTTGGCGGCGCTGAATTCCTGTTCGAGCTCCTTGCTCGCGAGGTTGCGCCGCAGGTGATCGACGGCCTGCGCGAGGCGGTCGAGCGCGCGCGAGGCGTTCTCGGTGTTGGTCAGCAAGATGTCGCGCCAGATGTTGTAGGGGCTGCCCGCAAGCCGCAGCATATCCTGCAAGCCCGGCCCAGCGAGCGTGAGCGGCATGCCGGTCTCATCCGTTTCGTCCTGCACCACGCGAGCGAGCGCTATCGACACAAGCTGCGGAAGGTGCGAGACGATGCCGACGGCCCAATCGTGCGTCTCGGCGTCGGTCCACACGGGCTGCGCGCCGATCGCGCGCACGATCTCGGCAAACGCTTTCACGCGGGCATCGGAATCGTCTTCGTTCGCGACCAGTGCATACGGCGCCCCCTGAAAAAGCTCCGCATCAGCGTGATCAACGCCGGTCTTTTCTTTACCAGCCATGGGATGCGCACCGAGAAAACGGGCGCCGCTGCGAAAGTGAGTCCCAGCCGCACGGCAGATCGCGGCCTTGGTGCTACCTGCGTCGGTGACGAGCGCGTGCGGTTGCGCAGCTGCCGCGATTGCGCCGAGCGCATCAATCGTCGCGCCAATCGGCAACGAGATGTAGACAAGATCGGCGCCCCGCACCGCGCTGGCAAGGTCGGCGGCCACTTCCTGAATTACGCCGCGAGCCCGCGCGCGCTCGAGCGAACGCGCACGGCTGTAGCCCACCACAAAGGTGTCGGGGAAATGCTTGCGCAGGGCCAGGGCAAACGATCCGCCGATCAGGCCCGTGCCGATGACGGCAGCGCGACGAAAGGGAATGGTGCCAGCCATCGCTTACGCCGCGCCGTCGTTCGTCATCTGAACCGCAACAATCTTACTTCTTGCCACGGCCCGCCGCTGTCGATTCCGGCTTGATCCACGACATCTGCGCGCGCAGCTCTTTTCCGATCGCTTCGATCGGGTGATTCTTGTCGCGCTCGAGCAGCTTCGCGTACTGCGGTCGTCCCGCCTGATTCTCGAGCACCCACTCCTTCGCGAACGCGCCGGTCTGAATCTCGTCGAGAATCTTCTTCATCTCTGCGCGGACATGCTCGTCGATCACGCGATTCCCGCGCGTGAGATCGCCATACTTCGCAGTCTCGCTGACAAACTTGTGCATCTCCGCGATGCCGCCTTCATAGATGAGGTCGACGATCAGCTTCAGCTCGTGCAGGCACTCGAAGTAAGCAGATTCCGGCTGATAGCCGGCGTTGACAAGCGTCTCCCATCCAGCCTGAATCAGCGCGCGCGCGCCGCCGCAAAGAACAGCCTGCTCGCCGAAGAGATCGGTTTCCGTTTCCTCGCTGAAAGTGGTTTGAATCACGCCGGGCCGCGTGCCGCCGATGGCGTGCGCGTAGGCGAGCGTGCGGTCGAAAGCGTGCCCGGACGAATCCTGGTGCACGGCGAGCAAGCAGGGCACGCCGCGGCCCGCTTCGTATTGCCGCCGGACGAGATTGCCGGGGCCCTTCGGCGCAACCATGGTGATGTCGATATCCTTCGGCGGCGCGATTTGGCTGTAGTGAATATTGAAGCCGTGTGAAAAAAGCAGCATCGAGCCGGCCTTCAAATTCGCGGCGATCTCGTGTGTATAAATGGCCGGCTGCGCCATGTCCGGCGCGAGCATCACGATCACATCTGCGCCTTCCGACGCCTCGGACGGGCCGACAAGCTTCCAGCCATCCTGCTCGGCTTGCGTCCACGAAGGCCCGCCGCGGCGCAATCCGACCACAACATCGAGCTTGCTGTCGCGCAGGTTCAGCGCGTGCGCGCGGCCCTGGCTTCCGTATCCGATCACGGCGATGCGCTTGCCTTCGAGCGCCCGCGGGTTTGCGTCCTTCTCCCAGAACATCTTTGCCATGTGTTTTTCTCCTTAGGAAATTGCCGAAATCTATGCGGCGTTCGTCACCGCTCCTTCAGACGCCGATGAAACGAGTTTCGCGTATTTCGCCATCACGCCGCTTGGGTAGCGCGGCGCGGGTGCTTTCCATTGCGCGCGCCGCTCGTCGAGATTGGCCTCGACATCGAGCCGCCGAGCGCGCACGTCGAGCGTGATTTTGTCGCCATCGCGCAGGAATGCGATCGGGCCGCCGTTCGCGGCTTCCGGCGCAATGTGTCCCACCATCAGGCCGTGCGTGGCGCCGCTGAAGCGGCCGTCGGTGATCAGCGCAATCGAATCGCCGAGACCCTGGCCGACGAGCGCGGCGGTCACGGCAAGCATCTCGCGCATGCCGGGCCCGCCCTTTGGTCCTTCGTAGCGGATCACGACCACATCGCCCGCCTTGATTTCGCGCCTCTGCACCGCCTCGAAGCACGATTCCTCCGAATCGAACACGCGAGCAGGCCCGCTATGCAAAAGGCGTTCGTGCCCGACGAGCTTCACCACACATCCCTCTGGCGCGAGCGAGCCGCGCAGGATCGCGATGCCACCCTCTTTCTTCAGCGGATTCGAGATCGGGCGAATCACTTCCTGGCCGGGAGTTTCGCGAGCGTTGCGAACTTCCTCGAAGATGTTCTTGCCGGAAACCGTGAGGTTGTCTTCGAGCAATCCGGCTTCCTGCAGTCGCTTGCCCAACAAACCCATCCCACCCGCCGCTGCCATGTCGGGAGCCGTGAAGCGCCCGCCGGGTTTCAGATCGGCCAGCACAGGTGTTTTCTTCGAGAGCCTGTCGAATTCATCGATGGTGAGCGGCACACCGGCGTCGCGCGCGATGGCGAGAAGATGCAGCACGCCGTTCGTCGAGCCGCCCGTTGCCAACACGGAAGTAATGGCGTTGCGCAGCGCCGCAGCGGTGATGATCTGTTTGGGTCGAATGTCCTTTGCGAGAAGCTCCATCACCTTTTTGCCGCAATCGATGCCGACCTGCGCCTTGCGCGGATCGACGGCGGGAACTTCGTTCGCGCCCATCGGCGACATGCCGAGAAACGTGATCGCCGTGGCCATCGTGTTCGCGGTGAACTGCCCGCCGCACGCTCCGGCGCCGGGACACGCGCGGCTTTCGAGTTCGCAGACTTCCTCTTCGCTCATTTTTCCCGCGGCATAAGCGCCGGGCGCTTCGAAAACGTCTTGAATCGTGACGTCGTGCCCGTGGAAATGCCCCGCCAGAATCGAGCCACCGTAAAGCGAGAGTGAAGGCAGATTGAGCCGCGCGAGCGCCATCACCGTGCCGGGGATGGTTTTGTCGCATCCGCAGATCGCGACGACAGCGTCGAAAGCATGCGAGCGCACGAACAGCTCAATCGAATCCGCAATCACCTCGCGCGATACGAGCGAGCCTTTCATGCCCTCTGTGCCCATCGTGATCCCGTCGGAAATCACGATCGTGTTGCACTCGATCGGAGTGCCGCCCGCCGCGCGAATCCCCTCCTTGATTTTTTCAGCCAAGCCGCGGAGGTGCATGTTGCAAGGCGTCACGTCCGACCACGTATTCGCCACTGCCACCAGCGGCTTCGCCAAGTCCGCGTCGGTGAGGCCTGTCGCCTTCAACATCGCCCGCGCGGGCGCCCGCGCGATTCCTTTCTTGATTGCGTCGCTCTGCATTTCGCTCGAACCCTTCTTTCCCGTCTGGCTGCCCTAATTCTTGTCCAACGAACGCCCGGCCAATAAAAAAGCCCCGCTGCCTGCCATCAGGTGCGGGGCGCGTACGCCTAAGCTCGGCTTAGGAGGGTGGCCCCCACCCGATCGTTACATATACGCCGGAGAGTACCGATGGTCTTGTAGGGCGTGTCATAGAGTAGCGTCTCATCCCGGAATCGACAATCGCTTTCCTGCGCTCGCCGATGCCGTCTTCCATTTGCAGACGCGAGCTTCAAAATACGATTACCGCCGATCCCTGCGGATAAGTCAAATTGGTATTTGTGACGACCGCATATAAAACGCGTTTATACCACGCCTGCGCCGACGTGTCAGGAAACTCCACCATCATCGTGGGTCCCGACGACGCAGGAAATCGCCTTGACGCGCTCCGGGGCGTTTTGTATATTCGAGCTTCGATTCGGCGGCAGCGCGTGAATCGAAAAGGAATTCGAGAGCGCGTGATGCAATATTTCGGCTATTTCGCCTTTACTTACCGCTTCTCCTTTAGGGGGGAGCGGGCCGGCGAGACGCACGCGGGCAATCAAGGCAGCTAGACAGCCGCACAAAGTTTCGCGAAACCGGGCCGCGACCTCCGAATGGGGACGCGGCCTTTTTTGTTGTGCGGCGATTTACAGCGCGGCGCGGGCGCACACGAAACGGGAGGCAGGATGAAAATCGACGACTGGCGACGCAAAATCGACGCGATTGATACGGCCATGCTGCACCTCCTGAATCTCCGCGCGGAGCTTTCGGTCGAGGCCGGCCGCATGAAGTGCGAGGCGGGCGTTCCGCTTCGCTCTAAAGAACGCGAGCAGGAAATTCTCACGCGCATGAAGCAGTTGAATCCGGGCCCGCTCGATGCCGAAACCATCGGCAAGGTCTACCAAATGATTCTGGATGAATCGATTCGCACGCAAACCCGCTTTGGTTACAGCTTGCCTGCGCCGACGAAAGCGAAGCCCGACGGGTCGCGCCCAGCCGGTCGCAAGCCCGCGCGCCGCTGAGAGATTTGGTTCACGGGATGGTCTACGGAATGAACGATGCAGATTGAAAAAAATGCGCGAGTGGCATTCCAGGGCGAGCGAGGCGCCTTCAGCGAAGAGGCAGCCGTGAAGCTCCTCGGCGAGGAAATTACGCTCGTTCCGCGCCCCACGTTCGAAGCCGCGTTCAACGCGATCAGCGATCGTGTGGCCGATTACATTCTCGCGCCGATCGAGAACAGCCTCGCGGGATCGGTCCATCGCTCCTTCGATCTGCTCGTCGATAGCCCGCTCAACATCCTCGCCGAAGTGATCATCCCGATCGCGCACAACCTGATAGCGGCGCCGGGCGCGAAATTTGAGGAGATCACGGTGGTCGAGTCGCATCCCGTGGCGCTCGCGCAGTGCGAACAGTTTTTCAGCGCGCACCCGCGCCTCAAGCGCATCGCCACCGAAGACACCGCCGGCAGCGTTCGCGACGTGGTCGCCTCAGGCGACCGTTCGCGAGGCGCCATCGCCGGCCGCCGCGCCGCGGAAATCTATGGCGGCGCAATTCTGCGGGAGCACCTCGAGGATAATTGCGAGAACTACACCCGCTTCCTTCTGCTTTCGGAATCTGCCGCTTCCGCCGAGGATGCCGACAAGCTTTCGCTCGTCTTCCAGCTCGATCATCGCCCGCGCGCTCTCTACAACGCGCTCGAGCCCTTCGCACGGCGCAATCTCAATTTGATGAAGATCGAAAGCCGCCCGGTCCACGGCCGGCCGTGGCAATACCGCTTTTACCTGGATTTGCAGGCCTCGCGGCGCGATCCCGAAGTGGCCGCGGCCCTGCGCGAACTCGAATCACTGGTCGTCGAGCTGCGGATTCTCGGGTCGTACGTTTCCGCGCCGCTCTCAGACAGCACGAAATCTTAGCGATCGATTTTCTAAGGGATGAGGAACCGAAAATGATTTTCAACATGCTGGGCGAAGCAACCGAAAAGGACATCAACCATATTGTCGACCGCATCAAGGAGTGCGGCTACGAAGCCCACCTGATCCGCGGCAAGGAGCGCACCGTGATCGGAGTTGTCGGCAACAGCCGGACAAGTCGTGAAGAGCTTCTCGCGCTCGCTTCGGCGCCCGGCGTGGAGGAGATCGTTCGCATCTCGCATCCATACAAGCTCGCCGCGCGCAGCGTGCGCCCCGAAGGTTCGGTGATTGATCTTGGCAAGGGCGTCTCGATCGGCGGCACGGCGGTTGTGGTCGCGGCGGGTCCCTGCGCGGTTGAATCCGCCGAGCAGATACAGGACGTCGCCGCGAAAGTGGCGCGCGCGGGCGCGAAACTGCTGCGTGGCGGCGCATTCAAACCACGGTCTTCGCCCTACAGCTTCCAGGGCCTCGGCGTGCAGGGCTTGAAGCTGCTGCGCGACGCTGCCGACAAAAACGGCTTGCTCGTCGTCAGCGAGGTGATGGACCCATCGCAGATCGAAATCATGATGCCCTATGTTGATGTGCTGCAGGTCGGCGCGCGCAACATGCAGAATTATCACCTGCTGCGCGGTCTCGGCGAAGTCGATAAGCCCGTGCTGCTCAAGCGCGGCATGTCCGGCACGATCGAGGAATTGCTGCTCAGCGCCGAATACATCATGGCCGGCGGCAATTACAAAGTGATCCTCTGCGAGCGCGGCATCCGCACTTTCGAGACGGCCTTGCGCAACACGATGGATATCGCAGCAATCCCCGTGCTCAAGAGCCTTTCGCATCTTCCGGTCGTCGCTGATCCATCGCACGGCACGGGCAAGCGCGACAAGGTGGCGCCGATGGCGCGCGCGGCCGTAGCCGCGGGCGCGGACGGCTTGCTCATTGAAGTACATCCGGACCCCGAGCGCGCACTATCCGATGGAGTGCAGTCGCTCTATCCGGATCAGTTCGCGCAGCTCATGAAGGAAATCCGCGCTATAGCACCGGCGGTCGACCGCAAGATCGCGTGATCGCACCGCCAGTTCGCTTCGCGCAAGCGCAGCGTCGCGCTTGACAATCGAGTGAGCGCCCATTACGGTATCCGTTTGGGTGTTGGGCCTCAGAAAAACCAGCGCATCGTGCAGGTCTTGGGAATTCGGGGCATCGCAAGTCTAAGATTCAAGCAATTATTCGCTTTGCCGGGAGGATACAGGAATGCCGCATAAGCTGACGAACATGCTCTCGCGTGTGCCGAGCGATATCGAAATCGCGCAAGCCGTCACGCCGATCCCGATCGACAAGATTGCCTCGGAAGTGGGCATCCTCCCGGACGAGCTCGAGCTCTACGGCAAGAACAAGGCGAAAGTGCACCTCGAAATTCGCGACCGCCTGAAGAACAGTCCCAACGGGAAGTACATCGTAGTCACGGCGATCACTCCCACGCCGCTTGGAGAAGGGAAGACCACCACGACCGTCGGCCTGAGCCAGGCGCTCGGCGCTCATCTCGGCAAGAAAGTCTTCACCTGCATTCGCCAGCCCAGCCAAGGGCCGACGTTCGGCATCAAGGGCGGCGCCGCCGGCGGCGGGTACAGCCAGATCATCCCGATGGAAGAATTCAACCTCCATCTCACCGGCGACATTCACGCCATCACCGCAGCGAACAACCTGCTCGCCGCCGCCATCGATACTCGCTGGTTTCACGAAAGCTCGCAGAAGCCGGAAGGGCTGTTCGACCGCCTCTGCCCGCCCGCGAAAGACGGCAGCCGCCGCTTCTCGCCAGTGATGCTGCGGCGATTAAAGAAACTCGGAATCAACAAGACCAATCCGAACGACCTTACGCCTGAGGAGCGCCTCCGATTCGCGCATCTCGATATCGACATCAACAGCGTCACGTGGCGCCGCGTCACGGACACGAACGACCGCATGCTTCGCCAGATCACCATCGGTCAAGGCCCCGAGGAAAAGGGCATGACGCGCGTGACCGGCTACGACATCGCGGTCGCGAGCGAGATCATGGCGATTCTCGCGCTCACCACGAGCCTCGCCGACATGCGCGAGCGCCTTGGCGCGATGGTGATCGGCACCAGCAAAGCGGGCGAACCCATCACCGCGGATGATATCGGCGCCGGTGGCGCACTGACCGTGCTGATGAAGGACGCGATTCAGCCCAATCTGATGCAGACGCTCGAAGGCACGCCGGCTTTCGTGCACGCCGGGCCTTTCGCGAATATCGCGCACGGCAATTCATCGATCGTGGCCGATCAGATTGCGCTCAAGCTGGTCGAGAAGGACGGCTACGTCCTCACCGAATCGGGCTTTGGCGCCGACATCGGCATGGAGAAATTTTTCAACATCAAGTGTCGCTACAGCGGCCTCGTGCCGAATTGCGTCGTGATGGTTGCCACGATCCGCGCGCTCAAGATGCATGGCGGCGGGCCAAAGGTTGTTGCCGGGCAGCCCTTGAGCCACATGTACACCGAAGAAAATCTCGAGCTGCTCGAAAAAGGCTGCGCGAATCTCACGAAGATGGTTCAGAACGCGCGCCTTTTCGGAATCCCCGTTGTGGTCGCCATCAATCGCTTCCAATACGACACGCCGGCCGAGATCGAGCTGGTCCGCAAGAAGGCGATCGAGGCGGGCGCGAGCGATGCCGTGATGGCGAACCACTGGGCGCAGGGCGGAGCGGGCGCAGTCGAACTCGGCAAAGCCGTAATCGCCGCGTGCGAGAAGCCCAGCAACTTCCAGTTCCTCTACCCGCTCGATATCACCATCAAGGAAAAGATCGAGGCGATCGTCAAGAAGATTTACGGCGGCTCGGCCGTGGAGTATTCACCCGAAGCCGAAAAGAAAATCGAGCTCTACACGCGCCTTGGGTTCGATAAAATCCCCATCTGCATGGCCAAGACGCATCTGAGCTTCACTTCCGACCCGAATATCAAAGGCGCGCCGACCGGTTTCACGATCCCGATTCGCGACGTGCGCGCGAGTGTCGGTGCAGGCTTCCTCTTCCCGCTCGTCGGAACAATGAGCACGATGCCAGGGCTTTCCACCCGGCCGGGATACTACGAAATCGATCTCGACCTCGCCACGGGCAAAATCATCGGGCTTTCCTAGACTCTATAGCGGTGAATTGGATTTTCCGGGTGCCCCATCCTCGTTTTTTTGAGGGTGGGGCTTTGCGCGGTTAGATGCGGAAGCGCGTCCTAATGCCCGCTTGGTGCAGCAATCCACCATCGCCTCAGCGCCACGACCGCCCAAACGGCTTCCACGATCCCGAAGGGCCACGCTCCCTGCAGGAAGCCGTAGACCGATCCGAGGGCGCAGGATCCCGCGAATCCAAGAACGAACCATCGGCTGCGCCTTTCAAGCGCATAGCACAAAAGCATCGCAGTCACTGCAAACAGTCCGAATAGCGTCAGTCGACTCAATCGTGGCTCCCTGACCGCGATATACGCCCGCAATAGAAGGTATCAGGATTGAAATAAAGAAAGCGTAAGGCTCAGTGGATCAGTACGAACCGGCCTTGTTCGGTGCGTGTGCGTACGATAAAGTAGCGATTTATTCGCGATCATTGGCGCGAGAAAGCGGAGGACAATGGCGGGCACAGGAACTGAAGGGCGCAAGGTCCTCATCCGACGCGCCGAAATTCAGAAGCGCGTTCGCGCCGTCGCGCGCCATATTACCCGCGATTTCAAGGGCGAGCGCGTTCATTTGGTCGGCGTCCTCAAGGGCGCGTGTATTTTCCTTTCCGACCTCGTTCGCGAGATCGATCTCGAAAGCTCGATCGACTTCATCGCTGTCTCAAGTTACGGTCGCGGCAAAGAATCCTCCGGCCAGGTGCGCATGCTGAAGGATCTCGATAGCAGCATCGCGGGCCTCAACGTCATCCTGGTCGAAGACATCCTCGATACCGGCCTCACGCTGAGCTATCTCCTGCGTGTTTTGCGGCAGCGGCGCCCTAAGACCCTCCGCGTCGCGGCTCTTCTCGACAAGCCTTCGCGGCGGCTGAAGCCAGTGGAAGCCAACTATGTCGGATTCAAGATCCCCAACGAATTCGTGGTCGGATACGGCCTCGACTACGCGGAACGCTACCGCAATTTGAAGGACGTGTACGTCCTGAATCTCCCCGGTGATGGGACTCCCTGACCGGCTGCCCACTCTGCGGGCTTGAAGATCAATCTCCAAATTGGCGCAAGAATGTTGGCTGGCACGCCATCTATCTCCGCGGAGCGAATTTCCCGCCTGCTATAATGGTTTGACTCGGACTCACGCTGCGGGACTGGGGATCTCGCACGCGATCCGCGGTCAGCCGTGCGCCATACGGGAGCAAAGAACCTGCGCGGATCGCCGTCATCCATGGATTTGACTGAACTCAATTCGACGCACGACATCCCTGCGGAGACGCTGGCCGTCCTCGCGGAGATCAGCCACGAGATCAACGCGTCGCTTAACCTCGACGAAGTCCTCGCGAACGCCGCCGCGCAGGTCAAGCGGCTGATCGACTACGAGATTTTCGCCGTCCTGCTCCCCGAGGAGGGATCCGATAACCTCTACATTCGATTCGCCATCGGCCATCGCCGCGAAGTCGTCGAGCACTGGCGCATCCCCATCGGCGACGGCATCATCGGTGCGGCCGCGCAGCTCGGCCAGGCGATTCGCGTCGGCGACGTGCGCAAAGATCCGCGCTATTTGGCTGCGGCGGATGACGTTCGTTCGGAAATGGCCGTTCCGCTGATTGTGCGCGGGCGCGTGATTGGTGTGATGGACATCGAGAGCAGCCAGCTCGATTATTTCACGCCGGCGCAGCAGACCATTCTCACGCTGGTCGCCAGCCGAATCGGCACGGCCGTTGAGAACGCGCGCCTATTCCAAAGTGCCCGGAAACAGGCCGAGACGCTGATGCTGCTCAACGAAATCGGCCGCGAAACGAGCGACACGCTCGAAGTCGAAGAGGTCCTCCGCCGCGCCGCGGAGATGACCAAGCGTCTGATCGATTATCAGATTTTCAGTATTCTGCTGCACGATCGGCAGGCCGGCGTCTTTCGTCACCACGTCACCGTGAAATTCGGCCAGCGCGTGCAGGAAAAATCCACGGTTCCGGAACACGAAGGCATCGTTGGCGCGGCGGCAAAACTTCGCCGCCCGATCGTTGTTCCGGACGTGTCGCTCGATCCGCGCTACCGCATGCTGAATCCCGAAACGCGCTCCGAGCTGGCCGTGCCCATGATTTACAAGACTCGTGTGATCGGCGTGATGGATCTCGAAAGCCCGCAGCTGAACTATTTCACGCCGGACCACGTGCAGGTGCTTTCAATCCTGGCTTCGCACCTCGCGATTTCGATCGAAAACGCCCGTCTCTACGAACAAGTGGCGCGCGATGAGAGCCGCATGGAGCGCGATTTGAACGCCGCCCGCCGCATTCAAGGCGCGTTGCTCCCGCATTTGCCGGGCGAGGAATTCGGTCTCGACATTGCCGCGCGCGTAGTTTCTTCTCGCGAGCTCAGCGGCGACCTCTACGACTTTCTTCGCTATGGCCCGCAGGATTTGGGCATCGCCCTTGGCGACGTCAGCGGGAAGGGAAGCGCGGCGGCGCTTTACGGCGCGGTCGCGATTGGAACGCTGCGCAGCCTCGGCTCGCTGAAGCCGCGGCCAGCCAACATGCTGCGCGCCGTCAACGGATTCCTGGGCGAGCGAATTATCGAGGGCCGCTTCATGACGCTCTGCTTTGCGTCGTGGAATCGCCGCCATCGCCGCCTGCGCGTCGCCAACGCCGGTCAGGAGCAGCCCCTGCTGTGGCACGCGGGCAAGTGCGAAAAGATTCCGATTGCTGGCTTTCCTCTCGGGATCTTTGAAGAGGCAACGTACGACGAGCGCAGCTACATTCTCGATCGGGGCGACGTGATCCTCCTATACTCCGACGGAATCGCCGATACACAGAATTCGGCGGGTGAATTCTTCGGACACAAGCGCGTTGTGTCGATCCTCACCGAGCATGCGGCGTTGACACCAGATGCGATCGCCGACCGGCTGCTCGAAGAGGTCGACAAATTCTCCGGCGGCCAGCATCCCGCCGACGATCGCACTCTGCTCGTCCTCAAGGTCCGGTAGCAGGCGGATTTTCCGCTGTAACTTGGGAATGAAGCATGCTCTCGATCGGGGGCTTAATCGGCCCTACATGGCTCAGAAAAGCCGTTTCTGGCCGATTTTGCCGCGTTAACGTTCTCCCCATCGCAATTTGCTGCGAAGGATCTGGAAATAAGTCTTGCTCGGCGGCCGGACCAGCGCCACGCGCTTCGCCGACTTCGTAATCCGCACGCGGTCCGTCGGCTCGATCTCCACGCTGATCTGCCCATCCAGCGTGACGTACACCGGCTCCGCCGCCGCCCTGAAATCGAGATCGATTCGCGAGTTGGCGGGAATTACCAGCGGTCGATTCGTCAGCATGTGCGGGCAGATCGGCGTGATGATGAAGGCATCGAGGCTCGGATCGACGATCGGCCCGCCCGCCGCCAGCGAATAGGCGGTCGAGCCGGTCGGCGTCGCTACGATAATTCCATCCGCGCGGTACCGCGCCACGTGCTGCCCGTCCACGTGCACGTCGAAATCGAGCATGCGCGCTTTTTCGCCTTTGTTCGCCACTGCGTCGTTGAGCGCGCACTGCACCTCGGAGGGATTCCCATTGCGGCGAATCTCCGCATCAAGCATCATCCGGTCGCTCGTGTGATGCTCCCCCGTGAGCACTTGCTCCAGCGCCGGATAAAGGTCATCGAGCGTCACGCTTGTGAGAAAGCCGAGCCCGCCCAAATTTACGGCCAGGATCGGGACATTGTGCCCGCCGAGCGCGCGCGCCGCCGAGAGCAGAGTGCCGTCTCCGCCGAAAACGATCAGCAGATCGATCCTGGCGCCCAGCGCGTCGCGCGCCAGCACCGGCTCGCCCAGGTCGAGGCAACATCCGTGCGTCTCCTCGTCGATGAAGACGCTGATTTTCCGTTCGTGCAGCCACGTGATGAGCGGCGGCACGACGGAGGCCACTAGGTCTCGGACTGGTTTGCAGATAATGCCGGCTGAGCGGATCATCGTTTGGACGCCATCCTATTCTAACCGCCCCGCCGCGCGTGAAGAAAATACTCCTGATTTCCTTCCGCGCCGGTCAAGCGGCTCGGCTGCACGCCCACAATTTCGAGGCGGGCCTCGGCCGCCGCGGCTTGCACGCGCTCCACGGCCTTTGCGCGCAGGGCCGCGTCGCGGACGATCCCGCCCTTGCCGACATCCCGCTTTTCCAGCTCGAATTGCGGCTTGATCAAAATCAGAAAATCGGCACCTGCCGGGGCGATCGCAACGACCGCCGGCAGAATTTTGGTCACTGAGATGAATGACACGTCCATCACGATCAGGCGAGGCGATTCGCCGATGTCGTCGGCGCGCAAGTAGCGCGCGTTCCGCTCGATCTTCACGACGCGTGAATCCTGCCGCAGCTTCCAAATAAGCTGATCGATGCTCACGTCGACCGCATATACCTTTCGCGCGCCGCGTTGCAGCAGGCAATCGGTAAATCCGCCCGTCGAGCTGCCAATATCGAGGCAAATCCGGTCGCGCGGATCGACGCCGAAATCGCCGAGCGCTCCTTCGAGCTTCAGCCCGCCGCGGCTCGCGTAGCGCAGCGTCTCGCCCACAATCTCAATCCGCGCATCCGTCGCCACTTGGGTCCCAGCCTTTTCCATCCTGGTGCCGTTCACGCGAACTTGCCCGGCCAGCAAAATCGCCTGCGCCCGTTCGCGCGAAGAGGCGAGTCCGCGTTCGACGAGCAGCACATCCAATCGCGCTTTTCCGGGCTTGGACATTTCGTGACGCGATCCGGCGCGCAGCGAAAACGGTGGAAGGGCGGGGCTTCAGCCCGCCATAAAGTGTCCGCGCGAAGCGCGATTCCTTTGCGCCGCGTTTATCGCAGCATGTACTTGAGCGCTGCTATTACGAGCGCCGCGCGACCAGGAACTCCGCTACCTGCCGCAAGCGCGAGGCTTTTGCGCCGTAACAGTCCAGCTCGGCGAGCGCTCGCGTCTCAAGCTCCGCCGCAATCGCGCGCGATTTCTCGATTCCGTAGAGTGCCGGATACGTCGCCTTCTTCTGCGCGAGATCTTTTCCCGCGGTCTTCCCCAGCGCCGCCGACGATTCCTCCACGTCAAGCAAATCATCGACCACCTGAAACGCCCAGCCAATGTTGTCGCCGAAACGCCGCAGCCGTTCGACGTCGGCATCGGCCGCGCCGCCCGCGACCGCGCCCGCCACAATCGACGCGCGAATCAGCGCCGCGGTCTTCGACCGGTGAATGTATTCAAGCGCGCTGGCGCTTATCGGTTCCCCCTCGGCCTCCAGGTCCGCCACTTGTCCGCCAACCATGCCGTTCACGGTGCCCGCTGCGGCCGCAATTTCCGCGATCACGCGCACGCGCCGCTCCGCTTCGAGCGGCGCTTTTGAGAGCGTCTCGAATGCCAGGGTCAGCAATGCGTCGCCCGCCAGAATGGCAATGGCCTCGCCGAAAACTTTGTGATTGGTGGGTTTGCCGCGGCGCAGATCGTCGTTATCGAGCGCGGGCAAGTCGTCGTGAATCAGCGAATACGTATGGATAAATTCGAGCGCGCATCCGGCCTGGATCGCCGCATCCACATTTTTCGTAAACATGCGCGCCGATTCGAGGCAGAGGACGGGGCGAATCCGCTTACCGCCCGCAAAGACGCTGTAGCGCATCGCGCGGTGAATCGAGGGCGGCTGCGTGTCTTCCGCAGGGAGAATGTGTTCGAGCGCCGCTTCGATTGCGGCATGATCCGCTTCGAAAAAATCGGGAAGTTTCATGCGTCGAGGTGGGTCAAAGGTGTGCCGCAGACCAAATTGCGAAATGGCGCGCGAATGCTACGAAGATTCATCTTTTGGCTCGAACGGCTCCGCCGTAATCTTTCCGTCCGCCTTCTTCAGGAGAATTTCGACGCGCCCTTCCGCCTCTTCGAGCTGTTTCTGGCATTCGTGCGACAATTTCACGCCCTCTTCGAAGAGCTTCATAGCTTCGTCGAGCGACAGATCCGTGCTCTCCAGCCGCTTCACCACTTCCTCGAGCCGCGCAAGCGACTTCTCGAAATCGCCTTTCTTCTGCGGCTCAGCTGCTTTGTTCGTCGCTGAATTCATTTCATTCCTTCGCTAAATGACCAAACCGTCCGGCCCCGTCTTTCTCTGCGTCCTCTGCGCCTCTGCGGTGAGTCCTGCATTCTAGCGCACGCCGCAGAACGTCAACAATGCCCTTGTGCGGACGCAGTGCGCCTGCCACTGCTTTCACCTCCGGCTCAGGCATCGGCAAGGGAAGCGGGTTCCCAATCGGGTAGGTGGCGATACATCTCGTCCCAGGTCTTGTGCGCGCGGAGCGCGGCGACAACCACGGGCAGCGGGTCCGCCAGGATTTCGGGAAAGAGCCGCTCCTCCGGAAACACAACAGGAAAGGCCAGCTTTTCGACTGGCGGCGAAAACTGCGCATCCACGCCCGGCTTGTTGCCGCGCGGATCGATTCGATACCACCCGAAATCCGGCAAGTGAACGGCATTCAAGCCGTGCAGGGAATACGGCGCGCCCTTTTCATCGATGCTCAGCCGCTGGTAGCAAAATCCGGCGGGGATCCCGTTCGCCCGCAGGAGCGCTGCGAGTAGATGGCTCTTCGCGTAGCAGTAGCCCGTGCCCTCGGCGAGAACCTCCGAGGCCGCGCACGTCACCGGGTTGCGGCGAAAATCGGAACTGTGCTGGATGTGGTCGCGCACCCATTCGAAGCACCGCCGCGCAATCTCTTGCGGTCCAGTGGCGCCCGCCGAAAGCTTACACGCTTTGCCCAGCACGCCCGGCTCTTTCCAATCCACCATCTCTGTCGATCTCAGAAACTCTTCCATCACGTTCCCCGCCTATTGCGCACCGGCCGCGCGTGGTGCAGAATCGCCGCATGCCACTCGAATTTACCATCTCTTATCTCAAAGACTCGATTGACCTGCTGCGCTATTACAAAAAGCTCGGCGAGCGGGCCATCGCGCAGGTCCCCGACGAGGCGCTGACGGCTGCGCTCGACGCCGAGTCCAATTCGATCGCGATCATCGTCAAGCACCTCACCGGCAACATGCGGTCGCGCTGGACCGATTTCCTTACCTCCGATGGCGAGAAGCCGAGCCGCAATCGCGATACGGAATTCGAGGCTCCGCCGCAGACGCGCGCCGAAATGCTGCAGCTCTGGGAAGCGTCGTGGAAAATTGTATTCGATGCGCTCGCTCCGCTCACCGACGCTGATCTCAGCCGCACGGTCCTCATCCGCGGCGAACGTCATTCCGTGATGCAGGCGATTCATCGCCAGGTCGCTCATTACGCGTACCACATCGGCCAGATCGTTTACATCGCGAAGCACTGCTCGGCTGGGAGCTGGAAGTCGCTCACCATCCCTCGCGGCAAATCCGCCGATTACAATGCGCGCGTCAACGCCGGCGAGCTGTCCCAGCGATAACATTCCGCCTTTTGGCTCGAAGCAACACGCGGCGACGCCATCCTCCCGTTGCCCTCTACGCCCTGATAGAATTGCCGCAAATGCGAGTTTTCGCGATTTTCGCGTCTGAGCCGCTGCCGCGGCGCACGATTGTGTACAGGGAAGGCTTCGCCGCAGCATGACGCCGCTCCACGTCTTCGGCATGCTGTTTCTGATCGGCGTGAACGCATTTTTCGCCGCCGCCGAATTCTCGCTGGTCGCCGTCCGCTTGTCCCGCGTGCGCGAGCTTGTCGAAAAGGGTGATCCGCGGGCGAAAATCGTCGAGTTGCTGTTGGGCGATCTCGGCCGTGTCGTTTCCGGCGTGCAGGTCGGGCTCACGATCGCGAGCCTCTCTCTCGGCTATCTTGGCGAAATCACGCTGGCGGCGATCGTGCATCCGCTGGTCCAGGATTTTACCCGCCCCTGGGCGCCAATCCTCGCTCACGCTATCGCGCTCGTGCTCGTATTCGGCCTTCTCACGTTCCTGCAGGTCGTCTTCGGTGAGCTTGTACCCAAGGGGCTCAGCCTCGCCCGTGCCGAACGCGTCGCCCTGCTGATCGCGCGGCCGTTTAATTGGTTTCTGCGGACGTTCAGCTGGGCGATCGATCTCTTCGATACCACATCCGAAAAAATCGTCGGCATGCTGGGAATCGTTGCGCCGCACAGCCACACGCTAGTGCGCTCCGTGGAGGAACTGCAAGTGATGGTCCAGCAGGCGCGCGACCGCGGCGTGCTCGCCGAACGCGACGCGCAGTTCGTGCAAAACGCGATCGAGCTTGGCCAGGTGCAGGTGCGCGAAATCATGGTGCCGCGCCCCGACGTTCACGCTTTGCCGGCCGAGGCCGGCCTCGATGAGGCCATGCGCATGTTCGCCACTACGCAGCGCTCGCGCTTGCCGGTCTACGAAGGCTCGCTCGATCACATCCTCGGCTTCGTCCACATCAAAGACATCATATGGCTGCTGCTGGATCGCGCGCGACGTGCGGAGGAAAATCAGCCCGCGCCTCCGTTCGACCTGCGAAAACTTCTTCGCGAGGTGCTGATCGTCCCGGAGACGAAGCCCGCCAGCAGCCTGCTGCTTGAATTTCGCACGCGCCGCATCGGCCTCGCCATGGTCGTCGACGAATTCGGCAGCATCCTCGGCCTCGTCACGCTCGAGGACATCCTCGAGCAGATGGTCGGCGCGATCCACGACGAATTCGATGTGGTCGAGCAGCCGCTGTCGCTGCCCGACGGCGGAATGATTTTCGACGCCGCGATCACGGTGCGCGACCTCGAAGCGCAGTACAACATCGCCATTCCCGACGATCCGTCGTATGAGACCGTAGGCGGATTCGTTCTCAGCCGCCTCGGCTTCATCCCACGCGGCGGAGAAAGCTTCGAGTCGGACGGTTATCTTTTCACGGTCACTGAAATGGATCGCCGCCGCGTTTCGCGCGTGAAGATCAAGCCCATTCGCTCCGCGGGGCCTGCGCTGGTTCCGTTGCCTGCGCCGTCTGCCGCCGCTCCACCTGCGCCAACACCCGCGCCAGCGCCGAAGCCGAAGCAAGCCGCATCCATCCGGGAGCGTCGCGCGAAATGATCCGCTACCTTTCGGTGCGTGTCCTGCTCGCGCTCCCCGCGCTCTGGCTGATTGTCACCATGGTTTTCCTGCTCGCGCACATCATTCCCGGCGATCCGGTGCAGCAGATGCTCGGCGAAGGCGCGCGCGCGGAGGATTTGCAGCAGCTTCGCCATTCGCTCGGCCTCGACAAGCCGATTTCCGTGCAGTATGGCCACTATTTGGTCGGCGTTCTCCACGGCAATCTTGGCGAGTCGTTTCGCTTTCAGGAACCGGTCACCCGAGTCGTCCTCGAGCATTACCCCGCGACACTCGAACTGGCTATCGTCGCGCTGCTGGTCTGCATGGCGATCAGCATTCCCGCCGGCATCTATGCCGCCGAGCGCCGCGGCACAGCTGCCGATCATGCTGTGGGTGTCTTCACGCTACTCGGCCTGTCCGTGCCGAATTTCGCGCTCGGTCCCGTGCTAATCCTGATTTTTTCCGTGATTTTCGGATGGCTGCCGGTTTCAGGACGCGGCGGCGCGGCGCACCTGATTCTTCCTGCGATCACCCTCGGCGCGGCGTTGGCGGCGATTCTGGTGCGCATGGTGCGCAGTTCCGTGATCGAAGAGCTTTCGAGCGACTACGTCCGCACGGCCCGCGCCAAGGGCCTCTCCGAATCGCAGGTCCTTTTTCGCCACGCCTTTCGCAACGCGCTGATCCCGATTCTCACGATCCTCGGCCTGCAGTTCGGGACACTTCTCGCTGGCGCGATCGTCACCGAAACGATTTTCTCGTGGCCGGGCATCGGCCGCCTCGCCGTGCAGGCGATTTCCGCGCGCGACTATCCGCTGCTGCAGGGCTGCATCCTGCTGATCGCCGTTTCCTACGTCGTAGTGAATCTCTTGACCGACATGGTCTACGCGCTCGTCGATCCGCGGGTGCGCCTGCAATGAAAGGCCTGCGCGAGTTTCTTCTGCGAAGCGGCCCGGGGCGCTGGGGCCTCGGCCTGGCGCTCCTGCTTGTATTTATCGCGCTGGCTGCGCCGTGGCTCGCACCGTACGATCCGACCGCGCAGAATCTTCCCGCGCGCCTGCTCGGCCCGAGTGCCGCGCATTGGATGGGCACGGACGATCTCGGTCGCGACATTCTCTCGCGCATTTTCTTCGGCGCGCGCGTTTCGATGCTTGTCGCGGTGAGCGTGGTGGCTGGCGCGGGAGCTCTCGGCCTTTCGATTGGCGCGCTCGCGGGCTTTATCGGCGGATGGTTCGATCACATTGTGAATGTCGTCCTGATCAACGCGTTTCTTTCGTTTCCCGGGATTCTGCTGGCGATCGCGTTCGCCGCGTTCCTCGGTCCGGGCATCGGCAAAGTGATTCTCGCGCTGATCATCACGGGCTGGGCGGGTTACGCGAGGCTCGCGCGCGCCCAGATTTTGCAAGCGAAAGAAATGGAGTACGCGCTTGCCGCGCGTTCACTCGGTGCTTCGCCCGCGCGCATTTTGCTGCGGCATCTCTTGCCGAATATTCTTCAGCCGCTTCTCGTGCAGGCGACCATCGCCATGGCCGGCGCGATTCTCGCCGAATCGACGCTCAGCTTCCTCGGCCTGGGCGTCCTCGCGCCCATGCCCAGCTGGGGCGCCATGCTCAACGACGCGCGCAGCCACCTTTTCGACGCGCCGCACATGGTTATCTTCCCCGCACTCGCCGTGATGGCCGCCGTGTTGGCGTTCAATCTCCTCGGTGACGCCCTCCGCGACTGGATGGACCCGCGCATGCGCTCTTACCTGATTGTAACTTCACTGGCGAGATAGTTCTCAGGGCGCAAAAGTTGCCATGCTAGATTGCTATGTATGTTCGGGCTGGATCTCCTAACGGATGATAAGGTTGATGCGTTTGTCTCCGCGGTCAATTTTTCGCCGCGAGAGCCTCACTTTCTCAGTGATATTCCCGTACGGTGCGTCCTCTCTGAATCGGAGTGGCCGAAAGTGTTTCACTGGCGGATTGTGGCCTCTGACGACGCCAGTTGGCTAGCTGAAGTAGAGCGTCGGTTGCCGTTTCCTTTGCCACCCACATTGCGGTCGCTGGTATCGCGATACCTTTTTCCTTCATTTGACGCCGGCCCGTTGATGTTCTTCTCGGTTGGCTGCGATTCAGATCGTTTGCGCGAGTTTCGGTGGGCGATACAAGGCGACCGTTATATGTCGCCATTTCTGCTGAAAAACGGATTCGTGCAGTTCGCGCGTCCCGCTGGCGGCAGTTACGATCCTGTGTGTTTTGACTTCAGAGGCTCACGCCGGAAGAGGGAACCCAGTGTCGTGAGAATCGACCACGAAGAGATACTGTGCAACGAGCGTCTTCGCATTCTTGAAACTATTGCTCCGGGCTTAGACGTCTTGCTGGAGGAAACCACGAGGCAACTGCGAGACGTGGTCGCAAAGGAGCCGTCAGCTTAATTCCACGGTGACTTCGGCGCCGCGCGCAATGCCGAGCGCCCGGGTGGCGCTCGCCTTGTTCACGCAAATTTCGAGGTAGCCGCTCGATCCGATCACGCCAACCGCTTCGCCCGCCGCGCCCTGCGCGAATGTCGGAACGACCTTGCTCACCACGGCATTCCCCGCGCGAATCGTGAATTTCCCGTTGCCGCCCGCCAGCGCCGGAACATCCTGCGGCGTAATATTCGTCACCGCATTGCCGAAGTGATCGACGCGCAGCACGATGCCTTTCACCGTGTTGCCCGCCGCTTTGGGCCTGGGAATCGCGAAGCGCACGAAATCCGTGATCTGCTCGCCGAATGCCGAGGTCTGCCACGATTTCGAGAGCCACGCCGCCACCGGCGCGAAAATGTCGCGCCCGTGAAACGTGTTGCTCACGGGAGTGCGGAAATAGTGTTCGGAAATGATGTTCCAGACGTAGAGCGCCTCAGTCTGATCGTACACCGCGGAGAGGACGCCGTTGTCCGGCGCAACGATATAATGCTGATCGGCCGCCACTAGAATCGGCCGCCGCGCCGTCCCCACGCCGGGATCGACAACCACAATGTGAATCGTCTTTGGTGGAAAATATTTGTACGCCTGCGCGATCGTCAGCGCGCCGTCCAGAACATCATGCGCAATCACGCCATGCGTGATGTCGACCACGTTGACTTCGGGATTGATGGCGAGGATCACGCCCTTCATGACCCCGACCAAATGGTCGTTCGTGCCGTAATCCGTCGTCAATGTGATGATGGGCCGCGCCAAGGTTCGCTCCAGTCGCGCGCCGCCCGCAATGAAACATCCACCGGCGCATCCTCGACGCTAGCGAACCATCGCGCCCGTGTCAAAGCCAACCGCTCGCCCTGCCGCGATTGAGTAACGCACACGGTGGAACCGTGAGCCTTTAGGCTCTCGAAAAAGTGCGCAAGGAAAAAGGGCCTCAGCCCCGGCCCCCGGTGCTGCTATCGCCCACTTTGGAACGCGCCACGATCCCCGCCGTCATTCTGAAGCCATCCGGCGAGGATGGCTGAAGAATCTCTCTTCGCCTCTAAATCCACCTCGAAGCCGAATTACTCCTCGTAGAGATTGATCTGCCCGACGCCGCCTTCGACCGTCAGGTTGATGGTCGCCGCCGACTTCCCGTAGGCCGCGTTGATGTAGGCGTCGCCATCGCGCTGCAGCCCATTCGCATTGATCGACCCGATCCCGCCCGACGCATTCACCCGCACGCCCACATTCTTCGGCAGCCGGATCGTCGCCGAGCCGACTCCGCCCTGGATCGTCGCATCGAGGTCACTCTTCCGCGGTCCCGTGAGATCGAGATGCAGCTCGCCCGCCCCCATGTGAACTTCCAGGCGGCTCAAGTTGATCTGGCTCAACTGCAAATTGCTCTGGCCCGCGCCCATATTCACCTTCAGATCGATCGGAACGCCGCTGCCCAATCGAAGATTCCAGTCGTCCCGCTCTCCGCCCCAGTGCGTGTGGTCCTCGTTGTCCTGCGTGATGTGGAGATCGCCATGGCCTCCCGAAACGTTGTAATCGATGGTCGGCTTGCCTTCGCCACCATCGTAGTCAAATGACGCATCCAGCAGCTTGCTCGATCCGCCGCTCAGCGTCACCGAGCCGGCCGGCATATCGATATCGGCGCTCACGCTCTTCGCGCCCTGCAACTCGACGGACTGCGCGTCATGCAGTTCGTGTCTGCCGCCCCAATTGCGATTGTCGTTCCAGTTGTGTGCCCACCAGCCATTGCCATGGCCCCAGCCGTCCGACGCTCGCCCGCCGCCATGCAAGCCCGCCGCAATCAGGATAATCAGCAGGACGATCATCGCGATCCCCGTGCCGGAGATGGCGTGGCTTCGCGTGCCGTCGGCGTTGCGATTCCAGTAGTGATCGAAGATTTGGCCCAGGCCAATAAAGATCAAAAGCAGCGGCCAATACCGCCAGAAGACCCACCACGGATCGAAATCCGGCCGCAGCGTCCCCAGCAGAAACAAAACTCCGAGCGCGATCAGAAAGATCGGTCCGGCCATGGACCGTCTCCGCGGATGACGATACTCCGGACCCGGCCCGGTCCCCGTGCCGCCCGTTTCCGTTCCCCCGGTTGTGCTCATAGTTTGCTCCTGTCACTGATACGCGCGGTCGTCTCCAAAAGTTCCACCCCTCGTACTTTCGCGGCAGAGGTGAAAGGGCGGAGCCCCCATTCTGCCATGCTATCCCCGTCCTCTGCGGGTACTCGCTTTCTCCGTGCTCTCTGTGGCCTTTCTCTGTGATCTCTGTGTTAAGCCTTCTCTGCGTTGTCTTCTCTGCGTCCTCTGCGTCTCAGCGGTGAACCCGATTTTGTCGCTCGCCTCCTCATGTGCCCGGATTTGCCTCGCCTTTTCTCTTACTTTTTGCTAACGTGCCGCGCCAACTAAGCCCTAATCCTCTGAGGCGGAGGCTCGCATGGCTGCCATCGATCTACGTCCTTTGTCGCTAGGCGAAATTCTCGACCGGACGTTCTCTCTCTATCGCAACAATTTCCTGCTCTTCATCGGCATCACGGCGATTCCTCAACTTTTGATTCTTGCGGTGCACTTGGCTCAACTCCTGCTCTTCGGATACATCGGCACAACGAGGATCGATCCTACGCGGACCGCGCTCTCGGGCGGGATGGCGGCCGGCGCGCTTCTGAGCGGATTGCTTGCCACCGTCGTTTATCTCGCCGCGTACTTGTACGCGCAAGGCGGCACGGTTTATGCCGTCTCCGAGCTATATCTCGGGCGCACCACGACAATCGGCGAATCTCTTCGCCGAATGCGCGGCCAGGCCATGAACCTTTTCGGTGTCACCCTGCTGAATGGTATTGCCATCCTGGTCGGACTCATTCTCCTGATCGTTCCCGGCATCTGGCTCGCCTGCCGCCTGATCACCTGCGTGCCGGCCGCGCTGCTTGAGGACCTCGGCGCACGCGATTCGCTCGAACGCAGCTATCGGCTGACGGAAGGCAGCGCGGGCCGCGCCTTCGTGATCTATCTGATCTACTTCGTAATGGCGATCATCGCGGCGTCGCTCTTTACTTATCCCTTCGACGTCATGATCGCGCTGTCTGCGGCCAGGCATCCGGAATCGGTGCGCATGTGGCTCGCTTTAGCTCAAGTGGGAAACACCATCGGCGAAACGCTCATCACGCCGATCCTGCTGATTGCCACCGCTGTCTTTTACTACGACCTGCGCGTCCGCAAAGAAGCCTTCGACCTGCAGCTCATGATGAACCCGGGTGGCACGGCGGCAACGCCCGGCTCCGGCACCCTCCCGTCGATGCTCTCCTGATCTTGAGGGGATATCAGTTCCGCCTCCAAGCACCGAAGGTGCGCCACAAGTTAGCCCCACCCGGAAGGGTGGGGACTCGGGTATTTAGGAGGCCCAGCGCCGTAGACGCGACACATCTCCTACGCGGAGCATCGCCGGATGAATCCCTCGCCAAAACGTACAGGGGTACTGGTTCTTGTACCAAGCCTGTCCTTCGGTACACCCCTCCCGCCCACATCATTGTGCTAGCGTGAAGGGTGGTATAAGGACATGAACGCGAATCGACAACTCGGCCAAAGCGCTTCACCAGGAATCGGCGACGCTTCGCGCGTATCGAGCCGATCCGCGTCACGCTTGCAATTCGCTCGAATCTTGCTAGCCTTATTCTGGCGAGCGGCGGGCAAACCCGAATGGAATCGGTGGACACAAAGGGGTTTTTTGATGGCGCAAGAAGAAATAGCGTCATTCTAATCGACACTCCGGCGATTAGAAATCGGCGTAACTCGCTGATAATAAAGGATCGGTGTACATTCTAATCGACACAGTAAGAGAGGGTCGCCGGAGCGCCAATTCTGGTCGATTCCGCGGCCGAATTTGAGGATTTAGAGGCATAGAAAATGGCTGTCTATCTCGACTACAACGCGACGACTCCCGTGGCCCCCGCGGTCCTCGAAGCCATGTTGCCGTTCCTCGGCGAGAATTTCGGCAACGCCGGCTCGGTCCACTCGGCAGGGCAGCGCGCCCGCGCCGCGGTTGATGCCGCGCGCGAATCGGTCGCGGCGCTGATCGGCGCGAAGGCGAGCGAGATCGTTTTCACGAGCGGCGGCACCGAAGCCGACAACCTCGCGATCTTCGGCACGGTCGCTGCATCATCAAAGCCGCGCAAGCACATCATCACTACCGCCATCGAGCATCACGCGATCCTGCACAGCTGCGAGGAACTCGAGCGGCAGGGAATCGACGTGACCGTTGTCCCCGTCGGACGTGGTCCTAATTCACAAGGCGTGGTCGATCCCGAAGACATTCGCCGCGCGCTGCGCCCCGAGACCGTTCTCATCACCGTGATGCACGCGAATAACGAGCTCGGCACGATCCAGCCGATCGAGGAAATTGCGCGCATCGCCGCCGAAGCAGGCGTGCGCTTTCATTGCGATGGCGTGCAGTCGGCGGGCAAGGTCCCGCTCGACGTGAATCGGCTCGGCGTCGATTTGCTCTCGATTTCCGCGCACAAGTTCTATGGGCCGAAGGGCGTGGGCGCGCTCTACGTTCGCACCGGAACGAATCTCGTGCCGCGATTTTTCGGCGGCCACGCCGAGCGCGACCGTCGCGCGGGCACCGAGAACGTCCCCGGCATCATCGGTATCGGCAAGGCCGCCGAGCTGGCGCGCAAGCTGCTCGCCGAGGATGCCGCGCGCATCGCTCCACTGCGCGATCGCCTCGAATCGGCGCTGCTCGAGCGAATCCCGTCCGCCCGCGTGAGCGGCGACCGCGCGCATCGCGTCCCGAACACGACGAATATCTCGTTTCCGGGCGCGGCCGGCGAAGCGCTGCTCATCGCCCTCGATTTGCAGGGTGTCGAATGCTCGACGGGCGCGGCTTGCTCGTCCGGCTCCACCGAGCCGTCGCATGTGCTAACCGCCGCCGGCCTTTCCCGCGACGATGCGCGCGCCAGCCTGCGCTTCAGCCTCGGCCGCCCAACCACCGCCGCCGAAATCGACCGCGCGATCGAAATCATTCCCGGCGTCGTCCAGCGCATCCGCGCGCTCTCGCCGCGCGCCCCGCAAGCGGAGGCCGCCCCCGCGCGGTAGCGCCGAAAATGACAACCACAGCTCAACTCGTAATCGCGGGCGCCGCCGTACAAGTTGGGGACGCGACCGAATTCGGCACTTTAGGGGGTCGGAAGCTTCAGTTTACCCTGAACGAAGTGAAGGGCTCCGACATAAGCGCTGGGTTTTCGGGGGCTTCAGCCCCTGAGGACAACGGTGTGGGGTGTGCTGCGGCAGCCTCGCCGAGCGCCGTGGCCGTGGCAATGTCCGGTGGCGTCGACAGCTCCACCGTTGCGGCGATCCTCCGCGATCGCGGCGAGCCCATCATCGGTCTCACGATGCAGCTCTGGAACCAGCGGCGCCTGCCGCAGCTTCAGGGCGACGGCCCCGCGCCACATCGCTGCTGCTCGCTCGACGATGTATACGACGCGCGGCGCGTCGCCGAGCATCTTGCCATTCCGTATTACGTGATCAATTTCGAGCGCGAATTTGAGGAGACCGTCGTCCGGCCGTTCGTCGAAGACTATCTTTCCGGCCGCACGCCGATCCCGTGCACGCACTGCAACAACCACGTCAAGTTCGATCAGCTTCTTGTCACCGCGCGGCAGATCGGCGCCCATCGTATCGCCACCGGCCACTACGCGCGGGTGCGCCACAATCGCGAAACGGGACGCCATGAATTGCTCCGTGCGGTCGACGAAAACAAGGACCAGTCGTATTTCCTCTTCGGCCTCACGCAAGAACAGCTCGCGCGCACCGAATTTCCCCTTGGCGAGCTGACCAAGCAGGAAGTGCGCGAAATCGCGCGCCGCCTCGCCGTGCCGGTGGCCGAAAAGCCCGAGAGCCAGGAAATCTGTTTTGTTCCGACGGGCAATTACGTCCGCTTCATCGAAAGCTATTTGCAAGAGCAGGGAACTGCTGCGCGCGAAGGCGACCACAGCGCCAGGGCGCTGGGAGAATTAGGCGAGCCTGGCGAGATCGTCTCCACGTCCGGCGAAGTAATCGGCCGCCACAACGGCCTCCATCACTACACGGTAGGCCAGCGCCGCGGCCTCGGTCTCGCCACAGGACACCCCGTCTACGTGGTCGCGCTCGACCGCGAAAACAATCGTCTCGTCGTCGGCGAAGATGGCGAACTCCGTCGCGCCACCTGCGAAGTCCGCAACATCAATTGGATTCCGTATGAAGTCCCTGAAACTCCCGTTCGCGCGGCGGTGCGCATCCGCAATCGCCACATTCCCGCCGCAGGGGAAATCACCCCGCTCGATGCAACCACCGCCCGCGTCTCGTTTTTCGAGCCGCAGCGCGCGATCACACCCGGCCAGGCCGCGGTTTTTTACGACGGCGAGCAAGTCCTCGGCGGCGGCTGGATTTCGAAGTAGTCAGGAAAAATAAATGCAGATTGTTTCGGGTTTGCGAAGCGAGAAAATCGCTTCAGATGAAGAGTTCTTCGTCTTGCGTCGCCGCGTCGGGTTGCGGCGGGCGGCGCCGGTCGCGGAAGAAATCGAGTCCCGCCTTGACGCCCTTCAAAACCGCAGACACCTTGTTGATCGGGTCCCAGACTTTGTCGCGAATCGTCGATCCGGCTTCTTCGATCACCTCGAGCGTGCCGGTAAGGATTTGGTCGGCGCGAATGATCTGAATGCGCAGCCGCTCGACGGCATCCGTGAAAACGCGGTCCACTTTTTGCGCCTGGCTTCGCGCCACGCGCGTCACTTCGGCCGCATCGCCCATGATGCTGCGGATGCGGTCCTCGGAATCTTCAAGAATGTGATTGGTGCGGACGAGGATCGGATCGATGCGAGTCTGCAGTTGCGTGGCGATCCGCGTGAAATTCTTGATCGCTGCCTGCAGCTGGAAAAACATCGCCACCAGAATCCCCATCTGAATCACGATGGCGATTGTGGCGACCGCAATGAACAATTCGAGCCAGCCGGACATAGGTCTCCCGGTGGTGCGTCAGGATGCTTTTGCTTCGCGCTTGTACGTTTCCTTGCCCGCATCCACGGCCGTGGAAATGGCTTCCTTCTGGCGCGACATGATCTCTTTGCTGCGTTCGATCAGGTCTTCAGCGCGTTCCCGCAGTTCGCGGGCTTTCTTCTGGGCGTAGTCGCGGCCTTCATCGGCCTTCGACGTCAGGTATTCGCGTGTCTCTTCGCCGGATTTCGGCGCAAAAAGAATTCCAACCAGCGCTCCAATGCCAAGCCCGACAAGAAAGAAGCTCACTCTCGAGCCAACGTTGTCAGCCATCGTCCACCTCCATTGTTGGACACTAGCATAGCACTTCTAGTACGGCAAGAGTGGCGAAGCTGTGGTTATGTGATGGGAATCACGTTACGGGCGTTTTCTCGGCCGGTGCTCGCAGGGCGTCGTAGACGCGCTGCGCCTGTCGCCGCGGAATTTCCGCCGCAAGCTCCTCGACGCCCATCTCGCGCAGCCGGGCCAGGCTGCCGAAGCGCCGCAGCAGCTTTTGCGCCGTCCGCTCGCCCACGCCGGGAATTTCGACGAGCGACGTTCGCAGCCGCCGGCTCGAGCGCCGCTGCCGGTGAAAGGTGACCGCGAAACGATGCGTTTCGTCGCGAATCTGCTGGATCAGGTGCAGGACGGGCGAATGCTTGTCAAGCACGATCGGATCGTTCTCGCGCCCGAGGATGTACAGAATTTCCTCTTTCTTTGCGATGCTCGCGACAGACTGATTGATGATTTCGAGTTTTTCAAGCGCTTCGGCCGCGGCGTGGAGCTGCCCGATTCCGCCATCGATCAGCAGCAGGCTCGGCATGGGCTTGTTTTCATCGCGCAGCCGCCGGTAGCGCCGCTCGACCGCTTCGCGCATGCTCGCGAAATCGTCGCGAAGGATGCCGGCGGCTTTGTCCGGGCCTTCCGGCATCGCGTCGCCGCGAATGATGAATTTACGGTAATCGGATTTTTTCATCCGGCCGTCTTCCCACACGACCATCGACGCGACCGTATCCGATCCCTGGGTGTGCGAAATGTCGAAGCACTCGATGCGTTTCAGCGGTTCTTCGAGGCTGAGTGCGGCTTGCAGGGCCTCGGCGATCGCCTTCGAAGTCGGCTTCAGCACGCGGAAACGCTGCATGAAGGAATGCTGCGCGTTTTTTTCGACGAGTTCGAGGAATGCGTGCTTCTGTCCGCGCTGCGGGTTCAGGATTTCCACTTTATGCTTCGCGGTTTCGGTAAGCACCTCTTCGAGCAGAGAGCGCTCTTCGAAATCCATTGGGACGTGGATGTAGCGTGGCAGGTACGCCGCGTCGAGATACAGCTGCTTCAGGAGGGAAGGCAGAAATTCCTCAGCGCGGAGCTCCTCGATGTCCTCCCAATAAAAGTCGCGCCGGTCGACCACGCGCCCGCCGCGCAAGTGAAAGAGATTCACAGCGACTTGCGGCGGCTCGGCGTACCAGGCGAGAACGTCCGTGTCGTCGCCTTCCGCCGCGGCGATTTTCTGCCGCTCCTCCATTTCCTCGAGTGTGTGCAGGAGATCGCGATAGCCCGCGGCCTCCTCGTAGCGCTGCTCTTCGGATGCTTTCTGCATGCGCTGCTTCAGGCTGCGCGCAAGATCGTTGCGGCGTCCTTCGAGAAAGAGTTTTACATCGCGCGCTGCCTCCGCGTAGCGTTCGTCGGTCACCAGCGCGGCGCACGGGCCAAGGCAGCGGTGAATGTAATACTGCAGGCACGGGCGCGGATGGAGGCGCCCGAGATCGACCGTGCACGACGGCACCAGAAAATGCTTGTGGATCAAATGGACGAGCCTGTAGGCGAGACTCGCCGGAAAGTACGGCCCAAAATAGATCGAGCCGTCCTTCGTCAAGCGGCGCGTAACGTAGACGCGCGGGAATTTCTCGAACGCGGTGTACTGGATGTACGGGTAGGTTTTGTCGTCGCGCAGCAGGATATTGAATTTCGGCTTGTACTGCTTGATGAGATTGTTTTCGAGGGCGAGCGCCTCTCGTTCATTGTCGACGACGATGTAATCGAGTTCGGCAATTTCGCGAACCAGCGACCCGGTCTTGGCGTTGTTCAGCGAGCTCGATTCCAGAAAATAAGAACGCACGCGGCTGCGCAGCGAGAGCGCCTTCCCGACGTAAACGATCTTCCCGGACGCGTCTTGAAACAGGTACACGCCGGGCTGGGCGGGCAGATTCGCGACTTTTTCTCGGAGTTCCATTTTCAGCGCGTTACAATGAGCGGGGCGTACGTTTCCGGCGGGAACCTCGCTCGTCGCGTACAACTTCTATGATAGCAAATCGCTCTAAACTCAATGGGAAAGCGATGAGGCGAGCGTCTCCATTTTTGTTTCTGATACTGTTCGCGCTGCCGGCGTGGTGCGCGCGGCAATCGGGGCAGAATGCGCCTGCTTCGCCGCCGTCCTCTCCATCGTCTTCCGCCAAGCCAAGTCCATCTCCGCCCGCGCCGCAGAAGGAAATTGCCCCCTCCGATCCGCCCAACGCCGAGAAGGACGTCGACGTGGCCAGCTACTACATGCGCAAGGGCGATATGAACGCGGCCATTCCGCGCCTTCAAGAGGCGGTCCAGCTGAAGCCGAGGTACGCGAAAGCCCGCTTGATGCTTGCCGAAGCCTACGAAAGGACGCACGACGCGGACGACGCCGTGAAGACCTACCAGAACTACCTGAAGGCATTCCCCAATGCTTCGGACGCAAAGAAAATTCAGAAAAAGATCGAGAAATTGTCGTCGGAGCGCTAGGGAACCGGAAAGCGCTCCAGGAATTTCATGGCGCGCTGGTAATCGGCAAAATGTTTTTCTTCACGCCGGAATTCCGCGGAGTGCGATTCGCGGCGGCAGCGCCCGAAGCTGACTGGATGCTTCTGGTGGAGCATCTCGTGGTAGAGGACGTAAGCAACGACATACTCCGGAACTCCCGGACGGTCGAGCTGCCGGTTGATGACGATCTGGTTCAGCGCCGGATCGAAGCAGCCCAATTGCGATCGCCAGGCGCGGCCGCTCCAGCCGAGACGCGGGCGCGGAAGCGAGCCCCAAAAGTAGGCGTGGTTCAACCGGTCGAATAGAGGCGCGAGATCGTGGTGCTCTCCGGACGGCTGGTGCGCGACGCGGCGCGCCCGCCGCCGGCGCTGCAACAAAATGCGCTGCCGCGTGGAACGCGCGTACGAGAACTCCCGGTAAATCTCAGCCAAATCTCGCGGCGTTGGCCGCCGGTACAGCCGGCCGAGCAGGATCGCGGCTACCGCTTCCACGACCGCGCGCGGCGCGGTCCGCAAAACATCCGAAATCCGGACACGCGCAACATCTTCACGCAACCGAATCGTGTGCGTCAGGTCCGTATAGGGATGGTATTCGACGACGAATTGCGGCGGGCGGCCTTCGCAGCCGAGCCGGGTGTATATGCGATGAAAAATCTGCGCGCCGCCGGGTACGAGTCGTCCGCTGGTTCCGTGGCGGGCGCCCGATCGCCTCACTGCTTCCTCCGCACGGGCGCGGGCAGCGCGGTCTTTTCGGCGTCTTCGGCGTCGGAGATCGCTTCCTTCGTGCCGTCGATGGCGTCTTCGAGCGTGTCGCGATAGTCGTCGAGATGAGGAGCGCCCTTGTCGTATTTCTGAAGGGTTTCGAGGAACTCCTTTTCCTTCGTGTCCATTAATTTCAGGGCATTGCGGATGTCCATCTGCTCGTCTTGGGCCACCTGGATCTGGTCGGCGCCATCGTCGATGCATCCGGCATATCCATTGAGCAGTCCGTTGAGGATCTCACTTTCGCGAGCTTCGGGCACGGTCCGCTTTAGTTCGTAGTCAAATTTCTTCAACCGATCTTCGGCGAATGCGATGTACAGCTTGATGCGCTCGTCGGGAGTCAGGGCGTCGCGGATTTTGTCCGACTCTTCGTCGCTGAGGTAATCTTTCGGCGTGTAGTCCTGCGGCCGCGGACGAGCGGACGCCAAGCGTGCTCCCGCGAGCGACGCCAGCACCAGGCTGACGGTGAGCGCAGTCGCACGCCGCTGTAGGAAGAGCATAACCTACTCCCTAAGGAGTGTCTTTCTCGGCCGGGGGGTTGCCCGCCGGGGTATCCGGGAAAAGCTCGTGAACCAGATGATCGTTCATCTTTTGAAGATCGCCGCGGGCCGCCAGAAATGGAGGTTGTTCATCGGACGTCAATCCGGCCATGATTTCATCGAGCCGCCGCAGCGCCTCTTGCAGGGAAATCTGCAACTGCTTGAAGCCGGATGAATGCTTCGCGGCGTCGATGTTCTTCGCGTCCAGACCGTCGACGCACGAACGAGCTTGATCGCGATACTGATCGAGAACCCGGACAGCCTCCGAGAGATTGCCTTCGTTCACGTCCGTTCGTATTTCCTCGTACTCATCCATGCCCAGACGCTGTATCATCTTCGCCCGATGGACTGGATCCTTTTCCCGCTCGAAGCGCGCCTGAAAGGCCGCGGCGCCATTCTGCGGCGTGTCGGCGGCCGCAAAAGGAGCCGGCAAGCAGATAAGCAGCGACGCAAGTATGAATCCCCGTGCGCCGGCCGGTCCAGGCAAGGTGTTACCTCTTTTTCTTTTCGTGTAGTTCGCGGGCCAGCTCTCTTGCACGCGCGGCGGCCGCAAAATACATGTCGCTATTCTGGTCCGTATTCAACTGCAGAAAGCGCTGATACGCGTCGAGCGCCTGGGCTAGTTGACCCAGTTTATCGTAACAGGAGGCGCGAATGTACCAGCTGGGCGCCGGCAAATCCTTTTGCTTGGCGAGCAGGTCGAGCGCCTGCAACGCGCCCGCATAATTTCCGGCCTGATATTCGGCTTCGACCAGATTCACAAGGACGTCGAGCGCCCCGGGCTTGAGATTGTAGGCGACAATCAGCGTCCGAGCCGCGTCCGGGTAGTCCTTCTTCGTGAGGTAGACTTCGCCGAGCTGCGCTGGAATGCTGGCATCCTTCGGCGCGAGAGCCTCAGCTTTCTGCAGCACGGGTATCAAGTCGTCCCAGTGCTTCTCCTGGTAGTAGATGTGCGAGCGCAACTGAAGGGCGCGGAGCGTCTCCGGCTTGCCGTTTGCGGCGCGGTCTAGCTCGGTAAGTGCATCGTCGTATTTCGAGAGGTCGATGAGCAGCGAGGCGCGGTCGAGACGCCTTGCGACATCGTCGGGATGCGACTGAAGATATGTCGCGAGCTCGGCCGCCGCCGGCTCGTTCTTTTTCTCCAGGATCAGGCACTCGGCAAGCTCGAGGTGCACGCGCGGCGCATCCGGGCTATCGGGACTTAACGCAATAGCCCCCCGCAATTCGGGCTCCGCGTCCGCCGGCCGGCCCGCTGCGACCAGCGCATGCCCGAGCGACAGCCGCGTGTCGAAATCCTTTTCGTTGAGTTTTTCCGCCGCTTGATATTGCTCGATCGCCGGATCCAGCTTGCCGCTGTTTTCGAGCGCCATGCCGAGCAGCCATTTCGTGCGCGCATCCTGCGGTGCGAGCTCGGCGGCGTGTTGAAGCGGATCGACCGCCGCTGCCGGATCCTTCGGGAGCAGCGTCAGCCCCAGGTTTTGATATGCGGGGGCCATCTTCGCGTCGTCCGGGTCGAGTGCGATGGCCTTTTCGTATTCAACTTTCGCATCGTCGGGGCGCTGCATGGCCGTGTAGACGTATCCGAGATTGAAGTGGACCTCTGCGTCGTCGGGCTTCTTTGCGAGGTAATCCTGATAGTCTCGCGCGGCGGTTTCGTAATCCTGGCGATCGACGGCGCTTTGGGCATCACTGAGGAGTCGATTCAGCGCCTGAGCTTCGGGATCGGCGGCGACGTGTTTATGGCTGGAGCTGCTGGTTTGCGCGAGTGCCGCAAGCGCGAAGGATGCACACCAAAAGGAGATGAGGGCCACGCCGAGCGCGCAGCGCGCCAGCGGCTTCGAAAAGGATGTCATGCGTCGCAGACCGCTCATTGCGCCTCGAGTGCTTTGGCCCTTGAGTGCCGGAGCCGCGCGTGAGACTTCCCGGGGCTAAAGCCCTGCAATCTACTGCGCCTTTTCGCGGGCCTGAAGGCCCACGCTTCCACCGGGGAGAGCGTGATTCTCGTGGCCGTTGGCGCGGGCGTTGAGCACGCGCGCGAGATATTTTCCCGTGTGCGACTGCGAATTCCGCGCCACCTGCTCGGGAGTTCCGGCTGCGATCACGTGCCCGCCTTCATCGCCGCCCTCAGGGCCGAGATCGATCACCCAGTCCGCCGATTTGATCACGTCGAGATTGTGCTCGATGATCAGCAGGGAAGCGCCGCCATCGATCAGCTTCCGAAACGCGGTCAGCAGCTTCTGGATGTCGTCGAAGTGAAGGCCGGTCGTCGGCTCATCGAAAATATACAGGATGCCGGCATTCTCCTGCCGGGTAAGATGCGCCGCAAGTTTCAGGCGTTGCGCTTCGCCGCCCGAAAGCGTGGTGCCGGATTGGCCAAGGCGGAGGTAGCCGAGCCCGACCTCCTCGAGCACGCGCAGGCGCGAAGTGACCTTCGGATGCGCGGCGAAAAATGTGAGCGCCTCACGGACCGTCATCTGCAGCACGTCGTGGATGTTTTTGTCCTTGTAGCGGACGTCGAGCACGCTGCTCTTGTAGCGCGTGCCGCGGCACTCTTCGCACACCAGCTCGACATCGGCGAGGAAGCGCATCTCGACCGTCACGGTGCCGTCGCCCTGGCACGCTTCGCAGCGCCCGCCCGGAATATTGAATGAAAAGTGCCCCGCGGTAAATCCGCGCTTCTTCGCTTCTGGCGTAGACGCGAAAATCTCGCGAATGGGATCGAACGCTTTCAAATATGTCGCGGGATTCGACCGTGGCGTGCGCCCGATGGGCGATTGATCGACCATCTCGATGCCCGCGATCGCGGCGTCGCCCTCGATGCGGTCGCAAAACTCGCGCCAGGCGCCGCCGGCGCGCTTGGTGGTGAGCGCTTTGTACAGCACATCGTAGACGAGCGTCGATTTGCCCGAGCCGGAAACGCCGGTGACGGCGACGAGCATGCCGAGCGGAATTGTGACGTCAACACCGGCCAGATTGTGGCTGCGCGCGCCGAGAATCTTCAGGAATTTGCCATGCGGCTTGCGCCGGCGTGCGGGCACGGCGATACGCAAATCGCCGCGCAGGTACCGGCCGGTGAGCGACTGCGCATCCGCTAGAAGCTCCTCGCGCGTGCCGGTGAAGATCAACTTGCCGCCGTGCTCGCCCGCGCCGGGACCGAGATCGAGAATTCGATCGGCGGCGAGGATCGTATCGGGATCGTGCTCGACGACGAGCAGCGTATTGCCGAGATCGCGCAGGCCCCTCAGGATGTCGATCAGGCGGCTCGTGTCGCGCGGATGCAGGCCGATCGAAGGCTCGTCGAGCACGTAGAGCGCGCCGACCAGATGCGAGCCGAGCGACGTGGCGAGCTGGATGCGCTGCGCCTCGCCGCCCGAGAGCGTCGAGGTGAGCCGGTCGAGCGTGAGATAGTCGAGGCCGACTTCGTCGAGAAAGCGCAGGCGCTGCTGAATTTCCTCGAGAACCTTGTCGGCGATCACGGTCTCCGCGTCGCTGAGCTGCAGGCCTTCGAAAAATGGCCGCGCCTCCTTCACCGTCATCTGGCAGACTTCAGTGATCGAGCGGCCCGCGATTTTCACGGCGCGGGCTTCGGCGCGCAGGCGCGTGCCGCGGCAATCGGGGCACGTCGCGTAGCCGCGATATCGGCTGAGGAACACGCGCACGTGCAGCTTGTATTTCTTGCGTTCGAGCCAGCCGAAAAATCCCTTCACGCCGGGGAAATCTTCGTTTTTGTCGCCTTCGAGGATGGCGTCGCGCTGCGCCGCGCTTAGCTCGCGAAAAGCCACGTCGGTGGGTATGCCTTTTGCGCGCGCGAACCGGCGCATCTCCATCGCCAATTGACGATAGCGCGGCTTCGTCCACGGCTCGATCGCGCCCTCGGCGAGCGATTTGCCCTGATCCGGAATTACGCGGTCGAGGTCGAAGTCGATCGTATTGCCGAAGCCCTGGCAGCGCGGGCAGGCGCCGTAGGGATTGTTGAACGAGAAAAGCCGCGGCTCGGGCTCCTCATATTTCGCGCCGCACTTTTTGCATTCGAATCGCTCGTTGAAGACAAGGCGCTCGGGCGCAGCTTCCGTGGATGGTGGTGCGGCGCCGGCGTCCGGCACAAATTCGAGGATCGCTTCGCCGCGTCCCTCGCGGTAGCAGATCTCGATCGAGTCCATCAGACGCGAGCGAATTTCGGGCGACAGCGCCAGCCGGTCGACGAGGACATACACGGGCTTGCCGAAATCGACGTCGAGCAGCTCCTCGGGTGTCGAAAACTCGAAGACGCGCCCCGATTGATAAAGGCGATTGAAGCCGCGCTTGCGGAGGCTGATCAGCGTTTGGCGAATCGCCTCGGGCGTGGGCCGCGAAGCTTTGCGCGCGCGAGCGGCATGGGTTGTTTGCCCTGTCTGCGCGCTGCCCGGCGCTGTCTCGGGACCGAAGCGCAGCTCGTAAAGAACGTAAAAGCGGCGCGCTTCCGGCAGCGCGAGAACGCGCGCCGCGATTTCATCGAGCGTGTCGCGACGGACTTCCTCGCCGCAATTCAGGCAGAAGGTGTGGCCGATGCGCGCGAAAAGCAGGCGGAGATAGTCGTAGATTTCCGTGGCTGTCGCGACTGTCGAGCGCGGATTGCGCGTGGAATTCTTCTGCCGGATCGAGATGGCCGGGGCAATACCTGTGATCTCGTCCACGTCCGGCTTCTCGATGCGTTCGAGGAACTGGCGCGCGTAGGCCGAAAGCGATTCGATATAGCGGCGCTGGCCCTCGGCGTAGAGCGTATCGAAGGCGAGGCTGGATTTGCCCGAGCCCGAGACGCCGGTGACGACGGTGATCGCGTTGTGCGGGATCGCGAAGTCGATATTCTTGAGATTGTGGACGCGCGCGCCGCGAACGCTAATTTCCTCCACGCCATCCGCCACCGGCTCGGGCATGTTCTTTCGAGGGGGCAGGGTCGTTCGCGGTCGGGGGTTCACAGTGGGTTCCGTTGCCATGCGCCTAAACTCAAAATTATACGCCGCTCGGCAAGTGGGGGCAAATGGACGCAGAACAGCGCGAATATCCGGGGCAGCCGGGCCGCAGTGCTGTCCGCGTTCACACAACGGAGGAATCGGTCCGCACCGCCTGGATTGAGTTACACTAGGCTCATCGAGAGGGCGGGTTGTCGCGCCTTGGATCGGGCGCCGCGCATCGGATAAACATGGCGAAACGCAAAGAAAAGGCGTGGGTGACGCAGGTGCTGAGCAGTTCCGCGCAGGCGGGATTCCGTCGGGCGTACCAGCAGGTGCGCATCGACGAGGCGAAGTATCTGCGCCACGTCCAGCGCGCGCACCGGCTGCCGATCCAGAACTGGCGGGAGATGTTCTACCTGGGACCGGCAGTGATTGACCCGATTGCGACGCGCACGATATCCGGCGCGTCGAAGATGGCCGCGCTGGAAGGTATGGGTTTCGGCCTCGGCGGATTTCTCACGGCCATCCCCGACATGGGGATTCTTGCGGCGATCACGCTGCGCATGCTGCAAAAGCTGAGCCTGCTCTATGGCTTCGAATATGCGACGGATGACGAAACCGTCGCGCTGTGGGTGGCGGCTGCGAGCGCGGCGGGCGTCGATCTCGGGCGCGACTTCCTCGAGAAGCAGGCGATGGAGCGCGTGGTGCCACGGATCGTCGACCAGGTTGCGGTGAAAGTCGGCGCCGAGGTTGCCGAGAAATGGGCTGGGCGCATCGTTCCCGTGGTGAGCGCGGGCGTGGCCGGCACGATCAACTACTACTTCGTGCGATCGTGGGGCCGCCGCGCGCAAAAACATTTCCTCCAGCGGCATTATGCTGTACTTGCGCGAACGGATCAGAGCCGTGGCCGCTTGTCGTCATCCCCAGCGCTCTTGCCGGCACCCGAAACCAACGGCTAGATTGTCCTGGAATCGGCCGGCCATCTGCGGCGCAGGCTAGCTCTGCTGTTACCACTGCCCGTCCGGCGCTCGCAAATTAGCCTGTATTTTTTCCTTTCGAGAACACCATTTTACTTCGCATCGCATCGACATAAGCAAACGGCACCAGACAGGTGCCATCGGGTTGGGAGGGGGACCTATGAAATGCTACCTTTCGACGATCCTATTCGTACTGGTGTTTGCCGTTGCGGCGAAGGTTCAAGCGCAAGCGCCGGAGATCCGCTTTGTCGCGGATACGCTGGTCGTGCAAGCGGACGGAAGCTTCGAGAGCAATCCGGACCTGGCGACCCTGACATTTGACATCGACTCACAGGACAAGGATTTGAAAGTGGCCTACAGCAACGCGGCGCAGGCAGCGCAGCGCATCGTCGCACTGGCGACGCAAAACGGCCTTGGCAAAGAAGACGTTTTGCTCGGCGCGCTCACGCTGGCGCCGTCGTACGAACGCGACAAAAAGAATCGTGCGAAGTCCTACCGCGTGCAGGGCGAGATCGCGTTGAAGATACGCGATTTTGCGCGCATCGGGCCGCTACTCGATGGAGCGGGAGAGGAGGGAATCATCGAATTCCGGTCGCTGACCTATTCGCTGCAGGATGAGGAGTCAGCCAAGGAAAAAGCCGTAGCGGCGGCAATGCGCAGCGCCGTGGGACGCGCGACGGCCGCGCTCGCGCAGAGCGGCCAGAAACTTGGCGCCGTGCGCTATGCGAATCTCGACGTAAGGCAGCTCGTCGGCGTCACGAATCTCTACTCAACGGCAAGCATGGCGGAGACAGTCAGCGTCGATGGTGTACCCTCGGGAGTCGCCAGCCGTCCGGCTGCTCCGACTTTTCCGGCCGTGAGTCCCGAGAAAATCACCGTGAGCGCGACCGTGCAGGCTGCTTTTCAAATCCAATGAGTAGCACCTTTCGCAGGCGTTAGATTGGCAACGGCTGCCGAGCCGAATGCCGGAATCCGGCCCGGCAGCCGCGAGATTTGCGAAGCCCTATGGCTGCCTTTCGAGCGCTGCGCGATCCCACTTGGCGAGGTTGGCGGCGGCTTCGTAGGTGCTCTGCAGAAAATTCAGCAGCATCGACTTCGGATCGGGCGCATTGCGGACGGCGTCGTAGGGAAGCAGGAATTCGCTGATTTTCGCGTCATAGTATGCCTCCGCAGGGAGCACGGTTGCGGTGCGAAATCCGGCGGGCTCTGGCGCGCAGTAGGCGTAAAACATCGGCGCGTCGAAGCCGCCCTGGCCCGGCCACCATCCACCGCTGCTTACTTCATGCGAATAGGATTCCCGCGTCCACGCGTCTGCGCCGGGGCGTTCCGGGGCGCGGCGACCGGAAAAGCGCGATACGGCGAGATCAAAGCTGCCCCAAAAGAAATGCACGGGGCTAGCTTTGCCGATGAAGCGCGCGCGAAATTCCTGGCAAATCGTGGCGACGCTCGTGAGGATGCGCCAGCAGCGATTCGCGTATTCGGGATCGTAGGAAGCGTGCTGGGTGTCCTTGTCGAAACGGATGGGATTCAGGATTTCAACGGGCATCGGCCAAATCTTGGCGTCGATCTTGAGCGAGGCGAGGACGGCTGTGAACTCGCGGTAGAAATCCGCGACCGTGCGCGGCGCTAGAAGAATCGTCTCGATCTGGTTGCGGCTCGTCGCGATTCGGAGCACGTGATCGATGAAGTCGAATTCGAGCGTGAAGATGCCCAGGGCGTACGGGATGGGCATCGTTGTCAGGCCGCACGGGCTGATGTGGAGCGCTTCGGCCCAGCAGTGATTCACTTTCGGGCTCAGCGCGAGGGCCACCTTGCCCACCATTTGCGTCCACATGTGAAGCGTGGCGCGCGTGTCCTCCCATTCGGCGAGAGGCAGAGCGGGCCAGGCCTCGTCCTTGGTTAACGCCGATAGCGCCGGAGCTTGACCTTCTGACATAGGTGCCTCCATTCGAGCGGATGGGCTTCGCGAATCGCCAACGGGCTGCGCGCAAGGCTATGGTAGAACAGTCGGTCCGAATTGTGCATTCATTCGTTGGATTCGAGGCGATGACCCAAGCCGAACGACCAAGTCCTGCACGACGCCTCCGCCGCCTCGGCCGCGCGGAGCTGCCCATTGATACGATCGCCCTTGCTCGTTATCTGGTGGGAAAAACGCTCGTCCGTGATTTGCCTCGCGGGAGGCTGGCGGGGCGGATCGTCGAGGCCGAGGCATATCCCGTCGGCGATCCTGCCGGGCACGCTTTCACCGGCCACTCACGCGCGAACGATTCGCTTTTTCTCCAGCGCGGGCATGCCTACGTGCGGTTCACGTACGGCGTGCACTGGCTGATGAACGTCTCGAGCGAAATTCCGGGCACGGGTGCGGGAGTGCTGATCCGCGCCCTTGAGCCTCTCGAAGGCATCGCGTGGATGGAAGAGAATCGCGGCACGGACGTGCTGCGCGATCTCGCGCGCGGGCCGGGCCGTCTCGCCGCTGCCATGGGGATCGACGAGCGGTTTGACGGCGTCGATCTGTGCTCGTCGGAGAGCGCACTATGGCTTGGCGCGGCGGTGCGGCCCGTCGGCGCAATCGGCGTAACCACACGCATCGGCATCACGCCCGCGGCACATCGAAAGCTGCGCTTCTACGAGAAAGGCAACGCTTTCGTCAGCGGGCCGGCGCGCCTGCGGACGTGATTCACCTGTACTAGGGTACCAGTGCGATTGTGACAACCGATTGGCCGTGTCTCATTGACGCTGAAGGACTTCGAGAACAGAGTGAGATGGCACCTCTCGGAGGAGATTCATGCGTCCCTTGGCGCGCTATTGCGGCGTGCTGTTCGCCGCCGCGCTCATTATGCCGTCCGCTCAGGCGATCCAGCGCAAGGCGGTCGGCGTCGTGTCCCAGACGGACCGCGGCCACATCGATTCGGCGGACGCCGTGTCCGGAGCGAACGTCTACGACTGCGACACCCTGGAGACCGAGCAGGGCGGCCAGATGCGCATGCAGGTCCGGTCGGGACAGGTTTACCTCGCAGCTGCCAGCGAGGGGCAGCTGCAGGAGGGCTTCAACGGCATCGACGTGTACATCGACCGCGGAACCGTGGGATTTTCGGCGATGGCGGGTGCGGCAATCGAGATGGTGACCCCCGCGGGGTTCGTCCGCCCGGCGAATGGCCAGGCGGCGTCGGGGGAAGTGACAATCACAGGGCGGATCGAATTGACGATTACCGCGATGCGCGGCGATCTGGTGCTCGACGATGGCGGCGAGTTCCGCACCATTCCGCAGGGCCAGACCGCGAAAGTCACCGTCGCTGAAGGCGGTTCGCCCGTGTGCCGCGAAGAGGACTCACAGGATCAGCAGCCGCGTCACGGTCTGCGCCGCCCAGTCGGGTTTTACTTCGTTGGAGCAGGAGCTGTGATCGTGCCGTCGATTATCCTCTGGGAAAAGTTGACGGAGAGCGCATCCACACCGAAGAACTGAAGCGGCACAGGTGACGGGCAGCCGCAATCTGCGTTAAAGGTGGGCCATGTCGGAACAACAGAACATCGAGACGCTACAGCGGGCAATCGCGCGGTTCAATGCGAAGGAGCTGGAAGGCTACCTCGACATGTTCGACAGGTCCGTGGTGTTTCACGGGCTGTCGCGCAAACTGAAGCCGGGCGTTGCAGGATTGCGCGAGTATTACACCCAACTCAGGCAGGGCTTCCCCGACATGAGAATCGTCAGCGACGACATGGTTGCGTCGGGCGAAAAGATCGCCAACCGCTACACATTTTACGGAACGCACAAGGGCGAGTTTGCGGGTGTTCTGGCAACAGGCAAGTTCGTGGTGTCACCGGGAATCGTGATAAACCTCTTCCGCGCGGGGAAGTGCATCGAAACGTGGCAATCGCCGGATACCCTCGGATTCCTGTCGCAGATCGGCGCCGTGCATTCGCTCTCCCTGAAGTGACCTTCGAGCCTGGCGAACAGCCTTAGGTGCTCGCGTGCGTTCGTTCCAGCCGGGCATTGAACTCCTCGATATTTGTCAGGAACCAGACCTGCGCGCCGCGGTTCGATTCGTAGACGAAGGCTCGTAGCGACGAGCTCGCCTCGGTATGGTGCGAGATATCGCCGACGATTGCAACGCGCATTTTATACACCGCGAACTTCCCAATGATTTCGCCCGCGATGCGCGTGTGGAGCTGGAAGAAGGCGTCCTCGAATCGCTCCGTTGGAATGACGATCCACCTCGCTTCGTGTTCGTAGGCCTCACCGATCAACTCGACCGCATCCCGGTCGGTCCGCACTTTCTTCCCGTCTGGCGAACACGCCAGAACCTTCGTGCCGTATATATTGTACGATGCTGCTGCCATTGATTGCTCCGAATCCCAATCGCGCCGTAAATGGATCATCGCAGCTTCGACGCGGAAACGTCAACGCCGTGGACCGTCGCGATTGCATCCAACAAACTGGAGGGGTGCCCTATGAGAGAGTTTGTGGTGCGTCATTATGAATTCTTCCTGGATGTTTTTTACGTCGCGTTGCTGGCATTGCTGATTTTCTTCATGCACTTGTTCAAGGGCGTTCAGATCGGATTGACGGTCGCCTGCGCGTTGGTGGTCGTGGGGATACTTCACTCAGGGGATCCGGATAAGCGGCCATGCGGCGCGGACGTGAGCGGCGAGCCAGTAGCGCGATCCAGAGGTGCTTCCAACTAGAGAGTATCCGCAGCCGCGAGCACAATTTTTGGTAATTCGAAACCGAGGCGATTCGGGTGGTGCCGAGGGCGCGGTACAATCCCTACCGCCTGTAGCCGAAATCGGTCTGCCGTTCGAGGGAACGTTCAAGCGAGCGGCGTGACTCCTTCCCGGCGATCTTTAGTTGACGGCGGGCCGGGAAGATCGTCGCCGAATATTGTCCCGAATCCAGGATGGATGTCTCATCCGGTATAGCCAAAATCTTATGGCGATCTGTAGGCACCGAAAGAGGCAGCGATTGATAAAGGCTGACCACCATGTTCTCTTGAGAATCTGTGCGACTCGACCATATGACTTTCCGAGTGCAATAGCGAGTGGGGAAATGTCTCCTTCAAGGCATTTCAGGTCTTCGTGAACGATGTCTTCCGAATCTCCCAATTTGCTCAGCCAACCACCTCCAAAAAACCGTTGCCGCGCCATGTGCAGCACGCATCCGTCTCTGGATCCGTAGATTGCGACCTTCTGATATCCGAATTCAAAACCTGACGTATCGCAAGGTACGTACCCATACTCCGATAATGCCAGTACGAATGCTTCTACATCATCGTTTACCGGAGCGTGTGGAGGCCAGTAAATCTCCTGCGGCCACCAAAGCACGTCTGTTCGACAAACGGCGAGGGCATAGCACTGGTATGTGTCATTCCAAGGGCTCTTTACTGACCAGCGCGCGGTTCTCAGAACAGGGAATCGATCTTCGACAAATTTGCGGACGATGTCAGCAGGCCGAAATCGGGAAGGCACGGTTACAAAATACCTCGCCGCTTCCCCCAGTCTACCCAAGCCTCAATCATCTTGTCGAATTTTCCTGCTTCCGAGTCCTTAATCGGGTTTTCTTCGGTTAAATAACTGAGCGCCCAAAACCACCATCGCCGGTTATCACGCAAGTCGCGCAGCATGAGGCGAATTACGGTGTCTTCATCCTCGCGTGCCATCCCCAGAATTGCTTGATAGCTCGGATGCATCATTCGCTGTGTGGGCGAGGAGAGATGTGCTGTCTCGCTGGCCCACTTGTGTGCCTGCTCCTTGAACCGCTCGGCTAAGGCCTTACGTTCAACAGCAGTGGTCCAAGAAGCCGAAATCGCCCGCAGGCCCTGCGAAAACTGAGTTTGGCCGCTGAAGACCGGGAGAATGTTAACCTGGATCGTGTTCATCGCTGACAAAGAGACGACAACAGCTTGATCGTTGCGCTCGCCCAGTCCAAGAGTGAGAAAGCCTTCTGTGGCTTGCGATTCGTCCTTAGGAGAAAAAACAGCCCGAGTCGCCATGTTCTAGACCTTCTTTATCAACCTGTCGGGGACACTCTCTACGACCACCACGGGAGAGGTCAGTACAAGGTATATGGGCTTTCCGTCCGCGGGGTTGTACTGGCCCTCAAGCCGCGCAATCGATGTTACGACGGCTTTGTGGCGGATGACTGAACCATCCTCAAGCTCGTATCGGCTCCAAGGCTCGTCCGCCTTGACGACAGGCACTTCAGCCACTTCCATGTCTTGGCCGAGCAGCGGAATCTTCTTTTTTACTTCCGGCATAATTCTAAACCTCTCTCAGTGCCCTGACTCGACGCGAAGTATGCCAATACCTCAGAAACAGTATACTAGGGTGCCCTTTTTACCGTGGCCTCAGGGTGGCCAGCT
>JBKQNJ010000065.1:0-135764 GCA_052146315.1 Candidatus Acidiferrales bacterium | reverse complement strand
CTGATCGGCGGGCGCTGGGCGCAATGGAAGGATTTCTGGACCGATGTGCTCGTGGCGCTCATCTTCTGGCTCGTCATTCTTGGAGTTTTGACGACGCTATCGTGGGCGCTGCATTTCAATGGAAACGAGGCAGCAAGTTTTCTGATGCCGCAGACGATTCCAGAAATGATTCTGTGGGTTATGCTCGCCGCGACTGCCGGATTTTGCGAAGAGCTGGTGTTTCGCGGCTACCTGCAGCGGCAGTGCCTTGCGCTGACGCAAAACGTCGCAGCCGCCGTGATTTTGCAGGGTGTGATTTTCGGGACGGCGCACGCCTATCAGGGGGCGAGAGGCGTCGTCGTGATTTCGATCTACGGGATGATGTTTGGGGCGCTCGCGGCGATGCGCAAGAGCTTGCGCCCTGGCATGATGCAGCACGCGACGGAGGATGCCGTTTCCGGAATCGTCTACCATTTTGCTTCGAAACTCCGCCATTTGCCGCTCATCCGATTTTAGTTTGGCCGGGCATGCTGTCGTGGCGAAGGAAAGTGCCGGTCGCGCTGGGGGCTACCAGGCTGCTGAAGAAAGAGCAGATCCCTCGCTTCGCTCCCTTCCTGCGTCAGGGCAGGCGGGATGACAGTCGAAGGAGTCTTGCGGCAAACCGCTACATCTTGTATCGGCCGAGATCCTCGTCGTTGAGGTTCTCGAGCCACTTGCGCAATTCCTCGTTGGAGCTTTTCTCGGCGGTGGGGCCGGCGACCTTCGAGCTTTTCAGGACCTGATCGTCGACGTAGATCGGGCAATCGAGGCGCAGCGCGAGAGCGAGCGCGTCGCTGGGCCGCGAATCCATCGAGATGATCTGCCCTTCGCGTTCCATCCAGATGAGGGCGTAGAACGTGTCTTCCTTGAGGTCGCACACCACGACGCGCTGCACGCGGACGTTGAGGCCGTTCAGAACGTTCTTTAGCAAATCGTGCGTCATCGGGCGCGGCGTCTGCACTTTTTCGATTTCGAGAGCGATGGCGTTGGCTTCGTAGACGCCGACCCAGATCGGCAGCACGCCGCTGCCCTGGGTTTCCTTCAGGACGACCACTGGCATGTTGGTCATCGGGTCCATCATCAGTCCCCTGATCTTGACCTCGAGTTCCATGTGGCCCTCCAGTTGTTGATTCCGGTTCCCGCTAAATCACCTGCTCGCCTGCGACGCTGTTTGCGCTCGCCCGAGTGATCTTCACTTGCACGTATTCTCCCAAAAGAGATTGATGAGGCGAAGTGAAATTTACGGGACGGTTGCTAGTTGTGCGCCCCGCCCACTGATTCCGCGATTCGTGGCGGCCGTCGACGAGGACTTCGAACGTGCCACCGACGAGCTTTTCGTTGCGCGCGATCTGAATCTGGCGCTGGCGGTTCATCAGGATCGCGAGGCGCCTTGCCTTCTCTTCTTCGGGAATCGCGTCGGGCATGGTGGCCGCCGAAGTATTGGGCCGCGGCGAATACTTGAACGAGAAGATGCCGTCGTAGCCGACGGCCTCGAGCAGCGTGATGCTTTCCTCAAAATCTTTTTCGGCCTCGCCCGGGAAGCCGACGATGATGTCGGACGTGATGCTGATCGGGCGGCGCGCGGCGCGAATCCAAGAAATCTTTTCGAGATATTCATCGCGCGTGTAGGTGCGGCGCATCGCGCGCAGGATCGGCGTCGAGCCGGATTGCACCGGCAGGTGGACGTGATCGCAGAGCGCCGGAGTGTCGTCGATTGCTTCGACGATCCCGCGGTGGAAATCGTTCGGATGCGACGTCGTAAAGCGCACGCGGCGGATACCGTTCACGGCCGCTACTGCGCGCAGCAGCTTGACGAAATTCAGGCCGCGCGGCGAGGGATCGCGATACGAATTTACCGTTTGGCCGAGCAATTGAATCTCGGTATAGCCCGCGTCTGCGAGGCGTCGCGCTTCGGACAGCACCGATTCGCTTGGGCGGCTGCGTTCCGGGCCGCGCGTGTGCGGGACGACGCAGTAGGCGCAGGCGTAGTCACAACCTTCGATAATGGTGAGGTAGGCGCGAATCGGATTGTCGCGCCGCGTGATTTCGGTTTCGAAGGTTTCGTCCGTATCGAGGTCGAGGCCGCTGACGCGCCGCCCGCCCTCTTCGAGCTGCGCCATGAGCTCGGGCAGTTTGCGGTAGCTTGCCGAGCCGCAGACGAGACTGACCCACGGCGCGCGCTCGAAAATTTCTTCGCCTTCCTGCTGCGCGAGGCATCCGAGGACGCCGATCACTTTGCGCGGTGCGGCGTAGCGCATCTCGCCGAGGCGCGAAAATACTTTCTGCGCTGCCTTTTCGCGAATGCTGCACGTGTTGTAAAGGATCAGATCGGCTTGCGCCATGCTTTCCGCCACGGCGTAGCCGCGCTCGAGCAGGACGCCCGCCACCTTCTCGGAGTCGTGCGCGTTCATCTGGCAGCCGAAGGTTTCGATGTAGAAGCTCTTGCCGTTGGGAGGGACCACGCTGGAATCGAGCGGGCGGGAATCGCTCGCGATGGTGTCTGCTGCAGGCAGCGGTCCCGGCATCGCGAGCGCCTCAATCCCGATATCAAACGCTCTGCTCATCCTTGATTTCAGTTTAGCACAAGCGCATTGCAGGTGCCCGGCGAGCCAATTACACTCATAACCGCATTTTCGGTGGAGGTTCGCATGCCTACGCGAATCGGCGGAATCCGCCAATGGCTGCCCTGGTTATGCTCGTGGTTGCCACTGCTTCAATTGCCGAGGCGCAGAGCGAATCTCTGAGCTCCATCGCGTCGGAACTCGCGGGCACGATTGAGGCCTCTTCCTTACGAGGCGCGATTCACGATCCGGCGGTTCTGGTGAAAGATTTTCAGCAGACCGACGGCGCGCGGAACGCCTTGGGGGCGAAGCTGGCGGATCAGTTCTCCAAAGCTCTGATCGACAGACAAGGGCTGGGACCGCTCGGCACGCACCTACCCGCGTTCCATGTCCTCGAAGCCGGCGAGTCGCCATCGATTCCGGATAACGACTTAGAGGGCCACGAGGGCGAATGCCACGATCCCGAACTCGGGGCGTCGTTCGTGGTCGAAGGATACATTGACGTGCTACCGGAGACGGTCGTTCTGCGGACTGTGGCCACGCGGACTCGAGACAAACAAGAGATCTTCGACAAGCGAATCACACTGCCGCTCGACGCCGAAATGCGTACCTTGCTTGCTACGCCTCTGCCCGGCGCGCGGGCACCCTCCAAGAATACGCCTGTTAGTTGGGTGCGAAAGGGCTTCCGCGTTGAGGACGCTGCGAACGCTCCCCACGTGGATGCGCTGAAAGGCTACACTGGCCTGGACTGCATATACTGCCCGAGAGCGGGTTACACTGACGCGGCGATGGCGGTCAAGATACAGGGCACCGTCACGATGGATGTGCTGTTCGACTCGCAGGGCCTACCCGCAGAAATCGCGATCATTGAGGGGATGCCGTGCGGTCTGAACAAAGCTGCGGTCGACAGCGTAGCTCAATGGAAGGTGACGCCCGCCAAGGATCCCCATGGAAAGCCGACGGCCGTTTGGTCGACGGCCGAGGTGCAATTTCAGCTTTTCTGAACGGCCTAATGGCTTTCGGCGGGCGGCGCCATCACATAATTATTGTAGTCAGCGGGCGTGTAAGGCGATCCCGCGTAGGGCGAATCGGCGTCGGGGGAGTTGGAATAATCCGGGCCGGGATAGACGGAATTGTACTGGTCGTTGTAATCGCCAGCGCCGTTGTCCGGGCCGTTGTCCGTGTAGTAGCTGAAATCGTAATTGTCCCAGCCATATGGGTTGTACCAATAGGGATTCCAACCGTAGCCCCAATCTAGATAGGGGTCGTACCAGCCCGGATAGCCCCAGCCAAATCCCCAGTATGGTCCGGGCCAGCCCCAGCCGATTCCCCAACCCCATCCCCAACCGAAACCGCCCCACCCCAATCCGCAGTTCCAGCAGCCTCCCCAACCACGGCCGCCGCGCCATCCTCCGTAGCCGCCGAAACCGCGATCGCCGAGGCCTCTGCCAAACGAATTTCCGCCGAATCGATCGCCTCCGAACGCGGAACCACCGACGCGAGAGCCTGCAAACGTCGAAGTCGTGCCACGCGAAGAAACCGAGCGCGCGCCGCCGGCGAAGCTACTGCCGGACCTTCCGAAGGAGTGCCACTGTCCATCGGCAATCGCGGAATTGTGTAAGCCGGAAGCCGAGGCGTTCATTGCACGGCCACCGTTGCCGAACGAATGCCATCGGCCGTCCGCGATGGCGTTGCGGGCGCCCGAAGTGCGGCTTGCGCCACCGAAGCGGCCGGCGCTGCCGAAACCGCGGCCGTTCGCGCCGGAAGATGATCTGCCGCCAAATCCAGAGCCGCGTGACGCGAACCCGCCGCCGCGATACGCCGACCCGCCAGAGCCGCGCGATGCGAATCCCCCTCCGCGATAAGCTCCACCCCCACGATACGCGCCGCCAAACGATCCGCCGTACGACCGCCCGCCACCACCGAATGCGGAGCGTCCACCACCGCTGAAGCTGCCTCCACGAAATCCGCCGCCACCCCCACCGCCGTGGAAGCCTCCGCCCCCGCCGCCGTGAAAGCCACCTCCTCCGCCATGCCCTCCGCCTCCGCGCTGAGCGAGGGCAAGGTTCGGCACAAAAAGAATGACTGCAAGTGAGGCAATCGAGGCGAAAGATACTTTTGCGAAGGTGGATCTTTTCATGGCGGCGCCTCCACCAGAATCCGACCGTGACACGGCAGGCCCGCCGCATGCGCGGCCCTGTGGCCTATCCTACTCCTTTTGATTACCGAAGGACTATTCTGGTTGCAACGCAATGGCTGCGCCGGGGCACCGGAAACAAAGCTTGGCCTCGACAGCGGCACAAGTGCTACAACAGGGTATAATTAGGGCGGGCATGCCCCTTACTGGGGATTGGGATCAATAGCCATATTTCGAATCAGATAGCCGAGATTCAAGAGGAGCCATACAGACATGGGATACCGCGACAAGCCGGAAAAGAAAACAGGACGGGCGGGATTTGTGGAAGCCAAACTTGAGGAGCTTCGCCGCCGTTGGGACGCTGCGACAACCGAGCGCGAAAAAGCTGAAGTCTCCGAACAGATTCGCGAGTGGCAATCCTTCCGGCCGGAGCGGTCCAGTTCCGGCGGCGGCCGCCGCTAGGCCTGCGTCCCAAGCCTAAGACTTACTGCCGCAGCGGCTCGAAGATCGCTACGCGATGCGGCGGCCTCTGAAGACGCGCACCGGCGAGCCATCGGCGATAAATGCGGAATCGGGCGTGCGGCGCAGGACGCGGCCGAGTTCGGCGCCATAGAACGATTCGGCGTCGCCTTCGAATGCTGCCGTCGCGCTACGCCAAACGCGCCACGGCACATGCGAGACGTGATATTCGACGCAACCACCGTCGCGTTGTCCCGAATAGCCCCAATAGTGCTCGGTGATGAACTGCTCGACGCTACCTTCCGCCGCATAGGCGGCCGCACCTGAGGCTTCTGCGCGCAGCCCGCACCACTGGCGCGCCACTTGCCATTGATATTCCGCACGGGCGCCCGCGCCATTCGCATGGACCGTGTGGCGCATCGGAAGGCTCACGTAGTTTTCGCCATATGCGAGCCTCGCGAGTTGCGCCACCGCGAATCGCGGCACGATCTCGCGGATAAAGACGACGCCGCGCCGCACCTCGGCGCCTTCGCGGCGCCGCACGTAGAAGCGCAGATTTACTTCGTCGAAATTGGCGTCGAAAGGCAGCGGGACGAATCCGAACAGCTTGGTGCGAAGAAAGCGGAATCCGACGAGGCTGACGTAGACCCTTCCCTCGAGAGCGTCCAACTCCGTCCCGCGGGGAACATGCGGCGCGACCATGTTCGGATCAATCTCATAGTTCAGCATCACGAGATCGCGCCACTCCGCGGACAAAAAGACGCGCGCGCCGTCGTGATGATCGGGGGTGTCCACCATGTCGGGTATGTCGGGTCCAGTGCTCCCAGTATGTGCCGGCACGTTGTCGTCATTATAGCTCGACCGCCGACGACTGCCCGGACATGCGATTGCGAGGACTGTGTGATCCCGGAATAATTTCTTGATGTTGCTTTGTGCAGCAAATCGCCAAATCTTTGCATCTCATTGGTTTGACCAGCATAGGTGCGTGTGCTACGGTAGATTTGCCCGGCGAAAATTGTCTTCTGGGGAGGAAATTATTTCTGGCCTGGCGCTCGTCGTAGTTGCCAATCCGCTCACGCTTTTGGAACAGACGAGCGGCTTGGCCCGCGTCGTCCTCGGCATTCTTTTGATTCTCTCGGTTCTTTCCTGGGCTTTAATCCTGCAAAAGTGGGCGCAGCTGAGTGGACTCGACCGCAAGACCAACCGCTTCCTCCAGATGTTTCGCGCGGGGGGCGGTCTCCCGAATCCAAAGACTTTGCGTGCCGGTTCCGGCGGCACGCCGCTGATCGCGGTGTACGACGCGGGCTACGCAGAACTTTCTTCGCAACTGGCGGGCGGCAATCCGCACGGCGGCAAAGTGAAAAATGCGAACGCCATCGGCGTTGACATGAACGTCGCCGCGGGCGATGAAGTCCGCCGCCTCGAACGCGGAATGTCCACGCTCGCCACAATCGCTTCCGTTTCTCCGTTTATCGGCCTCTTCGGCACGGTCTGGGGCGTGATGGACGCTTTCACCGGCCTCGGCGACGCCGGCACGGCCAGCCTTCGCGCCGTCGCTCCAGGCATTGCCGAAGCGCTCATCACCACGGCCGCGGGCCTTGCCGCCGCGATCCCGGCGCTCATCGCCTACAACCACTACCTTCAGGGCATTCGCTCGATCGCGTCGCGCATGGATAGCTTCGCGTCGGAGTTCGTTGCCAAGGTCGAAACCCTTTACAGTTCGCCCAACCCGCCGAGCGCTTAGATGCCACAGCTCCAACGCGAAACCGGCACGTCGCTGTCTGAAATCAACATGGTGCCGTTTATCGACGTGGTTCTCGTGCTGCTGATTATTTTTATGATCACGGCGCCAATCTTGCAGTCTGGAATCGACGTGGACGTGCCCAAGACGAAAACGGTGAAGGAACTCACGCAGGTGCGCATGGTGATCACCATCGACCGCGGCCAGCGCGTCTATTTGAACGACAAGCCGGTGAACATCCACGAGATCGGGCAGCAGGTGATCGCGCAATCGCGCAACCCGAAAACGCAGGCCGTCTACGTGCGCTGCGACCAGACGGTGCCCTTCGGCAGTTGGGCCACCGTGGTCGACGCGCTGCGGCAGGCCGGCATCACCAATATCAGCGTAGTGACGCAGCCGCTCGACGAGCGGCCCGAGACGCAATGAGCGCGTGAAATCGCGGGAATGAAATGTCAACGATAGCGGCAACGCGGCCTGGCCAGACACTCAAGCCTTTCGTCTATAGATCCGTGTGGTTGCACCTTGCAATCCTGGCCTATTGCGTTGTCGCGGGCTGGTGGTCTTACACGCATCGCGGCGAAAACTGGGGAGGGCCGGGCGGCTCGATCAGCGTGGGAATTGTCGGTAGCGTTCCGGCGATTCCGCTTCCCCGCCCCGATGTCGTGACTCCGAACCGCGTGGTCGATAATTCGAAGGGGTTGTTCAAGTCCGAGCCACAGCCCGCGCCGAAGCCTCCGCCGGACGCGGTGCCGATCCAGAAATTCCAGATGAAAAAGCCGCCGAAGATTATTTCGCAGCCATCGAAGGTGCTCGAGAATCCGACGCCGCCACCCACGAACGCGATTCCGTATGGGGGAGGCGGCACTCCGACGATTCCGGTCACTTCATTTGCAATGGGCGCGGGCACAACGCAAGCGGGGCTTTCTTTCAACGGGGTGGGCGGCGGCGATTTCGGCTCGCGCTTTTCGTGGTATGTCGAAGCCGTGCAGCGGCGCATCAGCGGCAACTGGTTGCAGTCGACCGTCGACCCAAGCGTGGCCTACGCGCCTCGCGTCGTGGCCACATTCACGATACTGCGCGACGGCACGATCACCAATGTGCAGATCACGCAAAGCAGCAACAACTACTCGGTGGATAGCTCGGCGCTGCGCGCGATTCAGTCATCGGGTCCTCTCGACCGCCTGCCCGGCGCGTATTCGGGCTCGTCGGTCAACGTGCAGTTTTATTTCGATTATCACCGCTGATCTTATATGCAGTTTGGGCAAAGGCATGGGCGAATGAAACGAAAACTTAGATCCCTTTCCGTATTTGCTGTCTTAACCGCGTTTGTAATTCTCTGTTCGGCATATTCCGTAGGGGCGCAGGCTTGGTTCGAGACCGGCACGGGCCTCGGCGTAACCAAAGCACGCCTCGCGGTACCCGACACAGTGGGGAAATCAACGTTCGGCCCGCCCCTTCCGAAGGTTTTTCACGATGTGCTCTGGGCCGATCTCCAATATTCCGGAATCATCGATCTGGTGAGCCCCAGCTTTTATCCGCTAACGGATCCCGGCCAGCCAAGCGACTTGAAGGCGCAGGATTGGTCTGCAGCGCCTGCCAATGCGTACATGGTCGCCTATGGCAATCTGAGCCAGGACAGTTCGGGTTTGGCGTTCGCCGGCTACCTCTCGCAGGTAAGTAATCCGGCAGCTCCGCTCGCGCTACAAAAAATTTATCGCGGTCCGGTCACGGAAAACGGAGCTCGCGAGCTCGCGCACCAGTTCGCGGACGACATCGTCGCCCTCCTCAGCGGCGGGCAGCCCGGAATCGCCCAGACGAAGATTGCGTTCGTCAGCGGGCGCAGCGGCAACAAGGAAATCTGGGTGATGGATTACGACGGCGCGAACCAGCAGCAGATTACGCACTTGAATTCGATCTCGCTCACGCCGCGTTGGTCTCCGGACTCGACGCGCATCGCCTTCACCTGCTACGTCCCGTTTCGCGGCATCACGTCCGCGCAAATCTGCATTTATTCGGCGGCGTCGAATCGCCTGATCGGGTTCCCCCGCTTTCTCGGGACGAACAGTTCCCCGGCGTGGTCGCCGGACGGCCAGCAGATCGCGTTTATGTCGAGCATCAATGGCAACCCGGCCATTTACGTCGCGCAGGCGGATGGCACGCACCTGCGTCGTGTGACCTTCGGCGCGGGCGTCGCCACCTCGCCCACGTGGAATCCGAAGACCGGCAAGCAGCTCGTTTTCGTGAGCGACCGCGCGGGAGACCCGGCGCTCTACCTCTCGGATGCCGACGGCTCGAACACCCAGAAAATCGACCTGCCCGACATGGGGTACGTGATCGACCCATCGTGGTCACCGAATGGACAATTGCTCGCATTTAGCTGGAGACGCCCGAGCGGAAACTACGATATCTACGTAATGGACATCGTTTCTCATCAGCTCGTCGAGCTGACGAAAGACGAAGCCCGCAACGAGCGGCCCAGCTGGGCCCCCGACGGGCGTCATCTGGTCTTCGAATCGACGCGGACGGGCACCCGTCAGATTTGGACCATGCTGGCCGATGGCAGCCAGCCACGCGAGCTTACATTTCAAGGGCAGAGTGAATCGCCCAGTTGGTCGCAGCGATAGGAGCGAATGAGAATCGCCCGATCGGCTGCTTTTCAAGTTTCGCGCCGTGCAATCGGCGGAGCGAATGTCGTGCTGTTGGTGCAAGAGCGGTTTCGTCCTGTCACACACGTTCAATCAGTACCAGTTCATTCTCGGTCGTCCTGCTAAGCCCTCGCGGGAACGCCGAAGGAGGCACTATATGCAGCACCGTACTTTTCGAAGGTATGCAGTGTTGTTCAGTCTGTTCGCGTTTGCCGCCCTCATCTCGGGTTGCAAAAAACAGGTTGCGGCTACGCCGCCCGCTGCGGCACCGGCTCCGCCGACGGCCCAGCCGACTGTAACTCTCAACGCGTCGCCCACGTCGGTGAACGCCGGGGGGACGGTCACGTTGTCGTGGTCATCGACCAACGCCACCGATCTCGATATCGAGCCGGGCATTGGTAAGGTCGCGCCGCAAGGCTCGACCCCCGCCAATCCGACGACCTCGACAACCTACACCATCACGGCCACAGGGCCCGGCGGCAGCGCCACGGCCACCGCGCACGTGGATGTCTCCGCTCCGGAGGCTGCTCCTCCGCCCGCTGCAGCGCCGCCGAACGTGAGCGAGCTCTTCGAGCAGAACGTCAAAGATGTATTCTTCGATCTCGATAAGGCCGAACTTCGCGGCGATGCTCGCGATGCTCTCACCAAGGATGCGGAATTCCTGCGTTCGTATCCCGACGTGCACATCTCGATCGAAGGACATTGCGACGAACGCGGATCAACCGAATACAACCTCGCCCTGGGCCAGAGTCGCTCCCAGGCGGCCAAGAACTTCCTCATCTCGCTCGGCATTTCCGCCGACCGGATGGAAACCGTAAGCTGGGGCAAGGAGCGGCCGTTCTGCACCGAACACAGCGAAGACTGCTGGCAGCAGAATCGCCGGGATCACTTCGTTCTGGCACACTAGGAGCAGTACACTCTATCGCGAGGGGCGGGCCGGCGCACAGTCTGGCCCGCCGTTCGCGAATTTTTCTGTTCAAGCGCGCCGTGCTTGAGGGCGCCGCGCTTTCCGTAAGGAGGGATTTCCTTTGCGCATACGATGGGTCGTGCTCTCTGTAGTAGCGATGTTTTTTGGAGCCCTCGGTGGAGCGATCCTCGCGCCGCAGCCGGCGGGCGCCGTGTCGCGCGAGATGATCGAGCTGCAGCAGACGGTGAACCAGCTCCTGCAGGGTCAGACGGACATGCGCAGCGCGATTGACGCGAACAACGCGACGCTGAAAACGCTGATCCAGCAGTCGCTCGATTCCGTCAGCAAGCTGAACAGCCAGATGGACGCGCTGCAGAAAACCGTGCAAGACTCTACCGCGAATAACGGCTCACGCCTCGACACGGTGACGCAGCAGACGCAGGGATTGTCCGACAACGTGCAGGACGTGCAGGCGCGCGTGGGCAAGCTCTCGCAGCAGCTCACCGACATGCAAAGCCTCCTGCAGAGCATTGACGCAAAAGTTTCGAACGGGGCTCCCTCGGGAGGCGCTCCTGGCGGCGCTCAGGGCACACCCGATACGAATGCTCCGGGCGCGGCGCCGGCTCCCGGCGGTCCCAACACCATGAATTCGCCACCCGGCGGCGGGATGCCTGGCATGGCGCCAATTTCCGCGGATACGCTCTATCAAAATGCGCTGCGAGATTACACCAGCGGGAACTACGGCCTCGCGCATCAGGAATTCTCGGACTACATCAAGCATTTTCCCAACAACGATCTCGCATCGAATTCCCAGTTCTATCTCGGCGAGATAGCCTATCAACAGAATGATTTTAAGGCGGCGATTACCGCATACGAAGAAGTTCTCATGGAATATCCGCACAGCTTCAAGCTGGCCGCCTCGCTGCTGAAGAAAGGGATGGCTGAGCTCGAGATCGGCGAGAAGTCCGCGGGCATGCGTGATCTGCGCGCCGTCGTCAGCCGTTTCCCCGGCTCCGACGAATCGCGCCGCGCCGCCGCGAAGCTGCATGAAATGGGCGTTTCATCTCGTCCCACCGCTCGCTAGAAGAGGCTACGCCCTCAGGTAGTCCGGCTGCCAGTTGCGGATCAGTTTTTTGATTGCCTTGCGGTCGTTCAGCTTTTCGTCCAACACCTTTCGCGCGAGTTGTGCCAGTTCCGCGTCGCTTGCAAACCGCAGGGACACCAACTGAGCCAGCGTGAATTCGGAAATGCGCGGCTTGAGGTCCTGCGGCAGTAGCTGCTGGAGCCGCAACTGCATCTCGAGCCGGATGATGCGGTTCTGCACGGTGAGCGCGAAGATGCGAGCATTGAACGCGAGCAAAAGCAGCGCGATCGCCACCAGCAGCGATACGATCGTCCCGAAGGTGTGCTGGTGAATCACGCGCTCGATGCACCAAATAATGTTGAGGAAGAAAATGGGTAGCACGACGAAATGAAATGCGGGAACCCTCTTCGTGTGATTTTCGAAGTTCTGGACTTCCTGGGCCATCGCTTTCTCCCTTCGGCTGGCGCTAAATCCGTGCGCGGATTCTAGCAGAACGCGCTCTCCCTCGTATTACGGCGCGGATCGTTCTCGTCTTTCAACTTTCTGCTATACTCCTGCCCATGTCAGTCAACAAAGCGATTCTAGTTGGGCGCCTCGGGCGCGATCCTGAGACGCGTTACACCTCGGGCGGCCAGGCGGTGGCTAATTTCACGCTGGCGACGGATGAAACGTTCAAGGACCGCTCGGGCGAACGCCAGAAGCGCACCGAGTGGCACCGCATCGTCGTGTGGGGCAAGCTCGCGGAGATCGTGCAGCAGTATCTGAAGAAGGGCATGCTTGTCTACATCGAAGGTCGCATCCAGACGCGCCAGTGGGAAGATAAGCGCGACGGCCAGAAGCGCACGACCACCGAAATCGTCGCGAACGTGATGCGCATGCTCACTTCGCGCGCGGAAGGCGCGGCGGCTGGGGCCGCATCGGCCGCAGGCGGTGGCGCAACTGCCGGCCACGGACGCTCGGCGGATGCCGACTTTGAGTCTGCCGGCGGCGTCGACGAGCCCGCTCCGGCGGGCCCCGAAATCTCCGACGAAGATATTCCGTTCTAAGGGATTCGCACTACCATCCCCTCCCCTCTTTGTGTTAGTGTACTTTGTAGTGTAAAGTACTTCACAATGAGAATCCTCGTGCCCTTCGCGAACTGCACTTCCAGCTCTCAATCGGAGTTCTGGCGCGATCATTTCGCCCGCAACCTCGCCGTCACCGCGCTGCTCCCCTGGCACGACGCGCCGGCCGTCTCGCCGGACGAGCGCGCGGCGATTCAAAGCTCGATCCAGCAGTTTCAGCTCGGCGAGGGGTCGAGCGGGAGGCGGCTTCTCGATCGCGCCCGCATCTTTGCCGCGAAGGTGGGCGACGACGCGTTCGTGCCGGCTCTCACTCTGTTCGTTCGCGAGGAGCAGCGGCACAGTGGACAGTTGCTGCGGTTCATGGAGCGGGAAGGGATACCGGCGCTGCCGAAGCACTGGGTCGATTCGGTTTTCCGGCGGCTGCGCGTGCTGGCAGGGCTCGAACTTTCGCTGCGCGTGCTGGTGACCGCCGAAATCATCGCAGTTCCCTACTACCGCGCGCTCGGCGCCGCCACCACGTCTCCACTTTTGCGGGGCATCAGCGAGCAGATTCTCGAGGACGAGGCCACACACCTGCGCTTTCAGGCATCGATGCTGGCGAGGCTTGGCGCGCGCCGATCGCGGGCGATCGAATGGCTCGCCTTCCGTTCCCACCGGCTGTTCTTGCTTGGCACTACGTGCGTGGTCTGGCGAGGACACCGCGAAGTCTTCCAGGCCGCGCGGCGGACCTATCGCGACCTTGTGAAAGACGCTCTCGCGGAATTCGACGGCCTCGAACGCCTGAGCGCCGATCTCAGGAAGATCGCCCGGCTGCCTTCGCCTGCAATTCCGATCGCACGATCCGCGCGCCCTCAACCATCGCCTTCATCTTCCCAAACGCCGCTTCGCGCGTCAGGTACTTCATCCCGCAATCCGGCGCCACGATGATCCGGGCCGGGTCGACGAACGGCAGCGCCCGCCGGATGCGGGCCGCGACCGTTTCGGCGCTCTCGACGTCGTTGGTCGAGAGATCGAGCGAGCCGAGGAGGATCGTCTTTCCCGGCAACTTCGTCAGAATCGAACAATCGAGCGACGACTGCGCCGTTTCGATCGAGATTTGCTGCGCGTTCGATTCGGCAAGTTCCGGCAGAAACGAATAGCCGCTCGGCCGTTCGTGGACGAGCGCGGCGTAGCCAAAGCACAGGTGCACGATCGTCGCGCCGGTGACGCCGTCGAGCGCGCGGTTGAGCGCCGCCACCGCATATTGCCGCGCCTTTTCCGGCCGCGCCTGCATATAGGGCTCATCGATCTGCACGAAATCAGCGCCCGCCGCGAAAAGATCCTTGATCTCCTCGTTCACCGCCGCCGCGTAATCGGCCAGCATTTCCTCCTGGGTCTTGTAGTAATCGTTCTGCGCCTGCTCCGCCATGGTGAACGGGCCCGGCACGGTGATCTTGATGGCCCGGTCGGTGTTCTTCCTGAGGAACTCGACGTCGCGCACTTCGACGTGGTGTTTGCGCCGAATCTTTCCCGTGACTCGCGGGACGATGTCCAACTTTCCCGAGCGGCTGATTGTCTGTCCCGGATTGTCGATGTCGACGCCTTCGAGCGCGGTGGCGAAGCGGTTCGAATAGCTTTCGCGGCGCATTTCGCCGTCGGTGAGGATGTCGAGCCCGGCGCGCTCCTGGGCGCGAATCGCGAGGATCGTCGCGTCGTCCTGCGCCTGTTCGAGCAGCTCGGGCGCGACGCGCCACAATTCCGTAAGGCGCACGCGCGGCGGCAGGCGGCTGCCGAGCTTTTGCCGGTCGATCAGCCACTCCGGCTGCGGGAGTGAGCCGACCAGCGTTGTGGGAAGCAGGGGCAATGTGGGTGACATGAATCTCCTCGGGCGTTGTTTATATGCTGTTGCGAGAATTTGCCAAGCGCGCCTCTGCGCACTCGAATCAGAGATATTTGATCAGGACGACCTCGTTGTGGGCTTCGTTGTAAACGAGCTCATCAACCATGGATTTTGTCAGCAGGAGGCCGAGGCCGCCGGGGCGAAGGCCCTTTTCTTCGCGCGCTTGCGTGTGAGCGAGAGGATCATCCTCGGGGTTGTTGATGGCGGCGTGCTTCAGTTCCTCGGGACGGAAACCGGGCCCGGGATCGTCGATGCGATAGAGCAGCGCGCGCTCCGTGCGGATATACGAGATGCGAACTTTCTGATTCGGGTCGAGGCGCCCGCCCCATTCGATCGCGTTGTTCAAGAGTTCGCGAAACGCGAAGCCGATGCTCTCGCGCTGTTGCTGCGGCAGATCGGATTCGAGGCGCGAAAGAAAACTTTGCACGCGGTGGACCATCAGGCGCTCGCACGGCACGAGAAGCTCGACCCAGCTTGTCGTAGCCGAAAGCACTTCGATCGGCGGGCTCGCCGGCTCGACCGAAAGAGCGTCGTTGACGAGCGCGAGCAGCGAATCCGCCTCGACCGGCTTTGCAAGAAATTGAAACACGCGGCCGCGCAGGGCGCGCAAAAGGGTCTCGGACGTCTGGTCCGACGTCATCACCACGATCTTGGGAATGTGCGGCTCGTCATGAAGAAGCTCGAGCAGATCCAGGCCGCTGAGCTTGGGCATCCAGATATCGAGGAGAACGAGATCGTATTTCTTCTTGCGCAGAGCCCGCAGGGCCGCCTGGCCGTCGGCTGCGGTCGAAGCGGATAGCCCGCCGGACTTCAGGATTCCCTGCACCATCTTCCGGGTTGTGGCGTCGTCATCACAAACGAGGATTTCGGACATGACCAGGCTCCTCTTCCTCTGCGCATCTTGAAAGAACGCCGATTTCTAGCGACGGGGACCACGCCTCGCGCGTTGGCGCGATTTCCGCACCCGGTGCTTGCCCCGGCTGGAACTGGAAGGATTTCTTTTCGCCGAGGGCGCATATTCTCTCAATTTCGCGTTCAATCTGGCAAGCGCTTCATCGAGGCTAAGGAACGACGCCGGCGCGTTCGCCAGATTTCCCTGGCGGCCCATTTGCTGCAAATCGACCGCGCTTTCCACGGCGTCTTGGGCGCCGAAGATGGCAACAGCGCCTTTCATTGCATGGGCAGAGGCGGCGAGCGCCGTCGCATCTTTGCGCGCGATCGCCTGTTTGATCTTGCGAAGCTTTGCCGGATAGTCGCTCACGAACGTGTGCACGATGCTTCGCAAAAGCTTCGGGTCGCCGCCGACGCGCGCGAGCAGAGAGGAATCGGCAGCCGCAGAGGCTGGATGCTTGCTTGCGGCGGGCGCCGCGAACGTGCCGAGAGAAAAGCGAGCCGCAACCTCGTGAAATTCCTCCGCGCGAAATGGCTTCCCTAAGCACGCGTCGAATCCTGCCGCAAGCAGGCGCGCGCGATCTTCTTCGGTCGTGTTGCCGGTCAGAGCGAAGATGATCTGGCGTTTGCCTGCGGGCGCTTCACGGGCGCGAATTCTCTTCGCAACCTCGACGCCGCTCAGGCCGGGCATTTCCTCGTCGAGAAAGATCACGTCGAACGGGCGCTTTGCGAGCAGGCGCAGAGATTCGGCGCCCGATCCTGTCACGGTCACCCCGTGGCCGTCCCGCTCGAGGAGAATCTGGTTCAATTCGAGGACCGCAGGATTGTCGTCCACCAAGAGTATTGTGAGTCGCGCGGGGCGAAAGGAGGTGGTTTCCGCCGGAACCGGCGAGGAAGCAGGAATCGAATCCGTGCGCGCCGCGCGCGGCAGCCGAAACCAAAAGCGCGCCCCGCGATGCAGCAGCGATTCGCAGCCGATAGAGCCGCCCCAGCGCTCGACCGTAATGCGGCAAAAGTAAAGCCCCAGGCCTGCCTTGCCGCCGCCCTGCTTGCCTTTCGAGAAAAGGGAGAATGCTTCGGCGGGCTTGAACTCCTTCGGCAGGCCCGGGCCCCCGTCGTCCACAAACGCCTTCACGTGGCCGTCGTCGTCCTTCAGTCCGATGGTGACAAGCGATCCCTTCGGCGCGTGGCGAAGCGCGTTTTCGACGAGATTGGCGAAGATGCGCATGAGGCGCGACTCATCGCCGACAGCGCTCCAGTGCGCGTTGCGATCGATTTTGGGATCGAGGCGAATCTTCGCCCCGTGCGACTGGAATACCGGCGCGAACGTGTTCACCGTTTCCTCCGCACACCGAAGGACATTGGCAGCGGCACGGGCGCCCGCGCCGGCGCCGATCGTGGAGTCGATGTCGGCGGCGAACGCTTGAAGCACTTCGCGGATCATGCTGTCCTGGCGGTCCGACTGCTGCTTGCCGACTTCGATCAGCCGCTTCGAATCAGGCGACGCCTTTTCGTGCGCGAGGACGTCGAAACAGCCTCGCATCGCCGTGAGCGGCTGCGAGAGATCGTGGATGATGCAGTGCAACAGGATTTCCTTCTTTTGAATTTCCTTCAGCAGCTGCTCGTGAACGAGCAGCGAGTCGCGGGCGGTTTGCAGCACGCGCGACTGTTCCTGAAATGTTTCGCGCGGGCTGTGGATCGAGAGGATGCGTTTGCCCTCGATTCGCCACGCGTGCGCCTCGAGCGGAATTTCGCGGCCGCCGGAAACCTGTTCGACCCAGATGCCGGATCCGAGCGGCGTTTTGGCGTTGGAATTCCAGTGCTCTTTCGCTTCGGAAAGGAAAGCATCCAGAAACGGCGAGCGATCGACCAGCGTCAGAAGATTTCCTGCAGTCTGATGCCCCCAAACTTCCTGGAACCAGCCCGGCGGATCATAAAGCAACGCATATCTGCGGCCCGCGCGGTCTTCGCACAGGGCGTAGCCCATCAATTGGAGAAGCTCTGTAGCCAGGGACGACATCATGCACCGAGCATCTTTTCGGTCAACTTGCGGAACGCGGCGTCCACGTTTTCGCCGGTCTTAGCGCTGGCGCGCATCACTTCCCATCCCTTATCGGCGAGCTGATTCTCCATACCGGCGTCAACTTCCCACGACGATGCGAGGTCGGCTTTGTTGAGCACGAAAATAAACGGCAGCGAGCCGACAGCCTGCCGGACGCCTTCTTCGAGCGCCAGCGCTTTTTCGAATGTCGCGCGCCGAGTGCCGTCAGCCACGAGCAGGTAGCCCGAGGCGCCTTTCACATAGGACCAGCGCATTTTCTGAAATTCGTCCTCGCCGTACAGATCCCAGAGGACTAGGGTGACTTCCTGCGGGCCGACTTGCACGACTTTTTTGTCGATTTTGACGCCCACTGTTGTGTGATAGGCATCGGAGTAGATGCTCTCGACGTAGCGGCGAACGAGGCTGGTCTTCCCCACGGCGAACGATCCGAGCATGCAGATTTTTTTCTGGAGCATGACCTAGGGTTTCGAAGGCTCGGCCGGAGACACGCTGAACGTCACGCTGCGATTGTATTGACGGGCCTGCTCATCAGTTTCGGGCCGCAAAGGTTCGCTGGCGGCGACACCCGTGGGCCGCAGCGAACCGCGGGCAGCGCCTTCGCGCACCAACAGCCGCATGACATTTTCAGCGCGATCCCGGCTGAGGAGCTGATTCGTGGATTCGGGGCCCGTGCTATCGCTGTGCCCGACGACGTCGAAAACAACGCTCTTGTGCAGCAACTGCGCCTTCTGAAGTAACGCGGTAATTTCAGGAGCGAGAAGCTTCAAAGAGGCGGCTTGATCGGGCACGAGGTCGGCGCTGCCGACTGGAAAGGTGAGCACCGTGGAATGGATCACGCCGCCGAGGCGGTCGAATTCAGCTTCGGTTGCGCTGATCAGACGGGGCGCGTCCACATTGCGAATGCCGGGAATCATCGCGGCGCGCGAGGGAAAGCTTGCGTACCAATCGTCGGGCGCGACCCCCCGCGCATGCAGCACGCCATCCGCAACGGTAAGCTGCACGCCCGCCGGAGGCTTCAGCATGGTCACCACGCGCTGCTGGAGGATCAGATCGTCAAGCGCGTAATAGGCGCCCCAATGGAATTCGGCGCGGCGCGAGTCGAGCCCCGCTTCGCGCAGCAACATCTGGGGATCGGGAGAAAGCGGGTCGCGCAGGCCGCTGATTACAAACCGCCCGCCATGGCGCCCGGCCGAGGTCACGATAATGCCCGGCTGCCGCCCAAGAGATTCCGCGTACGCGTGCCATTGATGATTGCGCCACGCCGCGAACGCCCATAAGCTGCCCAAAAGAACCAATAGAACGCATGCGAAAACAAGCATGTACGGCTTCTGGCGCAAACTCTGCTTTTCCCGGTACCGCGCTTCGAGGCAGGGCGTTAGATCTTCGGTGGCCGAGACGAATGGCGTGGTCTCACCTTGAAACTTCTGGAACTGCTGGGCGAACTTGCGATGAACGCGCTCGACCGCCTCGACCAGAACCGAGCGATACGCCGGCGGAGCCATGCCGCGAATCACCGCAGCCACGACGGCGTGAGGACCTTCCTCGACCCAAACCTCAAGCTCGCCAATCTGAAGCTTTTCAACGGATTGTCCCTGCGGTGCGTGGAACGAATCGCGCACGAAATCCTGAATGGCGGAAAGCATTCCGGATACGAGGCTCGGATCTTCCATAGCTACAGCCGGCGCGACGACGTGGCAGAGCGGTAGGCCCGTCTTCTTATGGATCAGGAAAACCTGCTCGACCCGAAATACCAGGCTGTGCATGAGGACGACTTCGGAAAATGGGCGGCCCGTGCGGAAGGCTTCGAAACGCCATTGCATGCCGCGCAGAGAAAGGCTCTGGTCCATCGCCTGGTTGAACGACTCGAAGAGCTGCCGGAGCGTTTGCAGGATCGAGCGGCGAATCGCGGGGCCCATCACGGGAAACAGAGCGTCCGCGAGGGCCGTGGGGTCGTTGCGGACGGATTCGCGCAGCGCCGATTCGACCGTCGGCGCGAGAGCGGCGCCCAAGGCTTCTTCTCCACCCTGCTCGCGGCGCAAATGGATGGCTTCCGGCAGCACCGCGCTGACGTCGCTCGCGCGCTGGTCCGGACTCTCGACGCGCTCGCGCAGGCGCGCGAGACCCTCTTGCTCGGGCGCGAGAATCAGGTGGCGGAGTTTCTCGAAGGATTTTTCCCCCGCGTCGGCGGACACGTCTTCATCCGGATCGAGAGGAAGGCGGATTACGGGATCGTCTGCCATGAGGTTTCAGGATGCCGAATTCATCCTTTGCCGCCGCACGATGGCGGTCTGCAGCACGGAGCCTACTTGCCCGGAAGTTCGAGTTCGCCCTTGAGTCGCAGCGCCATCTCGGTCAACAAGTCGGCGAGCGTCGCGCGATCGGTCTTGTCGTTCCGCAAGGTTTCGGCCTCGCGCTCGAGCGTGGATTCCATCTCGCTGTGCGATTTCTGGATCTCGTTGAGCAGCGCCTTGGATTGATCCAGGATTCGCGCGCGCAGATCGCCCTGGGCCGCCACAAGATGCTCGTCGAGTTCCGACAGGCGGTTCTCTAGCGCTCTCGAGCTTTCGCGCGTCTCCCGAGTGAGTTCTTTCAGCGTCTCGACGCGCTCGGATTTTTCCGTTCGCAGGCGCTGATGAAGGGACTCGACCTCCTGCTGGACGAAGGCCTCGAGCGAATCGAAGCGTTTCTTGAGGTCGTCGCGCAGCGCGTCGGAGGCCTTCGCCAGGCGCTCTTCGAGGCGCACGAAGCGCTTGTCGTAATCGCGCATCTGGGACCCGAAGAGGATGTCGCGAATCTTGTCTACGTTGGCGCCTTCCCGAATGTCTCCGTTTCCAGGAGTTGTTTCTTCATCGTGGGCTGACATGGCTAGGTCTCCCTCTGCGCCCTCGCGGGCTTATGCGGCATTGCAGCACACTACTACGACTGCGCGCACGCGGCAACTCTTTCACACGGAGGGCAGCCCTCTCTTGCCGGCGCAAGGGGATGTTCGAGTCCTGGAGCTACTAGGCGGGCGTTGGGGTCGCAGCAAAAGCGAGGAGCCAAATTACTTGGCGGGCGTATCGCCGTTCGAAGGCTGCGGCGATTCCGCGCCGATGCCTTCGACGAGATCCTCGTCCAGAGCCGGCAGCGTGGGCAGCACTTCCGCAGCGATCGAGCGGTTCTGGATCGCCACATCTTTCGTCATTTTGCCGTCGCGGAATTCCATCGCGCGCTTCGCGTACTGCGCGATATCCGGCTCGTGCGTCACGATGATGACCGTCAGGCCGTGCTCGTCGTTGAGCTTCTGGAGAATATCCATAATCTCGACGCTCGTACGGCTGTCGAGATTCCCCGTCGGTTCGTCCGCCAGCAACAGCGCAGGATTGTTGACCAAGGCCCGCGCAATTGCCACGCGCTGCTGCTGTCCTCCGGAAAGCTGCGAAGGAAAGTGGCCCTCGCGTTCCGCAAGCCCCACGCGTTGCAGAGCCTCGCGCGCGCGCCGTTCGCGCTCTTCGATCGGGACGCCGGCATAGATCGTCGGCAGCTCGACATTTTCGAGCGCCGAGGTTCGCGAAAGCAGATTGAACTGCTGAAACACAAATCCGATTTTCTGGCTGCGAATCTTCGCCAGTTCCCTTTTCGTGAGCCCCGAGACGTCTTTCCCATCGAGGAAATAGCGCCCGCGCGTGGCCTTGTCGAGGCAGCCGATGATATTCATCAGCGTTGACTTGCCCGATCCCGACGCCCCCATCACGGCGACGAATTCGCCCGGATAGATTTCAAGCGAAACGCCACGCAGCGCGTGCACTTGCACCTCGCCGAGATCGTAGGTTTTGACGATATTCTCGAGCCGGATGGTAGGCGCCTTGCCGGGCGTCTCAGACGTCTTGGTGTTAGAGGGAACCTGTCCCGTCGTCGAGCGCTCGTCCATGAAGGTTGGCCGGGTGTGCCCTGCGGGGGCGCGTGCAGCAGCCGCAGCGGCCGTTCCGCTAGTGCCCTGCTGCCGCCTGGCGCGCGGCGTCCTTCTTCCGCTGCTCGTCGATGCGCCGCATGAAGTCGTCGAATTTCACCTGCTGCTCGGGCGTAAGGATCGCGCGGATATGCGCGCGGCCTTCGAGGCGAATCTGTTCTTTCTGCGGATCGAGCGGCGCATAGAGTGCGGCCCACTTCGCGCGCGTATCGTCGATGATCGCAATCATCTGTTTTTGCTCATCGGGCGTCAGTTGCAGCTCATGTGTGCACTGCGCAATCACCTGAGCGCGGTTCGGGTTCGTGTTCACAGGCTTGGTTTCACCCAGGACGCGCTCGCCCCAAAGATGGACGCCCACGCCGCCGAGGAGCACTCCCAGCAAAAACACCACGAAAAAGAGAGCCGCTGCTTCTCGCCTTGCTTTAGTGGTTGCCATGGTTGGTTTCCGCTACCATTATCAGAGCTTCATCTCCGTTTGCCGGCATGTTCACCGGATCCGGGGTGAAAAGGTCTCGCACGATAGGACGTACCGTAGCGGCATTTGGTTGCGACCGCCGGCCCCAGCCTGCGTCGTAGGTTACCAACAGGCCGAGCGCCAGCGTGGCGGTTACTGCGAACCTCCAGCCGAACGACACAAAGGGTTGCCAGAAGCTGCCGCGTTCGGCGCTTCGTTCCTCTTCCGCGGCGCGAATCCGCGCCATCACGACACGCGAAAATGCCGGACCTGGATCGTCCGCGCCCTCAGCCGCCCGCAATAGCGCGGTGCTCATCACCGCGCTCTTCCATGCTTCGGCGCATGCCGCGCACGATTCCACGTGCGCCGCCGCGCGCTGCCCTTCGGCCCCGGTCAGCTCTCCATTCAGATAGTCTTCGAGCAGCAGCTCATACTCCGGACATGCCGCGTATCTTGCCCCAGCGTCCGTTGCCATGGCTTATGCCTTCCTTTCTGCGAACGAAGCCGCGCCGGTCTTCTTACCCTGCGACAGCCTTCGCCTGTACACATCCATAATTCGCCCGCGCGCACGGAAGAGCCGCACTTTCACGGTGTTGACGTTGAGCTTGAGAATCTCCGCCAGTTCCTGCACCGAAAAGCCTTCGACCTCTTTCAGGAGCAGCAGCTGGCGGTCTTGCTCCGGCAGCGTATCCAGCATGCGCTCCAAAAGCTCTCGCGCTTCCGCCCGGTCGTTCGGGCCTTGGGGTGGCCGGTCCGCGGAAACGATCCCATCCAGCCGCGAGACCTGCTCTTCCGACAGGTCCGCCTCATACACCAGAGGCCGCACTTTTTTCTTCCGCAAATAGTCCCAACATTCGTTCACCGCAATCTTGTACAGCCATGTCGAAAACGCAGCGCGCTGGTCGAATCTCTTTATACCCAGGTATGCTTTCAAGAAAACTTGCTGCGCCACGTCCTCCACGTCGTCCGGGCGTCTCAGGATTCCGTTGACCAGCGCGAAAACCCGCTGCTGGTGCCGCCGCACGAGGTCCTCGAATGCCGGCTCGTTCCCGCTTTGGGAAAGGCGTACTAGTTCCCTATCCTCCTCCTGCCGTCCCGCTCGATCGAGCGAGACCGCTATCGCCGGGGCGGTGGCTGCCATGTGTTTTGAGACGTTTGCCATGCCTGCTCGGTTTCGCCAAAAAAATGGCGTATTCCTTTAGTTCGTTCTTGCGAGCGTCACTGCTTCATGCAACAATACCCGCCATGATAATCGGAGAACGCCTTCGCTTGCTACGTGAAACAAAAAAGCTTTCCCAGGGCGACATCGAAAAGCGCACCGGACTGCTTCGCTGCTACATCTCGCGCGTCGAGAACGGTCACACCGTTCCGGCGATCGAGACGCTGGAAAAGCTGGCTCGAGCCATGGAAGTTCCGCTCTACCAGCTCTTCTACGACGGCGAGGAGCCACCCGAGCTTCCGAACCTTCCCAAGCGGAAGAGTGCGGACGATGTCGCGTGGGGAAGTACCGGAAAAGATGCTCGTTATCTGGGCCGTTTCCGTCGTCTCCTTGGCCGTATCGAGGAGCCCGACCGGCGCTTGCTTCTGTACATGGCCCAGAAGATGGCGAACCGCTAACGGAGTTCCGGGGGGATTCTTCCTCCGCAGGCGGGTCGATTTTTCTGGCGTGGATCTTAACATACTCTTTGTGTGCCCGATCGGCCCCACTTTCGGCTGCTAACCTTAGTCGGCACACTACCCACTACTAGTGTAGCTCTACTGTTTGTCAGTTCGAGTGTGCCGTTGTGGCACTGCAAAAGGCTGTATGACTATTCCCATTCGATCGTGCTGGGCGGCTTCGAACTGATGTCGTAAACCACTCGATTGACCCCGGGCACTTCGTTCACGATCCGTACCGAAATCTTTTCCAGCACATCCATCGGCAGCCTGGACCAGTCCGCCGTCATCGCATCCAGAGATTCCACAACCCGCACCGCAATCGTGTAGCCGTAGGTCCGGCCGTCCCCCATTACGCCGACGCTTCGCACCGGCAATAGCACGGCGAATGCCTGCCACACCTTCTCGTATAGTCCCGCGCGCCGGATTTCGTCGACTACCACGGCATCCGCTCCGCGCAGCGTTTCGAGTTTTTCCGGAGTGATATCCCCTAGAAGCCGCACCGCCAGCCCTGGCCCGGGAAACGGATGCTTCACCAGGATCTCGTTCGGCAAGCCCAATTCCCTTCCGATCTGGCGCACTTCGTCCTTGAAGAGATCGCGCAGAGGCTCGATCAATCCGAAGGGCATGTCCTTCGGAAGTCCGCCGACATTGTGGTGCGATTTGATGACAGCCGAGGGGCCTTTCACCGATACCGATTCGATCACGTCCGGATAGAGGGTTCCTTGCACGAGGAATTTCACTGGCAACCCGCCTTGCGATCCCGCCACAAGCTTGCGCTCCTCTTCGGCGAAGACTGCGATGAACTCATTGCCGATGATCTTGCGCTTCTGCTCGGGATCGGAGACTCCCTTCAGCCTCCCCAGGAATCTCTCGGACGCGTCGACGCCGATCACGTTCAGGCCCAGCCGCTCGCGCAGCATTTCGAGCGTATCGCGAAATTCATCGCGTCGCAGCAGGCCGGTATCGACGAACACGTTCGTCAACCGGTCGTCCATCGCGCGGTGCACGAGCACGGCCGCGACGGTCGAGTCCACTCCGCCGCTGAGCCCGCAAATCGCGCGCGCGCCTTCTGTCTGCTTCCGGATTCCCTCGACTGTTTCGGCGATGAATCCCGCGCGGTTCCAGTTCTGCTTTGCGCCGCAGATCGCGAAGACGAAATTCTGCAGCACCTCGGTGCCGCGCTCCGTGTGATTCACTTCGGGATGAAATTCGACTCCGTAGAATTTCTTCTCGGGATCCTCGACCGCCGCCACCGCATTTTCGGTGCGTCCCGTGACATGAAACCCCGCGGGCAGTCCGACCACGTGGTCGCCGTGGCTCTCCCACACCTTGAGCCGGCCGGATAGCCCCTTGAAAAGCGGCGAATCTGTCTGCAGGGCCAGCTCCGCCGGGCCGTACTCGCGGCGGTCCGCGCGTTCCACTTTTCCGCCGAGCGTGCGCGTCAGCCATTGCATCCCGTAGCAGATGCCGAGCACCGGCACGCCGAGCTGCAGAACCTTCGGATCGCACACGGGCGCGTCTGCGTCGTAGACGGAACTCGGCCCGCCCGAAAGCACGATGCCGACTGGCTCGTGCGCGCAAATCTCGTCGAGCGAAGCGGTGCACGGCAGGATCGCGGAAAATACCTGCTGTTCGCGGATGCGCCGCGCGATCAGTTGGGTGTACTGCCCGCCGAAATCCAGGACCACGATTCCGTGTCGCGTGCTCACCGCGCCTCCGATCTCTTTTTGCGCCGCCGCCCCGCTCTCAGCCATCGTTCCTCCGCGCGCATTTTCTTACCGTAAAACGATGTTCACCAGCTTCTTCGGCACCACGATGATCTTCGCAGCCTGCTTGCCGGCAATGAGCGGAGCGATGCGCGGATCGATCAGCGCCCGCTCGCGCGTCTCGTCTTCACCCAGCTCAGCGTCTACGAGCATCTTTCCACGGACGCGGCCGTTGATCTGGATGATGATCTCGATCTGCTCCTCGCGCGTCAGGTCTTCGCGATAGCGCGGCCACTTCTCCTTCAAAAGCCCGGTCGAATTACCAAGCTTCTGCCATAGCTCCTCGGCGATGTGTGGAGTCATCGGCGAAAGCATCAGGATCAGCACCGATAGCACGCGCTTCAGGATCAGCGGCGAAATCTCCTGATCGAGCGGCTCCTGCGCGGTCAGCTCGTTCACCAGCTCCATGATCAGGGCCACCGACGTATTGAAATGCCAGCGCGATTCGAAATCGTTGGTCACGCGCTTCAGCGTCTGGTGCGTCTTGCGGATCAGAATCTTTTCCTTCGGCGTGGCCTTCGCCATGTCGGTCGCCTGATCCAGATCGACCGGCTCGGCCGGTAGCCTCGCGGCGTGCTTTTCGACCAGCCGGTAGACGCGGTTCAGGAATCGCGCCGAGCCTTCGATTCCCTGCTCGCTCCATTCGAGGTCTTTTTCCGGCGGCGCCGCGAAAAGCGTGTACATCCGCCCCGTGTCGCAGCCGTATTTGTCGGCCATCTCGATTGCGCCGACGATGTTGCCCTTCGACTTCGACATCTTCATGCCGTCTTTCAGCACCATGCCCTGCGAGAAGAGGCGCTTCACCGGCTCGCGATGATCGACCAGCCCGAGCTCGTTCATCACCTTGCAGAAAAATCGCGAGTAGATCAGATGGAGGATCGCGTGCTCCACGCCGCCGATATACTGATCGATCTGGAACCAATATGCTGCCTTCGGCTTGTCGAACGGCGCGTGGCTGTTGTGCGGGTCGGTGTAGCGGTAGAAATACCACGATGAATCGATGAACGTATCCATCGTATCCGTCTCGCGCTCGGCTGGGCCGCCGCATTTTGGGCAGGCCGTGTGCAGGAATTCCGGCACGCTCGCCAGTGGCGATTGCCCTTGCCCCGTCAGCGTCACATTTTCCGGCAGCCGTACGGGGAGCTGATCGTCCGGCACGCCCACGATTCCGTCCTTCTTGCAATAGACGACCGGGATCGGAGTGCCCCAGTAACGCTGGCGTGAGATGCCCCAATCCTTCAACCTGTACGTTGTCTCGCCCTTGCCGAATCCCTTGGCCTCGGCATCCGCCGACATTTTTTCGATCGCCTGCTCTGACGTCAGCCCGCTGTATGGCCCGGAATCCACCAGCCGCCCGTATTCCGTGTACGCCTCGTTCATCCTGTCGGGACGCGGCGGCGGCCCGGCAAGGGGCTGGATGACGATTTTCACGGGCAGGTGATACTTCTCCGCGAACTCGAAATCGCGTTGGTCGTGCGCTGGCACGGCCATCACGGCGCCCGTTCCGTATTCCGCCAGGACGAAATTCGCAACCCAGATCGGTACGCGCTCGCCTGAAAACGGATTCAGCGCGAATCGCCCAGTAAAGAATCCCTCCTTCTCGGCCGTCGCGATGTCCGCCGCCTTCACGCTCTTGCTCTGCATCGCCTTGAGCTGCGTTTCCATCGCAGCACGCCCGCGCACGCCGTCGAGTAGCTTTTCGACATCCGGATGCCTCGCCGCGATGACCACCGCTGAGGCTCCGTAAATCGTGTCGACGCGCGTCGTGAAAACTTCCAACGCCAATGGGTCGACATCGGCTACGTCGAACCGCACCCGCGTACCGCGCGATTTCCCGATCCAGTTCTGCTGCATCACCAGGACGCGCTCGGGCCACCCGTCGGCCAACTCGCCCATGCTGTCGAGCAGCGCATCCGCGTACTTCGTGATGCGCAGGAACCACTGCTCGATCTCTTTCGATTCGACCGGCGTCGTGTCGTGCTGCCAGCAAAATCCGTCGACCACCTGCTCGTTCGCGAGGACGGTCTGGCACTGCGGACACCAGTTCACGCGGCTGCGCTTGCGATACGCCAACCCGCGTTCCAGCATGCGTAGGAAAAACCACTGATTCCACCGGTAGTATTCCGGCTCGCAGGTTGAGATTTCGCGCCGCCAGTCATAGCTGAAGCCGAATCGCTTGCAGACCGCCTTCATCTGCGCGATGTTCGCGTTCGTCCACTCACGCGGTGCCACGCCGCGCTTGATCGCGGCGTTTTCGGCGGGCAGCCCGAACGCGTCCCACCCGATCGGGTGCAGCACGTTGAATCCGCACATCCTCTTATAGCGCGCCACTGCGTCGCCGATCGTGTAGTTGCGCATGTGGCCCATGTGCAGCGTGCCGGAGGGGTACGGGAGCATTTCGAGCAGGTAATATTTCTCGCGCGACGCGTCATTATCGACCGCGCGAAACGCCTCCTGCTCCTCCCACACCTTCTGCCACTTCGCCTCGATACGCTGTGGATCGTAATCGCTCACTCTGCGGTCTCCCTGAGTCTCCGAAACTGTTGTTTGCGCCATCTGCCCTGCTGTTCGCCTACTCCTGGGTTCTCTTCTCTGCGACCTCTGCGCCTTCTCTGGGTCCTCTGCGTTAAGCTTTTGACGTTGCTTTTGTTTTTGCTTTTGCCTTAGTTCTTGCGCCGACGTTCGCCGCGACCCCTTTGCCCCGCCGAGGCTTCGTGCCCTCGCCGGTAGCTCGCACCGCGCGCCCGGTAAGCCGCCACAGCGCGGCCACATTTCGCTTGTCGTCGCCCGGCTTATCAATCGGCGTCTCCAAAATGAATGCGCGCCCCGCCAGCAGCGGATGCTTCAGTATTTGGCGAAACGCCTCGAGCCCGATTTTGCCTCGCCCGATGTGCTCGTGCCGGTCGACGCGCGACCCGAGCGGGACCTTCGAATCGTTCATATGAACCACGCGCACGCAATCGAGCCCCACGGTACTTTCGATATGCCGCAGCGCGGCTTCGAGCCCCGCCGCCTTGCGGATATCCCACCCGGCCGCAAACAGGTGCGCCGTATCGACGCAAATTCCCAGCTGTAGCTCCGGGCAAGCGTCGAGCATCGCTTTCAGCTCCTCGAATCGCGAGCCGAGCGCGCTCCCCTGTCCCGCGGTGTTTTCGAACAGAATGCGCAGCTCGCCGAGCTTCAGCGCGCGCGCGGCCTGCTTCAGCGACTCCGCAATCGCCGCCACGCCTGCCTCGACCGAACTCTCGAGCCGGCTCCCCGGATGCACAACCAGAAAATCCGCACCGAGCGCCATACCTCGCACGAGTTCCTGGTGAAACCCCTGCACCGACTGCGTGCGCAGCACCGGATTCGGCGAAGCCAGATTGATCAGGTAGTTCGCGTGAATCACCAGCGGCCCAAGCCCGAGTTCCTTGCGCCGCGCGCGAAACCGCGCCGCCTCGGTCTCAGCAATGCGCGAGTTTCCGCGCGCCCACATACGAGGGCTCGACGAAAAGATCTGCAGCGCATTCGCGCCCAGTCCGTGCGCCATTTCGAGGGCACCGATCACGTCCCCTGCAATCGACGTGTGGATGCCGATGCGCAGACTGCCGCCTTTCCATGCTGGGATTTCGGGTTCAGGGGGCGGTTCGGGACGATACTCGTCGGCCGCGTCGAAGGCCGGGCTGATTCGGTGTTGTGTCTCTGCCATTCCCTCAGGGATCGTACAGTAAATCCTGTAACATCAAATTTTATCGGAAACCTCGCGTCTGCGCAAACGGCACAAGCCTCAGTGAGACGCGGTGAAATTGAACGAAATCGACTTGGATTCCTTGGGGGAGATGGTGACGGTCTGGTCGAGTGTGCCGAGGTATTCGTGCCAGGCTTCGATTGTGTAGGTGCCGGGCGGGAGGTTTTTCATCTCGAATGTGCCGGCCTTGGTCGTCATGTCGTAGTAGGGATTATCGAAGACGAAAAGAAACGCGCGCATCCACGGATGGATGTTGCACGCGACTGGAATGCCCAGCTCCTGATGCGGGAATTTCGTCATGAACGGCGGCGCGTTCTCGGGCAGCGAGCGGTTCCACGATTTGTTTTCGCGCGGCATTGGGTGGACGTTGTGCGTCACCGGGTCGGTGTTCTTGATCTCGAGCGGCTGATTGGTGCGAAAGGCGAGCACGCGCGGGACGTACATGCAACCCTTCTGGTCGAGGACCGCCGGGTCGTTCGGTGTGTCGTAGCGATAGGCGCCGAGGCCGGATTTGATATGGACGACCGTGTCGGCCAACGCGTCGTGAGGCCCGAGCACAACAATCGGCGGGACCACAGGCTTCGGATTCTCCTGCACGCACGCCGGCTCGGCGCTCATATCGATTGCGTGAAACTTGGGCGGCATGCCCTCGAATGTGACCGTGCCCGTGATCGTGCCCGCGGTGGCCGGGTCGACTACGGCGGTGGGTTCGGGCGGAGCCGAAGAATCTTCGTTTTCTTTCTTGCTACATCCGATGATTGCGAAGCCCAGAATAATTGCCAACGCCAAAACAGCGGGCCGAATCTTCAAGAGTAAAAAATCCTTTCTGCGCAACCTCTGATTTTAACAAGCAGAAGATCGAAAAGCGAAACAGGGATTTGCCACAGAGACACGGAGGCACCGAGAAGGTCTCCACGATGTGCGCTGCCGAGAGAGGCTAACTGCCGTAGCCGGGCGGCGGCACGAATCCACGGATCTCCCGCGCCAGCAAATCCGCGAAGATGATCGTCGTCGCATCTTCCCAATATGGCCCCATGATCTGAATTCCCACCGGCAGTCCCGCTTCGGTGCGGCCGGCTGGTGCGACGGTTGCCGGGCATCCGGTCAGCGTGGCGGGGCTGATCCAGTTCAGGCCGTCCATGTAGCTTCGCGGCCCGCCGGCCGTGGCAATCGAGCGCCGGCTCTGAGGTTCGCTGTGATCGTGTGGAAACGCGGCCGTGAAGGTCACCGGCGAAAGGAATACATCCACTTCATCGAAATAGGCTTGCCATCGGGCCCGGAATCTCACGCGCTCCAAATTCTGCGCTTGCCAGTGCGTGAACGACGTAAGAGTCGCAGCGACCGCCGGGCCTGCCATCTCCTCGAATTTCTGCCGTTGCTCTTCCTGCGCCTCCGGCGGAGACATGCTGATTTCGAACGCGAACAGTAGGTACCGGTAAGTGTGCAGGAGCGCCGACGGCTGAAATCCGGCTGGCCATCCCGGCTTCATCTTCGCGCCCGCCCGGCCTATGCTCTCGACCACTTTTTCGAGCGCCGCACGCACGTCCGACGCGACCGGAGCGATCGGATCGTCGAGCACATAGCCGACGCGAAACTCCTTCAGACTCTGGCCGCGTGCGGGCGGCAGTTCCCATTTCCATGCTTTGGCGTCCCAGCGTTCGGGTCCTCCCAACACTCGCAGCGCCGCAAGCAGATCGGGCGCGCTTCGTGCCATCGGCCCGGCAACGGCCAACAGAGTCGAGAATCCCGGCGCGGTCGGCACACCGCCTGGCTGATGGCCGCTCTGGCTCACCAAATCGAGCGTCGGCTTGTGCCCATAAATTCCGCAGAAATTTGACGGCACGCGTATCGAGCCGCCGATATCACTCCCGACGCTCAGATACCCGAGCCCCGCTGCCAGCGTCGCCGCCGATCCTCCGGAAGACCCGCCCGGCGAGCGCTTCACGTCCCACGGATTATTCGTCGTCCCGTAAATCGGATTGTAGGATTGCCAATCGGCGAGATTGACCGGCACGTTCGTGGCACCGGTCAACACCGCTCCCGCGCCCAGCAATCGATCCACGACCACGGAATTCCGTGGCGCCTTCGAATCCTTGAACGGCGGCAATCCCCACGTGCACGGATGCCCCGCCACTGCAAAGCTTTCCTTCACGTTGACGGGAACGCCATGGAACACTCCGAGCGAATCCCCGCGCGCAAGCGCCTCGTCTGCTTGCTTCGCGCGAGCCAGCGCATCTTCCCTCAGTAGATACGCGAAGGCGTTGAGCGCAGGGTTGAAGCGTTCGATTCTCTCGAAAACGTGGCGCGTCAGCTCCACCGACGAAATCTCTTTTTCGCGAATGGCTTCGGCCGCTTGCAGCGCGGTGAGAAAGCCAAGGCCACGATCAGCCGAGCCTGACGGAGATGCCGCAGTCGATGGATCCATATGAGACCTCTTCGGATGATTGCCCGCGCCGGAACTGTACCCGCTCTTCCAGGCCATCGCAACCAGTCTATCGGGAGGCAGCCGAGCACATAAGTCGCCCTCTTTGATTTATCATCCTTGCCTCGGAGGATACTCTATGGACTCATCGCCTCACGCATCGTCGAAAATTGCCATCATCACTGGCGCAGGCAGCGGCATCGGCAAGTACGTCGCGATTGCGCTTGCGCGAGAAGGCTACTCGGTAGTCCTTTCCGGAAGGCGCCAGGATGCGCTGGAGGCCACCGCGCTCGAGGTGAAGCAGGCCAATTCGCAAGGCCTCGTTGTGCCCACGGACGTTACCGATCCCGCCTCCGTGCGCGCACTCTTCGCGAAAACGAAAGATGCATTCGGCCGCCTCGATCTGCTGTTCAATAACGCTGGCATCTCCAGCGGAGGGCCGCTCGAGGACTTGACCTACGAGCGGTGGAAGGCCGTGGTCGACACGAACCTCACCGGCCCGTTTCTCTGCACGCAGGAAGCCTTCAAGATCATGAAGAGCCAGGAACCGCGGGGCGGCCGCATCATCAACAACGGTTCGATCTCGGCGCATGCCCCTCGGCCGAATTCCGCGCCCTATACTGCTTCAAAACACGGAATCACCGGCCTCACCAAAGTGACGTCGCTCGATGGCCGAAAGTACGACATCGCCTGCGGCCAAATCGACATCGGAAACGCGGCCACGCACATGGCGGAAAGGATGAAGAGAGGCGTGCCCCAGGCCAATGGCACGATTGAAGTCGAGCCTACGATGGATCCCGCAGACGTGGCGCGCGCGGTCGTTTATATGGCGTCGCTCCCGCTGGACGCGAACGTCCAGTTCATGACGGTGATGGCGACCAAGATGCCCTTCATCGGCCGCGGCTAGCCCAACGCACAATACTTAGGCCGCTATCTCCCGCAGAATGATAATCCTCACCCGGAGATAGACGGCCTCTACCACGGTTGCTACCATGGAACTAGTACTACTAGCCTATTGTTGCCAAGTGCTTCTAGGAGCACCATATAAGGAGCGCAAACTCTGTCTGCGCGCCGGGCACTGAAACCGTGCCTGCGCCCGGGGGATGTGTCTACGTCGGGGGAACAATAACGCCCATGCTGGGACCTCGGTCGAACGGACGATGAAGAATGGCTGACTCCACTCCAACACCTCAAGTGATCGCCCGTGAGATCCCCGTCACGATCCAAGGATCGCAGATCGTCGCTGGAACGGATCGACGCGAACTATTCACCGAAACCCTGAAGACCACGCTGATCTTTGACAACGGCGCTGCGATCAATCTCAAAGCAAGAGTCGCCACCGGACAATCCCTCTTTCTGCGCAACGAACTATCCGGAAGAGAAATCCTGTGCCGCGTGATCGAGGCGCCGGCCCCGGGCCAAGAAGGCGCCACGGATCTCGAGTTCACCATTCACGATCCGGACTTTTGGAACGCCCCGAGCGACCGCCCTGCGAATATCGGCGAGGAAACTGCCGCGCAAGAATCGGCGCCACCGGCACCGAAAGGCGCGACAGCTACCCCGATCATCCAATCCGGCGCGGAATCCAGCGCGCCAGCCGACACAGCAGTTCCTGCGGCTACGGCTGTGGCTATTGCCGAAACCCCGCCGGGACCAGCTTTTTCTCCTGCGCCCGCAGAGTTGGAACCATCTTCCGAGCCTGCCCCCGTGGCGGAAGTCGACGACGCGAAAGACGCCGAACAATTGGCCGGAATCCTGGCAAGATATGCCAAAGCGATCGCCAAACGAACGTCTGCCAAGCACGCCGAAAATGAGGCACAGCAACAAGCCGCGGCGGACGCTACGTTGCATGGCGATGCCGCCCCCGGCGTCACGCCCAGAGCGAGGGCATTTTCGACGCTCGCATTTCGCCTGCACGGAATCCGCGAGCTCACGGTCCGCAAAAACCCGATCGCCCTCGGAATCATCGCGTTCATCGTGATCGGAGCGGCGCTGGGGGTTTCTTGGGACGTAACCCGCATGCTGTACCCCGGGAGCACTCTGTCGTTGGCTGCCATCGCACGGGCGAAGGTCCCAGCGCTACACGCTAAGGCGTCGCCATCGATGATGGGGCCGGCGAAAACAGCATCCGCGAAGGCAAGCAAGACCGAAGCCGGGCCTGCTCGGCCAGTGGCAAAGATTCAGCCGCCCGCCGTCGCACAAGTGCCTGCCGCGCGAATTGCGAAGAGTCCGGCGGCGATGGCGGTAAAGGCTGTATCCGCGCGGAGTGCCAAAGAAGTTGAGAACCCCGCCCCACCGGTCGCGTTCCGCATGGAACCAGGCCCCGGCGCGCTCAGCTCCGATCAGACGCCCGTGGGAGAAGCGAAACCTCGAAGGGGTGAACTAAGTCCCGAGACGATTCCCGCAAGAATCCTCTCTCAATACCAGCCGCCGCTTCCCAAGTGGGCGAAAGACCTCGACCTGGACGGCATTGTGACGCTCGACGCCGTGATCGATGAAAAGGGAAACTTGAGGCAGATGAAGCTCGTTTCGGGTCCACGCGTGCTTGAGAGCTCGGCCGAAGCAGCCGTTGGGCTATGGATATTCCAGCCTGCGCTCAAAGGCGGGAAACCCACCGCGGGACACATGATCCTGACGGTAGAATTCCAGAGATAGCCCCAGCAAGCCGCCACAGAAATCGCCGTCTACCGGTGACGCAGCCACAGGAAAAACCCCCACACGCAACCCAAAAGCAGCGCGCCGCCATAGAACCAGTGTGCGCCGGGCAGCCCTACGAAGCCCATAAACAGCATGCCCAACACGACGACCAGCCCAACCGGATGTCCCGTAAAGAGACCCGCACCGTAGCGCCCGAATGGAACGACTTTCGCAGGATCAATTTCGGCTTCGCGTCGAACGGTTTCGCGGGAGTCCTGGTGCGAAATTCCGCCGTATAGGTTCATTGGTTATACGATACGCTTCGAGCGCAGTCGCGCCAAGCGGCAGCTTACCCTGAGCGCGCCTGAGTAAACATGGCAAATGCCTATGGATCAACAATCAATTTGCCCTTCATTTTGTCGTGGCCGAAGCCGCAGAATTTCGCGCACTTGAAGTCGTAGGTGCCAGGCTCTTCGGCGACGAAATCGACCACCTGATCGATGCCCTTTTTCACTTTGCCGTTTTCGTCCGGCTGATCGAACATCAGACCGGGCATGCTCTTGTCTGTGACTCCCTCGGGGTAGACGTCCAGCTTCACGCCGTGCGTGGCGTCCTCGGAATGCACTCGCAGCTCGACGTGCTCGCCCTTGCGAACGTGGATTTCGTTTGGAGTGAACTCGTACTTCTTCGCCGATATCTCGATCACGCGCGGCGGAACCGCTGGGCCGCCAGGGGCTTGGGCGAAGACCGCCCAATAGGAGGCAATTGAGAACCCCGCGGTCGCCGCCACGAGAACGATTGCCTTTCGCACGGTACCTCTCAAATCGAGCCTGAATTTATCACAAAGCTTTAGGATGCACCCCACTCGCGGACGTTGCCCGCTATATGCCTTTCCGATGCAGCATTTATTCCGGTGACGGGCGCAATGAAAACGCGCGGCCCCGGTGGCGGATGGGGGGCCGCGCGTTCACATCTGCGGGAAGGCTTCAGCAGATGTTGGCCGAGCTGTGCGATTCAGCGGCTAAACAGATCGGCGGATGCTGCGAGCGACGGGTTCTGGCGTAAGAGGCGATTGAGCTTGGCGCGCAGGCGGTCGGCGTCCATTCCGGCGGATTGGCAAACGACCGGGAAATCCTTCTGATCTTGAAAGAGGTATTCTTCAGCCTGCCGTTTCGAGCGAAGAGGGCCGGAAATCCATTCTTGAATCGCTGTTACAATCACTGCCTGCCACAGGCGCTTTTCAATGCCCGTGGCCTGTTCAGCCAACATCCGTGTGTCCAGCACCCCTGCATTTGTAGCCATTGTTTCCCCCGGATATGCCGCGGCGGCTGGGTGCGGCGGAAAGTCGTTTCAGATAAAGGCAACGCTTTGGCCGAAGGGACATGCAGGCGCGCTCATTCTCATCGCGATGTGCCGTTTCAGTGAAGAGCGCCCGCATTGCGCACACACGACTTAGCCTTTTGAAGGTCGTGAGCCAATTTGTGCCCGTGGTGCGAGGCGGTTCTCGGAAGGCAAGGCGCGCAAAAAATTCCCCGGGGTGGGCAAAATTGCCGCTGCGGTTGGGGAACCGATGCAGCGACTGATTAACGCGCCGTTGTGGCGCGCTCGGTCAGGATTTCGCCAATCGCCGCGAGCGCCTGGTCAATCCCGGCGCGGTCCACGTCGTAGTGCGTCACCATGCGAATGGCGTACTTCCCGGTCGGCCCTGCGAGGATGTTTTGCTGGGCAAGCGCGGCGCAGATATCGGCAGCTGTGCGACCGGTCTCCGTGACGTCGAAGATCAAGATATTCGTCACCACTTTCTTTGGGTCGATCGCGACGCCCGGCAATCGTGCCAAACCCTCGGCGAGATAACGCGCATTCTCATGGTCGCGATGCAGATTCTTCGGCGACTCCTCGAGTGCGATAAGTCCCGCAGCCGCAAGCACCCCCGCCTGCCGCATCCCGCCTCCCAGCAGCTTGCGCGTCGCGCGCGCCTTCTCGATGAAATCGCGCGAGCCGACCAGCATCGACCCGACCGGCGCGCCCAGCCCCTTCGAGAGGCAAAACATCACCGAATCGAGCTTCTTCGTAATGTCGCCGACGCTGCGGTCTGTGGCTACCGAAGCGTTGAAAATGCGCGCGCCATCCAGATGTACCGGAATGCCTGCCGCATGCGCGTGCTCGCAAATGTCGTCGATGATCGCGGGCGGATAGACGGTACCGCCGTGCATGTTGTGCGTGTTCTCGAGTTCGATCAGCGAGGTTTGCGCGCGGTAGTAGATATGCGGCCGGATCGCCGGCTCGATTAGGTCCCACGTGAGAACGCCTTCCTCCGTTGGCACCGTATTCGGCATGCAGCCGGCAATCGCCGAGACCGCCGCCATCTCGTAAAGGTAGATGTGCGCGTGCCCCTCGCAGATCACTTCCGTGCCGGGCCGCGTCCACGTCTTGATCGCGGTGAGATTGGCCATCGAGCCGGACGGAAAAAACAGCGCCGCCTCGCGCCCAAAGATTTCCGCAGCGCGCGCCTGCAAGCGGTTGACCGTGGGGTCCTCGGCGTACACATCGTCGCCGACTTCAGCCTCGGCCATCGCCCGCCGCATCGCCGGCGTCGGCCGCGTCACAGTATCGCTGCGAAGATCGACAATCGAGCTTCCGGTGGATTCAGGCATAGCCTTAATGTAGCTCACCCCGCTTTCCCGGGGTGAGGCTTTTTGCGGCCGCCGCGCTATGACCTTCACTACACGCGGCGGGCCGAGTGCAGGATCACGCTGCCGAAATTCCATGAAGCGATGCGGACATCCGTGAAGCCGGTGCGCTCCATGAGCGCGGTAAGCTCAGGCGGCGAAGGAAACTTCGCGACGGAACCGGGAAGATATTTGTAAGCCTCGGCGTTGCCCGAAATCGCGCCGCCAATGCGCGGCAAAATGTGCTGGAAATAAAAGCGGAAGAAACCGGCCATCGGCCCGGACGACGGTTCGGTGAATTCGAGGATCCCCAGTTCCCCGCCCCGCTTCAACACGCGTGCAAATTCGCGCAACCCGTCTTCATAATTCGCAAGGTTGCGAAATCCGAAGGCCGTCGTCACCAGATCGAAACTCGAGTCCGCGAACGGCAGATGCAGCGCGTCGGCGGCCGCGAAAACGAGCGGACGATCGGAGGCGCGCGCTTTCTCGCGTGCGCGCGTCAGCATCGGCTCGACGAAGTCGCTCCCAAGGATCGGCAACGGTTGCACGCCACCGTCGGAGGCATGCGGGCGCCAGCGATCGAGCGCAAACGCCAGGTCGCCGGTGCCGCAGCATACATCCAGCACGCATGCGTCAGGCCGCCGCAGGATTTCGGCGAAACGCTTCGCAGTGCGCCGTCGCCAAAGATGATCCAGCGAGAACGACAGCAGATGATTCAGGAAATCGTAGCGCGGGGCGACCCGCGTGAACATTTCGCGCACGCGCGCGGAAGCCTCGCGTTCATCACGCGAGCCTTCAGGGCGCGTGCCGGGAAGAGGCGGCGACTTAGGCGCTGCGATCATAAGTGAATTGGAAACGTAAAGCCCGGATGTAAGACTACATGCTGCGGCGCAGGCGGCGCAAAAGGAATCGCGTGATCGCCCTTACTTGGGGCGCCATCGCGACAAGTTGTTGGCGTAAAGCCCGATGCAGAAGAGGTTGGCCGGAACGAACCCGAATTGAGCCGTCCGAAACCCGATCAGGCAAATGATCGCGCTATTCAACGCGGCCACTATCCATCCGTGCCACATCTTCTTCCCGACCAAGATCGTCGAGATCACTGTGAGCACGCATGAGATGTAGTCGAGCCGTAACATCGGTGTACTCAGAATAACCGACCGCGATTGTCTGTGGCGACTGGCCGAAGGTACAGGTTTAGCGAAAGGTTAACTGCCAAGAATCTGCGAGCCTATTTCGCGCGCAGGCCCGCATGGCGCGCAATCGCCGGCAGCGCAGCGAAAGAATGCGAAACGACCCGCCACGGAATCTCGATTCCCCACTGCGTGCTGCCGATCCTGCGCGGCAGAACCCAGCGAACGCGGCCCGCGCGCGTCTTCTTGTCGCTCGCAAGAATCGGGAGAAGTTCGGCGGAGCGAATTTTGCCGAGCGATGGCAGCGGCCCGACGCTCGCAATAAGCCGGATAATCCGCTCGGCGTCCGACTCGCGCAGGCGCCCCGTGCCAACAGCCAGCAGCGTCGCCCCCAGCATCCCCCAGCCGACCGCTTCGCCGTGCAGAAACTGCTTGTAGCCGGTGGCCGTCTCGAGCGCGTGCCCGAGCGTGTGCCCGAAGTTCAGGATTTGCCGCAAGCCGCCTTCGCGCTCATCCGCGCTCACGACGCGCGCCTTGATCGCAGCCGAGCGCGGAATAATCCAGCCGAGCGCGCGCGGATCGCGGCGAAGAATCGTGTCCATGCGCCGCTCGAGAAAATCGAAAAGCTTTGCATCAGCGATCACGCCGTACTTGATCACCTCATAGAGCCCGGCGCGAAATTCGCGGTGCGGCAGCGTAGCTAGCGTCGTGGGATCGGCAATCACCAGCCTCGGCGGATAAAACGCGCCGACGAGATTTTTCCCCTCCGGCAGATCGACGCCCGTTTTTCCGCCGATCGCGCTATCCACCTGCGCCACGAGTGTCGTCGGAATGTGCACGAGGCGCACGCCGCGCAAATACGTAGCGGCCGCAAAACCGGCGACGTCGCCCACCACGCCGCCGCCAACAGCAACCACCACCGCGCGTCGATCCGCGCCCGCCCGAACCAGCTCGCGCGCGATGCCCTCCACGGTCGCCATGCGCTTCGCCGATTCGGCGTCATCGAAGAGGATCGCGCCGCGCGCGGCTTTGCCGAAAATCTTGGCCAGCGGCCTGCCCCAATGCCGCCAGACGGTCGGCGACGAAAGAAGGAACGTGCCGGTGGAATCGCCAAGACGCTCGACGAGCGACGCGGCGCGAACGAGCGCGCCGGGCGTGCAGTATATGTTGTAAGGGCCGCTAGAGCTGGTTACGCGAATCGTCGGCATGCGAGAAGGCCAATGTAGCAAAAAGAAAGCATATTGAGGAAGCAAACCAGCATGGAACAAATTCGCACTCGCGAGCGTAATCTAAAGGGGAGGCCGGAAGCGAATGCTGACGTTCGTCCTTTGGTGCATTCTGTTCGTGCTGTGCTGGCCGCTGGCCCTGCTGGCGCTGGTGCTCTACCCGATCGTCTGGCTGATTCTGTTGCCGTTCCGGATCCTTGGGATCGCTGTAAGCGGGGTGCTGGACTTGATTTGGGCGATCGTCACGCTGCCGGCGCGGGTGCTAGGCGCGCACCGAACACCGCGGCGAGCATGACGCCTCCCGCGGCGGGAGAAATCCTTACCGCTGGAGCTCAGCCACCGATTCGAGGATCACATGCCCCACAATCGAGAAGCTGCGCGGGCTGAGTTTGTCCATCGTGTCCTGCGGCGTGTGCCAATCGCCGAGGTTCACGTAACCGCTGTATTCGATGATGTCCGCCGCGGGAACTTTGCGGTCAAGAAACGGGCCGTGATCGTCGGAGACGGCTTCCTCGCTCGAAACGAAAACGCTCTGGTAGCCAAGCCGGGCGGCGGTGCTCCATATCAGATTCGTGAGCCAGTGCGTCGAACTCGATTCGCGCGGGATTTCCAGATTTTTCTGGCCGATCATGTCAGCGAGAATCACAGCGCGAACGCGCTTCAGGTCGCCCGAAAGATCGAGGCGCGCAGCCAGTTCGCGGCTGCCGTAGACACTGTCCGTCGACGTCCACTGCGCGACGCCGTTCTGCACCACTTGCGCTTCCTCGCCATCGAGAAACGCGATCCAGACCGCATATTTGCGCCTGGGTCCGGCGCAAAGCAGCCGCGCCATTTCCAGCATCAGCCCGCTCGATGATCCTCCATCATCCGCGCCAACGAAATTATCCAGCCGCAGCGTGTCGTAATGCGTCAGCAGCAAAATGATTCCCCGCCCCGTGCCGGGAACTTTCGCGATGATGTTTTTCATCGCCAGCGAACCGATCGGCGTGTCCGCGTGAAAATCATCCGTATCGACGGCGCAGCCGAAGCTTTTCAGCTGCCCAACGATGTAGTCCTGCGTGCGGTGAATGGCATCCGATGCAGGCGGTCGCGGGCCAAACGCAACAAGCTTTGCGGTGTAGTCGTACGCGGCGGCGCCGTCGAAGCCGCCGGTCTGCGCGGCAGGCAAAGCCGCATCGGCTGGCGAGATCGCCAGCCGTTGCGTCGAAGCCGGGGTCGCGGTCGGGCCTGAAGACGCTGGGGCAGCAACCGCGGAAGCGCCAGCCGGCGCGGAATCGTGCCCGCAAGCGGCTGGCAAAATCGCAATCGTCGCGAGCACCACCGCGAGAAGCGCTCTCCGCATCCGGCTCACGCGATCACGCCCCGGCCTCGGTCTGTTCCTTTTTGCGCTTTTTCCGCACCACCAAGTACGCCACCAGCACGCTCACGAAATACAGCCCCACCATCGGTGCCATGAACACGATCATCGTGGTCGCATCCGGCGTCGGGGTCACGATCGCCGCCGCCACCGTAATCAGCAGCATCGCATAGCGGAAATTCTTCAACAGAAATTTCGGCGTCACGATCCCGAACATCGAAAGGATGAACACGACGACCGGCATTTCGAAGATCACGCCGAGTCCCACCAGCACCACCACGATCAGCTCGAAATACTCGTTCACGTTGATCAGCGGTTTGATCGGCCCTTCGTTCGCGAACCCCACGATGTACGTCAGCACCCGCGGCAGCATGATGTAATACCCGAAGACGAGCCCGCACAGAAATAGAAACATCGCCGACGTGATAAAGCTCGCCACGGCGCGCCGCTCGTGCTTGTAAAGTCCCGGCGCCACGAACAGCCACACCTGATACAGCACCCACGGCATCGCAAGCACGATCCCGAGATACAGCGAAAGCGTGATCACCAGGCTCACGTACCCCGCAGGGTTGGTGTAATAGAGATTCGGATCGATGTGGTTCGCCTTGAGCGCATCGATCATCGGCTGCGTGATGAACGTGATGAACCGCCGGGCAACGAAGAAGCCCACTATCATCCCGATGCCCACTGCGGCCAGGCTGCTCACGATGCGCTTGCGCAATTCGACCAGGTGGTCGAAAAACGACATCGACCCGCCGGCTTCTTCCTCTTTTCGGTCGCGGAGCAATCGTTCAGGCTGTACGGGGGCGGCCATCGTCTACTTTTGGGGGACTTTTTCCGGGGATTTCTCGTCTGCCTCGGGCGCCTTGTCGGCTGCGGAGATTTGGGCGGATTCCGGATGCAGTTCGGGATTCCGCGGCTCGTCGAAATCGTATCCCGGGAGATAGGGATCGTGCATCGGGTCCATCACGCCCGCCTCGACTGCGGCGGCGTTTGCCTGGCCGAGCGGCGCATCGGACGGCTGCGACGGCACCGCCCGCGCCGGTTCGGAAGGAACAGGCTGGGGCCCTGCGGAGGACTGCGTCGCGGGTCCTGTGGCAGCGGCGGATGCGGGCGGCGGCACAGCCGCGATTCGGCGCGTATCGGCCTCGCGCTCGAGGTCGCGCATGTGGCCCTCGAATGTCGTGCGCAGGTCGCCCGTGGCGCGCCGGAATTCCGACATCACCTTGCCGAAATTCCGCGCCAATTCGGGCAGCTTCTCCGGCCCGAACACGACCAAAGCCACCACAAAAATCACGATAAGGTGCGGAATGCTAAGCATTTTGCAGCCCTGTTGGCGTCGTCGCAGCCTCTGTTTCGCATAATAGAAGAGGGCCACAGACGTGTCAAACGAACGGACGCGGGCAGCGCACGCCAAGTTCCGACAGCCCGAGCTAACTCTGCGGTCGATTTGCCGCAGAATAACCTGCCGCCCTGACCCGCCGCGGGCTGCTCGTTATTGTGCCGTCGGCGGCGCCAGCGCTTCCAGCGCCTTCATGCGATTGACGATCGCAGTCATCGTATAATCAAAGTTCTTGTCGCGGTTCCCGAGCAGGATCGCTCCTCGAACGTACTCTGTAAGGGTCCAGAGCGTGACGTTCGTCTTAGGGTCGATCACCAGCAATCGAAGCTGTCCGAGGACGGGAAGCTTCAACCCCGTATCCGAAAGGTTCCAGCTGATTTCGAAGACCAGGTCGGCGGCCGCGGGCGAATCTGCGATTTGATAGTGTCCCCATCCCTTCATCGCCGCGTAGAACTCGTTGTAGGGGCGATCCGGGCCGCCATTGAACACCGTCTGATCGATCACGGTATCCAAGCTCTCTCCGCCTCCATTCGCAATAAACACGCTTCGGGCGGCGGCGATCTGCGGAGGCACTGGAGCAGTCGCCGGCGCCTTGAATTGCTCCGCCGCCAATACCGGGACCAGCGCCAAAATCCCAACCATCACGCCGAAAACCAAGAATTTGATCCTCACGGTGCCCTCCATCGAGACTCGATCAACTCCACACTCAATATCATGACCTGAACCATTGCCGCGGCGTTTCTGTCGGTTTGCCTGCAGGAGAATGGTTGGTCACCGCGAAGGATCGTACGCATCACGGGCCATCGTCGCGGGCGTCGCTTGCCGCAGTTGCGCGAGCTCAGCCTGAACTTTGGCCCACTCTTTCTTCTTCCGCTTGATCGCGTAGGGCGCATTCGGGTCCGCGAAGAATTGCAGCAGCTCGGCCCGGATCTCCGGCGAAGCGCCGCTAAACTTTTGTTTGGCGAGCGCGTCGAGCAATTCCGCCTGCGTCTCATCGTTCAGCCAATATTTCCCCGGGCCGGTTACGCTGCCGGTGTCGAAATTGTCGTTGGGGATGTCCGGTTGGCCGGCCTCCACTTCGCTCAGCAGTTTCCGATAATGATCCAGAGCCGCGTTGAAACTCGCCTCGAACATCTGCTCCGTCTGCGGCGTCGGCGTTCGCAGCTCCAGCACCTTCAGCGGGCCGATCTTCGGGATGATCGACGCCAGAAAAGCCAAAAACCGTTCGCCCAGAGTGGGCGGCTGATAATCTCTGCCCCAATTCTTCCTGTAACTCGAGCGCTTGATATTGTAGAGAAACTCCCTTTTCGTGATGCCGGGCTGATCCCGCCGGATGTCGTCCTTCTTCAAGCTCCACGCAACCCGGGTGGCCTTTGGCAAAAGCCGGCTGACGTCGTAACGGTAAGAACCCAGCACCTTGTTCTCGTCGTCGAGAACGCTCTTGAGATCGAGTCCGTAGGTTTCCTGAAACGCCTGCTCCAACAGCGGCAGGTCCACCCCAAAACCGATGAAGTCGTGGTAAGCCGTGGGAGCGTAGCGTCCCTGCGCGACTTCCAGTATGTCGAATCCGAACTCCGTCTTCACATGGTCGAGCGGATTCTCTTCGTATGTCACCACGTCGCCGTATTTCTTTTCCGTGCTGGGATACAGGATGGGAACCGAGCGATTCACGGCGATACTGTGCCCTTCGTTATCCGCTGCGTAATGCGAAAGGGCGCCGAGCGCGAAAGCGTAGCCGTCGAGATCCTTCGAGTCGCGCAGCAGCGCCAAAACGAAATCTCCGCTTCGCACGTAGTGGGTCAAGTCGCTGAAGAATTTGTTTCCGTGCGGGTAGTAGCCCATGTCCTGAATAATCGCGCCGCCGTACGCATACCCATGCGCTTCTTTCAGTTCCTCGGGAGTGGCATTCGGGAAGCGCTTCAAGAGCAGCGGCCGTATATTGGTATCCCACGCGCTGTCGATGATCGCTTCGTGCGCCAGCACGGCGTACGCCCCGCTCGGCGGCGGCCACGCCAGGGACATCACAAGCGCAAGCAGCAGCGCGCAGGCTCGCACGAATAATCTTCTAGCTCTGCCGCTCTGCATCTTGCCACCTATCGCCCAGCCTCGCCGCGCTGCCGAATCTCCCGATCTGTTCTTATAGCACACGCTGCCGAGGCTCTTGTCCGTCGTCGTTTCGCCCGAACGGGTGTACGCTCCATGCGCTTAAGCGCGAGGAGAATTATGACCGATCACGACCCGAAGAAACCCGAGCCTCTTATCCAACTTCCCGGGATCGAGCAACTGAAAGAGGAGGTCGAATCACAGTTCTATGAGCTTCGGAAAGGCGAGGTATGGTTTTCCGACGAGATCAAGCGGGAGCACCGGAAGCTAAAGACCTCGCTTCTTCGCTACGTTGTGCATTCCCGAATCCTCGCGGTGCTGACCGCGCCTTTCATCTACGCTTGCTTCATCCCGTTTGTGCTGCTTGACCTCTTCGTCTCGACGTATCAGGCCGTTTGCTTTCCCGTGTATGGCATACCCAAGGCGCGGCGCAAGGATTACATGGCGATCGACCGGAACAAATTGCGATATCTGAATGCGCTCGAAGGATTGAACTGCATGTATTGCTCGTATGCGAATGGATTGCTCGCCTACGTCGTCGAAATCGCAGGGCGAACCGAACAGCACTGGTGCCCGATCAAACATGCTCGCCGAATCCAGCACGCCCACGATCGGTATTTGCATTTCCTCCCGTATGGCGATGCGTCCGCCTACCGCGAACGAATCGACAAAGTGCGCGACGACTTCAAAGACCTGAGGAAATGGTAACTGCCGCTTGGGGCTAGCGCCGCTTGAGGGCCTCGAGTTCCTCCAGCGTCCGCGGCCAATCCGCTCCCAGCAGCCGCGACAATCCTCGATCCGCCAGCACCTTCCCGCCCGTCTGGCACCGCGCGCAGTAATTCGTCTCATTATCCGCGTAACGAATCCGCTGAATCTTTTCTCCGCATCTCGGACATGCCTGCCCGTACCGCCCGTGCACCGCCATATCCTCGCGAAACGCAGTCACCTTCTCCGGAAAGCCATCGCCCGCCTCGGCGCGCAGCCGCTCGATCCATAGCGCAAGCGTTTCGCGCGTGGCAGCGAAAAGCCGTTCCCACTCGTCGTCCTTCAGCTTGTGCGTCAGCGTGACGGGCGACATCCGCGCCGCATGCAAAATCTCATCCGAATAGGCGTTGCCGATGCCGCTCAGCAGCCGCGGATCGGTGAGCGCCCGCTTGAGCGTCCGATTTTCAGCTGCGAGTACGGCCCGAAACTCCGCCAGATCGCTCGCGAAAACGTCGATCCCTCCCGGGTCGATCGAAGCCAGTCCCTCGTCGCCCGCGACGACATGCAGCGCCGCGCGCCGTTTCGTCCCGGCTTCGGTCAGCACAAGCGAACCATTGGGGAAATCGAACGCCGCCAGATTCTGCCGCCCCGAAAGCTTGGCCCCCGCCGGCCGCCAGTGCAGCCGCGCGGCAATCATCAAATGCAGGACCAGCCAGAGATCGCTTTCCACGCCAATCGCGATGCGCTTTCCGATACGCCGGAGCTCGCGCACCACGCGCCCGTCCACGGCGGCAATCGGCGGTTCCGCGGTTCGCAGCAGAAACACGCTCGCTAGCCGCACGCGGACAAGCGGCTGCCCCACGATGCGTCGTTCGAGCGCGCTGATGTAAGTAGCAATATCCGGGAGTTCCGGCATCGCTGATTGGATGACGCAATCGCCTTCGCGTCGCCAGATCTTATCGCAGGTTTTGCGTGATCCGAGGTCGACCGATGATCAGGCTGTGCGCGGAGGCGGTTGGCACGATCTGCTCCAGTTCGAATCCGCACCGCGCATACAATTCGCGGTATTCACTCGCGGTGCGCTCTCGGCCGCCATGCATAACCAACATGTGAGGGTCCAGCCACATACCGAAGGTGGGTTTCGGAGGATCCGGCACGATTTCTTCAATCAGCACCAATCGGGAGCCGGGTTTCATGGCATGGCGCACGTTATCAAGGATAACCTTTGCTTCCGGATCGGCCCAGTCGTGAAGAATCCAGCGGAGGGTATAGGCGTCGGCACCCGCAGGCGCGCCCTTGAAGAAATCTCCTGCCATCGCTTCGACCCGCTCATGACGGATAGCGCCGGCCAGCACGCCGGGCTGATCGAACAGAATTCCCCGGCAAGACGGATGCGCCTTCAGAATATCCACCAACTGGGTGCCGATTCCCCCGCCGATGTCGGCGATCAGTGGAAAGCGGCTCCAGTCGAAGGCTGCCGTGACCGCGGGCGTGATAGCCGCGCTTAACGACCGCATCGTCTCATTGAAGACCGCCAAAATTTGAGGATTGCGCTGGAACCATTCCCAGGCGCTGCATCCGAAGATCTGATCGAACGCCGTTCCGCCGGTTTGGATGCTGCCTAGAAGGCCGGCCCACGCTTCATACTGGCCGTGGCCCACGGATAAGAGCGTACGCACGCTGGCCCATTGCGAGCCGGGAACGCTTTTGCGCAGGCACTCGCTTGCCGGCGTGTTGGCGAAGACTCCTGCCGAAACTTGTCGAAAGACTCCAATGCTTTCGAGCGCGCGCATCAAGCGAAACAAGCTTGATGCATCGGTTTTGGTGCGGCTGGCCAAAGTGTCCGCGGACAAAGGGCCGTCCGCGAGCAAATCGGCCAGTTCCAACTCGGTAGCAACCGCCAGAGTGCGGCTCTGCCAGAAACCCATGATGATATTCAGAATCCGTTCGTGTGGCGCGGGTGAAGTGGGCGCCTTGGCGGAAGTCGTTTCGGGCATCGTCTTGGGTTCTCCCCCGCGCAATCGTAGCTCATGCCTGACGGACAATCGCTTTACTTAGTTTGGGTGCTCCCAGCCTGTCAGAGAGCCGTACGGCAGCGCCACGGAGATTCCCTCGATCTGGCGGATTTTGCCGCTTTCGATTTTGAAGAATTCGCCCATTTCGACGCTCGACGGCCGCAGGACCACCGGCGGCATTGGAACTTTCCCGACGTCCTTCACCTCGGCGAATTTCACCTTCCCCGGATGATTGAACATGAAGACGCCGAAGACGATTCCCATCCTTTCGTCGACCACCAGGTATCGCCGCGGATGGATGGAGTGGATGTAAGTCCAGACTCCAGTGTTCATGTTCTCCCGAATTCCCATCGAGTCGGGACGGAAGGAGTCCAGGTCGAACCAGCCCTTCGCCGTGGGGTTGTTGGTGTCCTGAAATCCATCGAGGATCCGGTTGCATTGCGGATCGAAGGGCACCATGTCGCCCGAGGAATGGAGGATTCCTTCAAAATACGTGTCCGCGATCTTCAGCATCTGCTCGCGCGGCACTTTCTGCGACGCCGTCAGCGGCTGAACCCACACGGGATTGGGCTGGCCGAATTTTTCGAGGGCCTTGGCTTCGTCTGCGTTCCGGTGGACGAGCGTCTCGATTTCGGCGATCTTGCCGCCGGCTACTTTCAGCCGCGCCAGAAGAATTGCGGGCGTGCCATTCTCCCGGATCGTGCCCTCGAACCCGACTTGTCCGTCATGCGGATCGGCGAAATAGAGCTTATAGGTTCCCATGCCGCTGATGGTGCCCCACAGAGCGTCGCCGAGTTTCAGCGAAATCGTGTTCTCCGTGAACTTCACGTGCTCTGCGACGGGAATCTGCGCCGGATCGTGCGCGACCAGCGCCTTGAGGTAGCGGTCCATCACGCCCGTCAGGCAGCTGTAATCGCACGGCTGCTCGACGGCAGCAGCTTGGTTCGCGCCATCTGCGGTCGCACCGTTGCCGCGTATGGCGAACGCGCACATCATTGCTATCGCCAGGCCCGCGATCGCTCCTAGTCTCGTTCGCATCTTCGCGCTCCTTGATTGAGTTTCCCGCTTCCGGGTGGCTCACCGACGCGCGGATGTTACCACAGCGTTTTGCGGACGAACGCCACCATCTCGCTCGCGCCTGCATAAGCGATTATGGGCCTCAGGAAGAGCATCTTGCGGAACACAGATGTGCAACAGTTCCGTTTGCGGCAGCGTGTGCGCAAAGCTACTTTTTCGCGCGCAAATGAAGGACGACGTTGGTTTGCTTCCCGGGCGCCACCCATACGCCCTCGCGCCATTCGGAGACGTAGCTCCCATCCGACGCTCGCACGGAGTATTGCCCCTCGGGAAGCTCTGCGAACCAGAAGCGGCCCTGGTCGTTCGTGTCTGCGACTTGCAGGTGCCCGCCATCCGTGGTTTGCAGCGTCACGTGCACCCCGGAAACCGCCTTGCCTGCGGCGTTCAGCACCTGGCCACCGATCGTGCCCATCCCTCCGGGTCGCGCCGCAGCGCTCACGCTTGCCGCCACGGCCGCGCACAACAATCCGACAACGAGCAAATTGAATCGCATGGCAGGTCCTCCTAGGTCGCTGATCCCTATTGTCCATCACCATGCGGCGGGCGAGTCGCTCCGGTGTCCGAAGCGCAAACATCAGCAAAATTCATTCGACTTTTGAAGGCAGCGAACGCGCTGACCGGGTGCGTTCGAATCCGGCTTGGCAGGACGTAGCCAGCCGCTGCCGCTCAAAATACTGCTACAATCCCGCGCACATGGAACATCGCGATGATCGAACGTTCCGAGCGAAGCGCCCCTCGCCGGGGGCGATTCTTCTGGGGCTGATTCCATTCGCGGCCTCGTGCTTCTCAGTGCCCCTTTGGGACCGCGTTTATCCCATGGTTTTGGGTCTGCCGTTCAACTTTTTCTGGTTGATCTCATGGCTGCTTCTCACCCCACTCTGTATGTGGGGCGCATATTGGCTCGAGACTCACCGCGCTTCCGAGCTAGGCCGCAAAGACGGCGGCACGCCGTGAGTGCAACCGTCGTTGCCCTGACCATAATTTTTGCCATCGTCGCGGCGGGTTCGTTTATCGGTTTTCTTGCCGGATCTCGCCACAAGATGGATCTGGAACAGTGGACCGTGGGCGGGCGAGGGTTTGGCCTGCTGCTGGTCTGGCTGCTGATGGCCGGGGAGATCTATACCACGTTTACATTTCTCGGGGCGAGCGGCTGGGCCTACTCCAGAGGCGCGCCCGTTCTGTATATCATCGGATACACCTGCCTGGCATATGTGGTTTCCTTCTACTTTCTCCCCGAACTCTGGGAAGCCGGAAGGAGATATCGCCTTCAAACACAGGGCGACTTCTTTCAAGTACGCTACCGCAGCAAGTATCTGACCGCCTTCGTGGCCCTCTTGGGCATGATCTGCATCATCCCTTATTTGCAGCTTCAGATCACAGGCCTCGGCATCATTGTGGAAGTGGCGAGTTTCGGAGTGATCCATCGCACGCCGGCCATGGCGATCTCTTTCGCCGTCGTCGCCGGCTTTGTATCCACCAGCGGGATCCGAGGAGTGGCGTGGGTCAGCGTATTGAAGGACTTTGTTCTATTCTTTGCCGCGGTTTTTGTGGGCGTCGCGGTGCCATACATTTACTTTGGGGGAATTGGCCCGATGTTTGCCGCGGTCGCGCGCGCCAAACCCGGCCATCTGGTGATGCCCGGCGCGACCACGAATCTCGGACACGCCTGGTACGTATCAACCGTTCTCCTCTGCGCGTTTGGGTTTTACATGTGGCCGCAATTCTTCGGCGCGAGCTTTGCCGCGAAAAGTGGCGATACGCTGCGCCGGAACGCCATCGTGATGCCCCTCTACATCATCACGATGCCGCTCATGTTCTTCGTAGGCCTGGCCGCGCTTCTGGTGTTGCCTGGGCTCGCCAATGGCGACCTCTCCATGTTGATGATCGTGCGCAAGACCTTCCCGCCCTGGTTCCTCGGGGTAATCGGCGGAGCCGGCGCTCTCACGGCGATGGTTCCGGCGGCGATCCTGATGCTCACAGCGGCAAGCCTATTTGCAAAAAATCTGTGCCGCCCGATTCTGGCGCCCGGCATGACCGACGAACAGGTTGGAAAGTTGGCGAAGATCACGGTCCTGGCGATCACATGCGCCGCCCTTGGTTCCGCCATTTTCAGCTCCACGACTCTCGTGGGGCTTCTGCTTTTGGGCTATGCCGGCGTGGCGCAGTTTTTCCCCGGCGTTGTGTTAGGCCTGTATTCCAAGCGACCGACCACGTCCGGCGTCTTCGCCGGAATGCTGACAGGCGTCCTCGTTGCCGTTTTTCTCATTTTCACCAAGCACGATCCCATCATGGGTCTGAATGCCGGATTTATTGCATTGTGTTTCAACTTCGCGGTAACCGCAGTCGTGAGTCTGCTGACGTCCACAGCAGAAAACGGATTTGTGCCGGACTTGGGAGCCGAAATAAAATAGCGGATGGTTCTTGTGGTTCGCGCAGCGACACCGTCTGCGCCACCGGCCCGGCGCGGGCTATCCCTTCATCCCGCGCTGCCAGAGCGTGCACAAGGCGGTGTTGTAGAGCGCCAGCGCGGTCGTGATTTGCCCCAGATGATTGTCGTGGGTCGATAGGTAGGCGGCTTTGCGCAGCACGTCCGCATGCAAATTCCCTTCGGTGGAACAGTCGATGATCACAGCGCCGTCTTTCACATCGCGCACCAGATCCGCCTCGGACTGTGCCGGGAATGCCGTCACGATGATGTCAGCCTTCCTGAGATACGCCTCCCGGACTTCCGGCCGCGTCTGCGGATGAATCATGAGCGCGGTGGCCCTGATCCGCATCAGCATGCTTTGCAGCGGAATGCCGATGCGCGGCGAGCTATTGCAAATCGCCACCGTTGGGCCGCTCCGCTGGGCATCGCGCGGAAACATGTTCTTGATCTCGCTGTGCTGGTGCAGCAGCGTGAGGATCGCTTTCGCCGTGCAGGGCACCACGCCCTCATACTTCTCTTCTTCGTCGACCGTCTTGATGTTCAGCGCCATGCGGCCCGTGTTCTCGACCGTGAGCCCTTCGATGTCTTTCTCAGGCCGCACCCGCCGCAGAAAATAGTCCTCGGTCTTGCCGAACGGTGCCGGAAAAAAAATAAACGTCCCGTAGATATTGTCGTGGACTTGCGCGCCCATCAGCAGCAGCTCGAGCGCGTCGGCGCTCTGCGCTTCCTCGACGCGAAAATCCAGGCCATGCTGCCGGAATTTCTTCCCCATGTAGCTGGCGTACCGCCGCGAGCCGCGGTCGACTTCCACATTCGGCAGCCGCGGCATAAACGCCGCCACGCGGATCTCCGCGCGGTTGAGGCCGGTCTTCTCGACCTGCGCCAGTTTCTGTTCCGCCTGAGCAAACACTCCCTCGGCCGCGGCGATGCAGTTCAATCGCTTGCTCTGCGGCACTTGTTGCGTCCAGCTCATGTCAGGCGCGAACGAACTCCTCTGCGTTATTTCCAGTGTGCCCATATCCTCGTTGATTACCACAGAATCCCCTGATTCCGCCACGGTTCGATTTCCACAGGTTCCGCATTTGATTCTTGGGGGTTTGTATTCCAAGACCTTTTCGCGCGCTAAGGTCCCTCGATCGTCTCTGCCGAGGCTTCTTGCGGCAGAGATACCGCCTCGCGCGTGTCCGGCTCCGCCCGGCGAACGATCCCCCAAAACACAGCCAGGGCAGCAAGCGCGAAGCCTGACATCACTTCCGCCAGCCCCTTCGGCGTGCGCCCATCGAACAGCAATCCCGCGAGAGCCCCGGCACCGGCGCCAGTCAACCACTGCACGCAAACAATGATCGACGACGCCATCCCGGCGGCCTCCGGCACCGGGTGCAGCGCGCCAACTGTGGCGTTGGGCCCTATCAGTGAGCTTGCGATGGTAATTACGAGAAGCAGCGGTGTCACGGTTGCGAGTGTGGCCGCGCCCGTGAACGAGAGCAGAAATAGGAGAAGCGCGCCGGTTGTCGTCAGCGTCAGGCCCGTTCCTAGCAGCCGAAATGCCGGGATGCCGGCCGTGTTGAGGCGCCCGTTGAGCGTACCACCCAGCATGAACCCAAATGAGGTCAGTGCGAACAGATAACCATAGAGCCGCGGCGAAGCCCCCAATGTGTTAATCAGCAATAGCGGCGAGGCGGCAATATACGCGAAAAGGCATCCGAAGTTCAGCACGGAAATCAGCGCGTAACCGCGGTAGGTGCGGTTGCCCAGCACCCGGCGGTAGTTGGCCAGAAGCTGCCTGGGCGCCAGACTTTGTGTCTTCTCCCTCGCGACCGACTCGTCCAAGCCCAGGCCCACGAACACAACCAGAGCCAGGCCGATCGTCCCCAGCACCGCGTAAATGCTTCGCCACCCGCTCAGCGCCAGAATCGAGACGCCCAGCGTCGGGGCAATCATCGGTGCCACGCTGCTCAGCACGGACATGTAGGAAAGCCTCGCCCGCGCCATCTGTCCCTCGAAAAGGTCGCGGATGATCGCCACGGCGAGTACCGTTCCCACGCCCGCTCCGGCGCCTTCGAGCAGCCTCCAGATCATGAAGGAGGTCATCGAATGCGCCACGGCGCAACCCAAACCCGTGATGGCGAATAACATGCATCCGGTTAGCAGAACCGGCCGGCGCCCGAACCGGTCGGACAGCGGGCCGAATATCACCGGAGCCGTCGCGAATCCCACCATATAGAGACTCAGCGCATAGGCCACCGCCGCGGGCGATGATCCCAGCGCATGCGCGATAGGAGTTACTGCCGGCTGGCCCATGTCGACGGAGAGCGGCGGCATTGCCGTGCACGCTCCCAACAGCACAATAAAGCCAGCAGACTCCGGCCGTATCCTCATGCGTTGCGCTCGATTCCCACTGCTCAAGCGTCGGCCGAAGGCATCGCGCTGTCAAGTCGTCGGGTATTTGTGACTCTTGATATTCGCCTTTTATTCGCCTATAATGCCTCCGCACCAAAATCAATCCGCGAACCTGTGAGGAGGGCCCATGGACCATAAAGATTTCTACCTTTCCTACTGGGAGAAGGAAGGGCCGGCCACACGCAAAGTGATCGGCCGGATCCCCGAAGACGGCAGCAACTATCGCGCCGATCCGAAAGCGCGCACGGCGCGCGAGATTGCATGGCTGATTGTTCGGGAAGAGGCTGTGCTCGTCGAGTCCATGGAGAAAGGCGAGTTCACCTGGGTCGAAGTTCCCTGCCCCGCGAAGGTCGGCGAGGTGACCGCGCAGTACGACCGGCAGCACGATGATTTGACCAAGCGCCTCCACGCCGTTCCCGCGTCGCACTTCGAAGAGAAACTTCCGTTCATGATGGATGGAAAAGAAGTGATGCGGGAACACGGCTACAATATGGCGTGGGGATTCTTACTGGACCAGATTCATCACCGTGGCCAACTCTCGACATACCTTCGGCCCATGGGCGCGAAAGTGCCCGCGATCTACGGGGCAAGCGCCGACGAGCAGGCGTAGTTTGCCGGCGCGGGGCGTGCTGCGATGAGCGGTGCGCCGATGCGAGGAGGCTCGAACGCATTTCGACTGCGAGATTACCGAGCGCAGGATTTCGAGACGCTCTACGAAATCGATCAGCTCTGCTACGAACCTGCCGTCGCCTACTCGCGGCGCGAGCTTCGCAATTATCTGCGCTTTCCCGGCGCGGATTGCGTCGTGGCTGAAGCTGGCACTGCAGGAAATACCAAGAACAAATCCCACGAGGCATCGATCGCGGGATTTTGCGTTACCGCGCACGAGGATGATTGGGGATACATCATCACGATCGATGTCCTCGAATCGTACCGGCGGCATGGGCTGGGCTCTCAGCTTCTCGCGGAAACCGAACGCCGGCTCGCCGCGAACGGCGCGCGAGAGATCGCGCTCGATACAGCCGTCAATAACGCCGCGGCGATCACGTTTTGGCAGAAGCATGGGTATCGGATTCTTGGCACCCGCCGGGATTACTACCCCGGTGGAATCGATGCTTATGCGATGGCGAAGAGGATCGGCGGAGATTAGTTCGAACAGACTGCTCACCGCGATTACAGGGTAAGGCTTGCAGCGAAGTAACGCGGAGGTCCCACCCTCGCAGACTGCGCGAGGACCCTTCGGCTGCGCTCAGGGCAAGTGGGGCACCCGGAAAGGCAAAGGCGTCGCCCTAATTTACCATGAGCGGGAGCTGGATTGTGCTCGTTACGGTGGTCGAGGATACCGTCACCGTTGCGGTCACCGTGATTGTGTATGTGCCGAGCGGCGTGCCCGGGTCGGCCGCCACCGGGTCGCTACCGCCTCCCCCGCAAGCGGCGAGCCCTGCCGCGAGTGCGAGAAGTAGCGCGGCGACCCGCATGCCTCGGGCGAGGCCGAGCCTGTGTTTTGTCGTTAGTGAAGCGACAATCAGAATTGCAACGGCCGCCAAAATGGCGGCGAGCCCCAGGAGATTGCGAGGCCCGCGATCGGGGCGACTCGATCGCGGAACGTAACTTGTCGATGTTGGCGTCGGCGCTATCGTCGTGACGTTCACGGTGAATGGGCCGGCGGTCGTGGCGCTCACGTTGACGGTTGAGGTCGACAACGCACACGCTGGCTCATCCGTCGTTTCTACCGGCGCAACCGAACAGGAGAGCCCGACGCTTCCAGTGAATCCCGACGACGAGTTTACCTGCAGGTTGTAGGTCGCGGTTTCCCCCGGAGTGATGGGGGCGCTTGCGGCCTGGCCGGACGGCGCGCTGAAGCAGAAATCTTCCGCCGTGCCGGTGAGGGCGACGCTCTGCGGGCTGCCCTGCGCGTTGTCGCTGAGGCTCAGCGTGGCGTTTCTGGTGGATCCCGTCCCGCAGGTGGAGGCTTGGAGCGGGCGGAAAGCGATTTGGACGGTGCATGTGCCGCCGGGCGGCGTGCTGCCGGACGTGCAGGAGTTGCTCGTAATGTCGAAGTCGCCGCTGCTCGGGCCTTTCACGCTCACGCCGGTGAATGTGAGCGGTCCTGCCGTGGGTCCCGTCGCGCTATTCGTGATCGTGATTGGCTGCGGCGTTCCCGCGCTCTCGGCGAGCTGGCTGCCGAAGTTGACGCTAGACACAACCGAAACCGAAGACGACAGAGCTACGGAGGCGCTGCCAGCGAGCGGCACAACAAGTTGCTGCTCCGCGTCGCCGCTGAAATGATAGGAGGCGTCGATTTCGGATTGAAAAGAGCCCGCCGCCTGCGGCACGAAAACCGCGCTGACGCTGCAAGTTGCAGTGGGATTCATTGCCATGCCAACTACGCAAGGGTTGCCGCCGGCCGCGAGCTGGAACTGGCCAGGATTTGCGCCGCCAAGCGAAGGAGCGGCGTCGATGGTCAACGTCTGCTTCACAGGGCTCACCACCGTGAACGTCACCTGCTGCGGATCGCTCGCGGCGCCCACATCCTGCGCGGGAAAACTCACGCTCACGGGCGACGCTGCCAAGCCGGGCGCAACGCCGAGCAGCTCGAATTCCTGCGGGCTGCCGGGTGCGTTGTCCGTTAGGCGTATCACCGCTGTCTCGTAGGCCGCGCCCGAAGGAGAAAAATTCACCAAGAACAGACAGGAGCCGCCCGGGTTGAGAGGCTGCGACGTGCACTCCGATTGGTCCGCGAGTGAAAAATCTGCACTGTTGGGACCGGCGAGCGTGACCGTCGCGATATTGAGGGGCGACTCGCCCGTGTTCGTCAGGCCGAGGTATTGCGTCGCCGCGCTGAAGAAATTCAAGCGCGGCAGATTGAACGTCACCGCAGGCTCGAGCGCCGGATTTTCCTCGAGTTCGGCGAGGAAGGCATCGGTGGCGGGCGGCGAAAAGCCGCAACTCGAGCAGGAAGGCTGGCTGCCATTGAGTGAACCTCCGCTCGAGGTGATGGCGGTCGGAAAATCGGGCGATGTGGTCGCGCCCGCGAGGTAGACGAGGTTTGCCGCGCCCGTCGAATTCACCGCGACCGCATTTCCGGCGGCGCCGCCGCTTTGGCTTGCCGAAGACGTGCCGCCGAGCGGCGTCGCATACGCAAGCGACGCCGCGCCGGCGGACGTGGGGTCAAACTTTGCCACGAAGGCGACTTGCCGGCCGTTGAACGGCTGAATATTGTCGTGCCAGGGAAAATCCCACGACGTAGTCGTGCCGCCGACGTACACCTGATTGGGCGCGATCACGGCGAGACTCTGACCGGCGTCGGCGGCCGATCCGCCGAGGTAGGTCGAGTAGAGGAGCGATGTTTGTCCTGTGGCGCCTTGACCGACGACCACGAGGAAGGCATTCGCGGTCGCGTTTGGATTCAGGCTCGTGCTGAATCCACTCTTCGTGGGGAAATCGGTCGAGTTGGTCGCGCCCGTCACGTACGCACTGGGATTCGAATTCGTGTCGAGCGCGACGGCGAGCGCTTGATCCGTGCCGCTGCCCCCAAACAGCGTTGCGTAGACCAGATCGTTGGATCCCTGGGCCAGCGGCGATATCTTCATCAGGAACGCATCGGACAAGCCTCCTCCATACATTGTCTGGAACGCATTTGTGAACGGGAAAGCGCTGGTGGCGTTTTGCACGCCTCCGGCCAGGTAGGCGCTGCTGGTGGAGTCCACGGCGATGCCGCCGACGCTGACGAGAGCGAGCGCATTGGTTCCAAGGTACGAGCAGTATTTCAAGGTCGCCGCGCCTCCCGCCTGCGTTGGTGGCGTGAAGATGGCGAGGAAGCCGTCGCTTTCATCTCCGTCCCATGTGGTTGTGTATGCGCCCGCGGTGACGGGCAGGTCGGCCGATGTTTTGTCGAGCGACGTGGTGTTCGTGTCGGACGCGACGTAGACGTCGCCCGAAGGATCGAGCGCGATTGCGCCCGTGCCATTCTGCGATTCCGCGCCGCTGCCGCCGAAGAGCGTCGAGAAGACGAGCGTGCTTCCCGAAGGACCGATTTCGCTGACGGCGACGTCGTTGCCGACGCCGCTTGTGAGCGCATTTGTCGGCAGGCTTGAATCGGTGACCGGAAAATCGGCGGAGGTGGTGGTGCCGGTGAGCGCGACGCTTCCGCCGCTGGTGACGGCGATCAGGCCGCCGCTCTGCGTTTGGCTGCCGCCGAGGAACGTGAGATAGACGAGCGAATTCGCGCCGGTGACGGTTGGATCGATTTTGGCGATGAAGAACTCGGATGTGCCGCCGCCGGGCCCGAGCGTGTGCGATGTGCCGGGGAAAGTGCCGGGCGAAGTGGTCGTGCCACCGACGTAGACTTTGCCAGCGCCATCGAGCGCGACGCTTGCGGCCACGTCCGCGCCGGCGCCTCCGAGAAATGTCGCATAGGCAACGGAGAGAGATGGATCGATGATCAGCGCGGCGTTGGGATCATGCGGGCCGATGCGAAAGCCGAGCGAGCCGTCTGCTTCGAGGATGTAGGCGCCGTCGACGCGCCGCTTGCGAGCGACACTTGCGCGGCCGGACCGCGCGAGTTCTTGATACGCGACGGGCTTCCTCATGCGGAGCTCGCCCTCACCGGCTTTCAGCAGGATGTCGCCGTTCGCGGCTTTCCCCATCGCATCAGCGCCGGAGATTTTGAAGCGCAGCGCCGAGAGGTCGGCGCCCGGCGCGACGCGGAGATCATATTCGACGCCTTCGTCGTTGCCATAGAGGACGATGCCGACGCCCGGGGCCGCATTTGCCGCGCCGACTTCGGCGAAATGCGGGACGTGCGTGCGCCAGCGGCGTGGATTGTTGCCGAAGAAATAATTGGTCTCACCGCGAAGCCTTTCGCGGCCTTGCCAGGCGAAACCGGCCGAGCCAAAGAGACGCATCGATATCGTGCGCGGATCATTTGAGACTGCGGCGCGGGCGGATCGCGATGTCCCCGCGATTTGCACGGCGATTTCGTGGCTTTCGAGGAAAACTGTTAATCCTCTGCCGCGTCCGACGAACGCGACGCGCGAATCTGCCTGGCCGACATTTGGCTCGAAGGCGAAGGGCAACGAAAGTGGCGAATGGCGGGCGAGACTTGCGGTGCTCTTCTGGGCGACCGGGAAAATGTCGCGGTTGGACGCAGTTCTGGCGGCAGAGTTGCGACCCGAGGCTCGAGCGAGAAATTGTGGGGATGAATATCGCGACGCTAAGTGATGGGCGGAAACTTTTCGTGCGAAGAGGAGATTTCCGGCGAGCGCCAGAAGACAGGCGGCGAGAACGCACAGCCACAGCGATTTCCTGCTCATTTAGGCCCTCCTCCGGAAACGGCGGCGTTTCCGGGTTAGGCGGCTCAAGTGGAGCCGAGCCAACTGCCATTAGTAGTTGTTGAAGCAATTCCCTACAAAGGGAACGCGTGAACTATCGCGCCAAATGCGCGGCAAGTCAATCCGTGTTATTTCGGTTTCTGCAGCCCGGTCGAAAGTTCCCAGAGCTAAAGCCCATTTTATTGCGTGGCGCTTTTCGAGGGCCTGCCGTTCGACTTCGCTCAGGGTAAAAAGGCCCACGCTTCCACTCTTTGCGCTTTCGCGAGGCGAAGAGTGCACCAAATGCGCGGTAAATCGGGCGGCATGTGCGCTTCTTATTGACCCTGCGGATTTTCAGCCCAAGCCTTGGCCTGCTGGAAATAGGTCTGCGCGGGCCAGGCCCTCGAGTCCCAATCGTCGCCGATCGCAGCGAAGGCTGCCTCAGCCGCCGGTTTGTCGTGTTCCAGGACCGCCAGGTAGGCGAAGCGATTCGCTTTCAGGCTGGAATATCCGTAGAGCTGGCCCATCGCAGCGTAGCCGTCCTTGATTTTCGGCCAGGAAAGAGTTTGCAGTCCGGCTCCGTCCTGGGACGGATCGCAGCCGCATGCGACCGTCGTAGCAATCTCGAAGTAGACGAAGTCGCCTTCCTTGCCGCCGATCCGGGTGGAAACGGAGTTCGCAAAGGCTTGGGCGTCGCCCGGTTCTCCGTACCACTTAGGCAGCAGGAAATTGGCGTACTGGCGATAGACGTGGTAGTAAGACGGCTCAAAGGAAATCGCGGCATCGAGCAGAGCCTTGGCCTGCGACTTGCTCCAACCCTGCGCCAGCGCCACGTCGTACATGAGCGAAAACCAGTAAGGATCCCGTTCCTTCAGCTTGGCGGCATCCACCAAGGTGGACGCTGTCATCGCCAGGCGTTCGTCATAAAGCTTCCAGCCTTCGTCGGATACGGAGTCTGCGTATCCGCCACCTCTGGCCTTGCTTCCGAAATTATCGTATGCGCCCGCGAGGGCAATCCTAGCGGCAGCAGATTCAGGGCGGGCCGCCACCCACGCCTTTAAGGCGTCGATCTGAGCATTCCAGTCATCGTCCGTCGCGCTGTCGCCTGTGGGCGGTGTGTCAAGTCCTTCGTAATAACCCCACACGCGCCAAGAGCCCCCGCCGAATCTGGCTGTCGGGGAACGGTCGGCGAGCGCGGCCTGGTCGAGCGCGTCGTAATCTTTGTGCGCGAGGTCCATCATGATCTGAGTCTTGTAGTCGTTTTCCTGGTCGATTTCATCCTCCGAACCGGCAGACGGTGCTATCTGCCTTTTGCTTGCGTGCACGACGGAAGGCGCCGCCACGGCCTGGCTGACCTGAGTATAGGCTCGAGCGACTTCGACAAGGTGGTCCGCGTCCTGGGCTTGTTCGCGTTGTCGACTTTGGTCCAGGATTTGGCTCGCCAGCGTGTGCAGAGTGCCGCACGAAGAAAGCAGGAAGGCGCTACCAAGAATGAAGCCAAAGGAAAGTTTTTCGCGAAATCTCATAACCATCCCCCTATTGAGCGATCAGCTATGTTCTAGACAATGGGAACGCGCTGCGGAAGGGTACGAAAGGACAGGTTCCTTGCTGGATTGAGCACAACTGGGATGCGGGGTATGGAGCGCGCCTGACTCCGATCAAAATTCGACGCCGGGGGCGGCGGATTGGAGTAGGATGCGGAGTAAGGAGGGGGACAAACTATGGATAGACGAAAAGTATTGCGATTCCTGGGAATCAGCCCGGCGGTTTTGGCGGGATTCCCTGCTAGCGCTGAGAAGAACCGAGCCCGGGTGGCGTCATCGGACGGCAACGCGGGCGAACTGATTACGGTGATGAATCCCGCGATTGCCGGGAAGCTGGCGGAGCGGGTGGCGCTGGTGCCGCCGCTCGATTCGTTGAACGGCAAATCCATCTACTTTGTCAATCTTTCGTGGGAGGGTCCGGACGCCGCGAACTACTTCTACGAAGCGATGACGGAGTGGTTGCAGCAGCACTATACCGGCGTCACCACGAAGGTGAAAGTTACGGCGGAAGGGATGTTCGGCGCCGATCCCGGCTTGCTGAAGGACATTACCGCCAGCGGGGCTGCCGCTGCGATTGTCGGTGTCGCTGGTTGAAACGGCTGCTGCGCGGCCGTGAGCCGCTGGGCGAAACAGATTCAGATGCAGTGCAAGATTCCCGCCATTGGCATCGCCTCCTCCAACATCGTGCATTACGCAACCGGCTACGTTGCCAAATATCAGAACGGTATGCCGATCCGGTATGTATCCGTGCCATTTCCTTTCACAGGGCAACCACGCGCCGTCGACGTGGGCTATGTGACGGGCAAGGACATGCTGAGCGGGCGGCCGTTGATGACCGCCGTGGTCGCCGCGTTGACCGATCCTCTGACAGCCGACGAAAAGATTTCCGGAACGCCGCCCGAGGAGTCGGTTGAGCCGAGACTGCTTCGGCCCGACACCGAAGACAACCTGCGCGTGATGTTCGACGAGAAGGAATGGACCGATTTCAACACGATCATCCTTCCCACCGAAAAGCGCGTCACCGAAATGCTGAAGGGGACGAGCCACAAGCCCGACGAGGTGATCAAGACGATCAACATCACCGGCGGGGCGCGGCCACTGACCGTCGAAAAAGTCGCGGTCAGCGCCGTGATGGCCGGAGCGTCGCCGGAACATTTTCCGGTGATCCTGGCGCTCGCGACGCAGGCGCCTTTCGGCAACTCGACCAGTTCGATGGCGAACATGGTCATCATCAGCGGACCGATCCGCGACAAGCTGAAGTTCAATTGCGGGACCAACGCGATGGGGCCGTATAACCGGTCGAATGCGGTGGTCGGGCGCGCCTTCACGATCATGTCGAAGACGGCGGGCGATCTGCGCAACAACGTGAACGCCTGGGAAACGCTGGGCAATACGGCGCAGTACAACAACATGTGCTATGGAGAGAATGAGGCGGCCTTGCCTGAAGGATGGCAGCCGCTGCACGTGCAGATGGGCTTCAAGCCGGCCGAGAACGTCATCACGGTGGGGACGGGCTGGAGCGCCATCGCGAGCGTGGGAGCGAGCCAGAGCATCTATCCGACCCACTACCTGATGCGGGACTACATCAGCTCGTTCTGCGCATCGGGCTCAGCCGCTACCGTCGTGATCGACCCAACCGTGGCCGGGCTGCTCAAGGACACGCACGGGTTCCAGACGAAGGAGCAGTTGAGCGAGTGGTTCTCGCAGAACATACAGAAGACCGCCGGGTCGTATTGGGGCAATGGCGTGATTCAGAGCACGGCCGTTCCGCTGGCGTTGCAAGGCCTCGAGCCTTACGCGAGCTGGAGGAAGCTGCCGGATGACGCGCTGATCAAGCCGTTCACCAACCCGCGAGCGATCCACGTGATCGTGGCGGGCGGCGGAGTGCAGACCATGTGGTTCGTCACGGACTACGGCATACGCCGAGGCGTGTCGATCGACGAATGGATGTAGAATAGAGGTTGGTTGACGGTGTGCACGGGGCGCAGGCGCGCCCCGTGCCTGCACCGCGAAGGAGCAGATATGAGGGCGCAATTCCTCGGATTGGCGGGCTTTGTGGTGGGATCGCTGATGCTGATGCCGGCGGGGCTTTCCGCGCAGACTCCGGTGAAAGACTCGCAGCAGAAAGCGGATCACGACGCTGCATCCGCAAAGGATGCGCTGCCTTTCCCGAAGGCGCCGCGCATCACGGCTGAGGAAGTGGAGCGCCGGATCAAGAATAAGGAAGACGTGGTGATCGTCGATACCGACGATTCGATCAGCTACGAAGCCGAGCACATCAAGGGGGCGGTCAACATCGTCTATGACCCCACCACGGATGCTAGCGCCGAGGACGATACGCTCAGCGCGCTGCCCGGCGACAAGCTCGTCGTGTTCTACTGCAATTGTCCTCACGAAGAGGATAGCGCGCCACTGGTGCTCGAGATGCAGCAGCTGGGCTACGACCTTGCCAAGGTGAAGGCGCTCGAGGGCGGGCTGGTCCGCTGGGAACAGCTGCACTATCCGCTCGTCGGCACGGATGTCAGCGTGGCGCAGGAAAAGGGCAACTGAGCTAGTCGCTCCCCACAATCTGATCCACTGTATTTCTCCCGATTCTCGAACCTGCATGCGCTTGGGTGTGGGCGGAGTTGGGTATAGAATGCCGCCCATCCGATGCTTGATCCTGCCAAAAACGAATTGCTGACCCAGGTGGGCCGCGGCACGCCGATGGGCGAACTGCTGCGCCGCTACTGGATGCCGATTGCCGGCGTGAGCGAATTCGACAACGAGTCGATCAAGCCGGTGCGGCTGATGGGCGAAGACCTCACGCTCTACAAGGACCTCAACGGAACCTATGGGCTCGTGGGAAGGCACTGCCCGCACCGCTGCGCGGATATGTCGTACGGATTCGTCGAGCAGTGCGGATTGCGCTGCAACTATCACGGCTGGCTCTTCGATCGCGACGGCCGCTGCATGGAGCAGCCCTACGAAGACGTGGCGCAACCGGAAGCGCACTTTCGCGACAAGGTGAGGATTCAGGCGTATCCGGTCGAAGTGAAGGCGGGGCTGATTTGGGCGTACCTTGGGCCGCAGCCGGCGCCGCTCGTGCCGACGTGGGAGCCGTTCACGTGGAAAAACGGTTTCGTGCAGATTGTGTTTGCCGACGTGCCGTGCAACTGGTTCCAGTGCCAGGAAAATTCCGTCGATCCGCTGCACTTCGAGTGGATGCACATGAACTGGAGCGTCCGGCTGAAGGACAAGATGGGCCCGTATTCGCCGCGGCATCTGAAGCTGGCGTTCGAGGAGTTCGATTACGGAATCGTCTACCGGCGGATTCGCGAGGGGATGAGCGAGGACGACCCGATGTGGAAGGTCGGGCGCGTCTGCCTATGGCCCAACGCGCTTTTCACCGGCGATCATTTCGAGTGGCGCGTCCCGATCGACGACCAGAACACGCTGAGCGTGACGTGGTGCTTCAGCCGCGTGCCGAAGGAGCGCGAACCGTACGTCCAGGAACAAATTCCGGCGTGGCGCGGCCCCGTGCGCGAGGCCGAAACGGGACGGCTGATTTCGAGCCATGTGATGAATCAGGATTTCGTCGCGTGGGTCGGCCAAGGGGCGATCCCCGATCGCACGCAGGAACATCTCGGCACGAGCGATGCGGGCATCATCATGATGCGGCAGCGATTCCTGAAGGATATCGAGGGCATCGCGCGCGGCGAAGATCCGAAGGCGGTGGTGCGCGATGCGGAGATCAATCGCTGCATCGGATTGCCGATTGCCGACCGCAAGAATCTCGTCGAAGGCATGACGCTTGAGCAGATTGCCAAGCATCCGCTCGCCGGCGGGCAGCTGCGAGATTACATCTTTCAGGCCGGGCAGCCGCCTGACGTGCGCCAAGCTTACGCCGAGGCGATGGGCCTCCTAAAGTGAGCTCCGGCTCAGCGAAGAATCCCGTGGACAATTCAGTGCCGTACCTGCGGATCGCGACGGAAGAGGCGTTTGCGACGCCGGAATTGCTCGAGCGCTGGCGCGTACTTTTGCGAGAGGGCCATAACCTCGATCCGGGGTTCGTCGGCCAGTGGAGTTACTTTCTGGGGCCGAGCCCGCGGGCGCAGGGCATCGCTGCGCGGATCGCCGATCTTGGCGAGCAGCGGCTGCGCGACATGGACGCGACCGGCATCGCGCGGCAGGTCCTTTCGCTGACGAATCCGGGCGTGCAGATTTTCGACGGGCACACTGCCACGGCGCTGGCGATTTCCTCGAACGATCAATTGGCTGAGGCGATTCGGAAGCATCCGGATCGATATTCCGGGCTCGCAGCGATTGCGCCGCAGAATCCGGGCGGCGCGGCGCAGGAACTCGAGCGGGCTGTCCGGAAGCTCGGCCTAAAGGGCGCGATCATCAATTCGCACACGCACAGCGAATATCTCGACGACCCGAAATTCTGGGATATTTTCGCGGCGGCGGAGGCGCTCGATGTGCCGGTCTATCTGCATCCGAGCACGCCTTCGCGACATATGTACGCGCCATTCGCCGAATGGGGGCTCGAAGGCGCGATCTACGGCTTCGCGGTCGAGACGAGCTTGCATTTGCTGCGGATCATTCTGAGCGGCGTCTTCGATCAATTTCCGAAGCTGAGGATAGTGGTGGGTCATCTCGGCGAGGGACTTCCCTACTGGTTTTTCCGCCTCGATTTCTTTCATCGCGCGAACGTCGCGTCGGGCCGCTATCCGAAGGTGAAGAAGCTCAACAAGAAGCCAAGCGATTATTTGAAGGAAAACGTGTGGGTGACGACGAGCGGCATGGCCTGGGCGCCGCCGATTCTTTATTGCCAGCAGGTCCTCGGCGTGGATCGCGTCCTGTATGCGATGGATTATCCGTATCAGTTCGTGCCGGAGGAGGTGCGCGTCACGGACGAGTTGCCGATCAGCGACGCGGATAAGAAGAAACTGTATCAGACGAACGCAGAGGAAGTTTTCGGCCTGCGCGGTTGATTCGCGAGCGCGAGTAAGGCCCGCGGCTAAAGCCGCTGTATGGCGAGTCGCTTTTCGAGGGCCCGCGCAAAACGCAGGAGCTGCCCCTTCATTCAAATCGTTTTCTTATTCAACTTCTGAATGGATTTCGCCGTCAGCACGCATATTGCGATTAACCCAATTAGAATGGGGAACAAAGCTTCCGCAATGTGCTTATTTAGCCTTTCCGATTCTCCAGCAGGCACGTCTTCCTTGCCAATCGAATAGAAAATCTTCACGTCGTTGATAGCAGCGACTTGCTTAGTCACTTCGCCCACCGCAGGAACAGAGATGTGAAGACTTGATTTGTCGCTCCACATTACTTCTGGGGGATCCAAATGGTCAAAGTTACTAAACCTGAATACAAGAGATTTCCTACCCTCTTTCGCTCCTTCCTCATTTACATAAACATATGTGGTCTCGTCGCCGTGGATGATGAAGTAGTCGCACGTTGTGAAGTGCGCGGTCGCAACCAATCCAGATCCGTTTGGAACAGGTGAAAAGTCCTCCCTAGCACAGTTGTCGCTAGCCTCCCCAAGCGCGTCTATCGGACGAAGCGTCTTATATAAACCAAAAAGAATTATTGCGACGCCAACACCCGATACAGCTAGCAATAGGTATCGCGCGATTTTCCCCAACTTCGTCCTCATGAATTGATTATCTATCACCTTACCCTGCACAACTAAATCAATTGCAGCCGCAGTTGGGCCTGAAGGGCGAGGGCCGCTACAAAGGCAATAGCGAGACGCCGGCGCTACGCTATTCCGGGGGCCAGGCGTAATTTTCTTCGCCGAGGGCGATGCCGAGCATGCCCTCCACCGGCAACACGTCGATGGGGAGGCCGCCGCTCCATAGCGCGACGCTGAGCAGCAGCTCGCGGCGGCCGCGAAGATCGAAGAGTTCGCGCTCGAGCGAAATCTCAATGATCCTGCCATAAGCCGCCGCAAGAACCGATTCGGGGTGCAGCAGGCACACGCCGCCCTGCTCGACGATGTAGTCGAAGCGTCCCTGGTCGACGCTCAGCGTGATGCGCGTTTCGCGCGAGTCCCACATGGTGAGCCGCAGCTGGAATTCGGACATCTCGGCGATCGCTTCGGCGATCGGATCGACGCGCAGGAAAAATTGCGAGGGCCCGAATCCGTAGTAGAAATCGCCAAGAACGTATTCGCGGCCGTGCATCGCGGAGGTGCGGCGGTCGGTGGCGTAAGAACCGGCGCCGAGCCACTCGAAATAGCTGCTTTCGCGGCCATCGACTTTCACGTCGAGATAGGCGGAAGGCGGCTCGCGGCGGCCGCGCTCGGGTGCGCGCTTGATCGGATGGGCGAGCGCGTCGGGCACGGGCTCACCGAGCGCGTTGTAAATTTCGGTGAGATGCTTGCGGTAGAGCGCGTCGAATTCGGCGTCGTTGGCCGAGCCGTGCTCGGGGCCGTACCACCAGTTCCAGTCGCTGCCTTCGGCGGCGAGAATGGCGTCGTAGGCGCGCTTGCCGTGGCCGTCTTCATTGAATTTCACCGGCGGGACGCGCTTGGAAGACAGGCGTGTGGCGCGAGTGGCGGCGTTTTCGTAGGCTTCGCGCGCGTCGCGCAGCAGTTCCCACGCGCGAACGTCTTCGCCGTGGCCGATCCAGACATCGAAATTGGCGTTGATCCACGACGCGGGGAAAATTCCTTCGAGGCGCGGCTGGTCCGGCATGGCCTCGATCGCTTCGCTCACCGTGAGCGCGTTGATATCCGGGTCGCTCTGGATGCGGCGATAAAATTGGCGGAGAAATTCGCGGCCGTTGCCGGGGTAATACTCCCAGGCGTTTTCGCCATCGAGAATCACGCTGACGGTGGCGGTGCGGCCGTAGGGCTCGCGGTCGCCGATCGCGCGAAGACGCCGATGGAAATCGTCGGCGGCGGCTTCCGCACCCATGCGGCTGTAAACGAAGCCGACGAGATCCGAGATGTAGTGATCGCGGAAAAACCCGCTCATGCTCTTCCCGTTGCGCTCGAGGCGCCAGGGACTGTACAGCTCGGGGCCATTTTCGGGATAGCCGGCGGGATCGCGCCAGAATCCGATGTTGCGCGTGCGGCCGAGGACGCCTTCGTCCGTGGCGAACCATTTGAAGCCGAGATCCATGGCGATTTCGAGCGCCTGGTCGGAGACGGAGCCTTCCGAGGGCCAGAGGCCGACGGGCGGCTGGCCGAAGGTGCGCTCGTGGAATTGGCGCGCGCGAACAAGCTGTTCGCGGGCGTCTTGCGGATACCGGAAGGGAGGCTGCGGCAGCGGCGTGTGCGGATTCGCCACGCGGGCGATGTCGCTGTCGCAGAGCAGCGGCAGAATCGGGTGGTAATACGGGGTTGTCGATATCTCGATCTGGCCGCGCGCCGCCGCGATGCGATATTCGGGTAGGACGGCGGCCAGCAACTCATGCTGCTTATCGAGGAGCACCGCTTTGTCTTCCTCGTCGAAATCCCGGCCCTTTTCGGAGATGGCGCGGACCGCGGGATCGTGCGTCAGATATTCCTCGTCCATCCAGGCAAGCTGCGAGAGGACCTGAAGGTCGCGCCAGTCGCGCGCATTCCAGTGCGCGACGCACGCCTCGACGCCCGCCGAGCGCCACAGCGAATGCAATTCGGCGAAGCGCGGCCAGCGATAGAGGAAATTGTCGTTGACCTGGAAGGCGCGCTCGAGGGCCTCGCGTTTTTCTTCGGGCGTGAGATGGTCGGCGGGTGCGAATGCGATGTCGAACCACGGCTCTTTGAACGTGCCGCTGGCGTATTCTTCGATTTGCTCGGCGAGCAGCGGGACAAAATTGAAGGTGGCGTGAACGCTCGGAAATTCCTCGAGGATCTTCACCATGCCCCAGTAGTCCTTGAGCGCGTGGAGGCGCGTCCAGGGCAGCAGATAGCTGCAGGTGGCCGGGTCGCGGTACTGGGGCTGGTGCATGTGCCAGAGAATGACGAGATTGACGCGACTCACCTGTCGATTTCCTCCCCGGGCCGTTGGTCGTTGCTATCGCGTTTGGAACTTCACGGGCTGAAGCCCTTCCGATCTTCGCTCTTTGTCGTGGCCCTTCACTTCGTTCAGGGTAAACTGGAAGCCACGACCTACAAACACTCTCCAAGCTACGAGCACAACACGTGCCATTTGCTTCTTCTTCGTTGGGCGCATCTCAATGTTAGAATGACGCCGCGCTCGCTATGCGCCTGATTGATCGATACATCTGCCGCGAAGTAGTGTCCCACGCCCTGCTGGGTCTCGTCGTCTTCACTTTCGTATTTTTTGTGCCGCGGCTCGTGCAACTGATGGACCTTGTGGTGCGCCACTCGGGCAGCCCCGGCGCCATCACGCTGTTGTTTTTGTGCACCCTGCCGCCCGCGCTGGCGTTCACGCTGCCGATGGCGGTGCTCGTCGGCGTGCTCATCGGGCTTGGCCGGATGTCCGCCGACAGCGAAATCGTGGCGCTGCATGCCGCGGGCGTGGGGCTGCGCCGGCTTTTGCTGCCGGTCGGATTCGTGGCTCTGGTCGGGACGTGCATCACGCTGGCGACGACATTCTGGTTAAGTCCGGCTTCCCTGCGGACGCTGCGCAGCCTGGAAAACAAGCTCATCGCATCGCAAGCGTCGTTTTCGATCCAGCCGCGCGTTTTCGACGAGCGATTTCCGCACGTCGTATTATACGTGCAAGACGTGGAAGCCGCTGCAACGCGATGGAAGGGGGTCTTCCTGGCGACGTCGGGAGCGGTCGGCTTCCGGACGGCCAGCAGTTCGCGTGCCGGGTCGAACGAAACCGCGGTCACGACCGCCGAGAATGCCTTCATCATGAACGGAACGTCGGCCGGCCAGATCGAACTGCATCTCGGCCGCGGCAGCACCCATGAATACGATCCGCGCGATCCGAACCGGTACAACGTGACGACCTTCGGCGAGAACGACATTCCCGTCGACATTTCCGCCGCAACCACCGCTGCGCGAAATACGCCGCTCTCGACGGCCGAGCGTCCCACGACCGCGCTGCTGACCGACAACGGGCCGAACTGGCGCGATAGCCGCATCGAGTTTCAGCGCCGGATCGCTGTCCCCGCCGCGTGCCTGATCTTCGCGCTTTTGGGCGTGCCCATCGGCGTGCGCCCTCGCCGCGGAGGGCGCGCCGCGGGGCTGATCCTCGCACTGATCCTGATTGGCGGCTACTACTTCATTTTTGTGTACGGAATTCATATGGCCGCACTCGGACGCGTGAGTCCTTGGCTGGGCGTGTGGGCCGCCGATATTGTGGCGGCCGCGGTCGGGCTGTTTTTCCTAGGCCGCATCGAGAATGTGCGCAAACCAAACCAGATCATCGCCTGGGCCGAATCGCTCTGGTTGCAGCGCCTCCGCAAGAGCGGGGCCGCGAACGGGAATGCAAATGGGCAGCTCGGGCCGGCATCCGCGGCGGCGGCCGGCGCGGTTGCGGCAACGCCCATTTCGAATGGGCCGATCGCGCTCGCGTCCGCGAGCGTGGCGGCACGCATCGAGAGACAGAGCCGCGCGAGCAGCACGATGGCGTTTCCGATGCTCGTCGATTTTTATCTCTTCGAGCAGTTTTCGTACTACCTGATGGTGCTGCTGGCCGGGTTTGTGCTGATCTTCGATGCGTTTACGCTCTTCGATCTGCTGGGCGATATCACACGCAACCATATCGCGGTGCTCACGGTGCTGAATTATTTTCGCTACCTCGTGCCGCTGATGGTTTACGAGCTTGCGCCGCTGGCTACGCTGGTGGCGACCCTCGTGACGCTTGCGATCCTGGCGAAAAACAACGAGGTGACTGCGCTCAAGGCGAGCGGCATCAGCATGTACCGGCTCGTCCTGCCGCTATTGCTCTGCTCTTGCCTGGTGGCGGGCGGAATGTTTCTCCTCGACGACACGTTCCTGCCCTACGCCAATCAGCGGCAGGACGCGCTGCGCGATCAGATCAAAGGCAAGCCCGCGCAGACGTATCTCGAGCCCGCGCGGCAGTGGATTTTCGGCGAGAATTCGAAGATCTACAATTACGAGCTCTTCGATCCCGACCGGCAGCTCTTCGGAGGCTTGAACGTCTTCGAGCTCGATCCGGCAACGTTCCAGATTCGCCGCCGCATCTACGCGACGCGCGCCACGTGGGAGCCGAGCGAAAGCGCGTGGGTGCTGACTGGCGGATGGGTGCGCGACTTCGACGCCGATGGTCACGTGCTGCGCTACGAGCCTTTCACCGCGACGTCGCTGCCCGAATTGACCGAACCGCCCGGCTATTTCCGCCGCGAGGTGCGCCAGTACTACCAGATGAACTGGCGGCAGCTCGGCGAATACATCGCGAGCCTGCGCCAAGCCGGCTTCGATACCGCGCGGCTATCGGTGCAGTGGCAGAAGAAATTCGCGTTCCCGTTGATTGCGGCGATCATCGTATTTCTCAGCGCGCCATTTGCGTTTCTTACGGGCACGCGGGGCGCGATCGGGGGGCTAGCAGTGGCGGTCGGAATCGGCGTGGTGTATTGGGCCACCTCAGCGCTGTTTGAGGCGATGGGCTCGGTCGGGCAGTTGCCGCCGCTGCTCGCTGGGTGGGCGCCGGATGCGATTTTCGGTTTCCTCGGCGTTTACTTCTTTTTGAAGATGCCAACCTGAGAGAATCGCCATTCAGGGGCGCTCCCGGGCGCGCTACTTTTTCTTCTTCTTTTTCTTTTCCTCGATCACGGCTTGGGCCGCGGCCAGGCGGCTGATGGGCACGCGGAAGGGCGACGCGCTCACGTAGTTCATGCCAACCTGATGGCAGAATTTCACGCTTTCGGCATCGCCGCCGTGCTCGCCGCAGATTCCGATCTTGAGCTTGGGGCGCGTTTCGCGGCCCTTGGTGATGGCCCACTTGATCAGCAGGCCGACGCCCTCGATGTCGAGCGTCTGGAACGGATCGTCCTTGAAGATAGCCGCCTTGCTCTGATCGACATATTCGGGCAGGAAGCGGCCGGCATCGTCGCGCGAAAGACCCATGGTCGTCTGCGTGAGGTCGTTCGTGCCGAACGAGAAGAACTCGGCGACCTCCGCGATCTGGTCTGCGAGCAGCGCGGCGCGCGGGAGCTCGATCATCGTGCCGACCAAATATTCAAGCTTCACTTTAGATTCGGAAATGATCTCTTCGGCGACGCGACGGGTGGCGACCTCGAGGATTTTCAGTTCTTTTTTGTCGAGCACGAGCGGATGCATGATTTCAGGTAACACTTTAATGCTGCGCTTCTTGCAATCGATAGCGGCTTCGATGATCGCTCGCACCTGCATCTCGAGAATTTCGGGGAACGTAATCGAGAGGCGCGCGCCGCGATGGCCGAGCATTGGATTGGCTTCGTGCAATTGCTCGACGCGGCGGCGGACCGCCTCGGGCGAGATGCCGATTCGCTTGGCGAGCTCGGCTTGCTTGTCGGCGTCGTGCGGAACGAACTCGTGCAGCGGCGGATCGATCAGGCGGACCGTGACTGGGAATCCATCCATCGCCTCGAAGATGCCGATGAAATCGCGGCGCTGAAACGGGAGCAGCTTCGCGAGCGCCTTGCGGCGAGAGTCGATATCATCCGCGAGGATCATTTCCTGAATCGCCTGCTGGCGCTCGATGCTCTTCTCCGGATGCTCGAAATCCTTGAAGAACATGTGCTCGGTGCGGCAGAGGCCGATGCCTTCGGCGCCCATCTGGCGGGCGGCGCGAGCGTCGTGCGGGGTATCCGCGTTGGTGCGCACGCCGAGCTTTCGCACTTTATCCGCCCATTTCATCAATGTTTCGTAGGCTTTCGGGGGCTCGGGGCGCACCAGCGCGATCTCGCCGGTGTAGACGGAACCGTCGCCGCCATCGAGCGTGATCCATTCGCCTTCGCTGACCACGCGGCCGTTGACGCTCATAGTTTTGGTAGCCGCGTCTATATTGAGCTTTTCCGCGCCGACGATGCAGCACTTTCCCCATCCGCGCGCGACGACCGCCGCATGGCTGGTCTTGCCGCCGGTCGCGGTGAGAATGCCCTGCGCCACGTACATGCCGCCGACATCCTCGGGACTCGTCTCGCGGCGAATCAGAATCACCTTCTCGCCGCGCGCCGCCCATTCCTCGGCTTCGTGCGCGGTGAAGACCGCTTTGCCAACTGCCGCGCCCGGCACCGCGTTGATTCCTTCGACCAGTTTGCGGCTGGCCAATTCGGAGCGCTGAATCTTTACATCGAGGACCGGGTAGAAGAGGCGCTCGATGTCTTCGGACTTCACGCGTTCAAGTGCTTCTTCAACTTTGATCAGCTGCTCGTTGGCCATGTCGACGGCGATGCGGAAGGTGGCCGCAGGCGAACGCTTGCCCGTGCGCGTCTGCAACATGTAGAGCTTGCCGCGCTCGACGGTGAATTCCATGTCCTGCATGTCGCGATAATGCTTCTCGAGTTTCGCGCGGACTTTCTCAAGTTGCTGATAGACCTTGGGCATGAGCTTCTTGAGTTCGCTTAGGTGCAGCGGCGTGCGGATGCCGGCAACCACATCCTCGCCCTGCGCGTTCAGGAGGAAATCTCCGAAAAATGTCTTCTCGCCGGTCGAGGGATCGCGCGTGAAGCAAACGCCCGTCCCGGAATCTTCGCCCGTGTTGCCGAAAACCATCTGCACCACGTTGACGGCCGTGCCCAGCAAGCCCGTGATTTTTTCCACGCGGCGATAGGTGACCGCTTTTTCGCCCATCCAGGATTCGAAGACGGCGCCGATCGCGCCCCAGAGCTGCTCGACGGGATCCTGCGGAAAATCCTTGCCGGTCTTTTGCTTGAAGTAGCTTTTATAATCGCCGACCAGCTGGCGCCAGCCGTCGGCGCTGACCTGCGTATCGTCCTTCACGCCCTGCGATTCCTTCATTTTACGCAGACGCGCTTCGAGATCGTCCTTGGGCAGGCCGATCACGACGCTCGAATACATTTGGACGAAGCGGCGATAGGCATCCCAGGCGAAGCGGTCGTTTTTCGTGGCTTTCGCGAGACCCTCAACGGATTTGTCGTTGAGGCCGAGATTGAGAATCGTCTCCATCATGCCGGGCATCGACCGCGCCGAGCCGGAGCGCACGCTGACGAGCAGCGGGTCATTCGCGTCACCGAGTTTCTTCTTGGTGAGCTTTTCGAGGCGCGCGACGTGTTTGGCGACTTCCCCGCGCAGCTCTTTCGGATACTTATTGTCGTGCTTGAGGTAGGAATCGCACGCCAACGTGGTGATGGTGAAGCCCGCCGGCACCGGCAGGCCGATGCGCGTCATCTCCGCGAGCCCGGCGCCCTTGCCGCCGAGCAGGTCCCGCATGTCGCCTGTGCCTTCCGCTTTCCCAGCCCCGAAAAAATAGACGTATTTCATTTCGCTCCTCAGATATTGCTTTTGATTCCGGTTGAGTTTCGTCGGCGCGCCCACATTGGAAGCGATGCTTCAGGGGCGCATTTTATGCATGAACTGTTACTTGAGCGGGCTCTTTCGAATCTTCCGCGCCCAGCTCGGAAAAATCGGCGATGGTCGAGAATTCCTTTAACAGCGTGGCAAGCAGCGCAATGCGATTGCGCCGGATTTCCTCGTCTTCAGCCATCACTAGAACTTTGTCGAAGAAGTGATCGACCGCCGGGCGCAGCTCGGAAATTTTCTCAAGCGCTACTCGATATTTCTTCTCCTTCTTGCGGCTGGCCGCCTCGTTGCCGATTCTTTGCGCGGCGGTGTAGAGCTGAAGCTCAGCCGCTTCTTTCAGTAGGTCGGGGCGCACCGATCCCTGCCCCTTGTCTCCCTTGCCCGCGGACTTTTCGAGAATGTTGCGGATACGCTTGAAGCTCGCCGCAAGCGGCGCGAAGTTTTTTGTGTTGCGGATCGCGCGCAGTGCGGCGATTCGTTCGACCGCGTCTACCAGATCGTCCGCGCCAGCGGCGAAGGCGGCGTTGATCTCGTCATAGGCGAAACCGCGGCGCTCCCGCAAGATGTATCGGGCGCGTTCGAGGAGGAAGTCGAGCGCCTGTTGCTCGACTTCAGGGGAAGCTGGAATCTTCGGGGCGTGCTCGCGCAGCGCGATGGTCGCTGCGGAGATCGTCGCTGAAAGAGAGATCGGCAGCTTCTTCTCGAGGATGATCTTCACGATGCCGAGGGCCGCCCGGCGCAAAGCGAAAGGATCGCTTGAACCTGTCGGAATCGCGCCGACCGCAAAACAAGCGACGAGAGAATCGAGTTTATCCGCGAGCGCGACAGCGCAGCCCGCCAGATTGCGCGGGATGGGATCATCGAGACCGAGCGGCTTATAATGATCGTAGACCGCCCACGCGATTTCGTCGGGCTCGCCCTGCGCACTCGCATAGAGCCCGCCGACGATTCCCTGCAGCTCCGGGAACTCGCCCACCATCTCCGTGACGAGATCGCATTTGGCAAGCTCGGCGGCGCGATCGGAGCCTGCCACATCGGCGCGCGCCACGCCGCTCGAGAACCACTGCTCGGCAAGCCACCGCGCGAGCCAACGGATGCGTTCGACTTTGTCGCCATAGCTGCCGAGGCGGCGCTCGTAGGTGACGGCCGCAAGCTTCGGCAGATACTCGCCGAGCGGAATGCGCTGATCGGTCTTCCAGAAGAATTGCGCGTCGGCAAAGCGGGCGCGCAGCACGCGTTCGTGCCCGGCACGGACGAGGCCTTTCGGATCGCGCGGCAGATTGATCACCGCGAGGAAATGCGGGGCCAGTTCCCCGGCGCGATTCTCCACGCCGAAATATTTCTGATGGCCGCGCATCACTGTGAGCAGTACCTCGTCGGGAAGATCGAGGAAGGAAGAAGCAAAGCTGCCGAGAATCACGCTCGGGTACTCGTTCAAGTAGGTGACGAGGTCGAGAAGGGCCGGGTCCGCGTGCGTATGCAAGCCTTTGCGCGCCGTGAGCGAGTGGATTTCGCCCTCGATCTTCTTGCGGCGTTCCTCGGGACGGCACAGCACGAAATTCCTCTTCAGCTTCGCCTCGTACTCGCCCGGGCCGGCCAGCGGAATGGTGCGCTTGCCGAGAAAGCGATGGCCGTCGGACGCGCGCCCCGAGTGAACCTCGGCAAACGAGAACGGGATGACCTTATTATCGAGGAGCGCGACGATCCAGCGGATCGGGCGGATGAAGCGTGGGCTATCCGCGCCGGTCCAGTACATCGAGCGCGGCCAGCCGATCTCGCGGATTACTTCCGGCAGCGCTTTCGCAAGAATCTCGGTAGCCGGTCTGCCATAGACCGTCTGCGTGACGGTCAGGTATTCGCCTTTTGGCGTGCTGACGGTCGAGAGCTCCGAGAGTGGGACGCCTTGTTTCTCGGCGAAGCTGAGCGCCGCGCGCGTGGGTTCGCCTGCGGCGTCAAACGCGACGGATTTGGGCGGCCCGGTAATCTCGCGCGTCACATCCTCTTGTTTTACTCGAAGCCCCCGCGCGATTGCGGCGAGTCTTCGCGGGGCGCCAAAAACTTGAATTGCATCTTCAACTGTCGGCTCGTCGACCAAACGGTGCGTCGACAGTTGCTTCGCAAGTATCGCTTTAAGTTCCTGCGCTGCCTTCGGGATCATCCCGGCAGGAATCTCTTCGCAGCCAATTTCGAAAAGCAGGTCGGCGCGCAGATTTTCATCCTTCACTTTCGCTGCGGCGCTCTTCGGTCTGGGCTTCGAGCTTCGCTTCATCCCGTCACTCCCGCCAGCGAGGCGACGATTGCGCCGCCTTCGATCATGGCGCGCTGGTCGAGCCACGCGCGCGCCACTTGCGTCGCGAGCTTGCGCACACGCCCGATCATCCCGGCGCGCTCGGTGACGGAAATGGCGCCGCGCGCGTCGAGGACGTTGAACAGGTGCGAGCACTTCAGCGTCAGATCGTAGGCTTCGAGGATCGGGAACCGGCGAACCTGGTCGCCCTTAATCTTTGCATATTCGGCCAGCAAGCGCGCGGCCTCCGCTTCGACCAGATCGAACTGCTTGCGCGTGGAAACCGCATCCGCGTAATCGAAGCTGTAGGCCGAAAACTGTTCTTCCTCTGCAAGGCGTACCTCGCGATAGCTCACCGTGTCGGACCACATCACGTCGTAGACATTCTCGACATCCTGTAAGTATGCGGCGATGCGATCGAGCCCGTAGGTCAGCTCGACGGAAATTGGATCGAGATCGACTCCACCGCACTGCTGGAAATAGGTGAACTGCGTGATCTCGAGCCCGTCGAGCAGCACCTGCCAGCCGATTCCCCACGCGCCAAGCGTCGGCGACTCCCAGTTGTCTTCCTCGAAGCGGATATCATGCTCCTTAAGATTGATGCCGACCGCGGCCAGGCTCTTGAGGTACAAGTCCTGAATATCGGCGGGCGAAGGCTTGAGTATCACTTGAAGCTGCGTGTGTTTGTATAGGCGATTCGGATTCTCGCCGTAGCGGCCATCGGCGGGGCGGCGGCTCGGCTGCGCGTAAACCACGCGGTAGGGCTTCGGCCCGAGCACGCGCAGAAATGTTTCCGGATGCATCGTTCCGGCACCGACCTCCACGTCGTAGGGTTGTTGCAAGATGCAGTCGCGGCTCGCCCAATATTGTTCAAGCTTAAATAGAAGATCCTGGAACGTGAGCCCCTTGCGTGCGGCGGACTTGCTGGCTTTGGATTTTGCGGATTGCAAGCGATTCTTCAAGCGGGTGACTCCAGAAGTTCTCGCGACATAAGCTTGCGGTCGATTTGGTGTTCGATTACGTCGAGCATGGCCTCGGTCAATTCTCGCATGGCGCGGGGCGGAGCGCCGTTAGAATCCGCGCCGTCGCTCAAGCGGTCGAGGCGTTCGATGAGCATCTTGCGCGCAAGCGAAAGGGCCGCCGGGGAAAGGGTACGCATGCCCGGCATGCGGCACTTCCCGCAAACGATCGCCGACGCGCCCGCCGAGAAATAAGCCGCTTCGCCGGCCGGCAATTCCCTGCCGCAGCGGCCGCAGCGATCGAGCGAAGGCAGCCAGCCGCCGAGCTTGACGGTCCAGAGCGCGAAATACGCCAAGGGCAGCTCGGGCTTTCGCGAATGTTTCACGGCCTGCGCGGAAAGCAGAAGCAGTCGGAAGTTCGCGTCGTTGGCTTCGCGTTCGGGCAAAACGGCTTCGGTGATTTCGGAGAAAAGCGCGAGGGCGATGCTTGAGGCGTAGTCGCCGAACGCGTCGAGGAAGGATTCGATCATCTCGCACTGGCTGATGCGCACCAGATCGCGCGTCTCTTTCTCGAAGAACCAGATGCGGATGTGCGAAAGGCGTTCGAGGGTCGAGCCGAATCTGCTCTTCGTCCGGCGCGCTCCGGCGGCGGTGCCGCGGACGCGCCCCATGGCCCGCGAGAGGAAGCTTACCAGGCGGTCCGCTTCGCCGAGCGGGTAGCTGCGCAGCACGATGGCTTCGGATTCATGAAGTGGCATGTGAATTGTCGGCTCGCCGACGGACGGCTGGGCTGCTCCCGCGCGCCTTGCCCGTGTGATTCACGTGTTGAATGAACGACTTCATCGGGCCGGAATAGTCCGCGTGAGCCGCATGCACCAGAAGAAAATTTTTATCACAGCCACGCACACCGCGCAATTGCTAAACGGCGCCGCGCCGGATATAGAATCACGGAGAGGCGAGAATCTTCGATCCCTTCGCTTGAAAATCCCGCGCGCTCGGATAAAGTGTTTTCATGGTGGGCGCGTCCGGATCATCGAAGGCCGTGGATGTGGTGGGCGTCGGGATCAATGCGACCGACACGATCATCCGGCTCCCTCGCTTCCCTACTCTCGATTCCAAGGTCGAGATCACTTCGTCGCAGATGATGCCGGGCGGGCAAGTCGCAAGCGCCATAGTCGCTTGCAGCCGGTGGGGGCTGCGTGCGCGGTATGTGGGAAAAATCGGCGAGGACGCGGCCGCGCAGCTCCAGATCGACGAAATGGAAAAGGAAGGCGTGGACGCGCGCTGGATCACGGCTCCCGGCTGCGACAGCCAATCGGCGTATATTCTCGTGGACGAGTCCTCGGGTGAGCGCACGGTTCTATGGAAGCGTGATTCAAGTATCGCTTTAAGGCCGGGAGATCTCAAACGCGAGTGGATTTGGGATGCGCGCATCCTGCTCGTGGATGGACATGACACCGAGGCGTCTGCGACAGCTGCGGGATGGGCAAAGCAAGAAGGACTCGAAGTCGTCGGCGACTTCGACAATCGCTATCCGGGAGTTGAAGCGGTTCTCGAACTGACGGACTGCCCCATCACATCGAAGGATTTTCCTGAGAGGCTCACGGGCGAGAAGGGTCTGTTGAAGTCCTTGCCTGCCATTTTCCGGCGCTTCAAGTGTCGCTTGATGGCGGCGACGCTTGGCAGGCTCGGAGTGCTTGCCTGGGATGGCACGCGATTCCTCCTCTGCCCCGGGTTTCGCGTGGATGCCGTCGACACGACCGGCGCGGGCGATATTTTCCACGGGGCGTTTGTCTACGGGCTCGCGCGCCGGAGGCCGGTTGAAGAAATTCTCGAATTCGCCTGCGCTGCGGCCGCGCTCAATTGCGTGGCTCCCGGCGCGCGCGGCAATATCGCACCGCTTGCCGAAATCGAAAAACTGCGCCGCACGGGGCCGCGCTCCGAACTGGCGTACTCGGCGCAGCAACTCGACGCAGCTGCGCGAGACGCTCATGTTTCCCGCATGGGGGCCAGGCAATGATCCCGCTGAAGGATATGACGCCGCGGCGGTCGTTCCCCGTAATGACGCTCATCCTCATCGGGATCAACGTCGCGGTCTTCGTTCATCAGATTACCCTGCCGGGGCCTGCGGGCGACGCCTTCATCAATACCTACGGCCTCGTGCCGGCGAAGATCAGCCTGGCGCTGGCCGGTCGGCACTACACGCTCGCGCAGGCGCTCCTGCCGTTCTTTACATGCATGTTTCTGCATGGCGGCTTTCTCCACATCATCGGCAACATGTGGTTTCTTTGGATTTTCGGCGCGAATGTGGAGGATCGGATGGGGCCGCTGCCCTATCTGATGTTTTATCTGATTTGCGGCATCGGCTCTGGGATATCCGAGGTTGCGTTTTCCTGGGGCTCGCACATCCCGTCCATCGGCGCGAGCGGCGCGATCTCGGGCGTGCTGGGCGCCTACATCATTCTTTTCCCGAAGTCGCGAATTCTGACACTGGTGCCGCTGCTCATCATCTGGTTCCTGTGGAAGGTCCCTGCGGTCATCTTCATCGGCTTGTGGTTCCTGATGCAGTTCGTGAGCGGCGTAGCATCGCTGCACATAACGGATAATGGCGGCGTCGCGTGGTGGGCGCATGTCGGCGGATTCCTGCTCGGGATGCTTTTGGTGAACGCCTTTGCTACCCGGTCGCAGCGGCCGACCTATTACTATTCGCAGTGAAGGTCCCGGGCGCCTTCAGTCATGGATTGAAGTGCCGCTTGACGTTCGCCGATTTTGTCGGCTTGCCGACAGCTCGAGTTTCGGTTTACGTTCGGGCGCTCCGTTGCGCCCTTTCAAATCGCACCACAGGCATGAAGTAAAATCTGAGCATCGAACTTTCCCATGAAAACACGCGATCAGTGACGTGGATCACACTTTCTCGGTCCGCATTTTTTCGACATAACACGCCCGCGAGTGGTGCCACGGAAGCGGAGATTGTGTTAAGGTAACAGGCTTCGTTGAGGTGCGCTGCAATCCGCGATTCTCGTCCGTGGTGGGCGCCCTGGGGGAAACCAATCGATGAAGAATTCATATAGCGGCGTAGCGGTCCCGAAGGACGGCCAGGCAATCCAATACAGCGGCGGCGAATTTCACGTTCCCGACCGGCCGATCATTCCGTTCATTGAGGGCGACGGCACCGGGCGCGACATCTGGAAGGCGTCGCGGCGCGTGTTTGATGCGGCGGTCGAGAAAGTGTTTGGCGGGAAGCGCAAAATCGCATGGCTCGAAATTTACGCCGGCGAAAAATCATTCAATCAGTTCAAGGATTGGCTGCCACAGGATTCGGTCGACGCGATTCGTGATTTTCGCGTCGCGATCAAGGGCCCGCTGACCACGCCTGTCGGCGGCGGCATCCGCTCGCTCAACGTGACGCTGCGCCAGCTGCTCGACCTTTACGCGTGCGTGCGCCCGGTGCGCTATTTCGAGGGCGTTCCCTCGCCGGTGCTGCACCCCGAGCGCATGAATATCGTGATCTTCCGCGAGAATACGGAAGATGTCTACGCGGGAATCGAGTGGAAGTCCGGCACGCCCGAAGTGAAAAAGCTCGCCGACTTCATCAACAACGAGATGCTGAAGGGCACGGGCAAGCGCCTGCCCGATAACGCGGGCATCGGCATCAAGCCGATTTCGCCGCAGAATACCAAGCGTCTGGTGCGCCGCGCGATCCAGCACGCGCTCGAAAAGAAACGCCGCACCGTGACGCTGGTGCACAAGGGCAACATCATGAAGTTCACCGAGGGCGCGTTTCGCGACTGGGGCTACGAGCTGGCCGTCGAGGAATTCCGCCAGCAGATCGTCACCGAGCGCGAGAGCTGGATTCTCGACAACAAGGACCGCGACTCGAGCATCTCGATCGAGAAAAATGCCGAGTTGATCGAGCCTGGTCTCGAGCAGGCCACTGAAGACTTCAAGAAAAAGATCTACGCCGAGGTGAAGCAGACGCTCGATTCGATCTATGCGTCGCACGGCCGCGGCCAGTGGAAGCAGAAGGTGTTGGTCAACGACCGGATCGCGGATTCCATCTTCCAGCAGGTGCTGACGCGCGCGGACGAATACCAGGTACTCGCGACGCCGAACCTGAACGGCGATTACATCTCGGACGCCTGCGCCGCGCAGGTCGGCGGGCTCGGCATGGCGCCGGGCGCGAATATCGGGGATGGCTACGGCTGCTTCGAGGCAACACACGGCACCGCGCCGAAATACGCGGATAAGGATGTGATCAATCCGAGCTCGGTGATCCTTTCGGGCGTGATGATGTTCGAATTCATGGGCTGGGATGAGGTTGGCCAGTTGATCGAGGCGGGTATCGAGCGCACCATCCAGCAGAAGCGCGTCACTTACGATCTCGAGCGCTTGATGAAGGGCGCGACCAAGGTCAGCACCACGGACTTTGCCACCTCGATCATCGAGAATATGCAGGCCCCCGCGTCCGTGGGCCGCTAGGATAACGCACATCAATATCCACCGCAGAGACGCTGAGAGCGCAGAGACATAGCCGGGCATTCTCCGCGTCCGCTGCGTCTCTCCGGTGAATCCAAGGAGTCTTACGAATGCGAAAGAAAGTGACGGTGGTAGGCGGCGGATTTGTCGGCTCGACGACAGCTCAACGGATACATGATGCCGGGCTGGCCGACGTAGTTCTTACGGATATTCTGGAAGGGGTGCCCGCGGGCAAGGCGCTCGACATGGCCGAGTCTGGGCCAATCCTCGGCTCCGATGCGCAGGCCGCCGGCATCTCGACAGCTACCGGCAATTACGATGAAACCGCGAATAGCGACATCATCGTGATCACGGCCGGCTTCCCACGCAAGCCCGGGATGAGCCGCGACGACCTGCTGAAAGCGAATTACGACGTAATTAAAGCAGTGGTTGAATCTGTGGTGAAGCTTTCGCCGAACGCGATCCTGATCGTCATCACGAATCCGCTCGACGCAATGGCGCAGGCCGCGTTCAAGGTGAGCGGCTTCCCGAAGCACCGCGTGCTCGGTATGGCGGGCGTGCTGGACTCGGCGCGCATGAGCACGTTTGTGGCGCGCGAATTGAATGTATCGGTTGAGAATGTGCACTCATTCGTCCTCGGCGGGCATGGCGACGACATGGTGCCGCTCGCGCGCTATTCGACCGTCGCGGGCATTCCCCTCCCCGAATTGATATCGAAAGAAAAGCTCGAAGCCATCATCGTGCGCACACGCAAGGGCGGGGCGGAAATTGTCAACCTGCTGAAGACGGGATCGGCCTACTACGCGCCTTCGGCTGCGGCGGTCGAAATGGTCGAGGCAATCTTAAAAGACAAGAAGAAGATTCTCCCCTGCGCGGTCTATCTCGAAGGCGAATACGGGATCAAGGGGCTGTTCGTCGGCGTGCCGGTGAAGCTGGGCGCGAAGGGCGTCGAGCAGATCATCGAGATCAAGCTGACGCCGGAAGAGAAGGCCGCCCTCGACAAGTCGTCGGCTTCTGTACGCGAGCTTGTGAACGTGCTCGGAATCTAAGGCAAAAGCTCAACACAAAGGACGCTGAGAAAGGCCACAGAGGACGCAGAGAGTGTCCTGCTTCGGGGACACGGAATTCCCTGTCCATACGGTGGTTTTCTCTGCGTCCTCGGCTTCTCTGCGGTGAATCTTCCGGGTTTCTCTGTGTGCTCTGTGGCTCTCGGTGCCCTCTGTGTTAAGCCTGCCGTGTTCACAGCGAATACTTCTGGGCTAACGGGAAGCGGCGGCCCACGCTGAAGGCTTTCGATGTCACTTTCAGCCCCGGAGGCGCTTGCTTGCGCTTGTACTCGTTGCGATCGACCTGCAGCGCGACAGCGCGCACCAGCTCGATCGAAAATCCGTAGTCCGCCGCAATCTCGCTCGGCGAGCGCAGGTCCTCGACGTAGGCCTTCAGGATTTTGTCGAGGACGTCGTATGGCGGCAAGCTGTCCTGGTCGGTTTGATTGGCGCGCAGCTCGGCTGACGGGGCCTTCGTGAATACGCTCTCCGGAATCCGCTGCCGCTCGCGATTGGCGAAGCGCGAGAGCTCATAGACCATCGTTTTCGGCACATCGGAAATGACGGCGAGGCCGCCCGCCATATCGCCGTAGAGCGTGCAATAGCCGACCGCCATCTCGGACTTATTGCCCGTGCTCAGCACGAGCGAGCCGAATTTATTCGAGAGCGCCATCAGGAGATTCCCGCGGATGCGCGCCTGCAGATTTTCCTCCGTGGCGTCTTCTGCCCGCCCGGCGAATGCCGCGTCGAGCGTCTTGCGGTAGCTGCGAAACTCGTCATTGATGCCCATGGTCAGCAGCCGAATGCCAAGATTCTCCGCGAGCGCCTTCGCGTCGCGCAGGCTGCCTTCCGACGAATACGGCCCCGGCATGGCCACGCCGGTGACGTTCTCTGGGCCGAGCGCGTCGACCGCAATCGCGGCCACCAGCGACGAATCGATGCCGCCGCTCAACCCGATCACCACCTGCTTGAATCCGCATTTGCGGACGTAATCGCGCGTGCCGAGCGCGAGCGCGCGATACACCGCTTCGATTTCCTCGCCGATCCGCGGCCGAATGTCGCCTTCGCCCGTCACCGTGTCGAAAAAGACGAGATCTTCGTCGAAGGATTTCGCGAGCGCGGCGATCCGCCCGTCGCCCATGAACGCGACGCTCGAGCCGTCGAATACGAGGCTGTCGTTGCCGCCCACCTGGTTCACGTAAACGAAAGGCAGCCGGTGCTGGCGCGCCGTCGCGCGCAGCATCTCGAGCCGGAAGGCACGCTTGTCGAAGGTGTACGGCGACGACGAAATATTCAGCAGCAGCGTGCTTCCCTTCCCGGCCAGCTCCGCCACGGGATCCCGCTCGTAGAGCTGCTTGACCCAAAAATTCTTGTCGTTCCAGCAGTCTTCACAAATCGTGATGCCGAGCGTATCGGCGCCCATCGCGAACACATGCTGCGTATGCGCTGGCTGGAAGTAGCGGCTTTCGTCGAAGACGTCGTAGGTGGGCAGCAGCATCTTGCGCTGCTCGAAAAGGATTCTCCCGCCGGCGATCAGCGCCGCGGAATTGGCGACGGGCTTGCCGGTGTTGTCCTGCGCTTTGCCGACAAAGCCCACGAGCGAAGGCAGAGGAACCTGCTCGGCGAGGCAGCCGAGCTCCTTCTGGTTGCGCTCGGCGAAGGATGGCCGCTCGATCAGGTCCTGCGGCGGATAGCCGCAGAGGCACAGCTCCGAAAAGACGGCCATGTCCGCGCCGCCCGCTTTTGCCATTCGCGCCATATCCATGATGCGCGCGCGATTGCCTTCGAAATCGCCGACCGTCGGATTGAACTGCGCCAACGCTATCTTCATGGGAAGCAAACAGCATACGGGGCGCAGCGGGGGTTTTCAATCGGCGAGGGGTCGTCTGGAGTGCCGTCAGTCATCATCTGGTGCCCAGCGGATATGTGGACGTCCGGTTCACGGTTTGAAGGATTTGAATGTAGCGCCGCGGCCTTAAGCGCGGCATCTTTCTTGAGGCCGATTAAAGGAAAGCTCCCGAAGCCAGAGACTCCGGGAGCCACGAAATCGAATAGGCCGGGCCGCGCTTGCGTGCGCAAACAGGCGGCGCCAACTCAGCAGTCTCCGCGGCCGCTTAGACCGTGAACGAGCTGCCGCAGCCGCAGGTGCTCTTCACGTTCGGGTTGTTGAACTTGAAACCCGAGCCCTCAAGCGTCTCGATGTAGTCGATCGACACGCCTTCGAGGTACATCTCGCTCATCTGGTCGACCAGCACCTTGAGGCCGTCGAATTCATACACGTTGTCGCTGGCCTCGTTGACCTGGTTCTCGAAAGCCATGTGGTAGCTAAAGCCCGAGCAACCGCCACCGACCACAGCCACGCGCAAGCCCGTGGGTGTCGGGGTCTGCGCCGACAAGATTTCCTTCACTTTCGTCACAGCTACCGGCGTAAGTTGAACCATTCGAATCCTCCCAAAGATTCGGCGCGAAAGGCGATGCCAACGCGCACCACAACCTGAAGACATTATATCAGATGCATGCAACCCCCGCGACGCTACATCCGCTATGCAAGTTTCCATTGCATTTCGCTCCCGCAGTCGTGATTCATACGAGACGTCAGATAGAGGCTTTCGAATCACCCGATTCCGGCGTCCGGGAGGATCTCAAAGTATGCAGATAGGCGATGATGTCGCGGATGTCCTGACTGCTGAGGACGTTCCCGAAGGGCGGCATGATACCGCTGCGCCCCTCCATGATCGTAGAGCGGACCTGGGCATCGGTGGCGGGAGCTCCGCTGGGGAGGGTCGAACGCTGAAAAATGCCGTTGAGCACCGGGGGTTGTTTGCTTACAGCGAGTGGCTTGCCGTTGTGGCATCCGCCGCAGTGCATCTGAAACAGCCTCTGGCCGGATGTGGCTTCCTGGGCCTTTCTCCCAGCTCCAAAATAAGAGCAGCCAGCCAGCGCGACGGAAATCGACCCCGCGAACAGCCACCACAACGCGACTTGTCTCGGGCAACTCATCCTGTCTTCCGTCCGTAAAATTGGCCGAGCGACGCAGTCTCGAATATACTGCTCGCCTACGGCCCCCGCCGCTCTAAAGTTACGAAGACGAATCAGAATCCCTCAATCGCGGTGTACAAGCCCCCTACGGCACTCTAAAATATCCTTTTTCCCAGGAGCCCCATGAAACACAAGATCACATCAATTCCAGGTGACGGAATCGGACCCGAAGTTTCGCGCGCGGTACGTGAAATCATCGCGGCAGCCGGCGTCGAAGTCGAATGGGAAGATACCGAGGCCAAGGGCGACATCCACGAACACGGCGCGGCGTCGATCCGCCACGCGGTCGTCGAGTCCATTCGCAAGAATCGCGTGGCGCTGAAAGGACCTCTTGCCACCGCCGTCGCGAGCGGCCCGCCCAGCATCAACGTCGCGCTGCGCAAGGCGCTCGACCTTTTCGCCAACGTGCGCCCGGTGAAGAATCTCGAGGGCGCTCCCTGCCGCTACCAGAACGTCGACTTGGTGCTGATTCGCGAGAACACCGAGGATCTGTACGCCGGCCTCGAACACACCGTGGTCTCGGGCGTCGTCGAAAGCCTGAAAATCATCACCGAAAAGGCGTCCTCGCGCATCGCGCGCTACGCCTTCGAATATGCGCGGAAGCACGGCCGCAAAAAGATTCACGCCATTCACAAAGCGAACATCATGAAACTCTCGGACGGATTGTTTCTTTCCTCGGTGCGCGCGGTCGCCGAGGAATATCCGGAAATTCAGTATAAGGAACTCATCGTCGATAACGCTTGCATGCAGATGGTGCTCAATCCGTCGCAATTCGACATGCTGCTGCTCACGAATCTCTACGGCGACATTATGAGCGACCTGGCCGCAGGTCTCGTCGGCGGCCTGGGAGTCGTGCCGAGCGCAAACATCGGAGGCGAATCCGCGATCTTCGAAGCCGTGCATGGCACCGCGCCGGACATCGCCGGCAAAGGCATCGCCAATCCTACCGCCCTGCTGATGAGCGCGATCATGATGCTCGACCACATCGGCGAGGAATCGGCTTCGCAGCGGATCGATGCAGCGCTGCACGAAGTCTACTGCGAAGGCCGCCCGCTCACGCGCGACGTCGGCGGCACGGCCACCACCACGCAGTTCACCGAAGCGGTGATCAACAAACTCGGCGTCGCCATCCGCGCGTAGTTTGGTCCTGGGGCGCAAACGTCAGGGTCGTCATTCTGAGCGAAGCGAAGAATCTCTCTTTGGCGTCGCTGCAAGCGGGGATTGACCTCGCTCTCAGCTGCAGTGAGCGGTCAATTCGCAGGCTCCATATGCAGCACCACGATGGTGTTGGTGCTGCTATCGAGCACGCCGGTGAGCTTCACCTTCTGCCCGGCGTACTTCTCGGCGAGAACCTGGTTGTCGAGCTTGTAGACCTTTTCTTTCACCGATAGCACGAACACGCCGCCCATGTATTTCACGCAGTAACGCGCGCACTCGGCCGGGGTAGTGCCGATGTTTTTCTTCTTCAGCATCTCCTCGTGCGAGCGGCTGAGCGAGTGCACGTTGAGCGCGCACTGCGAGTCGGAAATATCGCCGCTGAAAACCTGCACGCGCTCTCCGGCCATCATGCCGGCGCGGATGCCGGCCAGCAGGAGAATCACGCCAACCATTGTTGCGATCGTTGCCGCCACGAATCGAACCGAAGTCTTTCCGCTCATCTTTCACTCCCCTTGTTTGTATTCCAATAGATCACGGTACGACCACGAACCGCATGTGCATCCCGTCATGATCGTCGCTGCAAATCACGGTGCAGACCACCACGTATTCGCCCGGTTCGGCCGGCGCCGTCACCGGCAAATCCTGAACTCCCGGCTTCAGCAAGAAATCCCAGCCCGGCACCCTCGAACGATCCTTCGCATGCAAGAGCGCGAAGCCGTGAATCGAGCCGTCGCGGTTGCGGTTCTTCGCTTTCCGCGCGGTGATTCGCAGCAAAAGAGCCTCACCCGCATGCGCCGTAATCGTCGGGCTCTCCTGTCCGTCGATCCGGAACCGGCTGTCGTGATCGGCCACGATCTCGATCACGCGCGGCGTCTCAGGCTCGGCCCGGCGCGCCGCGAGTACCAGCGACAGTGCCGCGGCCGTCATCCCACCCAGCAGCAGCGCCCGACTCATCGCAGAATCTCTCGAACCATGCACCGAAGAATCTCCTCGCAGTTGTTATTGCGTCATGTAGTGCAGAATCACGCGCATGTCTTCGTCCGTGATCGTCGCGCGCACCCGCATGTGACGTATAGCCGTGGCCATCATGCGCGGCGGCAGCTTGTGCGGAGCCTGATGGCAGCGGCCGCAATTATCGTGAAATCGCTTTTCGCCTTCCAGTCGCAGCGCATCTTCGTCCTCTTGCTTTGCCGGAGTGGGCTGCGCCACGGCTGTCTTGCTCGCTGTGGCCGATGCGGGCGCGGGATCGTTGTTGCTCGCAACTCTTGTTTCCTGGCCGGTTCCCTGCTGCGCCCGGATCGTCCCGGGGATGACCAAGACGCCGGCCGCCAGGATAAAAGCCGCAAACGCGAGAAGCCGCGTCTTCATTGAATGTCTCCGTGGCCCACGGGGAGAGCGAGCCGGTACGTCACGCCCAGGTTCCAGACGTTCATGTTCCCGCCTTGGGACGCAAACTGCCTGCCGTAGCTGCTCACCAGCCGGATGTCGTCCCGGAAGTAGTAGTTCATGCCGAATTCGAACATGTTCGTGTTCACCGTGGGCAGGACTCCGTTCGGCACTTTGCCAACATAGAATTGCTGCATCCGCCCTACCACCTGCACGTGCCGCAGTTCGTGCCGCCAGACCGGCGCCTGGCTCAACCGGTACGCCGATTCCACCCAGTAGCCGCTGCCGTTGTCCGAGCGCGCGTATTCGGCGCGAAGATCGAAAGGAATCGGAGGGGGCTGCCATGCGAAGTGGAACCCGAACGCATTGGAGTGGTCGTCCTGCAAGAGGTGCTGATACGACCCGCCCACTTCGAGCCGCGGCCCCGGAAGATAGATGCCTGCGCGCGCGCCGAGCTCCCGCTCGGAATCCAGAGGCGTGTCTGTGCTCAACGTCGAAAAATACGTCGCGTAGTTGACTTCTACTTTAGGCGCGATGTTGAAGCCACCGCGCACCATGGCGCCTGTCCCGGCGCCGCTCGGCCCGGTCGAAATCGGCAGGATCAGCGGATCGGTCTGCAGATTGCGAATCCAGACGGGATATAGCCGCTCGTTAAAGATTCCAAAGGGCGTGAGGAATCGCCCCAGGGTCACTGTAACGTGCGAATTGACGATGTAATCCAGCTGGAGGTAGTCGACTTCCTTCTGCAGGTAGCCTTTGTAGCCGTTTTCACCCGGCACCGGAGCCATGTTGATTTCAAACGTGTCGCGCGATTCGATCAGCCAGTTTTGCCCCAACGGAATCAGGACGACCGGCGACACGAGCGGGTGCAGATTCGGCGTGCCACCCTGAAAGAATGTGTTGTACGCCAGGCCCGCCGAGAAGACGGGGACGGGGCTGATCGACTGCGAATCCGCCAGCGCAGCATCGATTTGTGCCTCGGTGTCGGATTGCGACTGGGTGTCCGACTGCGCCTGCGTTTGGGTTTGTGACTGAGCCGAGAGATTGGGCGCGAGGCAAAGCGCAATCAGCGCTGGAACGAGCAGGGGCCAGGCTCGCATGGGACGCGGCGTGTGGCGCTCCGCTGGAGCTAGTGGGCCTACTGAGATGGAAGACAATTCAAGCATTTGCGCCTATCCCACCGAACGTTGGAATGACTGCCTACCGCACCCCGGGAGTGTTGCTGAGTCCCAAGTTAGGGGAGGCATATGACGGGGTCAACTTCACGAACCGCATGCCCGCTCGTTGCCGCTATTAGCAGGTAGTGAACAATGAGTACTAGTGTCAGGGATGAAATAGCGCTGTACCGTTGGCCAGTATGCAGTTCGCGACCACCCCGGGCCGAATCCGGGGCTGTCGCGGCGCCTCTGCTAGACTTTTCATGGCCCGAAAGGGCGGTTCGCGGGAGGGAGGACCTCATGGCGGATGCGTCGGACGCCAAACGCATTTATCAGATTTTCAGCTGGGCATGTCTCGCGGTGATTGTGCTGATCGTGGTGCTGGTGCTGCACAAATCGCCCACGCCGAATGTGCCTTACGATCCCGCGGCCGCGGCGCGCGTCCAGCAGAAATTCGCAGCGGCCGATCAGGCCAAGGCTGCCGGGCAGCCCGCGAGAGTCTCGATCGATCGCACCGAACTCAATTCCTATTTGCAGCAGAACCTGCAAGTGCAGGGATCGTCGCCGGCCAATTCCAGTGCCGCCCCGGATTCCTCGGCGACTTCAGACGGCGCTACGCCTGCCGATCCACTGGCTGATGTGGGTCAAATGACGCAGGCGCAAGTCGCTTCCGCCGTCAAAGACGTGAAAGTCGACATGGACGGCGACCTCATCAAAGCTCACATCATCTTCAATCTTCACGGCCAGGACTTGTCGCTCGATCTCGATGGCCATCTCGTCAGCGAAAACGGCTACCTGAAATTCGAGCCCGTCGACGGGAAGCTCGGTTCCCTGCCCCTGCCGCAGTCGGTCCTCGACGCGGCGGTGGACAAGCTGATGTCATCGCCCGAAAATCGCGACAAGATGAAGCTCCCCGACGACATCAACGACATCCAAATCCAGAACGGCCAGGCCGTCGTCTCGTACAAGTGACGACCCGACGAGCCCGCCTGCCGCAGGCAGGGGTCGTCATCCTGAAGCCGACGCTCTTGTTTCTAGTCGGCTGAAGGACCTCTCTTCGTTGAAGCCTGGGATCGCCATTCTCCTGAATGGCGGTTTGAATCGAGGCTCGAAAACCAAAGAGCGCCAATCGGGAGATTGGCGTCCCGGGAGCGGGTTACAGTCCCTGGAGCTTGCCGGCAGCAGGCCAGATTGGACGGTACGCCACGTAGAGCAGCCAGTACACGACCACTCCGGTTACAGATACATAGAGCCAGAGCGGCAGCGTCCATTTCGCGATCGCGCGATGCGCTGCGAATTTTCCGCGGAGGGCGCGCGTCAGGGTGATTAGGACGAGCGGCACGATCACCACTGCCAGCGTCGTATGCGACAGCAGCAGCGCAAAATACACAGGCCGAATCCAGCCCTGCCCGCCGAAGCGAATCACGCCCGCATGAAAATGGAAATAGAGATAGAGGACGAGGAACAGCGTCGAGCAGCAAAACGCCGCGATCATGAAAAAGCGGTGAATCGCGATCTTCCCGCTGCGGATCATCACGTATCCGCAGACGAGCAGCACCGTGCACGCGCCATTCAGCGACGCATTTACCGCGGGCAGAGATCGAATCGGCAGAAGATCGGCTGCTAGCATCATGCGGCTAGCGCATGACCAACTTGTCGAGGATCAACCAACCGAGCAGCAGCGGGATGTGCGCGATGGTCGCGTGCATCAGCCATTTCGCGCGCGCGTTGGTGCGCGAGCGATTCGCCCACAGCCCGACTTGGAGCAGCAGCATTCCCAGCACCAGCGCGCCGAAGAAATACAGCTTCCCCGCCATCCCGATCACCGACGGCAGCGCGCTCACCCACACGAGAATCGCGGACATGGTGACGATTTGGCGGAACGTGGAATCGCCCGAGCGGTCGACTACCGGTAGCATGCGGATGCCGGCGCGCGCGTAATCTTCGCGATACATCCACGCGATCGACATGAAATGCGGGAACTGCCAGAAAAACAGAATCGCGACGAGCACCCATCCGCCGAGGCCAAGCGAGCCGCGCGCGGCGGCCCAGCCGATCAGAGGAGGCAGCGCGCCGGGAATCGCGCCAACGGCGGTCGAGAGCGGCGTCCGCGTTTTCAGCGGAGTGTACAGCCCGAGGTACAGCAGCGACGTCGCCAGCGCGACGAGACACGCCAGCAGATTCGCGGCAATCGCGAGCCACGCTGCGCCCGCCACGATCGTGACAACCCCGAAGATCAGCACGTCGCGCGGCTGCAGGACGCCCGCAGGCAGCGGGCGCGCGGCGGTGCGGCGCATCACCGCGTCCATCTCGCGCTCGATGTATTGATTCAGCGCGGCGGTCCCACCAGCCACCAGCATCGTCGCGACGACAGTGTTCAGCAGCAGCGCCCAATTCATCGCGCCGGTCGAGCCAAGATAGAATCCCGCGACCGTCGTCATCACAACGAGAAATGTCACGTCCGGCTTGGTGAGCACGACGTACGCCCACGGCTTCTCGTAGTTCGCGATCGTCGCGGCGCGTTCGTTCATTGCGCGGCCCTCACGCTTTCGCTCGCACGCGCCACCGCCGCCGAGCCCGCCCGCCGAGTCAGCCGCTGGCACGTGAGGGTGAGCAGCACGGACGCGGCGAGCGTCAGCGCGCCGCCGACCACGTGGGCCGCCGTCAGCGTGACGTAGAGCGTCGTCGGCTGCACGGCCGCGAGTCCGGACGTCATCGCCCACCACGCCGCGAATCCCAGCAGAATCTGTATCCCGAAGAACATGTGCAGCCACATCACGCGCCGTCGCAGGTCGCGCACGCCGCGGAAACGCTTCTTCACGATGAGACCCGTCCAGATCACCATCACGGTCACCGCGCCCGCTCCGACCAAATGCGGCACGATCCCAAGAGCGCCGTGGCGGAACGCGGCGCCGAGGAGAATCTGGCCGAGGATCACAAGGGTCGTCCACCACCCCAGCGTCGCGGCGCGCGGCGACCCCGAATCTTCGAGGTGCGGCAGCTCACTCTGCCACCACGGGCTCACGTAGAGCGCGATTCCCACGAGCGTCATGAAAAAGATCTGCGCGAGCGTCGCGTGCGCGGTAGCGGAAACGATCGGAGCGCCCTCCAGAACCCGGATTCCGCCCAGGATCGCCTGCGCCACGACGAGCGCGACCGCGTTCCAGCCCAGGCTCTTGGCCAGCGGCCGGCGGTCCTTCGCCGTGATCCACACGGCCAGGATGAGCGTCATGATCGAGACGATTCCGGCGATCACGCGGTGCGAATATTCGAATCGAATGCCGCCCACGAAGGGAGGTATGAGCCGGTGGTACGCGAGCGGCCAGTCCGGCACGGAATCTCCGGCGTCGTTGTTCGTCACCAGCGCGCCCGCCATCAGTAGGACGACCGTCATGCTCGCGGTCGCCACCGCAAAGCGGTATAGACCGCGAGACGTTGGACTGGAGTTTGGCGCCATCAGCCGTGTGCGATCGTGTTACCTGCGTTCCGTTGCGTTGAAGACGTTTCATTCTATGCATCGCGCCCGGAAAACGCAAAACTTTCTGGCGGGCCTTCGAGACAAAATCTTTAGCGACTCACCGCTCCCTTCGTTTCTCAGGGCAAGAAGACGCAGAGGACGCAGAGAAGGAAAAGGCCCAGAGATCGGAACGAGGCTAGGGATTCGCGTAAATCACGCAGTATCGATGCGCCCGTAAAATTCTTGCGTCCTCGGCCTTCGTGACGGGGACATTCTTCTCTCCCTCGCGCACCGACTCGGCCCGCATCAGGTCCTCGAAGCCCGGCGCGGAAAAGATGCTGAGGAGGCTGATTGTATCGGTTCCGATGTTGTCGACGGAGACCCACGTATTCGCGGGGATGAAGATTGTCGCGCCGGCGTGCACCACTCTCACTGAGTTTCCCAAATGTGCGCGCGCGGTTCCACTTTCGAGAAAGAGGATTTCGTCTGAACCGGGGTGCTTGTGCGCATCGATCGCTCCACCGGGGCGGATTTCTGCGGTGAAAAACACCATGTGCGAGGAGCCTCCATTTTTCGGATCGACCTTTATAGTGAAAGTCTCACCGGGATCAGGGTGTCCGGGCCACGGCCTCACAACCCGCCGCTCGCCCTCGTTCTTCTCGAGGATGAGTGGCGTTGGTTTGACTACGTTTGCCGGTTCCGGGGCTGGGGCCGGCGGCACGCTGGCGCTGCCGCATACCACGACTGCAAAAACGGCGATGCCGAATCGAGTAATTCTCACGGGAGGCCTCCTCGCAGAATCGGATGGGCCGAATGTGGACCTAACTGTAGCTCACATTGCTGTGCTGGATGAGACAAAAATCGCGACTACAAAATGTTGCACGGAATCGTTTAGTGCTGCACTATTTCGTGGGGGATGATGCAGCCCCCTGGCGGGGCCAATTTTTGACGCTTTTGGTCGCGAAAACGAGCCTAGAACGGGATACATCGGCAACTTTCCGTTTGGGTGCGCGCCTGCGGGCCGAGCCTGCTCGGGGCGAATAGGGGGTGAACATGGATGGCGGAAATGAACGAAGCGAGCGGGCGCTGAGGGCGTACTCGGGTTTGATCCGGGCGGCGGATTCCGTCACGGGGCTGCTGGAGATGCAGCTCGAACCGATGAGACTGACGCTGAGCCAGGGGCGGGTGCTGGAGGCGCTGGCGAAGTTCGGTCCCATGAGCCATCTGAGCCTGGCGAGAAAGATTTTGCGGAGCAAGAGCGCGGTCGCGCTCGTGGTGAAGGAGCTTGAGAGGCGGCGGCTGGTCAGCTCGCGGACGGACAAGCGCGACCGTAGGAAGCAGACCGCCCGCGTGACGCTGGCGGGAAACAAGCTGGCCGCGGAGCTGGTTCCGGTACACACGAGATTGATTCGGGCGCGGATGGCGACGCTCGGAGGGCGAGAGCAGGAGACGTTGGCGCGGCTGTGCGAGAAGTTGATCGCGGGAGATTCGATGAAGTTCGCGGAAGAATTCGTGCAGGCAGAGGCCGGCGAGTAACGGACGCTGGGGTGGGGAGCGGTGCCCGTGCTACGGCGCGCAAGACGAAAACATGCTGCGGGTGAGGCTGCGCAGCGGTGTGCTCGCTGCGCTCGCGGTTCTCGTTTCCACCATGAGGCGGGAGTTCCTGCGAGCGAAAGGAAAGGCTCGACCACCCGATGGGGGACGCAGCACCGTGGTCTTATGGGATCACCTTTCACCAATCTGAACCCGCGAGTTCGACGGACTTAGGGCTTCGAGCTGTCCGAAGTAGGCTTGACGCCCATCTCGTGTCATGTTGCTCGGAACCAAAAGGTGGCCGGACTTTTCCTTATCGATTTCGGAATACCAGCCACCCTCACCCCAAGCGATATAAACAATATACGTTCGCCCCCTTGCGCAACCAGCGCAATCTATTGACGCCGAGCCGAAGAGACGATTGCCGGGCTTCAAGAGCTCGGAGACGCCGGGGCGGTCAAACAAGTTCTCTGGCCCCCCTTGATCGTGTGCGCGAATCCAATCGAAGGTGCTCACCGGAATAGGCAATGGGTCGTTCCGATCGGGCAGATCCATGTTCCATAGTAATAGCGTCCACTTTATGTCGCGGGCAAGGGAATCCGATGAATTCATGATCATCAGAGCCGGGTCTTTTGGGTAGATCAAGCGAAGCGCCACGTCCGCCAAAGCCGCTGCCGGCGGCTCTGAGTTTCCCGGTCGGGCGTGAGAAACGACGGCTCCGACGTCGTCCTTCGGCTCGTGGTGTTGGGCCTCAACCTGGACAGAATCAATGGCGTGGTTGGACTCGGTTGAACTTGTCGGGGGTTCCTCTTTCTCGGACCGCCCGCTTGCCACAGCGTCAACGGCCGGTGAAGGCTGCGCATCGGGATCGAATCCCATCTTCTTCTCAAGGCCTACGAAAAGCGAATTAGCCCAGATAGCGTACTGTTCTGGCCGAAAACCGTGGTCTGCCCTGCCCTCTATTTCGTATTTCATCGTCACGCGCACGGAATACGTCGTGGTTCCCTGCACGGCCCTAGTTGCAAAACCGGCTGGAAGCTGGTCTGTCATCCCCGGGCCCGCGCGGACCTCGAAGTCAATCGTAAAGTAGGTGGGCCTCTCGATCCGCACAGTGCATGTGAACACCTCTCCCTTTTCCGGATTTGCATGTTCCGTAAAGGACACGTTCGTTCCAGCTGGCATCTGGGTAGGATTCAGCTTCCAAACCATTTCGTCCATCGGGTTCAGGAATTCGTTACCCGCGAGGCCGTCAAGCAGGGCCGTCGTGGAATAGGGAGCAGCGTCGGGCGGTACAATCGGCTCCCTTTCCACAGGTGTTACTCCGACTCCGGCTGCCCACTTGATGCCGCCTGAAACTCCTCTTTGCAGAAGATCGATTGAACGGAAGACCTCAAATTGAATCAACCTGGTGACAAAGGCGAATTGTTGGTCGAGGGATTCGAAGTTCCTGTCTCTGTATACGGGCCATCCCTCTGGCGGCTTGTCGGGACGATCTGCGAGTCGTACAAGCTCGCCATAGAACTCCTCGTGTACGTCGTTAGAATTTTCATCGATCGGTACCGGCGAGTTTTTCCATTCACCGTGAAGGGGAACAAGGGTCGTGAAGCTATCCGTCTTCACTGTTGGCGCCGGTGCTGTGTGAACCGGGTGGACCGCCTTGACGGGCGCCAATGGAAATTCCAGCGGGATGATGGGGGAAACGGCTATGAGCTTCTCGTACGTCTCGTATCCAGCTTTTTCGACCCGAATGCGAACCGAGCTGCCTTCCGTTACGCCCCTCGTCAGCGTCACTATAAATGAACCGTCGCTGTCACTGGTGGTGGGTGACTGATTCCTGTCGCCGACAATTGTGATTACCGCCTGGCTGACTGGGCGCCGCGACTGCGCATCAATAACATGCCCTGACATCGTCAGGTTGCCGGCCTGGGCTCCGGCAAAGCACGGCGACACTAAGACGGCTAGAAGCACGGATAGGGTGGCTAGTCTCATTGCTTGTGTAGTTGCCACACCAGGTTCTCCGCGGGTGGCTCGACGCTGGTGTCGAGCGGTCGAAACCCTGGCTTGCTTACATGGATGCGGAGACGGTTTGGGACTTCTCCGTGAAGAACCATTCTGAAATTGCCGCTGTCCTCTGTCAAATATTCGTCGGTTCGTCCCGCCACGGTAATCGTGACTTGGCCTATTGCCTCGTTCGTGTCCTGGTCGACGACAATTCCCGCGATGACTGTGTCGCCGTTAGAAGTACCGGCCTGATGACCCCAGAAAAGGGGCAGCAACGCGGCGATGATAATGGCCACAGCGCCGATCACCGCCGCAATAATCGTGGCTTTCTTCATATTCATAACGTTTAGGCGATCATGCCAGTAACCCTGCCGCTGATTATCCTTTCTGCGTCTCGTTTTTTCAACCACGGCGAACTCCATTCAGATTCGCCGCTTTTGTCGCGGCGGCTAGCGTCGCTCCGCGAGAGCGGGACGTGCTCAAGCGCCAGCCGCCATCCGCTGGTCGACGTGGGCGAGGACTGTGGGCCGGGCCTGCTCGTGGCGGAGTTTCTAGGGGGCGTCGGGGAAACCGGCGTGGGTCGGATGATACAGGTGACGGGTTGAGCGAGGCGGTTCGGGCGGATTGCAGATTTGAGATTTCAGATTTCAGAGAAATGCGGGCGCCTGGCGGCGAAGGCTGGAGCAAAACCGGGCGCAGCGAGCCTTCGTCGCTCAGGCCAAGGCAGCGACCCTACGAAGCAAACCAGAAAAGCACAACAAGAACAAACCATAAGGCAAAACCGCCCGCCTGAAAGGCGGCCGCTACGAAGGCGAGACAGCGTCCCAACGAAGCGGAGGTTCCCGCCGTGCCGGCGCCGAGATTCCTCAGGCCTCGCCACGGCGCCCAATTTTCGCGCAGTGCGAGGTGAATGGGCGCGAAAATCGGGCTGCTCCGCCTTCGGAATGACAGGTTTCGGGGATTGGCGGCGGGTTGGGCGGGCTGGTTCGGGCGGATTGCAGATTTGAGATTTCAGATTTGAGAAAAAGCACCGCCTGACAGTGAACGCGAGAGCAAAGGCGGGCGCGGCAAGCCTTCGTCGCTCAGGCCGAGGCAGCGCCCGTATGAAGCAAACGAAAAAGCAAAACCGACAGGCAAAGCAAGAACAAACCATAAGGCAAAACCGCCGGCCTGAAGGTCGCCGCTACGAAGGCAAGGGCCAAAGCAACGGCCACAGCGAAGGCAACGGCAAAGGCGTTACGAAAATGTGGGGAGGGCGATGTGGAGGAGTTCGACCGGGTGGCTACCGTGGGCGGTGGCCGTGGTTTGGTCGCCGGCGGGGATGTGGATCGAGGCGCGGGGGCTGAAGGCGGTTGCGCGGGGAATTCCCTGCCCTGGTGCGCAGACGGAGCCGGAGCCGCGGATGGCGAAGTAGATGGAATTATCGGCGAGGGGGAGCGACGCGCCCGGCAGGATTTGGTACATCGCGAGGCGGGTGCGGCGCTCGGAGAATTCGCCGAGATGTTTGCTGGCGACGCCGGGATGATTTGCGAGCGGCGTCCAATCGAAGCTTGCCGGGTCCATGAAGACGGGGCGGAGGTAGCGCTCGGGCGGGTAGACGAGCGGGCGGCCGTTGACCTGTTCCCAGACGGCTTCGTAGGCGTCCTTATTGATTTTGCCGCCGTCGGGCTTGAGGCGGGTGTAGATGCCTTTCGCGAAGGCGCCGTGCCGGGCGAGTTCGGCGGCGGCTTTTTCGTATTCGCCGGCCGCGATGTAGCCGCTGCCGCTGGCGCCGCCGAATTGCAGGACGAGCGTCGAATTCTCGGAATCGCTCGACTGCGGGCCGTAGTGCGTTCCTTCGGGGAAATAGCCGAGCCAGCCTTCTTTCATCACGCCGTCGGAGGCGAAATCGAAATCGCCCTCGAGCTGGAAGCGGACCTGATCGAAATTGTGTCGATGGCGCGGCGAATAGTAGCTGGGCGTGACGCCGAGCTGCAGGGCGAAATTTCCGGGAGTGCCGGAAGTGCCATTGAGGATGCGGCGCGAGCGGAAGACTCCTTCGCGGACGTGCGGGCGCTCGATCAGCGGCGCGCTTTCGAGTTCGACGACCTGGATCATGGCGGAAGCTTACATCAACTGCGGGCGGGCGGCGAGGCGAAGAGGAGCCTTGAGCCAGGAGCGGCGGCGATTGTTACTGCGCGGCGGAAAACACACTACATGCTGCGGATAAAGCTGCGCAGCGGGAGCGCGCCCGCCACGGCGGGCGCACACTGCGCGCTTCGCGCGCGTGATTATGTCGGAGATGGAAGCTCCGACCCCCTAAAAGGCGAAGAACCCGGGGCTGAAGCCCCTTTTATGTTAGCGGCTTTCGAGGGCCTAAAGGCCCACGCTTCCACCGACCCGCCAAAAACCGGCGGCGAAGCGAGGAGGACGAAGCAAGCTTCGTCGAACAAAGAGCGGGACCAAGGTCCCGCACTCCGCGTGTACGACCTGCCGCGGCGCTGCGAAAGGGTTGCGCTTCCTTCCGGCTACCACCTACCACCGGAGACCTGAGACCTCAGTGCGCTGGTGGCGGGCCTGGAGGGCCGGCGAGCGTTGTGTCCTGATCGAAGATCAGGTGCCAGCCGGACGATGAGTGCAGCCAGATGGACGAGCCGCGGAAATGGAGGACGCGCGGCGGGGCCGCGGAGCCTGCGGGCGGCTTGATTCCGAAATCGACGAGGCCGGTGACGATAGCGCCATCTTTAAACGCGATGACCTTGGGATCTTTCACGTCGTACTGCGAAACGCCGAGCTTGCCGGTGGTGATGGCGTCGATGAATTCGGACTTCGACTGCATCACGCCATTGCCATGGATGAAGACGGCGTTGTCGGCCATCACGCTATTCAGCGTGGCGCCGTCGGCGGCCACGCACGCATCCGTAAATTTTTTCTGCATGGCGAGGACTTCGTCGTCGGTCGAACTTTGCGCCTTCGCGCGCAAAGCGATCCCCGCGACGAGAAGCGTCGCTGCGATCGCCGCGGCCGCGAGCGTTCCCATCAAACGATTTTTCGAAAGCGACATGCGGTTCCCTCCCCATTCGGTGCGAAGCACGGCGATTCTATACGCGGTGGCGCGAAAAACCCAAACGCAAATCCGTTCGGGCGAGAAGGGCGCGCGTCAGTGACGCTCTTCGAGTTTCTTTGCCGGATACGCCCAGTTGAAGGCGAGGAAGATGATGGGGAAAAAGATGAAGGCGATGAGGCTGCCTTCGGGACCAATCGTCCCGCCGGCGAGCCATCGCGGACCGCTCAGGCTCGAGTTCAGAAGGTGTCCGGTTGCCTTAAGACCGCTATCCGACACAGAAAAAATGAAGGTCTCCGCGTAGTCGGATGCGGCGTGCAGCCCGATCATGAACCAGAGGTTTCCGGTCCGGCGCAGCGTGAAACAACCGAAAAGGCCAAACAGAAATACGGAGAGTGCCCCGACCCAGCCCTCTCCCGGATTAAAAAGATGGGTCGCTCCGAATATACCCGAGAGCAGCAGAGCGGCCGGCCAGAAACCCATTCGCGTGGCCAGCGTGAACTGCGGGTAGCCGCGAAAGATGAACTCTTCGAACAGTCCCACAAGAACAAACCCGATGGCCCACAAGAGTGCAAACTTTGCCAGCGCGGCGCCTGCAAGCGCGAACGTTCCGAACTTGAATCCTCCGAGGACGGCGATCGCAGCTATTTCGAGGGTCTCGAACGCGAGTCCCCAAACAACGCCCTGCCAGAATAACTTTCCGAATGCGCCCGACAGCGTGATCCCGTACTGGCCGAATGGCCGCTTCTCGATTCGGCTCATGATGCCCGCGGCCAGGAAGGCGAGAATGAGCAGGGTCGACTCAAAGATCAGCTCGTATTGGGGCGTCAGCACTCCGCCGGTGCGCGCTTGCTTCGCGATCGCCGCCAAGGCCGGTATCAGCCGCAAGCCGCGTTCGACGATCACGTACTCGAATGCGGCGAAGAGGAGGAAGAACAGCGCGAGGCGCCAGCCGGGGCGAATGCCGTCTGGACCGATGAACACGCCTCGCAGGCCGCTCGGTTTGGGGGCAGCCGGGATAGCGGGCGCGAGTGAGGCTGTCGATTCAGGCGTGGCTGGATCTGTTGTCATTGGGTTCTATGTGTATGTACGAAGGCAAGCTGCCTTTGTTCCTCACGCGGGCTGGGGGGCGTTGTAGAAATTGCCGGAGCGGACGTTGACGAGCGGCGGCGCGGAATCGAAGGTGACGCCGACGGGATCGCCGCCCTCCGCCACGACCCGAATCTGCGCTTTCAGCATGCGGCGTTGCATGATGATGCCGCGATCGCTTGAGGCAAGATGTTCCTCGGAATGCAGCGAGATCGGACCCTGGCCGGCTTGCGCTTCATAGTCGCCGGGCGTGTCCTGATGCTCGGCCATGGACATTTCGCCCCAGAGCTTGCCGTTCATGCGGAAACCGTTTCCGCCGCTGAAGAAATCGGGCGCGCCTTTCGGCAATCGCGTCGCGGTGGCCATCGTGAAATGCGAATCATCGACGGGCAGCGACCACGTGATCATGTTCGAGCGGATTTGAGTGATGTCGATCGGATTGGGCACCGACATGATATTCGGCATGATCCACGACGAAATGCGATCGTACTCGCGGCCGTCGTCGAGTTTGCGCTTGGCCGAGTAGCACACGCCGTTTTCGGTCGGGAAGAAATCGACCTTGGGCATCAGCGCGAACTGCGGCGCGAACTGCACGCCGGTGAAAGTCGAGTGCAGCACGTAGACGTGGTAGGGGTCCATCACGTTGTCGTTCATGTGCAGCCAGCTGTAGGGCGCGATGGGAAGGCTGTTGTCGCCGGTTGAGCCGAAGGCGCCCACGTACGCGCGGATTTCTTCGTCTGGGCCGAGGTCCTCGAGGATGTCGAAGCGCGGCAGCGCCGGCTTCTTCTCGAGCGGGCCCATGTAGGCGAAGACCATGCCGTAATGGTCTTCGACCGGATACCAGGGCTGGCGCGCCACTTCGAGATTGCGCCCGCCGTCGGGCTCGCAGGGCTGGCGAAGGCAGTGGCCTTCGACATCGAAGAGCCAGCCGTGATAGCAGCAGGCGATGCCCTCTTCAGAAACCTTGCCATAGAGGAGAGTGGTGCCGCGATGCATGCAGCGCGGATAGAGCAGGCCGGGGCGGCCGCTCTTGTCGCGGAAGAGGATCAAATCTTCACCGAGGATGCGAACGTATTGCGGACGCGTGGTGGCGTCGATGGATGCGGCGACGGGCTGCCAGTAGCGGCGCATGAGTTCGCCGCAGGGAGTGCCGGGGCCGACCTGCGTGAGTTCGTAATCGGGATGCTGCAACGTCCGGCCATAGGCGCCGCCATCGGCCGACCGCTTTCGTTGCGTTGCTTCGCTCATATTCCCCCCTTATGACTGCCTCAGCCAGTAAGACGCAATAAACTCCTCGGCAGCGTCGTTGTCAAGGGTGGACCAGTAGCCCGGTAGTCATGGGGAACGGATTTTTTGGCAAGGTATGCGTGAGTATGAGACTCTCGGCAGGTTGTAATCGAGAGATGGGAGGGTGGAAATGCTGAAAGGATTTAAGCAGTTCCTGCTGCGGGGCAACGTGGTGGACATGGCGGTGGGCATCGTGATCGGCGCGGCGTTCGGCGCCGTCGTGACGGGCTTGGTGAAGGACTTGCTCACGCCTTTCATCGCCGCGATCGTGAAGCAGCCGGATTTTTCAGCGCTGACGTTTACGATCAACGGCAGCAAGTTTCTCTACGGCGATTTCGTCAATGCGCTGCTCTCGTTTTTGATCGTCTCCGCCGCCGTGTACTTCTTGGTGGTGTTGCCGATCAACGCGCTCGTGGCGAGGATGAAAAAGGAGCCGCCCGCGGACCCCACCACGCGCAAATGCCCGGAATGCCTGAGCGAGATTCCCATCGGAGCGCGCCGGTGCGCGTTTTGCACCTCGCCGGTATCTTGAGCGAGCAGCGAACCAGGAAACCGTTCTAACGATGAAGAACGCCAAAGGACTGGAGGCCCTGATGGGTGGTGTGGTTGTGTGCGGGTCGCTCGGCTGCAGCAATTTCGCGGAGGCGACCCTCGACGAGCTTTCTTTGTGCTGGAACCATTTCTACGACAGAGCCATGAAGCGCATCGAGGAGTATCGCGGGCGCTTGCAGACACTCGAGGCAGCTGGAGGCGGCCTCGAGGTTCCCGAATTCCTGTCCCAGATCATTGCACAGACAACGATGCTGGTCACAAACGCGAAATTCCTGGGGCCCGGCCAGAGAGACCAGTTTCTCGACCTTTCGCTGGCCGCGATGCAGCTATTCAAGAGGGCCCAAAGGGCTCCCCGGCTAGCGCGCAACATGCCGGTGCTACTTGGCCGAGAGGCAGATTCCGTGGGGGCTCCGGAACTCACCAACACGGTCGACGTAAGCAAACGAGGAGCTTGTGTCGCGACCGTCGGTTCGTGGGTGATCGGCGATAAAGCGTGGATCCAAAAACCAGTGGCTGATCTGAAAGCCCTCGCCCGAATTGCGTGGTCGAAGAAGATGGGCCTTTCTCAGTTTCTCGTCGGGCTCGATATTCTGGATGCGGAAGATTTCTGGAAGCTGGAATCAACTTCAACAAAAAACAAGCGTCGGTGAGCGATTCTTACCAAGCTAGAAGCCATATTAGCGACAAAAGCTAAAGAGAGGGTTGAGGCTTCGCCTCAGGCGTGATAATTCGGCCCGGGGTGGGAAGTTTGGCGCCACGGTGCAGCTTTCCTCGCGTCGGAAAGCGCCCTCTGAGAGACGCTGGTCCGACGAAGAAGTACCAAGAGCCTTTTGGCCTGGCCGGCGGCGACTTCTTGGGCGGCTTGAACGGCAGGACCAAGGTGCTCGCGAAAAGGGAATGGTCATAGAGATCATCCGGCACGGGCACGAGATCGCCGCCGCGATAGTAGTAGAGGAGAAGCTCATCGCTTTTCCGGGGGGTCGCGAATGGAGAATGAGTCTGCTCCACACCTGTCTCCGAAATCGTTACCGTGGTCGTGAGGTCGCTGAAGGTCCAGTCCGGCGCCGATGGAACGCCAAAATCGATGCGCACCCAACCGATGTAATTGTCAGGCAGCACGAAACGATAGTGAATCGGCGGCAGTGTGTAGGTGCACTGCGTGGCCAAGAGAGTGGCCAGGCTGACGGTTGCTATTATGAGTAAGCGATTTCTCACCGTGGACGGCTCCGCGAACGTGAACGGCCCCAGTTGATGTGGCGCGATTCTATCCGCCCAGACGTCCGTTGTCCAACGGAGGCGCTCGATCGCGCTGCAGGCCGGGATCGGGAGCCATAGTCGGATTTGGAGTAGGCCGCCGATCTGTTCGCGGGCCGGCGCTGCCGCGAGCGGGGTGGCCTTGTGCGTGGCGGATTTGAACTCCAGCTAAACACAGAGTGCACAGAGAAGCACCGAGTGCACGGAGAGTTCCCGCGAAAGCTCTATGAGTCGCCGATTCGCGCTGAGATGGAGAACTGGGCAAGCGTTGCCGGAGCCGGGCGGCAACTGTGGGGACAGTGCAGCAGCGCGACTGTGCTCCGCTACGCAGCCGCGACCAAGCCGCACAAAATGCAGCCATTAAGAGGCGCGTCCCAGCGAGGGCTTTGGTATCCGTCCTGCACTGATCGCTACGGGGAGCGGCGCCTCAAGCTTTTCGGTGAGATGCCGATGTTGGACTGGACAATCCGCGCTAGGCCGGGAGGAGATCACTATGTCGGTGTCAGGTATTCTCAGCAGCGTGATGAGCAACGTACTCAGTTCTCAGACGCAGAACGTGCAGGGCAATAGGCAACAGTTTCAGCAGGAATTCCAGCAGCTGGGCCAGGATTTGCAGTCCGGGAATCTTTCGGCCGCGCAGTCGGATTTCGCGACGCTGCAACAGAACGCGCCGCCGGGCAGCCCGCTCGCGAACTTGAATTCGACGACCCAGGGCAGTAATTCGCTTACGAATGCGTTCAGCCAGTTGTCGCAGGACTTGCAGTCCGGAAATCTGTCGGGCGCGCAATCGGATTATTCGACGATCCAGCAGGACTTCCAGAACCAAGGGCAAAGCCAAGGGGTGCACGGGCATCACCACCACCATGGCGGTGGAGGAGGCGGAGCGGAAGCGTCGTCCATCAACCAGGAATTTCAGCAGCTCGGCCAGGCGCTGCAATCTGGCAATCTCTCGACTGCGCAGCAGGCGTACACGTCGCTACAGCAGGCCTTCGAGCAGTTCTCGTCGGGCAACAGCTCGGCGACGCAGAATGGTTCGTCCGCGCCAAGCGCTTCGCCGAACATCTCGGTTACGGCCTAGCGAGAAACTGAAGACTCACCGCAAAGACGCAGAGGGCGCGGAGGCATTCCGCGCCTCTCGCTATCCCTTTGTTCGAGGAGTCAGTTTGCGGCTGAAGCCGTTGCGAAACGGCGGCGGCGAGCGAACGCTGCCAGAGCCACGAGGCCGAGTATCAATAAGAGGATCGAACCTGGCTCTGGGGCATCGACAACCAGGAATTCCTGCGGGGAGTCCGCGGGACAGAGCCCGCCGTTACAGTTTACGGCCGTGCCCGCAACCGGCGTGTAGACCAGAACGTTTGCGAAGTCGGCCGCTGTGAGATCCTCTGTGGTGATGGCGTTCTCCGCGGTGGTGATCCAACCCTCTGCCGCGCTCAGGGTTCCCGGATCAGACGAGAGGTAGGTCGCGACGTTCGGATCGAGCGCCAGCCAGATGGCGTAGGAAATGTCTTCGGTGGCTGTCGTGTTCGACGTCGAAAGAAGATCCTCAGCCAGCCACGCCGCAATTTCGTAGTTCTGCTGCGCGTTTGTCTCCGATGCCCACTTCACATCGCCGGCAAGACTCGCGACAGTTGAAACGGTCGCGGACCAGGATTCCCCAATATAGGAATCGTCGGCAAAGTCATCGCAGATCACCGGCGTGTTCGCCACGCCGCCTACGGTGCCCGTGTACGGGCTGGTATAGACGCCATCCAAAACATTCCCCGCACCGACGCCCGTGAGCGTCATCGTCGTATCAGCGCGAGCCGGAAGGGTCGCCATCGCCATGCCAAGCAGAAGCGCAACAATTCCCAGGGCCTTTGTCATGCTCAATCCAGGAGCAGTTGAAGGCCCACTTGAACGCCTCCGTAGAAGTTCTTAAAGCCCGTATAATCAATGGGAGTGGGGGTGTCAATTTCCGGCAGGTAGCTGAGATATGACGAGAATGTGAACGAGTTATCTCTATTGGTGAACGTCCGCTTCACAGCTAGTACGACTAATACTCCGGGGCCGGTGGGATCCCCGCGACGCCAAAGAGAGTTTCTTCGACTGTGCGCCCCAAATCCGAAGATCGAAACGACCGGACTTCCAAGAAGAGATAAGGAGTCGGACGCACCGCTCAGAACGACTTGTTTCGGGTTTGCGAAACAATCAAGCCCCGCCAGAGACCCTCTAGTCCGCGGCGGCGGAAGCCTTGGGAGCGTAGTATCCGGTTCGCGTGCGGACGATGACTTTCCCGATGCCTCTCGGAGTAAAGACTCGCACTTGAACGGCGCGGAACGTGCCGTCCTTGGAGCTATTGGTGGGATAGTAGCCGATGGTGTACTGATTGCGGATTTCGTGGGCCACCTGCTCGCAGATCGGCGTCACCTGATCGAGATTTTCCGGGAAGTAGGCTTGTCCGCCGGTCGCTTCAGCAAGCTCGGTCAAAATTTTCTTCGAGTGGCGAACCATCCTCTTGTCGTTCTTGCGGTCGTCTTCGCTGAAAACTCCGATCGTATAAATGGTAGCGTTTGATTCTTCGGCGGCCTTGATCGTGTCCTCAAACGACATGCGGCTGGCGTCGTCGTCGCCATCGGTAACGAGCAACAGGACTCGTTTGTCCTTGTGTCCTTTTTTGAGGTGATTCAGCGAGCCGATCACGGCGTCGTAGAGAGCCGTGCTGCCGCTGGTATTGATGCGCGCAAGAGCGTCCTGCAAGTTTTGCTGGTCGCTGGTGAAATCTCCGTCGGTGTCGAGGTAATACTCGTCGTTGAAATTCACGACGAAGGCTTCATCCTGCGGATTACTGGTTTTGACGAAGGTCATCGCGGCGGCATTCACCTGCGCGCGTTTCTCGCGCATGCTGCCGCTGTTATCGATCACGAGACCCATCGTGACTGGAATGTCGTCGCGCGAGAACAGCGAGACGTCTTGCGGAATCTTGTCCTCGTAAATCTTGAACTCGTTTCGCGTCAGGTCCGGAACGAAGTCGCCCTGGTCGTTGGTGACGGTGACGTGCAGGACGACCAGATCCACGTCGGACTTGAGACGATGCCCCTGCTGGGAAGCCTCGCCGGGAGGCGGAGGAAGATGCGGGGCCGCGATGGGAGGAATCGGGTCCTGGGCCTTCGCCGCAGGGGTCGCGAAAATCGCAAGCAGAGCGACGAGAATGAAACCGAAGCCGCTAATGCCCCTGCGCGAAATATCCGCTCTTTGCGTACGCGGTAAGCGGCGGAAGACCTTTGGGCGGACGGAGCTTGACCTTGACTTTGCGCCACTTCCCATCGTGGGCCCCGTTGCTCGAACGATATCCGAGGACATATTGATTGCGAAGCTCCATGCTGATTTTTGACGCGATATCCGGGAGTTCGTTCAGATTCCCGACGGTAAATTCGCGCCCGCCGGTCATCTCGGTGAGGTCCGCCAGGAGCGAAGGACCATTTCGCTCTTCCGGGGTCGGCCCGCCGTCCGGTTCAAAGAGGCCGATGGCATAAATCTGGACGTCGGCCTCGCGAACGAACCTGCGTATTTCGTTTTCCGAATACCGGCTATGATTATCTCCCCCATCCGATATGATGAGCAAAGCTTTCCTCGCGTTGTGTGCTCCACGCATCTGGCTCAGCCCGAGATAGACGCCATCGTAAAGGGCCGTCATGCCGTGCGCGCTCGTGTACAAGAGGCGGTTTTGCAAGTCGTCAACGCTGGAAGTGAACTGGCTGACGAGTTGCGCGCGGTCGTTGAAGTTCACAAGGAAAAATTCGTCCTGCGGATTCGCCGTGCGGAAAAACTGCACCGCCGCCTGGCGCGATTTGTCGATTTTATCGGACATGCTTGCGCTCATATCGAAAATCACGCCGATCGATACGGGAACATCCTGGCTGGAGAAGTCGACGACTTCCTGTTCGACCCCATCCTCAAACACGCTGAAATTTTCGCGCTCGAGCCCGGTGACCAGCCGGCCGAGCGGATCGGTGACGGACACTCCCACAAGCGTCAGGTCCGTCTCCGTGCGGAGAGGACGACCCTTCTTCACTTGAGGAGCGGGGGGAGGAACTGCTTCAGGGCCGGGGCCTTCCTGGGCGAATGCCTGGGTGGGCAAACAAAAAAGCGAAAGGGCGAGAGCCACACAGACAGCCGCTAGAGTCTTGCTCCAAACCGGCGGCGCGGCGCGGTGTTTCAAAGAACCCCCAAACGCCTCAGAGCCGGATTCTAACACCGCGCGCCCCCAAAGCAAGAGGGTGTTCCGGGATTCAAACGGCCACTTTCCTGTACGGCAAGGCCGCCGTGCGCCCGTGTTAGTATGGCTTTCGCCGGAAACGATGGAAAGGCTGCGCCGCCGATGGTCGATTCCCCAACACCGAAGAGTCCCCAGGCCCGAGTGCTCGCGGTAATCCCGGCGCGGCATGGGTCGACGCGCTTCCCCGGGAAGGCGCTTGCGCCCATCGCCGGGAAGCCGATGATTCAGCACGTGGTCCAGCGGATACGCGGCGCGCGACTGGTTACCGATGTGGTGGTGGCAACCGATGACGCCCACATCAAGAAGGCTGTCGAAGACTTCGGCGGCCAGGCCATGATGACGCGCGCGGATCATCGGACGGGCACGGATCGAGTGGCCGAAGTGGCCATCCACCGCGAGGCCGACGTGTACGTCAACGTGCAGGGCGATGAGCCGCTGATCGATCCCGGGACGATCGATGAAGTGGTGGTGGCGATGCTGGAAGACGACTCGGTGCAAATAGCCGGCCCCTGCGTGCCGATCACGCACGCGAACGACATCATGGATCCGAATATCACGAAGGTCGTCCGCGATTTCGACGGTAACGCGCTCTATTTCTCGCGGGCGCCCATCCCGTGGGTGCGCGATCGGAATGAATCCGTGGTCGCGCGCCATTGGAAACACATCGGGCTCTACGCTTTTCGCCGGGATGCGCTACTCGATTTTCCCACATTGCCCCCCGGCGACTTGGAGCGCGTCGAACAGCTCGAACAGCTCCGTTGGCTTGAAAACGGTTACCGCATCCGGATCGTCGAATCGCAGTACGACGCGGTGAGCGTCGATGTGCCCGCGGATATCGAGCGAGTCGAGAAGCTGCTTCGCGAAGGCGCGGCGTGAGCCGCATGAGGGGAAAGGCTCGGCGGCTCGTGCCGAAGATGGTGCGCTCGGCTCTTGCGGCTTCCCTTCTGCTCTGGCCGATTTGCTTTTCGCTGAACGCGGCGGCGCAAGATTCGGTTCCCATTACTTCCTCGGATAATCTGTTCGAGTTTCACAGCGGCTTCTGGATCAACCTGCATCACTTTCTTTACGAGCAGGCCGCCATCGCGACAGCCGGGCCGAAGGGCACCCCGCACGAGGCGGAATTATCGACGGATGCAAGCATCGCCGTGGGGCTCTCTGAAGACGACTCGAAGACATGGTCAGATGCGCTGGTCTACTACCGCGCGAAGATGCTGAACCACGATCTCGCGTCGGACGAGGACCTGGTAAAGATCAAGAACCGCCTGGAAGATATGGAGGACGCGACCTCCGTCAATCGGAGCGACCTCGATCCGAAGCTGATCGCCGTCCTCGACGCAGCCGCGCCGATCTACCGCGCCCACTGGTGGTTTCTGCACGACAAGGCGAATCAGGCGTGGATTGCGGCGTTGATGCCTCTCGTGGACAAGCAGGGCGCGGCGCTGGCGCAACAGATCGCGGCCGCGTTCGAGACGCCGTGGCCTGAACGCCCGCTCCGCGTGGACGTGGTCGCCTACGCCAACTACGCCGGATCGTACACCACGCTCGATCCGGCGCGGATCACGATTTCCAGCATCGACGGCGGGAATCAAGGGACCGCCGCGCTCGAAGTGCTGTTTCATGCGGCGTCGGCCGTGATGATCGACGCGATTTCTACGACCGTCAAGCAGGCCTATGAAAGGGCGAAGAGAGATCCTCCGCCGGAAATTACGCAGATGATTTTGTGGTTTGCGTCGGGCTTTCTAGTGCAACAACTGTATCCGAACTACACAATGTACGCGGACCGTTTCGCGCTGTGGGTGGAAAATTCGCAAACGGGCTATCGCGCGGCGCTGGCGAGGGATTGGCAGCCGCGTCTGGAAGGAAAGATGACGCTCGATGCGGCTCTTGCTCGCCTCGCAGCAAATTTTTCGGTGGCCGCGGCGCCGGAAAAGAAAAAGCCGGCCATATCACCAGATGCGGAGGTGCCTCCCGACGAGCGGTGAAATTAATGCAGGCGGAACATAACCTCTATGTGCGTCCTGATGGCAACCGTCTGCCCGTTCAAGTAAGTCGGCGCGTACTTCCACTTGGCGACCGCATCCAGCGCCGCGGCGACCAGCAGAGGAGGCCCCTCGATCACTTTGGCCTCCACCACATCACCCTGCTCATCGATGATGGCGTCGATGACCACGAGCCCCTCGACGTGGGCCGCTTTCGCCACCGCCGGATAGTTCGGTTGCGGAGTTGAGATCGGCACGGGAGGCTTCACATCTCCGCCGACGCGCACAATTCTTCGCTCCGGCGGCGGAGGCGGCGGAATGGTCCTCACGTTGTCCGTGACGCCACCGATGATGCCGCCGAGCACTCCTCCTGCAACCCCGCCGACCACGCCGCCGCTAACGCCTGCCCCAAGATCGGGCGGCGCTTCGTCGACGACGATTTTGATTTTCGCCGGGATCGCGGCGGGCGCCGTCAGCTTGCTGATATCGAGCACCCGCGCCATCGGCCGCGCGATTTTCACTGCCTGCGCTGCGGGGGGAGGCGGTGCAGCGGGCGGCCTCGGCGCGACAAGAAACACCGCCTCGAAACTGTGCACGTCGAGCACCTGCGTGAAGAGAAGCGGGGCGAGTATCACGGCGCCCACGATGACGATATGAATGACTAGAGAAAGAACCAACTCGGCAGGATTCCGTGTGTCGTGTAGCGTCGGCATATCCAGCATACCGCGCACGAAGGTCGCTTGCGCCTCCGCGGTCGTTCGGGGAGGCATGGCCTCTGGAATCGCGTGTCCCTCCCAAACCGCCTCGTCGAAGACCCCGATATTCGCGCTATGCATTGCGTGCCTCCCTTCCTCGTCCCATCGAGGAGTTACCGCAATGCCCTTATAGCTCGTTGAGAGAACAGGGAATGTGGCACAAGTCACCCCGCCGTGTGACGTGCATCACGCGTTCGCGCGGAAGGTAGAACGCACCATTTCTGCCTTGAGGCTTCCAAGCGCAACTAACCGGGCGCACCGCGCGGGACCCCAATTTCGGAAGCTGACAATCGGTTTGCAAATCCGCGGCCGATGCCGCATGATGTTTTACTTCGATCCAACTGGCCCGTCGCAGGGCCGGGCGCATCGCGCCGGGTTACGCGAGCGCCAATTTCACCGAAAGAATAAAAGGGGGACGTTGAATGCGCAGGCCCGTGAGTATTGCTCCGCCAAAAGGGAAACTCGGCGTGCTGACGCCGGGAATGGGAGCCGTCAGCACGACGCTGATGGCCGGAACGGAGCTGGTTCGCCGCGGCGAATCGACGCCGGTAGGCTCGCTCACGCAGATGGGGACGATTCGCCTCGGCAAGCGCACCGAATCTCGTATACCGAAGATCAAGGATTTCGTAAAGCTGGCCGAGCTGAAAGACATCGTCTTCGGCGGCTGGGATGTGTTCCCCGACGACGCGTACAAGGCGGCCGAGAAGGCAGGCGTTCTCGATTCGCGCGATCTGGCGAAAGCCCAGAAATTCCTCAAGACGATTCGACCGATGAAAGCGGCATTCGATCAGAATTACGTGAAGAATTTGCATGGGACGAACGTCAAGAAGGGCAAAACGAAATTCGATCTTGCCGAGCAGCTTCGCGAAGACATTCGCGACTTCAAGAAGAAGAACAAGCTCGACCGGCTGGTGATGGTGTGGTGCGCGTCAACCGAAGTGTTCATGAGGCCGGAGGCGGTGCACCAGGATCTCGACTCGTTCGAGAAGGCGATGAAGACGAACCATCCGGCGATTGCGCCGTCGATGCTCTACGCCTACGCCGCAATCAGCGAGGGCGTGCCTTTCGCGAATGGCGCGCCGAACCTGACCGTCGATATTCCGGCGCTCCAGGATTTCGCGAAGGAGAAGCAGGTCCCGATCGGCGGAAAAGATTTCAAGACGGGGCAAACGCTGATGAAGACCGTCCTCGCGCCGGGATTCAAGGCGCGCATGCTCGGGCTCAACGGCTGGTTTTCGACGAACATCCTCGGCAATCGCGACGGCGAAGTGCTCGACGATCCCGGCTCGTTCAAAACGAAGGAAGAATCGAAGCTCGGGGCGCTCGAATATATTTTGCAGCCGAAAGTCTATCCCGAGCTCTACGGGAAATTCACGCACAAGGTCCGCATCAACTACTATCCGCCACGCGGCGACAACAAAGAGGGCTGGGACAACATCGACATTTTCGGCTGGCTCGGCTACCCGATGCAGATCAAGGTCGATTTCCTGTGCCGCGATTCGATTCTGGCGGCGCCGATCGTTCTAGACCTCGCGCTCTTTTTCGATCTCGCGCAGCGCGCCGGGTTGCGCGGGATTCAGGAGTGGCTCAGCTTTTATTTCAAGTCGCCGATGTGCGCGAAAGAACTTTACCCCGAGCACGATCTCTTCATCCAGCTGATGAAGCTGAAGAACACGCTGCGCTGGATGATGGGCGAAGATCTCATCACCCACCTCGGCGCGGAATACTACGACTAGTCAGCTGCGCGGAGAACCGCGGCAAGGAAGCGCACCAGCCGAATTTCCGCGAGCCAGCTCGCATGTTTCTGCGGGTCGACGTGCGAGAAGACTTCGCTAATCAGCACGGCGCGCAAATCCTGCTTTGGCACTTCGCGCTCGAGCCACAAACTCTCGGCAGGCGGGATGACGTCGTCCGCCGCGCCGTGCAGGATAAACACCGGCAGGCGAAGCCCCGCGATGTGACCGTGCGGCGATAGCGCCTCAAGCTCCGGGGCATCCGCCGCGATGGCCGCCAGCATTTGCGGCCGGACGCTTTCGATCCGGTCGTCGATCAGGGCCTCCATCGTTGCCTGGGACGGCGCGCTTAGGCGAGCGATCCACGGCCGGGCCTTTTCCGGATGCTCCCACAGCCACTCGCGCAGCGCTTCGTGCGCCGCAGGCAGGTCCGCCGCCGGGAAAAACTGCGCGAGATGCGCGTAGACGAAAACCGAAGGGCCGTAGTCGTCCGCGACATACGGAATCGATCGTCCATCCGGAAATTCTTCTTGATTCGTCGCCAGAAATCGCGAGACCCGAGCGAGATCGTCGTAGGGGCCGATCAGCACCAGGGCGCGAATGTGCGGCGCGTATTGCGGATCGCAGGCGGCGAAGAGCGAAAGCCCGCCCGCGAAGCTGATGCCCGTCACCGTGACGGGGCCGGTCCCGAGCCGATCCTGCAGCCAGCGGGCGGATTCGCCGATCGCCGGAATCGAAGAGGCGTCCACGTGATAATCGGCCAGCGCGTCCATTTGCGGAGTCAGCACAGCGAGCCCGCTGCTCGCAATCGCGCGCGCGAATGCGATTAATCGCGGCTCTTCGATGCCGAGGTAATGGATCCCAGGCACGACAACCATGCCGTGCGGATGGGCGATGCCCGCGGGCAAGTATAATCGCGCGCGGATGGGACCGGACGGGGCGGGAATGCTGACGTCCTCGGTTGCGACGGCGCGCGTTTCAAGCCGCAGCAGCGGGCCCGAGTCTTGCGGATCGATGACGTGAGTCAATACGGCGTAGCTGCGGAGATCGTAGCGAAGATGGTAGACGGCGAGGCCCGCGAGCAGCACGACGATCGCTATCGCGGCCGGCCACAGCGAGCGGCGCTTGCCGGCGGCGCCTTGCGGATTCTGCCGCGATGTGATCGCAGGCATCGAAGTGCGCGCAGTCTATCACTGCGCCATCGTTTTCCGGAACCTGCTGGCGTTTAGGCAGCGCTGTTAGCCGTGGTTGCCGTTAAGCTGGCGAAAGAAATATTCGTGGACCACGGTGTCCGTGGTGAGCTCGGGGTGAAATGTTGCGGCGAGGATTCGGCCTTGCTGCACGAGGACCGGATGGCCGGCGTCTTCCGCGAGGACTTCCACTCCTTTGCCGATCGATTCGATGATCGGCGCGCGAATGAAAACCATTTCGAGCGGCTCTTTGCGGAGCTTCGTCGCGCTCATGTGAACGTCGCTTGCGAGCTGGCGGCCGTAGCCATTGCGCAGGATCGCGATATCGAGCAACGCCAGCGACTCTTGCGCGGGGCCGTGGACGTCGCGCGCGAGCAGGATTGCGCCCGCGCAGGTGCCGAAGAACGCGCCGCCATTTTTCGCGAATTGCTTTAGCGCGTCGAAGAGGCCCTCCTCGCGCATTACTTTCAGATGCGTCGTGCTCTCGCCGCCCGGCAGAATTACGCCTTTGAGGCCGGCGAGATCGCCGGGGACGCGGACGTACGTATGCGCGACGCCGAGACGCTCGAGAACTTTGCCGTGCGCCTCGTAGTCGCCCTGGACCGCGACGATTCCGATTTTCGGTTCGCTCGTCATTTCATTTGCGCAGCACAACTAAACACAGAGAACACTGAGAACGGCCACAGAGTCCACAGAGAAAATCGAGAACTCACCGCACCCTTCGTCCCGGACTCAGGGCAAGGAGACGCAGGGGGCGCGGAGAATTCGCGCCTCCTCCAGCCACTCGTCGCCCGCCCGCCGCAGGCAGGCTCGCCACTAGCCACTTCTTCTTACCAACCCCGCGTCTGTAGCAAATCCTTTTCTTCGAGCTGGCGTACATCCAGGCCCTTCATTGCTTCGCCGAGTTCTTCGGAGGCTTCGAGGACGATTTTCGGATCCTTGAAATGCGTGGTGGCTTTGACGATCGCGCGGGCTCGCTGCGCCGGGTCAGCCGACTTGAAGATGCCGGAGCCGACGAAGACGGCTTCGGCGCCAAGATGCATCACCAGCGCCGCGTCGGCCGGAGTGGCGATCCCGCCCGCCGAGAAATTCGGGACCGGCAGCTTGCCGTGCTTCGCAACCCATTCGACGAGCTCGAATGGCGCTCCGAGTTCTTTCGCTTCGTGCACGAGCTCTTCCTGGCCGAGCGTCGTGAGCTTCCGCATCCCGCCGACGATTGCGCGCATGTGGCGCACCGCCTCGACGATATTGCCCGAGCCGGCTTCACCCTTGGTGCGAATCATCGCCGCGCCTTCGGCGATGCGGCGCAGCGCCTCGCCCAGATTCCGTGCTCCGCACACGAATGGCACCTTGAAGCCGTGCTTCCACACATGGTGCTCTTCGTCCGCAGGCGTGAGGACTTCGCTCTCGTCGATGTAATCGACTTCGAGCGCTTCGAGCACTTGCGCCTCGGCGAAATGGCCGATGCGCACCTTGGCCATCACTGGAATCGACACCGTTTCCATGATTTCGCGGATCACGCGCGGCGCCGCCATGCGCGCCACGCCGCCTTCCTTGCGGATGTCCGAGGGCACGCGCTCGAGCGCCATTACGGAGCACGCTCCCGCCTCTTCGGCGATTTTGGCCTGCTCGGCGTTGGTCACGTCCATGATCACGCCGCCCTTGAGCATCTCGGCCAATCCGACTTTCACCCGCCACAAGCTGTTGTTCATCAAGTCCATTTCTCGCTCCCTTTTGATTGCGTGCCCCGCGGCTGAGCAAAACGCCGAAGGCTTTCGATTCCTCAGTGTTTAGCCGTTTCTTTGGCGCCCAACTTTCTGCGAAGCGCTTCCACGTCGATTTGGACGAAGCGCCCTTTCCCGCGAGCGAGAAGGGCGCCCGAAGCGTCGCGAATCTCGCCCTGGCGGAGCAGGTTGCGCCCGTTTCGCTCGACTTCCCATCCTTCGACAAGCAAATCTCGATCGACCGGCACCGGCTTCACGTATTCAACCGTCAACTCGCCCGTCACCGCATGGTCGCCCTGGAAGCGGCTCACCTTAGCCATCACCTCATCGAGCAGCGTTGCGACGATCCCGCCGTGAACGAAGCCCGTGCCGCCTTGATAATCTGAGCTCAGCCGAAATGCGCCGCGGATTCGCCGCGCCGCATCGTCCTGCTCGAAGGTGAGCTGCATGCCGCGCGCGTTGGCGCCACCGCAGCCGAAGCAGTTGTTCGTCGGGTTCGGCTTCAGCAGCACGGGCGCGCCTGCCCTTCTTTCGTGCGTGCGGCGCTCATACGAGCGCCACGCGGGCCGTCAAATCGCTTCTCGCGCCGCGCTCGCGTTTGCGCAGCTCGCTTTTCAGAACCTCGCAGAATGTTTCTACACCTTTCGCGATGCGCTTTTCATCCACGGCGGAAAAACCGAGCCGCAACGTATTCGGCTGCGGGTGCTGCGAAAAGAAATGCCGCCCCGGCAGGAACACGACGCCGCGTTCGCGCGCGTGAATCAACAACTCACCTGCATCGAAACCGGGTGGCAGCGTCAGCCAGAGGCTCATGCCGCCCTCGGGGCGCGTCCACGACGTTTCCTCCGGCATATGCTTTTCGAGCGCCTGCTCCATCGCTTCGAGGCGGCTGCGATACACCTTTTTCATCTTTGCAAGATGCTTCGTGAAATAGCCGCGGTGCATGAATTCGGCGATAGCCGCTTGCGAAAGCTGATCGGTGTGCAGGTCGGTCGACTGTTTCACGAGGCGCAGCCGCTCGATCGCGCTTTCGGGGCCGATGCACCATCCCACGCGCAGTCCGGGAAACGCCGTCTTCGAAAAACTGTCGATCTGGATCACGTTGCCAGCGGTATCGAGCGCCTTCAGCGACGGAATCGGATTGCCTCGCAGCCGCAACCGCGCGTAAATCCCGTCCTCGACCACCGGCACCTGAAAGCGTGCCGCAAGTTCCAAAAGCGCCCGCCTGCGCGCGACCGGCAGCGCCGTTCCCGTCGGATTGTGAAAATCCGGCGTGACGAGAATGAATTTCACGCGATTCTGCATAAGCACCGTCTCGAGCGCGTCGATATCGAGTCCCGGGTGGCCCGTGCGCGCCGCATCTGGCTCCACGCCGACGGCCAGCGGACGTACCCGCGCACCCGCAAGGATCGCAATCGCGCCCGGATAGCTTGGATTTTCGAGCGCCACCGAGTCTCCCGACCGCAGAAACGCCCTGCAGACGAGGTCGATCGCTTGCTGGCAGCCGTCTGTGATCAGCAGTTGCTCGGGCTTTACATTCAGCCCCTCGCTGCGAAACAAACTGATCAGTTCCCGCTTGAGCGGATCGTAGCCGTCCGTGGAGCCGAATTGAAGGATGCGCCGCCCCTCGCGGCGCAGCACCGCGTTCGCGGAATGGCGGAATTCTTCGAGCGGAAACGTCTCGTCGGGAGGGCGCGCGACGGTGAACGCGATCGCGCCGGGCGGAATGCGCGGCATCATGCGGCTCAGGCTCTCTTCGGCGCGATCGTCGGCAAAGAGCGCTTCCCAGCGCATCGGGCCATTGTGTCCGTTCCCATTGCCGTTCGAACGCGGCACCGGCGAAAATTGTTTCTCGGGAATCGCGCAGATGTACGTGCCGCGGCCGACGTGGCCCTGGATCAGGCCTTCGGATTCGAGTTCGGCGTATGCATTCGCGACTGTCGTCCGGTGAACGCCGAGCTGGCCGGCCAGTTCTCTGCTCGCGGGAATGCGGTCGCCCGCGCGAAGCTCTCCCGAATGGACGAGCGCGCGCAGCTGATCGCGCAGCTGCACGTACAGCGGAATGTGGCTTTCGGACTGCAAATGAAGAGGCAGCATTGGCTCTCTCCTGCAGGCCAATATAGAGTACAACGACAGCGAGTAAAGAGCCAATTTGGCTATTCGGAAAATATTTTGCGACGGCGTCTTACGTCGCGGGAGATTCCGCTGTTATTCGCCGAAGAGTTTCGACTGGGCCTCGGCCACCGCCGCGATTCCGCGCGTCGCCCGAGCGGTCCGCCGGGCCACGCCGACCACGCCCAGCACTTTCATTTCGGCCAGCGCCAAGCGCGGAATGAACATTCGTAGCACGTTCCCGTGCAGATCGGGAGGCGTGAGCTGCACCCCCGTGTCCAGCAGGTCGAGGAGATTATTCGAGACGATGCCTTCCAGCGCGTCGTCATCCCGGAATCGCAGCCTGACCCACAGGCCATCCAGCTTCGGGCGGCTCAGAAAGGTCTTTCGCTCCAACTCGAATGTATCCTTGAACTCCCGAACGAAGTAGACGCATTTTACGTGCTTTAGCTCGATCGCCTCGTGCTCGCCATCGAGCGTCAAAAGGTCGACCGTTTCCGCCTTCCCAAGCGAGCCCGGATTCAGATACCCCTTCATCGAGCTGCCGTCGAGCAGCAGGGCGACGACCTTCTTGAGCGTCGAGGATGGAGTGCGACTTTTCACGCTTCGGGCTACTTTTCCGGGCTTTTCGGCACCCGGCAGTTGCTATCTAGGCTCAGGTTATGTTATCTTCTCTTCGGGCAGTGTCAACTTGTTGGTGCTTAAAGGGTTAGCGCTGGGGTATCCGCCGATTGACCAACAAAGGACAGATCCTTCGATCGGCCTCCGTCATAACCCTTGTCACCCTTATCAGCCGGATTTGCGGATACTTACGCGATCAACGTGTAGCTCTCCTTCTCGGGACTTCTCCAGCCGCCGATTCCTTCATCCTCGCCTTTCGCATTCCCAGCTTGATCCGCCGGATGACGGGAGAAGGGTCCCTGGGCGCCTCGCTGATCCCCGTCTTCACAGGCTACATCCGCAACCGGTCGCCGCGCGACACATGGGCCTTCGCCCAAAAGGTCTTTTGGGATATGGCGGTGTTGCTCGCCATCATCGCCGTTCTGGGTGCCGTCTTTTCGCGCCAAGTCATCTATGTCTTCACAATCCTTGGCGGGCACCAAAACAATTTGGCCATCTTCCTCAACCGGATCATTTTTCCGGCGGTCTTTTTTATCGGTCTGGCTGCGATCGCAGCCGCGCTCTTGAACAGCTTTCACGTCTTCGGGCTTCCGGCGGCCACCCCGATCTTCTTCAATCTCGTGTTCATCCTGTTTTCGTTCGGCTTTATCTACCGGCCGCTGATGCGCTTGGCTCCCACGGCATATCGTACTCCGGCCGTGGCGCTTGCGGCAGGGATTCTGGTGGGCGGCGCCGTTGCCTTAGCCATGCAGATTCCAGCGCTGGTGCGCCGAGGAATGAGCTTCGTCCCGGAATTTTCGATTTCGGACCCGGGCGTGCGCAAGGTCGGCCGCCTGATGGGGCCGGCGTTTTTCGGCATGGGCGTCTACCAGATCAATCTTTTCGTGGACACGATCTTCGCGCTTTCGCCGCGCATGCCGACCGGCAGCGTCACATCGCTCTACGTCGCCGACCGCTTGATGCAACTCGTCCTCGGCAGTTACGCGATTGCGATGTCGACCGCCATCCTTCCAGCGATGTCGCATCAAATCGCCGCAGGCAAGTGGGACGAGATGAAGCACACGTTCGGCTTTTCGCTGCGCATCGTTTCGTTTATCACGATTCCGGCGGCCGTCGGGCTGATTCTTTTGCGGCGGCCGATCGTGCAGGTTTTGTTTCAGCATGGGCGCTTCGTCGCCGAGTCCACGTCGCTCACGGCGCACGCGCTGTTTTTCTACTCGCTCGGCCTACCGGCGTATGCCGCGATCAAGCTCATCACGCCGATGTACTACTCGACGCAGGACACGTGGACCCCCGCGCGCATCGGCGCCTGGGCGCTCGGCAGCAACATCCTGCTCAATACCATTTTTCTTTTGTTCTTTTACCGCTCGCTTTCGAACGGCAGCCCGGCGCTCGCAAGTTCGCTGACGGCCTATTTCAATTTCGCCGCGCTCTTTCTGCTTTTCCGCAAGCGCTACGGCCGCCTCGGCGCGAGCGGCCTGGCCGCGTCGCTCGTCAAGATCGCCGTGTGCGCCGTCGCGATGGCGTTCATTTCCTATTACGGCTTGCAGGCCGCGCATTTTTCCTCCGCCGCGCACCTCGTGACGCAGGCCGCGCTGCTCGCCGCGGTGATTCTCGTTTCGACAGCGGTCTATTTCGGCCTCGCGTGGCTGCTTCGCTGCGGGGAGCTTCGCGAGTTCTGGCAACTTCTTCGGCGGACGGAGCCGAGCACCGCTCCGCTCGCCGCGGGTGAGGTTTAGATGGAAGGGCACGTTCGCGAATTCCTGAATTGCCTGCGCATCGAGAAAGGCCTCTCGGACAATACGATCCTGGCTTATCGGCGCGACATCGAGAAATTCGCCGCGTTCGCCGCCGAGCGCGGGCTCGGCACGAAGGAAATCACCCGCAGCGACGTGGTCGATTTTCTCGCTTCGCTCTACAAGCGGCGCCTCGACAGCCGCTCGGTGGCGCGCCATCTCGTCACGATTCGCAATTTCTTCCGCTTCGCGCTTCTCGAGGGCTACATCGACGACGATCCCGCCGCCACCATCGAGTCTCCGCGGTTTCGCCAGAGCCTGCCCTCGTTCTTGAGCATCGAGGAAGTCGATCGGCTGCTCCGGCAGCCCGACACGACCTCCATCGTCGGCCTGCGCGATCGCGCGCTGATCGAGATCATGTATTCCGCCGGTCTGCGCGTCTCCGAGCTGTGCGGGTTGCGCGTTGACGATCTGCAACTGGATCCCGGGTGCCTGCGCTGCATCGGCAAGGGCAACAAGGAGCGCCTGGTGCCCGTCGGCAAGCAGGCGCTCACGATCGTCCGGAAGTATCTTCGTACGGCTCGCCCGGAACTGCTGCGCGGCGGCTCGTCGCCGTACCTTTTTCTCAACCAACGGGGCGGTAAGCTCGACCGCATTACTTTCTGGAAGGTGCTCGGCGCTTATGGCCGCAAGGCCGCGCTGCGAAAGCCGCTGACGCCGCACATGCTGCGTCACAGCTTCGCCACGCACCTGCTCGACCGCGGCGCGGACCTTCGCTCCGTCCAGATGATGCTCGGCCATTCGGACATATCAACGACGCAAATCTACACGCACGTGCTCGAGGAACGATTGAAGACCGTCTATAAGGCGCACCACCCGCGCGCCTGATGCTGACCGCGGGACTGCCAGGAGGCGCACGACCTCATGCCTGATTACATGTTCCTGCTCGAAAGCAGGCTTTCGCCGGAGCAACGCGCCGTGCTCGAGCGCGTGCAGGAGTTGTCCCGGCTGCTCGATTTGAATATCTATCTCACCGGCGGCGCGGTGCGCGATCTGATCTCCGGCCAGCCGATCCGCGACCTCGATTTCACCGTCGAAGGCAATCCGGTGCGCATGGTTCGCGAACTCGAAAAGGGCGGCGCGAAGGTCGTCGCCGAGAGCGAAAAGCTCCGCCACTACGAAATTATCTTCGCCGGAGACGCGGACGGCTCGATTTCCGCCGCGCGCGACGACGTCTACGAAAAGCCCGGCGCGAAACCCGAATACCACTTCGCGGGCATCATGGAGGATCTGCGCCGCCGTGATTTCTCGATCAACGCGATCGCCATTTCGCTCAACGCCCAGTCGCGCGGCTTGCTCCTCGATCCCACCAACGGTCTCGCCGATCTCGAACGCCAGGAGGTCCGCGCGCTCTCGATCCACGCCTTCACGAATCAGCCGATCCGCCTGATGCGCATTCTGCGATACACCGCCCGCATGGGTTTCAACCTCGAGTCGCGCACGCAGGAATGGTTCGATCTCGCCATGGAACGCGGCCTGAATGCGAATTTCGAAGGCAGCGAAGTCGGCCATGAACTTCGAGCCGTGGCCCGCGACGACAATCCCGTCGCCGCGCTCAAGCTGTGGGAATCGCATGAGCTGCTCGAAGCGATTCACCCGAAGCTGCAACGCCGCAAGCCCGACTACGACAGCCTAAATAAGCTGGCCCGCGTCCGCGGGAATTATCTCGCGGTCGGACTGCGTCCGCGGCTGCACCTCGCCGTCACCGGCTACATCCTCGGCCGGCTGAAAGCTCGCGAGATGGCCGCCGCCCTGCGCAACATGGAATTCCGCACCGCCGAAGTCGAAGCGATCGCCAATCTCGTGCCGGAAGCCCAGAAAGTCGTCAAGGTGCTCAAAGGGCGCAAGACCAAAGCGCCGCGCGACGCCTACGCATATCTCGCTTCCCTTCCCGCCGAGACGCTCGCCTTCATTGAAGTCGAACTACCAAATCCGCGTGCGCTCTCCAAGATTCGCAACTACATCCAGAAATGGCGCCCGCTGCGCCTCGCGCTTCCCATCGGCGAACTCGATGCGCTCGGCGTCCCGCGCGGGCCGCAGTTCGACAAAATTCTCGATCAGCTATTCGATCTTCAATTGCGCGGCAAGGCCAAGACTCCCGAGGATCGCACCAGAATTCTGCGCGATCTCGCGGGAATCAAGGACGAAGCAAAGAAAAAGCCGGAAAAAGAGAAAAAGAAAGGCAAGGGCGGCGAAGCCCCGGCGCCTGCCGCCAAAACGCCCGGAGGGAAAGGCGGCGAAAAGGGCACGGCCGCCGACGCCGGCCATAGTGCAGCTGCGGCCATCGGAGCCGGCGCTCGCGCCAAACACGAAAAGGCGGCCGCCGCGCGCCGCGCCGAGAATTCCAAACCGAAACCTCACCACCCGAAGAAATCTCGCAGTCGCTGAGCTTGTATCGCACCATTCGTCTCATGGTCTTGAATCGCCAGCGTCGCGTTCCAGTCCCGGTGAACGACCTGGAACGGTTCCTCGCGCGCGCGCGCCGCGCCCTGCGCCTCGCGCCCGATTCGCTCACCGTCTGCCTCGTGACCAACGCCGAGATCGCTCGCTGGAATCGCGCCTATCGCGGCAAACCCAAGCCAACGGACGTTCTTTCATTTCCCTCGGACGACAATCATCCGAGGCGCACAAAGTTGCGCCGCTCGCATGTCCGCCGCCGCGGCTCATCCTCCATATCCTTTGCCTCCTCGCTTTCCTCCGCCTCCTATCTCGGCGATATCGCCATCGCTCCCGCCGTCGCCAAACGCAACGCCCGCCGCTTCGGCCGCACCTTCGATGACGAAATGCGCATTCTGATCCTTCATGGCATCCTGCACCTGATGGGTTACGATCATGAGACCGACACTGGCGAGATGGATCGCCGCGAGCAGCGCCTGCGCCGCGCTCTCGGGCTCTCCTAGACCATGACCATTCTTCTCTACACGCTCGCCGTCATCGTTCTCACGGTTGGGCTCATCGTGGTCTCTTACCTCGACCGCGTCTATCGCGAGATGGGACGCGTCTCCACCGGACGCATCCGCGATCACATACTCGCCTTCGAATCGGAAATCGAGCCGCGCTTCAAGCTCGATCGCACGCGCGCCGCCCTTGCCTTCAGCCTCGTCGCGCGCCTGTGGCTTGTCTTCCTTGCCGCCGTGACGGCTCTCGCGGTGAACGCGGCCGTTCCCGGCCGAGCGGAATTCGGACTCGAAGTCGTAATCTTCCTCGCCGCGGAAGTCATGATCGCCATGCAGTTTCTGCCGTTCCTGCTACTCGCGAGCGCGAGCGGCACATGGATCTCGCCGCTCGTTCCGCTGGTCCGCCTGCTGCTGTGGCTCACGTGGCCGTTCTACTCGGTCCTGAATCTTCTCGCGTCGATTCTGCGGCTCTCGGAAGACGAGCCCACGGCGCCCGCCAACGAGCAGCAGGCCATCGAAGCCTTTGTCGACGCCGCCACCGAGGAAGGCATCATCGAGCAGGACGAAGCGCGGCTCATCGAGCAAGTGGTCGAGTTCGGCGAAAAGCGCGTCCGCGAAGTGATGACGCCGCGCCCCGACGTCGTCGCCATCTCGGCCAGCGCCACCATCGACGAGCTGCGCGACCGCATCGTCGAAACGAAATTCTCGCGCCTGCCGGTGTACGGAAAATCGCTCGACGACACGCTCGGCATCGTCGTCGCCAAAGACATGCTCGAGATTCCCGATCGCGATGCGTCGCGCCGCACCGTGCGCGAGCTGGTTCGCCCGGCGCTCTTCGTCCCCGAGACGAAATTCGGCTCCGAACTGCTGAAGGAGATGCAGCGCAAGAATCAGCATATGGCCGTGGTGATCGATGAGTACGGCCTGCTCGCCGGCGTCGTCACGGTCGAAGATCTCGTCGAGGAGATTGTTGGTGAAATGGCCGAAGAGGATCGCCGCCCCGTCCCCGATGTGATCCGCGAATCGAGTGGCGCGATGGTCCTTCGCGGCAGCGTCCCGGTCGACAAGGTTGCCGAACTCTTCGGCATCGACCTCGACGCGCTCGCCGGCGAATCACACGCAACCACCGTCGCCGGCCTTCTCAACAGCGTCGCGGGACACGTCCCGCGCACCGGCGAAGTCCTGGAGCTGGCAGGCCTCCGCTTCGAAGTCCTCGAAGCGAATCAGCGCAAGGTGTTGCGTGTCCGCGCCCGCCGCCCGGTCGCGGACGCCGCCACCTCCGCCCGCACCGTGTAGCAAACCACCGGGACCTGTCAGCGGGCACTTCCCTGTAATCGCGGCCTTCGGGCCAGTCACTTGACTCCAGCTATATCGTACGATATAGTTTGCGATGTCGAGCCTGGCTCGACACAGGAGAAACAACATGTACCAAGCACGTTACAACGAATGGGGTTGCGGCGGCCGGCACGGCAGGCACTTCGCCGGAAGGCACCGCTTCTTTGGAGGCTTCCGCGGCGGTTTCATGGGTGGCCCCGCAATGCGCGCGGCCAAGATGCTCGCCTCGGGCGACCTTCAGCTGATCATCCTAGCGCTGCTCAGCGAAAAACCGCGTCACGGCTACGAGATTATCAAGGCCATCGAAGAGCACTCCAGCGGCATCTACACGCCCAGCCCGGGAATGGTCTACCCCGCCCTAACCTATCTCGAAGAGATGGGCTTCGCGGCGTCAGAAGCCGAGGGCACCAAGAAGCTCTACCGCATCACAGAAGCGGGCGCCGAGCACCTGAAGGCAAACCGGGCAAGCACCGACGAAACTCTCGATCACCTCGCGCGCTTTGGCCGCAAGATCGCCGAGTTCCAAAAGCGCTTCCGCCAGGAAACCGAAGATGCGGAGGATGCCGCGAGCGAAGCGGGCCGTCACATCAAGGACGAATGGCGTCAGGCGCGGGTTGAGTTCCGTCAGGTGCGCGATGACTTGAAAGCCGCGCTGTACGAAAAGCTCGACGCTTCGGCGGAAGAGCGCCAGCGTATCATCGCCGTCCTTCGCCGCGCCCTCGACGAAATCCGCGGCAAGTAACCGCTCGTCGCCAGCGCGCGATTAGGGACTGAACGAACGTGGGGGCGGGTTTCAAACCCGCCCCTACCGATTGGTCTGTCATCCCGAGCGTAGTCCCGCGTCTTCGTTTTTCCCGCGGTTTCCGCGGGCGCGGGACGCAGCGAGGGATCTGCTCTACCGCCGTTTTACTGCGGGCACCAGATCCATCGGCGCCTCGCGGATTCGGCTACATCTCATTTCCCCGCCCGCATCCGCGCCACTTCCTCCCGCAATTCGCGCAGCTCGCGCTGCATTTCCGGCAACCGGTTGAATACAGCCACCGACTTCCGCCACGCGCGATTGTCCATCGCCGGATAGCCCGAATAGATTGCGCCCGGCGGCACATCCGTCGGGACGCCGCTTTGCGCGCTGATCACGGCGCCATCACCCACCGTGAGATGCCCGGCGCATCCCACCCGCCCCGCGAGGATGCACTTGTTTCCGATGTTCGTGGTGCCCGCGAGGCCGACTTGGCCGCAGAGCAGCGTATCTTCGCCGACCTTGCAAGCATGGCCTACCTGCACGAGATTGTCGATCTTGGTGCCGCGGCCGATGCGCGTCTCACCGACCGTCGCTCGATCGATCGCGCTCAACGCCTGTATCTCGACGTCGTCGCCAATCACCGTGATTCCCGACTGGCGGATTTTGTGCCAGCGCCCATCCGCCTGCCGAGCGAACCCGAAACCGTCGCTACCCACCACGACGCCGTTCTGCAGCAGGACGCGATTGCCGATCCGGCAATCCTCGCGTACGCACGCGTGCGAATGCGCGAAGAAATGGTCGCCGATCCGCGCGCCGCGGTAGATCGCGACAAAACTGTGCAGCACCGCATGCTCGCCGATCGTCACGTCCTCGCCCACATAGCAATAAGGACCGATGTGCGCGCTCACTCCGATTCTTGCCGAAGCTGCGATCACCGCCGTTTCGTGGACGCCCGGCGCGTACTTGGGCGTCGGATGAAAAATCTCGATCGCCCGCGCGAAATCAAGATACGGGTTCGCCGAACGCAACGCCGCAATGCGCGGACGCGCCTCGTCCTGCGCGATCACGATTGCCGCTGCGCACGTCGTCTCGAGCGCCGCCTTGTACTTGCGGTTCACGAGAAACGTCAACTCGCCCGGGGCGGCCTCCTCGATTCCCGCCACGCCCGTGATCTCGATGCTCGCGTCGCCCTCGACCGCGCACCCCAGCTTTTCCGCCAGTTCTCCCAGCTTCATCGCCATCTCCTCGGACTTGCCGTTCCTTCTTGCTCTCGATCCCGCCCGCTTTTGAAATTTCAAATCTGAAATCTGCAATTGTTCTGGCTGCGCAGTCTTAGCCTAGCAGGTGTGCAATCCTGCGCGGAAACTTAACAGCGGCACGCCGAAAGCTCAAACGAAACATCCGTTCCGTCGTCACGCACCTGAGCCATGAGGCCGACTTGCGCTTCGAGCGCGCACAAGACTATATTCGGTCCAATGAGCCGCGTAGGACCCAGGCCGCTGCACCTCATGGTCCTGATCCAGGCGGTGCTGTGTTCGTCCGTGGCCTACGGACAAATACCCGAAAGACTCCAGCGTTGCTTGCCCTATCCGACTTTCGCCCAGGAAGTCGCTACTCTGCGCCCTGAATCGCAAAATACAGCGCAGCCGGCGCGCATCGTTATCGACGCGGTGAGTTTCGACGAACCGATAAGCTTGGCGAGCGCGGATCTTACGCGACTGACCCGCGAACTCGAGCACCGCAAATTCGATGCCGCTTCAGACTGGACAAGCGATGTTGCCGACACAATCGTCAGAGGAATGTGGCAGGACAAAGGCTACTTCAACGCGCGAGCCACGGTAGTCCCCGAGATGCTAAGCCTCGACTCCGGCGGCCAACATGTCGCTCTGACGATTCATGTCAATGAGGGTCACCGATACCTCTTGGGTGACCTCAAATTCCGTACAGCCGATCCCACGGTTCCTCTCATATTCCATGTCGAGCGGCTTCGAAACCTGATCTCCCTAAAACAGGGTGACCTCTTCGCTGCCGAAACAATTCGCGAATCGCTTGACGCGATGCGGCAGCTCTACGGTTCCAGGGGATACATCGATGCTGGCGTGGAACCGATGCTTGACGTTGATGACGAGCATCGCCGCATCAACCTGACAATACAAATCGACCCGCAAAAGCAATTTCGCATAGGCAAAGTCGAAGTCCTTGGTCTTGATCCCACAACCGAGGCTATTCTGAGGGCGATGATAAGGCCTGGCGATGTGTTTGGTGTCGACACGCTCAACACGTTCCTAGAAGAAAATCGGTCGGCCTTACCCAGCAACACTTCCATGCAGGATGTGAACCTGAGACGTGATGAGAAGAGCGCCACAGTCGATATGAAATTTAACTTTCTTACTTGCGCCAAATAGCAAGATTAGCTCTATCGCGCCAGCAGCCAGAAAATCTCGGTCTTCCGATCCTTGGGATAGGAATGATCGGCGGGGCCAGTGACGTAGACCTCCCACGGCCCGCCCGCCTCGGCGAACCCCTGCGACCCTACGCGCCCGAGGCCGCGCTGCGCGGAGCAGCATTCAGGAGTATCGCGGTGAGTTCTTCGGGCATGTCGAGCATCACGTCGTGGCCACACGCCAGGCTGAGCGTTTTCCAGCCTCTGGCCCTCGCGCGCTCGTACGACGGCATAAATGGCGATTCGTCGTATCCGGTCGCCGAGATGTAGGTGACGTCCTTCACAGCGTCGATTTTTCCGCTCAGCCGCAGCGGTTGCTGAAAAGCTGCTAGCGGGTGCATCGTGCATCGGCTGTCCACCCACGCGGCATCTTTGGCGTTCACGTTGAACGCAGCGGCGGGGATGTGCGGCACTTTCCACCCCTCGCCCTCAAGTCTCACTCCCTCCAGCTGCCGCTCCCTCTGGTCGGGCGGCACCTCATCGTGCACACTTCGGCCATCCTCGAGAACGAACGCATCCAGATAGATCAGCGCGCCGATCCGATCGGGCACGCGGTCCGCGGCTCCGCTCACCACCGCGCCGCCGTACGAGTGGCCGCACAGCACCACGTTCGAAAGCTCCTCCCACCGAATCAGGTTCACCACGTCGTCGATGTGCGTTTCGAGGTTGATCTGCGGCGAAAGCAGATGCGATCGCTCTCCCACACCCGTCAGCGTCGGCGTGAACACGTCATGCCCCTGCGCCTGCAGCGCCTTTCGGACGCGTTTCCAGCACCAGCTGCCGTGCCACGCGCCGTGGACCAAGACGTACGTGCTCATTGCCCACCTCCGCCGCTAATCGCCGGCATCATGTCACAGCCGCGACGCTCGGTGGGCCGCTTTTCTTCGCATGCTTCGCGCGCAGCAATCCTCCGCACCAGGCCAACGGGATCGTCAGCACGAGGGTCACGATCCAATTGCGCATCGGCGCCTCGTTTGGCAGCGACACCATGGCCCACACCGTCAGTGCTTCCTGGACGACGCCCATCGCCACGGCATGCCAGATCGGAGACCGGCGTGCGATCCACGCCGTCACATACCCGCCCGCCGCGACGCACACACTGGTGTAGATAAGCATAAAAACAGCGGACGCCAGATTTTGGCCGATCGCCGCCCGATTCGGCAGCGCGTGCGGAAAGAGCCGCATCAGTATCGGGTCGGCCGCCGCTTCGATCAAGAACGAAGTCGCCGTAAGCGTCACGATTCCGGCTATCACCGCGAAGATGCTGCGCACCATGGCGCCGCAGTCTATCGAAGCCTACGGCGCGTGTCTTGACATTTCTTGCGGTCGCGCAAGCCATGGCCCATTCCGACGGCCCTTGAAGATATTGGCCCGCCGTGCTCTGATGCGGGGAACCAAGGGGATCACAATCCGGGAGGACACGATGAGCGAGCGAAGCACCCCAGCCACGCGAGCCATTGGGCCCACGCGACGGCGGATGATCACAGGAGTTGCCGCTGCGTTTGGCAGCCTGGCGGCAGGCTCCGCAGTGTGGGGCAAGGCACAGCAGACCATGGCGGAGCCGCCCAGCACGGGTGCGGACAAGCTGCGCACGTCTCTCCATCAGGAGATCGATTTGCCGGCGAGCCCTCACCGCATTTACGCCGCTCTGCTCGATTCGAAAACATTCGCGGCGTTCTCCGGAGCCGCGGCTGTAATCGACCCCGCGCTGGGCGGCGCGTTCTCGATGTTCGACGGGCAAATCACGGGCCGCAACGTCGAATTGGTTCCCGATGAGCGGATCGTGCAGGCATGGCGTCCGGGCAGCTGGGCACCCGGCGTCTATTCCATCGCGAAGTTCGAATTCAGGCCGCAGGGCTCGCAGACGAAAGTGATCCTCGATCACACGGGCTTCCCCGAAGGCAAATTCGCGGGCCTCGATTCGGGATGGTACGACCACTACTGGAATCCGCTGAAGAAATACTTCGCGTAGAGGCTGCGCCGCGTCGCGCGCTTTGCGGAATCAATCATTCATGGACGAAACCCAAATTTATCAGATGATCGGCGAAGAAGGTTTCGCACGCCTGGTCGGCGCATTCTACCGCCAGGTCCCGCACGACGAAATTCTCGGCGCAATGTATCCTCGCGACGAGATCGCCGCCGCCGAATCGCGCCTCCGCGATTTCCTGATCTACCGCTTCGGCGGCCCGCAGCGCTACATAGAAGAGCGAGGACATCCCCGCCTGCGCGCGCGCCACCTTCCTTTCCGCATCGATCAAGCCGCCCGCGACCGCTGGATGCAGCTCATGGCGAACGCCTTCGCCGAAGCCGCCCTCCCGCCCGAGGTCGAGCAGTTCCTCCGCGCCTTCTTCGCTCAAATGTCCACCTTCATGATCAATCAGGCGTAACCAGCAACTGCCGGGCGGCGAACATGCGGCGCGGTACCGGCTCGGCGCCAGCTGATAGTTTCCAGGGCCGGACAAGCGTACGATACCCAAGCCAAAGGTCGAAATCGGACATTCCCGCGAGTTGATTCGTTTCGGAGGACGCCCATGTCGCCACGCACCGCGTTTCTCAGCAAGCTGATCGGGCTCTATTGCATTCTCGTCGCGCTATCCATGGTTGCACACAAATCAGCGACCATCGAGACGGTGACGGCGATCCTTCACGACGCCCCGTTGCTGTTGCTCCTTGGCGTGGTGACGCTGAGCGCTGGGCTGGCGATGATTCTCGCCCACAATGTCTGGTCCGGCGGCGCGCTGCCGGTCATCGTCACGCTCGTCGGATGGGGGACGCTGATCAAAGGCCTGCTTTTTTTGTTTCTGCCGCCCGAGGCGGAATTCAGGTTCTTCTTCCAAGGGTTTCACTGGGGGCAGCTTTTTTATTTGTACGTCGCCATTGCGCTTGTCATCGGCGTCTACCTCACCTATGGAGGCTTCAGCTCAACAACGCGCCAATCAACGTAGGCTATTTCCCGAGGAGCTGGCGGGCGATCACCATGCGCTGGATTTCGCTGGTGCCTTCGCCGATGGTGCAGAGTTTCACGTCGCGGTAAAATTTTTCGGCGGGATAATCCTTGATGAAGCCGTAGCCGCCGTGGATTTGGACGGCTTCGTTGGCCACGCGCACGGCGACTTCTCCGGCATAAAGCTTCGCCATGCTCGATTCGCGCGTGATCCGCGCGTCGTCGGCGCCCGACGCGATCGCCTGGTCGGCCATCCACGCCGCGCGATACGTCAGCAGGCGCGCTGCGTCGATTTGCGTCGCCATGTCCGCCAGCTTGAACTGGATCGCCTGAAATTCCGCGATCGCCTTGCCGAATTGCTTGCGTTCTTTCGCGTAGCGCACCGCGCATTCGTACGCGCCCTGCGCCATGCCCAGCCCGAGCGACGCAATCGAAATCCGCCCGCCATCGAGAATCTGCAGGCTATTGACGAAGCCGTCGCCCTCGCGCCCCAGCAAATTCCCTGCCGGCACGCGGCAATCCGTGAACACCACTTCGCTCGTGTCGCTCGCGCGCAGCCCCAGCTTGTTTTCTTTTTTCCCCGGGCGGAATCCCGGCGTGCCCTTCTCGATCACAAATGCCGAAATCCCGCGAGACTTTTTCGCCGCGTCGGTCACCGCCATCGCTACGCACACACCCGCGTGATGCCCGTTCGTGGTAAACGTTTTCGAACCGTTGATCACCCAGCCGCCGTTTTTCTTTACGGCCACCGTGCGCGTTCCGCCCGCGTCCGAGCCTGCCTCGGGCTCCGTCAGCGACCAGCAGCCGAGCTTCTTCCCCTGCGCCAGCGGGACCACGTATTTCTGCCGCTGCTCCTCGGTGCCGAACTTGAAAATGTGATTCGTGCAGAGCGAATTGTGCGCCGCTACGATGATGCCGACCGAGCCGTCCACGCGCGACAATTCCTCAATGATGATCGCGTATTCGACGTAACCCATCCCCGCGCCGCCGTATTTCTCGGGGAAGATCACGCCGAGCAATCCCAACTCGGCCAGCTTCGGAATGATTTCGGAGGGAAACTTCGAGACTTCGTCCCACTCCATCACATGCGGCGCGATTTCGCCCTCGGCAAACTCGCGGACGGTCCGCCGGAGGTGCTGCTGTTCGTTGGTAAGCGAAAATTCCACGCCCCATTTATATCACGCCGAGGAGGCCGCGATTTGTGATTGGTGAGTCGTGATTCGTGGTTTTGCATGCCTGCATTTTCTGCTGCAACTGGAGCATCAATGATGCTCTCGTCGGGAGGCTAAGCGGGCCCGAAATGGACTGAAAAGCGCGCTTTCGGCACGCTTTTGCAGCCACTTGAGATTGCCAGTCTTTTCTCGCAGCCCGGCGCGCCCTTCTGCCACCGCGGAGGCGGGCGTCGTCCACATGGTGGGGATCGCACTTAGGGACTTTAGTCATCTTGACACGCGTAACGAGCGCTCTGTAAGGTTGGAAGAAAGCCATCGGAGGCACCTTGTCGGAAAAGCACCTGATCGCGTCCATTGAAAAAAGATTCAAGGGGATGGACCCCAAGGAACGAATCGCCGAGGTTCGCGAGCTGGCCGCTCGCTCCGTGGATGACGCCAAATTCATTCGGCAGGCTTTTCCCGCTTTGTACGCCGAGGCTTTTCCTCGTGGCTCCGAGGTGGATGCGAGCTCGGAATCAGGCCCGCGTCCCGCGATACACGCAAAGCGTCGCTAGGCAACATCCCGAGTGCTTCTGCCCAGTCTGAGATAATCTGTCGGCGGTCGTCTCCTCCAGTTCCTTCGACAATATCCTTGAGAATTTCGATATCGGTCATGCCTTTGCTGCGCGCTCGTTCCACGAGCCATGCCTTGTATTTTCGATCAGCCATCGCGGGCGGAATGGTTTCACAAAAGACGCACGCGTAGAAGCGCGGAATATACGTAGGGCAGGTGCGGGAATCACGAAGGTCAAAAAACAAACGGCAGCCCAGCCCTTGCCAAGTCGAGGTTTTTTCCCCTGGCCGTTTCCTGTACTGCAGGACAATTGATCCGCGCTGGCGCGGTGGTAGCGTAATAGGAGCTATGCGCGAACGCGGCACATTATCGGCGAGCACGGGCCGAAAAACATTGGGGCGGCGAGGAGTGTCCGCTCCCTACCTGGGCTGGCGGCAGGCGTCTGCTCGGCGGCTGATGAATCGCGCCGCTTCCCTGCCACGAATCACCAATCGCCAGTCACGAATCACGCAATTTCTAATCGACACTGCGGCGATTAGAAATCGCCGTAACTCACAGAAAACACACGATGCGTGCACATTCTAATCGACACAGTAATGGAGGGGCGCGAAGAGAGATTCTTCGGGCGAAATTCGCCCTCAGAATGACGGACAACAGCAAAAGACGCCGACCTGAAAGGTCGCCGCTACAAAGGCAACAGCAAATGCGAACAGCGCTTCGAGAGCTAAATCGCGAGTTCGGCGACGCCGGAGCGGTGGCCTACGGCTCGCAGGGTGAGGTCGGCGAGAGCGCGGATCAGGAGCGGCGAATCGTTGAGCGCGGGCATCATGTGGAAATCGCGGACGCCGAGCGACTCGGCCTGCTCGCGCGCCTCGATATTGATTTCGTGCAAGGTCTCGATGTGCTCGGTGAGGAACGCAATCGGGATCACGAGCATGCGGCGCACGCCTTCGCGCGCCAGTCTTTCGATCGTTCCGGTGAGCGACGGCTGCAGCCACTTCTGCGGGCCGACCTTGCTCTGAAAGCAAAGCGTGTACGGGTTCTCCCACGCGCCAAGCTCGCAGAGGAGTTTTACGGTGGCCGCGATGTGTTCCGGGTAGGGATCGCCCTTTTCGACGAGCGTCATCGGCAGGCCGTGCGCGCTGAAAACGAGATGCACGTCGTCGGGGCGCGGCAACTGGCAGAGAACGCTGTTGGTCCGCTCGACGATTCCCGTGAGGTAATCGGGATGATCGAAGAAATGATCGATCAGATGGACCGGGACTTTCGGCTTGTAGAGGCGATTCCATTCCTTGAGGCTGCTGCCGGTGGTCGCGAAGGAATAGTGCGGGTAGAGCGGGAGCAGGACGAGTTCGTCGAAGGGGCCGGCCTCCAGCTGCGAAATCGCCTCGATCGTATTGGGATGCCAGTAGCGCATCGCGACGATCACGCGCGCTGGAAGCACGGTGCGCAGCGCCGCTTCGAGCGCGCGTCCCTGCTGTTCGGTAAGGCGGCGGATCGGCGAGCCTCCGCCGATTTCGGCGTACTTGATGCGCACTTTCTTCGAGCGCGTGGACGAAATGAACTTTGCGAGAGGTTTGCGCGCAAGAAACGAGCCCGGGAAATTGATGATGTCGGGATCGCAGAAAAGATTATAGAGAAAAGGCTCGACGGCTTCCTGCGAGTCCGGGCCGCCCAGCTGAAACAGGACAACTGCGATATTCTTCGTTTCCAGCATGACCCACGCTCTGACAATAAGATGCCACAAAGCCGCGCGTGGAAGCTACGAAAAGTCGGAACCGCCTATCCTCGCAACTTGGGGCGGTCCGGTATTGACGCCTCCCGGCGAAGGTGGCTACAGTCGTACCGTGGCGGTGAAAAAGATTCAGGTCGGGCAAGTTTGGAAGAAGGACGATGGCGGCGAATCGTTTCTCGTCACGAAAGTATACAGCGAGGCGCTCGCGACCTTCGCCGTGCTGCGCAAAGCCGGATCGGAAACCGAGCCGCCCGTGCGCGTAAAGGTTTCCAGGACGGGCGCCGCCGCGAGCCTCCCCGGATTCAGTTACACGCAAGAATCCGGCGAATTCTAGGCGGACCCTCCCGGTTTCTCATCGAACAAATCAAGAACAGATCCCTCGCTGCGTCCCGCGCCCGCATACGACGCGGGAAATGCAAAGGCGCGCGGGACTCCGCTCGGGATGACAGGTCCTCAACTTGCTTCCGCGAAGAACTAGAAGCGAAAGATCACGCCGAGATTCGCCTGGCCCTGGTGCGCGTAGTTGTTCACAAGCGCGGTGTAGCAGCCATAAAACGGATCGCAATACTCGCCGTATCCCTGTGTGGTGCGAGAGGGCGAGTAGCGGGCCTCGAGGCGCAGGCCGAAGTGCGGAGTGAAGAAATACTTCACGCCGCCACCGACGTTATAGCCGAACTCGTTGCCGAGGTCGATGACGCCGTTCGTGTGGTAGCTGGTGAATCCGACGCCCGCGACGCCATACGGCTGCAACTTCGCTCCGGGTTGAAGGAAGCTGAACAGGAAGCTCCACTGGTAGGTGGAGAGACTGGCCTCGCTGAGACGCGACTGGCCGTCGCCGAAGAAGTGCTCGCTGAGAACCGTGGGCTGCTGGTTCCACATGAACTCAGCCTGCGCATGGGGCAAGAGATCGACGTCGAGCATGGCGCCGTAATCCCAGCCGCTGCGAATGGTGAGGTAGTCGACGTTCGAGGGAGACGAGGAGTTGACGTCGATCACGCCGCCGAAACGTGTACCGCCAAACGGAGTGATCTCGACTCCGCGCTTCCAGAAGCCGCCGCCGTAGCTGTCGCTGGAACTCCACTGCGCATGGGCACTCGTTGCTCCAAACGTAAGAAACGCGAGAGAAAGTATGGCGAGATAGATGAATTTGCGTGATGACATGTCCCTTTACCCTTCACCTGGATTTAGGCGCATCAGCGGCGGGCGAGCAGCGATATGGCGAGAGGTTCTCGCCCGCGGCCGCTGGAGGCCCACGGTAATGAGATTATTCTGTTGGGCCTGCGGTTGCATCGCGCGGCGTGCCAGTTGCCCAAACTGCGACCCCGCCAAGCAGACTCCGGCCAAAGGTTAAACACCGAGTTGCGAGAAAAGTTGCGCGGCCAATTTTAGCGAAATGGACGACGCGGAATTTGGAGAAACTTACGCGAGCCGTTTTTTGTTAGAATGACTTCGCATGGCATCCTCAGCTTCGCCGGATTTCGTCCACCTACATCTCCATACGGACTACTCTCTGCTAGACGGAGCTTGCGAAATCGGCGAGCTCACGCAGGAGGCTGCGCGCCGCGGGATGAAAGCGGTCGCGGTGACGGACCACGGCAACCTCTTTGCCGCCGCGAACTTCTACCACAAGGCCACGACGCATGGCGTAAAGCCGATTATCGGCTGCGAAGTATACGTTGCGCCGGACAATCACAAGAATCGCGGGGCGGATGCGGAGCGGTCGAACCATCTGGTGCTGCTGTGCGAGAACGACGAGGGCTACCGCAACCTGATCCAGCTGGTCTCGACCGGATTCCTCGACGGCTTCTATTACAAGCCGCGCGTGGATCACGATCTGCTGGCCAAACACAGCAGCGGACTGATCGCGCTTTCGGCGTGCCTGCGCGGCGAAGTGGCCGATGCGCTGCTGAGCGAGAAATACGATCAGGCGAAGACGAACGCCTACCGCCTGCGCGACATTTTTGGCAAGGGCAATTTCTTCCTCGAAGTGCAGGACCAGGGACTCGAAGTCGATCCGCGCATCAATCGCGATCTGGTCAAGCTGTCGAAAGAGAGCGGCATTCCTCTGGTGGCGACGAACGATTGCCACTACCTGACGCGCTCGGACGCTCATGCGCAGGAAGTTCTGATGTGCATTCAGACGGGCAAGACGATGAGCGATTCGCAGCGGATGAAATTCGCCACGGATCAGTTTTATTTCAAGACGGCGGAGGAGATGGCGCAGGTGTTCCGCGAATTGCCGGACGCGGTGAGCCGCACCGTCGCGATCGCCGACCGCTGCAACGTGAAGATCCAGCGTGTGACGAATCCCTTCCCGGAATTCAAGGTGCCGGAGGGGCTCGAGGCGGATTCGTATTTCGAGAAGGTAGCGCGTGAGGGTTTTACATTGCGGGTGCCACAGCTAGAGCGGCTGGCCAAAGCAGGCTCGCTGCGGCATTCGCTCGCGGAGTACGAGCAAAGGCTTACATCCGAAATCCAGATGATTCAGAAGATGCGCTTCGCCGGCTACTTCCTGATCGTGTGGGATTTCATTCGCTACGCGCGGGCGCAGGAAGTGCCGGTGGGGCCGGGCCGCGGCTCGGCGGCGGGCAGCCTGGTGGGCTACGCGCTGCAGATTACGGACGTCGATCCGCTGCAATACGATCTGCTGTTCGAGCGATTTTTGAATCCGGAGCGCGTGTCGATGCCTGATATCGACATCGACTTTTGCATGCGGAGGCGCGGCGAGGTGATCGATTACGTCCGGCGAACGTACGGCGAGAAGAACGTGGCGCAGATCATCACGTTCGGGACGATGGCGGCGAAGGCGGTCCTGAAGGATGCCGGGCGCGCGCTCGACATGCCGTACGGCGAAGTGGACAAAATCGCGAAAATGATTCCGACGACGCTGAATATCGAGCTCGAGGACGCGCTGAAGCAAACGCCGCAGCTCGAGTCGCTGCGAAAAACGGATGAACGCGTGAAGGAGCTCGTGGAAGTGGCGCTGCGGCTCGAAGGGCTAGCGCGGCACGCGTCGACGCACGCGGCGGGCGTGGTGATTTCTCCGCAACCGCTGACCGAAATCGTTCCGCTGTATAAGTCGAACAAAGACGAAATCACGACGCAGTACGACATGAACGCGCGGGATATGCCTCCCCTTGTAAGAGCGGGTTATGCTGAAGAGCTTCGATTAGTGCGCATTCTGAAAGTTGAAGGGCTGCAAGCTGAAGCCCAGAGTCTTGTCCAATTGATGAATACTAGGGCAGACTTTGTGTCAAAGCTCTATCAGGATTTGGGTTTAGACACACAGCTGGAAACGGATAC
>JBKQNJ010000064.1:0-19633 GCA_052146315.1 Candidatus Acidiferrales bacterium | reverse complement strand
TAGTGCTGGAGGTCGCTCATCTTCTTCTCCTGGGTGGCCGTCCTTAGTGGCCGTCCTACCAGCGTGCCAACTGGGTGAGCTGAATGAGGTTGCCACAGGTGTCGTTCAGCATCGCGATAGTCGAGGCGGTCACATCGGTCGGCGGCATGGTGAACTCGGCGCCGCGGGCCTTGATCCGCTCGTAGTCGCCCTTGTCGTCGTCGGTGAAGAACATCGCCGCAGCCTGGCCCTGTTGAAACATCGCCTGCTGATACGTTTTGGCTGCGGGATTGTTGTTCAGCGCCAGTTGCAGCTCAATGCCCTCCGGCTCCTCGGGCGAACTCACGGTCAGCCAGCGATAGGGCCCTTGACTGAAATCGGCCTTCTTGGCAAAGCCCAGCACCTCCGTATAGAAGCGCAGGGCCTTCTCCTGATCGTCCACGTATACACTGGTTATTTTGATTTTCACTTCGTTTCTCCTTTGCCACGTTCGCGGTTTGGGCCGCGTCGGCTTTTCCTTGCCTTCCTTTTCGTTGGCGTCGCCCTTTTTGTCGTCAATTGATCCATGCGGTCGAGGTGGCGCTCGAGAGCATCGACGTGAGCGGACCAGACCCGGCGGAACGGAGCCAGCCAGGCATCCACCTCCTGAAGTGATTCAGGTTTCAGCCGGTAGAGACGGCGCTGTGCGTCCACCGTCGATTCCACGAAACCGGCCTCGCGCAGCACCCGCAGATGCTTGGACACGGTCGGCTGCGGCATACGAAGTTGACGCTCGATCTCTCCCACCGACTGTTGTGACGAGACCAGAAGGCTCAATATCGCGCGGCGGTTCGGCTCCGCAATGATTTCGAAGGCAGATTCCATTCGTCGGATATACTCCGTAGAGCATATACGTGTAAAGGCATATAATGGCTGGGCCCGGCTACGGGTGTGGATAATGTTTTGCGGTCCTTGACAAACTCCCTTCGCGAAATCTAAAATTTGTTAAGGCGAAGAAAAAGCGAAACTTGTTCCTTCCGCCCCTCGCCCTTTCACCATGAACTCAAAAGCCGCAGCCCTTCGTTTCGAAGTTGAATCCGTGCTGGCGGGCCGGCACGCGAGTCCGTTTCAATATCGCGACCGCCGGATCGCGGAAACCGTTCCGGCGGGTATTCCTCCCATCGACAATCTCACGGGAGGGTTTCCCCGGGGCAGCCTGACGGAAATCTGCGGCCCGCCTTGTTCCGGGAAAACCAGTTTTCTGATTTCCACGCTGGCCTCTCGCACGGCGGCCTCGGAAGTGTGCGCGCTCGTGGATGCGCGCGATGCATTCGATCCCCGCTCGGCCGAGACGGCGGGCGTGCGCCTGAATCAACTGGTCTGGGTGCGCTGCCGGAACGCCGACCAGGCCCTTCGCGCCACGGATCTACTGATCCAAGGCGGAGGCTTCGGCCTGATCGCGCTCGATCTCGGCGACATTCCGCCGCATCTGGTTCGTTCCGTCCCGCTTCCGGTGTGGTTCCGTTTTCGCCGGGCCGTGGAATATACGCCGACGATTCTTCTCCTTCTCGATCAGGAACCGAATGCGAAAAGTTGCGCCTCTCTGGTGCTGCGGCTGCGAACGGAAGAAACAATTTGGTCGCAGACATCCGACAGTGTAGAAGACGCTGCCTTGCCCCACCCGCCGGGATTGCTGCTCGATGGCTGGAAAAGTTATGCGGAGATGATTCGTTCGAGCGCCAGGCAACAGGAATCGTCCCCGATTTCTGCGAATGTTCGTAGCGACGGCGCAGATTTCGAAATGCAAACGATCTGGAACGACCCGCACTCAATACTCGGGCGGCACATTTCGGCCATTTCGGAAGGAGCGCGCGGAAAAAGGTGAGGAACTTTCCAAGCCCCGCCGTCTTTCCATTCACGTGCCATGGCATTCGCTTCTATTTTCGTTCCCAATTTTATGGTGCAAGCAGTCGTGCGCGCCGAGCCTGCCCTCCGCGAGCGCGCCCTCACACTCATTGACGGGAATCCGCCCCTATGCAACGTGGTTGCCGTCGACGAAAAAGCTGCCCAGGCGGGAATCGAATGCGGGATGACCAAAACAAACGCCGCGAAATTTCCCGGCGTGGAGATTCGCCCACGTTCCCGGCCGCAGGAAAAAACAGCTCACGCGGCGTTGCTGGATGTCGGCTGGTCCGTCTCTCCACAAATCGAAGACACCGCCGAAGATGCGATCGCGCTCGATCTTTCCGGCCTGGATCATTTATTTCGTTCGGAAGAAGAGATTGCGGCTCACCTGGTGCAGCGTTCCTCCAGCTGCGGTTTGCTGCCGAATGTAGCCATCGCTTCGAATATCGAAACAGCTTTGCTCGCGGCGCGCGGCTTTACCGGCATCACCGTGATTCCACCCGGAAAAGAATCGCAATATCTGAGTGGTCTGCCCGTCAGCGTCCTTCCGCTTTCTGAGGAAACTGCCGAAACCCTGAACCGCTGGGGCGTGCACACGTGCGGCGCCTTCGCCGAGCTGCCCGTTTTGCAAATCTCCGAGCGGCTTGGACAAGAAGGAGTTCGCCTGCACGCACTGGCGCGCGGCGCGGAATCGCGCTCGCTGATCGTCGCGGAACAAGAGAGTTCATTCGAAGAAGAAATGGAGCTCGACGATGCCGTCGAGGAGCTCGATCCTCTGTCATTTCTCCTGGGGCGGCTGCTCGACCAGCTCTGCGCGCGTTTGAGCACACGTTCTCTCGCGGCCGCCTCGATTCGCGTGCGTTTCGAGCTGCAACCTGCTTTCGAAAATGCCCTCGATCTCCGCAAAGAGCCCGTTCTTCAAAAGCGTTTGCCTGCCATCTACGAAACCCGGATCGAGCTTCCCGTTCCGGTGCGCGATTCGAAAATGCTTTTGAAGTTGCTGCGCCTGCGTTTGCAATCGAACCCGCCCGCCGCTCCGATACAAAAAATGGCGCTTCTAGCGGAATCTGCCCGGCCTCGCGCAATGCAAGGCGGCCTGTTTCTTCCATGCTTTCCCGAGCCGGATAAGCTCGAACTCACCATCGCGCGCATCGCCAACGTCGTCGGGGAAGGGAACGTCGGTTCGCCGTCGCTCGCGGATACCTACTGCCCGGATGGGTTTCGCATGCAGCGCTTTCTGGTTCCTTTCGATGCTGGGAAACTCCGCGATGAAAAAAGCGGCTCGTTTCATCGTGAACAGCGAAACGATTTCTTCAAAGCCGCAGCCAATTTTCGAGCTTTCCGCCCGCCCGTTCCGGCCAGTCTCGAACTGCACGAAGATCGCCCCGTCCGCGCCACTTTTCAGGGCATGCGCGGAAGAGTCCTTGCCGCTTCCGGTCCTTGGCGCACTTCGGGCGACTGGTGGCGGGAAAATCCCTGGCAGCAGGAGGAATGGGATCTTGAGATCGATTTTCATTCTTCGGCCAGCCGCGATTCATCCGCCAACCGCCATCCGGGTCGCGGCGTGTATCGCTTCTATTACGACGCGTTGCGCCAAAGCTGGTTCGTGCGCGGGATCTACGACTGATGTACATCGAACTTCACGCTCGCTCCGCATTCAGTTTTCTCGAAGGCGCGTCCACCCCCGAAGAATTGATCGACATTTGCGCGGCGCATGGCGTGCCCGCCATGGCCCTGCTCGATCGCGATGGCGTGTATGGCTCGCCTCGATTTCATCTGGCTGCGGTGAAAAAACGCTCCATGCGCGCCCACATCGGCGCGGAAGTTACGTCTGCCGCAGGCTGGCGCTATCCCTTGCTCGTCGAATCGCGCGAAGGCTACCAAAATCTGTGCCGCCTGATCACGCAAATGAAGCTCCGCGCGCGCAAAGGCGAAGGCTGCGTTCAGCCAGAAGAGATATCGTCGATGGGCGGCGGCCTGATCTGCCTCACAGGCGGCGACGAAGGCCCGCTCGCACACGCTTTGGCGCAAGGTGGAATCGAAGAAGCCGCGGAATGCATCGGGCAGCTCTGCAGCACATTCGGCTGGCAGAATGTTTACGTCGAACTCCAGCGCCATTTCTGTCGCGATGAAGAGGTGCGCAATCAAGCCGCCGTGGAAATAGCACGAAAACTGAAGCTGCCCTTGCTTGCCACCAATGGTGTTTCTTACGCAGTGCCGCAGCAGCGCGAAGTGCTCGACGTTTTCACCTGCCTTCGGCATCACCGCGTGCTCGATACGGCCGGCCGTTTGTTGAGCCGCAATTCCGAACGACACTGGAAGATGCCCGCGGAAATGTCGCGCCTCTTTTCCGATCTTCCCGAGGCGATCGCCAATACGGAAAGCCTCTCCGCGCGTCTGCAATTCACTCTGAGCGATCTCGGGTACAAGTTTCCTCCTTATCCGGTTCCCGATGGCGAATCGCAGATGCAATTTCTCCGCGATCGCACGTATGAGGGCATGATTTCCCGCTACATTCCGGACAATAAAAAGGCCCGCAAGCAGATCGATCGCGAGCTCGCGCTGATCGAAAAACTCGATCTGCCCGGCTATTTCCTGATCGTTTGGGACATCATCCGTTTCTGCCGCGAACAAAACATTCTCGTCCAAGGTCGCGGCTCCGCGGCCAATAGCGCCGTGTGTTACGCGCTGGGCATCACGGCGGTCGATCCCGTGGGAATGGATCTTCTCTTCGAGAGGTTTTTATCCGAAGAGCGCGGTGAATGGCCCGATATCGATCTCGATCTTCCCAGCGGCGATCAGCGGGAACGCGCGATTCAGTACGTCTATCAACGCTACGGCAAGTTCGGCGCTGCGATGACCGCCAACGTGATCACCTATCGCGGCCGCTCGGCTGCCCGCGAAATCGGCAAAGCCCTGTCGTTCGATCCCGAAACACTCGATCGGTTGTCCGGCCTCGTAGGTTCCTGGGAATACAAAGATCCGAGCGAAACGCTCGATCGCCAGTTTCACAAGGCTGGCCTCGACCTGCAGCACCCGCGAGTCAGGAAATTCTTCGAACTCTGCAAGGCCGTGCAAGATTTGCCGCGCCATCTCGGGCAGCATTCCGGCGGAATGGTGGTCTGCCAGGGGCAACTGGATTCCGTTGTGCCACTCGAGCCGGCCACGATGCCTGGCCGCGTCGTCGTGCAGTGGGATAAAGAAGATTGCGCGGACATGGGCATCGTGAAGATCGATCTTCTCGGCCTCGGCATGATGGCCGTGCTCGAAGAGTCGATCCAGATCATTCGCGAACATCACAAGGAAGAAGTCGACCTCGCGCATCTGCCGGAAAATGATTCGGCTGTTTATGCCGCGCTGCAAAAAGCGGACACGGTCGGAATGTTTCAGGTCGAAAGCCGCGCGCAAATGTCGTGCCTGCCTCGCCTGCGCCCAATATGTTTTTACGACATTGTCGTGCAGGTCGCCATCATTCGCCCCGGGCCGATCGTCGGCAAAATGGTGCATCCGTATTTGCGCCGCCGCCAGGGCCGGGAAACACCCGAGTGCCTTCATCCTTCGCTTGAGCCGGTTCTGGCGCGCACGCTGGGCGTTCCGCTCTTCCAGGAACAATTGCTGCGCATGGCGATGATCGCCGCAGGATTCACGGGAGGGGAGGCCGAAGAGTTGCGGCGCGCATTCGGATTTAAGCGTTCCGAAGCCCGCATGAAAGAAGTCGAAATCAAGCTGCGCAGCGGAATGAACGCGAAGGGAATCACCGGCGAAACGCAAGACCGTATCATTCAATCCATCGTTTCCTTTGCCCTCTACGGATTTCCCGAATCGCACGCCGCGAGTTTTGCTCTGATCGCCTATTCCAGCGCCTATTTGAAATGCCACTATCTCGCGGCATTCACGGCCGCGATGCTGAATAACCAGCCCATGGGTTTCTATTCGCCGGCCACGCTCGTGAAAGACGCCCAGCGCCACGGATTGAGATGCAAGCCCATCGACGCAACGCGCTCCGATTGGCTGTGCACGCTCGAAAAAATTCCGGAAGGTTTTGCCATGCGCCTCGGCATGCGTTACGTGAAAGGCCTGCGCAAGGAGATCGCGCTCGAAATCGTGCGCCAGCGTGGCATCCGCAAATTCGCATCCATCGACGATCTGAAGCAACGCGTTCCCGAAATACAAAAATCCGAGCTCGCGGCGCTTGCCGAAGTCGGAGCTTTGAATTTCGTATCCGCGCGCCGCGGCTCTCACCGCCGCGATGCACTGTGGCAAGTGGAACGCGCCGCCCGCCGCCCCGGCCCGCTCCTTGAGGCACCAGTAGAGTCGCAGGAATCAGATGCCGAGGCGCCTTTGGAAGAAATCGCAAATCCGCAAGGGCCTGCGGTTTCCGATTCACCGTTGTTGCAGATGACAGCCGAAGAGCGATTGGTTACGGATTTCCGCGGCACGGGAATGACGGTCGGGCCTCACCCCATGGCCTATCGCCGCGCAGAAATGAGGGAACTCGGAATCCGCGCGGCCATCGAGCTTGCCAGGCTTCCCGACGGGACGCGCGTTCGTGTCGCCGGCGCCGTGATTGCGCGCCAGCGCCCCGGCACGGCCAAAGGTTTTGTCTTTCTCAGCATGGAGGACGAAACAGGAATCGCGAACGTGATCATCACGCCGCAGCTATTCGAGCGGAACCACATCGTGGTCGTCCAGAATCCGTTTCTGCTCATCGAAGGCACGCTGCAGAATCTGGAAAAAGTGATCTCGGTGAAGGCGCAGCGCATCGAGCCGCTCGCGATCACCCGCGCCGAGCCGGTCTCCCACGATTTCCACTGACGCCCGCAAACGGCTGAGGCTGCTAGAGAGATTCTATGGCCCCGTAAGGACAGATCTTCTTCCCCCGCCCAAATCTGCACCTGAGGACAGGTGATCTTTCTGGCGAACTCTGCCAGCATGGTCTGTGTAGTGTGTGTCGCCCGCTTCCTTGACGGAAGCCGGATGCTCTTTGAAAACTCGGAGCCTGCAGTCCCAAAAAAACGCGACATCCGCGCGCGTCCGCAAAATCTCCGTCCTGCGACCTGCAATTCTAATCGACACTGCGGCGATTAGAAATCGTTGTAATCCATAGAAAATACAGGACGGCGCGCCATTCTAATCGACACACCAACGGGAGTTGCCGAGGCGGTTCTACGCGCAGCTACTCCGAATAATCGCGGTGCACGCTCGCCGGCGAAAACGCTGGCAGGCATATGGCAATGTACTCGGCGCCCTCGGGCGTCGAATACTGCACCCATTCGCCGCGATGCGCGATCACCGCCTGCCCCGGCCGGATGTCCATGTTTCCGCCCTTGTGGGTCACCCGCAGAAAGCCCTTCAGCACGACCGTATACTCGTCGAATTCCGGCGTCTGCCCAGGCTCGACCCATCCCTCCGGACTCTGCATGTGCGCGACGCTCAGCGCTTCCGTCTGTGAATTCACACGTCCCACAAGCTCCTCGATAATCTTCGGTTTGCTACCCGCCGCCTGCACTCGCGTCGGCTGTGCGATCAATGTGGGCATAATTCCTCGAAACGCTCTCCTCTCCGTTAAGACGATAAGAAACACTAACATAGTCGTTGCATCGCTCCGGCCGCAAAATCATCCAATCGGCCATTGGATGAAGGGCGAGATAGGTTTCGGGGAGATAACGATGGAAAGATTGCCGATTCATTACGCCGGGCTCTTCGTTCTCGCGATTCTCGTTTTAGCCGCGATTCCGGCTGCGGGCACGGACCATGCGGAACTCAAGCCCGTCGTCACCTCGACCATAGTCACGCACGTGAACTTCAAATCATCCAAGCCGTTCGCGGACGTCACCGCGGCCCTTGAAAAGCAGCTCGGGCATTTCGATCCCGAAATCGGTAAGTCATTCTCGTCAGGATCGAACCCGGCCGAGATTGAAGCGAAGATTCACGCGATGGAAGGAAGCAGCGGCCTCATGGTCTTCGCGGTGCGGGATCACGGGCAGCTTCTCTCGCTGAAGGGCAAAAAGGAACTCGGCCGGCAGTATGAAGTCGGCAATCCGCTCGTCGCCCTGGAGATGACGCAGCACAATCTCGTCGCGGGCGAATACGCGCCGCTACGAATGTACGTCTACGTCGGCGAAGACAAACTCACGCACGTTGATTACGATCTGCCGTCCAGCGTCTTCGCCAGATTCAAATCCAAACAAATCGATGAGGTCGCCAGAGGCCTCGACCAAAAGCTGGAAAAGCTGGTCACAACTGCGCTGAACTGTGTTGGTGCTGAGTCATGCCGCTGACACGATCCGGCTGCTTAAGTGCGGATTTGGGAGTCGATAGAGTAATACGTAAAATATAGAAGTGTCGAGCGCCCGAAGAATTGCAATGGAGTACGGTCGTTGTTTGTCTAACGTGGCGCGGTGTTACCCACGTTTTCTACGAATGGCGCCGCCGACTAGTCCCACCAGCCCCGTGCACAGTAAGGCGAGGCTACTCGGTTCAGGGGCACTGGTAGAAGGACCGTATGTGAAACTGGTCGTGCCGTTGGGGTCGATGACGTCGACAAGTTCTCCCTCCGCGTTGTAGGTGAAGGTGGTCTTAGCGCCACTTGGGTCCGTGAGCGAGAGGAGATCGTCCGGCGCACTATAGGCGTACGTGACCGTACCACTCCCGGTGGTGACGCTTACCACATCTCCGCTCGCATCGTAGGTGAAAGATGTCGTTCCCGATGGTCCCGACTCCTTGATCAATTCGCCGCTCGCGTTGTACGTGTAGTTGGTGGTACCACTCCCGGTGGTTTCGCTCAGGAGCTGTCCGCTCGCATTGTAGGTGAAGGTTGTCGTTCCGGAAGGTCCTGACTCCTCGATCAATTCGCCGCTCGCGTTGTACGTGTAGTTGGTGGTACCACTCCCGGTGGTTTCGCTCAAGAGCAGCCCGCTCGCATCGTAGGTGAAAGATGTCGTTCCCGAGGGTCCTGACTCATCGATCAATTCGCCGCTGGCGTTGTACGTGTAGTTGGTAGTACCACTCGAGTCTTGGGCGGAAAACAGAGTCCCTGGTAGCCCCGAGAAGCTTACTGTGAGCCCAGCGGAATCCAAGAGACTCAGAACTTGACCGGAGTCGCTCGACATGAGCGTCTCAGAATCTCCGAGATTCGCCAAAGGGCTCAGACCGCCAGTCAGTGTCACCGTGCCGCCTGCAGATTGGATCGCGCAGTCTGCGCTTCCGCCAGCTGGATTCGGCACGCTGTCGCCGCTATCGCCCACAAAGGTAAGGCCAGGGCAGGGGGAATTGTCAGCACGAGCCACGCCTACGCCAAGACCGAATACCATCAAACACATCAACCAACGGCATAGTTTCATTGACTTCCCCTCTTGAACGAGACGAATATGGGCGCGAAATATATAGAACTAGTACTTCGGGAAGGTGACACATCTAAATGGCACGCAATTGACGCTCCAGACGTCCGCCCTTGTATTAGCTTTGTTTTCAGCACCATTTGAAGCTAGTGGTTTAAGAATGTGCAAATAGTTGCGGGATCTAGGCACCCGGTTACTATTCTTGTCGGCATCGAACCCGGCCGAGATTGAAGCCAAGATTCACGCGATGGAAGGAAGCGCGGCCTCACGAGGGTTTTCGCGACTTGGTCGACGAAAAACTCGAAACGCTGGTCACGACCGCGCTGAAGAATTGCTGAAGGGTCATTCCGGAAACCAACACGAATTGACTGAACCAAAGGAGCGCGCCCTTGTTCCCGACCTAAACGCGGCGTGCCTTACTCACTCAAATGTGGAGACCACTTGGAATAAGCGCCAAAATCGGCGGCCACCGAAGAAAGACGCGGTGACGCAGCTGCTGTTAACCGGTTAGCAGAACAGGAAGTGGCTCCCCGGGCTAGATTCGAACTAGCAACCCTTCGGTTAACAGCCGAATGCTCTGCCGTTGAGCTACCGGGGAACGGAATGCGTGCAGCTGGAAGCAGCCGAAAAAAGTGTAAACGACACTTGGCGCTGCGTCAACGCAACCCCCCAACCGTGCGCGGGAACGGCCTTGAAGCCTGCTTGAGAGTGACTACTGCAGTCGTTGCGTCGTGGAATCGTGCACGATCAGATTTTCGAAGATTGCGAGGACGTGGCGGCGATAGCTCACGATTCGTTCGAGCAGGGGGCGGAGGGTCGGCTCGTGCTTGGTTTCGCGATCCCACTTGGCCAGGACCGCTGCCGGCACCTCGATATCGCGCCGCAGTTCTTCGGCCGTGTGCCCGCGCAGGAAGAGGCCGTAGAAAAAGGCAGCCTCTCGTTGCGGGAACTCGAAGTCCTGCAACTTCTCATCTAACGGACTGGGCTGTGTCGCCATCGCCGAAATCGCAGTTTACAGATTTCGCCGTTCCCGTCAAGGGTCTGCGCGACTTAAACGAAAACATGGCAGGTTCGGACGCCGTGGCGATCGCAGGTTTAGCGGTTGAACCGATGCTGATGCTGCGGAAATTCCAGGGGCGGGTCGAAATTGAGGTTTGCGGAGCCGCGTCCAATTGCAGATCGCGGCCCCGCAAAATCGGTCTTATCGCTGAATCCGAGGCATCGCCGCTTACTTCTTTGCGTTTGTAAAATTCTCGGCGACTTGTTCCCAGTTGATGGTGTTCCACCAGGCCTCGATGTACTCCGGCCGGCGATTCTGATATTTCAGGTAATAGGCGTGCTCCCACACATCGAGCCCGAAAAACGCCTTCCCGCCGTCCATGATCGGATTATCCTGATTGGCACTCGACTCGATCGCGAGCTTCCCGTCGCGGAAAAGCAGCCAAGCCCAGCCCGAGCCGAACCGCGTCGTGCCAGCCTGATTGAACTTCGTTTTGAAATCGGCAAAGCTGCCGAAAGTGCTCTTGATTGCGTTACCAAGATCGCCGGACGGCTCACCTCCGCCGCCCTTCTTCATGATCTTCCAGAACATGGAGTGGTTCATATGGCCGCCGCCATTGTTGCGCACGGCGGTGCGGATGTTTTCAGGAACCTTGTTGATCTGCGCGAGCAACTGCTCGACGGGAAGCTGCACGAGATCGGCGTGGCCTTCGAGCGCCTTGTTGAGATTGGTGACGTAAGCCCCGTGATGCTTGTCGTGATGGATCTCCATCGTCTTGGCGTCGATGTAGGGTTCGAGTGCGTCGAACGCATAGGGAAGAGCTGGCACGGTATAGCTCATTTGAGGAGCGGCTCCTTGTGCGGAAGTTGCGGTCATATTATCTACCTCCTGAATTCCATTTCCTGCCCCATAATTATACGCGCCTGGCCGGGAAGCGCGTAGCCGGGCTCCGCAAAATACCGGAAATCCTTTAGGAGGCTTCTATGCCCGCCGTCGAGCATGTGGAGAAGCATTTTACGGCCACCGCCGCAGTGCGCGACATCGTGATCGGAATGTCCGACGGATTGACGGTCCCATTCGCCCTGGCCGCGGGCCTCACGAGCGCGGCGACGGCCATCGCGAAGGGAACAGGAATCATCGTCACGGCGGGGTTCGCTGAAATTGCCGCGGGCTCGATCGCCATGGGCCTTGGCGGCTATTTGGCGGCGAAAACGGATTCCGAACACTACGCCTCCGAGCTCGATCGCGAATACCGCGAGACCGTCGAGCTTCCCGACGTCGAAATCGAGGAGGTCGCAAAAGTATTTCGCGAATACGGCCTCTCCGAAGCGCAGATGGCTCCAGTTGTTTCCGCGATCACCGGCAATCAGAAGCGCTGGGTCGACTTCATGATGCGTTTCGAACTCGGGCTTGAAGCGCCCGATCCCGCGCGAGCAGCGCGCAGCGCAGCGACCATTGCGGGCTCCTACATCGTCGGCGGTCTGGTTCCGCTCGCGCCCTATATCCTGATGAAACAGGTTCTCCCCGCACTCTGGATTTCGGTGGGCGTCACGCTGCTCGCGCTGTTCGTTTTTGGTTCGATCAAAGGACACTATACGGGCGTCAAGCCTCTTCGCGGAGGAGCGCAAACCGTTCTCGTCGGCGGTTTGGCAGCCGCAGCCGCATTCTTCATCGCTCGCCTCATCAGCTGAGAACCGCGGCGGGCTGGAAATACTGCCGTTTTTCGGAGTTATAATGGAGGTTGGGTGGGGCTCCCATTCCGAAGAGAGTCTCACGATACGAATTGCCATTTATTACGTCTAATAGATTCGGAGCCCCGAGGCCAGCCTTGGCGCGGGTGAAAAAGGAGAAACATTCATGAAGAGCAGTCACCTACATATTCCCCGCTGGGTGGCGACGGTAGCGGTGATCGCCGCTCTCGTCTGCGGGGGCGCACTCGCAATTGGATTGCGAAATTGGTCGGACAATCCCGTGTTTGGCGCGGCCCCGCTCAATATTACGCTCGCGCGCAACGCGGCTCCCGTCTCTCTCGGCGGATTTGCGAATGGTTTTTCTTCGGTTCTGAAGCCGGTGCTTCCGGCGGTCGTCAATATTCACAGCTCGAAGGTCGTGAAGCCGCAAGGCAACGCCATGCCGTTCTTCAACGATCCATTCTTCCAGCAGTTCTTCGGTAATCAGGGCCAGCAGCAGATGCGCCCCGAACGTGAACAGAGCCTCGGCTCCGGCGTGATCGTCACGTCCGACGGCACGATTCTGACGAACAACCACGTCATCGATGGCGCAACCGATATCGAAGTGCAGCTGAGCGACAAGCGCGAATTCAAAGCCAAGCTCGTTGGCACCGACCCTCGAACCGACATCGCAGTGCTGAAAATCGATGCGACCGGTCTTCCCACACTTGCAATCGGCGATTCCTCGAGATTGCAGGTCGGCGACGTGATCTTCGCCGTTGGCGATCCATTTGGAGTGGGCGAAACGGCCACGATGGGCATCGTCAGCGCCACCGGGCGCAGCGGCCTCGGCATCGAAAATTACGAGGACTTCATTCAAACGGACGCCGCGATCAATCCGGGGAATTCCGGCGGAGCGATGGTCGACCTTCACGGCAATCTGATCGGCATCAACACCGCCATAGCCACGGGCGGCGGCGAAGGAAACGTCGGCATCGGCTTTGCCATTCCGATCAACATGGCGCGGTCCGTAGCGGACCAGCTCGTCGAACACGGCAAGGTTGTGCGCGGCTATCTCGGACTCCGCCCCCAGGACGTCACTCCCGAAATCGCCAAGCAGTTTGGCCTGAGTGGACCGGGTGGCGCGCTCGTCAGTGGGGTTTCGCCCGACTCGCCCGCCTCGAAGGCTGGAATCAAGCAAGGCGACGTAATCCTCAAAGTGAATGGTCAACCAGTCGAATCAGCGAACGACCTGCGCCTTCGCATCTCGCAGACGTCTCCGGGCACGCCTGTCAAGCTTCAGATCTCCCGCGACGGCAAGACGCAGGATGTCAGTGTCGACCTCGGAGAATTCCCGGAAAAGGAAGCGAACGCAACTCCGGGAGAGAGCAACGGCGGAGGACTCCAGGGCGTCAACGTTCAGGATCTCACTCCCGACCTTGCTCAGCAGTTAAGTCTGCCTGCCGGCACACACGGCGTGGTGGTTTCGGACGTTGATCCCGCAAGCCCCGCAGCTGCTGACCTTCAGCGGGGAGATGTCATCCAGGAGGTCAATCACAAGCCCATCTCCAACGTCCAGCAATATAAGCAGGCTCTTGCGGCTGCAGGGGACCAACCCGTGCTGCTGCTGGTGGATCGAGGTGGTGTCACACAGTACGTGGTTGTTGAAACGCACTAAAGAAACGACACGATAGATGTAAAAATGCGGGAAAAGCGGAGCGCGGCTCGCAGAAGCCCGCGCTCCGCTTTCTACTGATTTCGCGAAATCCGCGTACGTGTTTTGATGTATTCCCGTACTAGCAGCGATAACTCGCTATTGACCACTCGGCTGCATCGGCGCAACCTCTCGAATGCAGCCACGGAATTGATGCAAAGATTGTCTTCCGACTTAATCCCGCCCGCCGGGTTAGGTGTTCTCCTGGAGCGAACGGCGAGCAACGTGCAAGCCAATGCAGCGCATCCGACTTAATCACGCGGCTAGTTGCGTTGTCGCTTTCAACACGACTGGGCGTAGAATAGTACTTGCGGTCTATTCATCCCGGCCCTTCGATTTAGTACTAAAGTTGTTGTGCGGGACAGGTGTCTCAATGCTTCCTCCGCGCACCCACTCTTCAAGAAGGGGCACTTGGGGTGAAATGTTATGACGCCGGTAAAGAATCGAGCTGTATTCACTGAGGCACTGCTTCCCGAAGGAGAGCGCCGCTGGCGTTCGTTCGGAGCGGGCATTGGGCTCGAGTGCGTCGCCTTGCTGGCGCTCGTCCTCATACCTCTCTTCATGCCACAGAAGTTTCAGGCCGTTGCGCACGACTATGTGATGCCCATCGCGGCTCCCGTCATTGAGGCCTGGAAGCCGCAGCCTCAACCCAAGCCCGTCGTGAAGCGCGTGGTCGTGAAAGAAATTCCCAAGCCCGTCCCGGTCGTGGTGCCAAAACCACAAATCTTCAATCCCGTGATTACCGCGCCTGTGGTGAAGCGTGTGATTGCGCGTAAGACCGTAGCTCCCGAGGAAGTCGCCAAGGCGTTCCCGGATCCGAATCCGCCGCTCTCGATGGGAAGCTCCGCGATCCCGACTTTGAAGCGACCCCGCGAAGCCGTCCAGACTGGCGGTTTCGGCGATCCCAATGGCGTGCCAACAAATGGGAAAACGGATCATAACGTCAACATCGCGCAGCTCGGTGGTTTCGATATGCCGGCCGGACCTGGAAATGGCAATGGCACCGGCGGCGCGAAGGGTGCGAAGGGTGTGGTCAGCAGCGCGGGGTTCGGCAATGGGGTAGCGGTTGGTGGACCGGGTGGAAACCACGGCAGCGTGCATCAGGGCCTCTTCGCCGACGAGCAGGCTGGGCCCGCAGGTCCCAAGGTCAAACAGACGGCGGCCTCGTCGAACACCAAGCCCGTCGAAATCCTCTCGGTTCCTAAGCCGGTGTACACAAAAGAGGGGATCGCCAAGAGGATCGAAGGAGATGTTCGCCTCGAGGTGGTTTTTACGGCTTCCGGCGAAGTGAAAGTGCTCCGCGTTTTGCAGGGCCTGGGGTCTGGCTTGGATGAAGCCGCCGAAACCGCGGCGCGCGAGATTCGATTCCGCCCCGCGCTGCAGGACGGACAGCCCGTCGATTCCGAGGTGGCCATCAGAATCACATTTGAATTGGCGTATTGAACTGCTGAAAGGGGAATGCAATGCGCACGTGGAAAAGCTTCTGCCTTACAACGGCCCTGGTAGGCGCTCTCGCGGGCGTCGGCGCCGCACAGACGGAGACGGAGACGGAGACGCAGACGCAGACGCAGACGCAGACGGCTGAACAGACTCAGCCCCAGCCAGGTGCTTCGACGTCTGCTGCTGTGACTACCGTCAATCAGGCGATCGACCGCATCATTGCGCGCGAGCATGACGAGAACGCGACCATCCGGCGGTATGACCCGATCGTCGAAACGTACATTCAGGATATGAAGACGGACAAGGACATGGCCGCCGCACCGATTCGCGACCACTATTTCCTCGGGCAGGCCAACCTTTCCAAGGGCATAGTCGACAACAACATGCTCAACAAAAAGAAGGACAAAATCAGCGAGTTCAATCCTCTTTCGCACGTCGCGGATTTTTTTACTTCTTCGTACGTTCCCGAAGGATTTGTCCAGATGATCTATCTGGATCAGAGCGGCTTCGATCGCCAACACTACCAGTTTGATTACATGGGCAAACAGTTCCTCGGCGAGGTCCGGTGCTTGGTCTTCGACATCACTCCACTGCCGAAATCCGGCAAGGGGCGTTTCAAGGGCCGCATCTGGGCCGAAGACCAGGGTTTCACGATTGTGCGATTCAACGGCGTCTATACTCCGATCGCGGGAATCAACGGCTTCAATCTGCATTTCGATAGCTGGCGAGAAAATATCCAGCCCGGTCTTTGGCTGCCGGCGTTCATCTTCAGCCAGGAATCCGACCTTCAAGATTTTTTCGGAGGCCATGTGCGCTTCAAAGCGCAAACGCGCCTCTGGGGTTACGACTTGAGGGGCGCTGGCCGCGAGGAAGAGTTCACGCAGTTGACCATCGAATCGCCTACGGCCGTTCAAGATCAAGGCGCCGCGCAAACCGACAATTCTCCCATCCAGGCGGAGCGTGAATGGCAGCATGAAGCCGAAGTCAACGTTCTTGATCGCTTGCAGAGGGACGGCTTGCTTGCTCCTCCGGGAGAGATCGACAAGCTTCTCGAAACCGTCGTCAATAATCTCGAGGTGACGAATAACCTGGACATCGAGCCGGACGTCCACTGCCGCGTGCTCCTCACCGGCACTCTGGAATCCTTTTCCATCGGGCACACCATCGTCGTCAGCCGTGGCTTGATCGACGTTCTCCCGGACGAAGCCAGCATCGCCGCCATTCTGGCGCAGGAACTCGCCGACATCATCGTCACCAAGCCTTCCACCGATCAGTGGGGTTTCAACGACACAACCAACGTCTCGACCGTCGACGCCGTCGCGCACTTCTCGTTCCGCGACACACCCGATCAGGTCGAGCTTTCCGGCAAGAAGGCTTTGGAGCTGTTGAAAAATTCAAATTACAAGGACCAGTTGAACAAATCTGGTCTCTTCTTGAAGGAACTCGATGCGGAATCCAAGGATCTGCCAGCACTGATCAATCCGCATCTTGGCAATCGCGTTTACGTCTACTCCCAGTTGGTTTCGACGGCTCCTGCGCTCGCACCCGATAAGCTTGATCAGATCGCGGCGCTTCCGATTGGAGGCCGCCTCAAGCTCGATCCATGGAACGACAACGTCGAGCTTCTCAAGGCGAAGGCCGTTCCGCTGCTGTCGTCGCGCGAGAAGATGCCTCTTGAAATCACGCCCTTCATGCCGTACCTGACTCGCTACCAGAAGCCGGGTGCGAGCATGTCGGCAGATCCTGCGAAGGCCGACGTGGCGAAGCAGCCGGCGCAGCCGCAACCGCAACAGTAATTTCAACTAACCGTTCTATAAACTCGGCCCGGCGGCAATCAAAACCGCCGGGCCTTTTTGCGGACGCCGGCATTTCCACAAACTGATGTGAAATTCACAGCCTTGCCTACCTGGATCACCCTATTAAATCGTTCACATAGGCTTGACGAATGCGAAATAGTTGGTATACTCTCCTGATGTTGGCGGTGCCCTGATTTGTCAGGGAGTCTGCTGACGGACCGGGCTTGCCGACTGATCGCAGAGGTGAGGTTGGTTACGAATACCGGATAGAAAGAAATCGAGCTTCGAGCTAATCCGTCCTAGGGGCCGGAACAAATGCCCTGCGGAATGGACGGAATCGCCCGGCGCTCGTTGCCGGGTTTTTTATTGTTCGGATGTATTCGCTGGGTCGGCTCCAAACCGATTCAGCGCTCCGCCGGGCGCGGAGACGTTCCGATCGGAAATTGTTGACCGGAACGATCGATCTTTGACAACTGAAGGAAGCTGGCATTGCGTTGCGCGAATTTCAAGGTTCGCGTGATGCAATAAACCGCAAATTTTTGCTCGAGAGTAGCGTTTTGTGGAAAGGCGAACTTGCCTCTTCACGTCGCTTAGGTGTGCGATTTTGGCTGATTCTGGCCTCTTAACCGCGCTTAAACACCCTTAGAAGTCACGGAATGGAGGGCTTGCAAGACCCTTTGTCCCGTGTTTTGAGGGCCTTAGCTTTTTTGAGGCGTGTTGGGTAAGTTTTATGGTCAAGCTACTAAGGGCGTACGGTGGATGCCTTGGCGCCAACAGGCGATGAAGGACGTGGTAAGCTGCGAAAAGCCCCGGGAAGCCGCAAACAGGCCTTGATCCGGGGATGTCCGAATGGGGAAACCCTATCTGGTAAAACCAGATAACGGCCCGCTGAATACATAGGCGGGTACGAGCCAACCCAGGGAAGTGAACCATCTCAGTACCTGGAGGAAAATAAATCAAACGAGATTCCGAAAGTAGCGGCGAGCGAAATCGGAACAGCCCAAACCGGTGTGTTTACACGCCGGGGTTGTAGGACCGCGTAAGTAGAGTCACCAATCCGGAGACTAGGCGAACCCGCTGGAAAGCGGGGCCAAAGAATGTGACAGCCATGTAGCCGAAAGTTTACCGGACTCGAAGCGGGATCCTGAGTACCACGGGGCACGAGAAACCCAGTGGGAATCTGGGGAGACCACTCTCCAAGGCTAAATACTCGTTGGCGACCGATAGTGAACTAGTACCGTGAGGGAAAGGCGAAAAGCACCCCTGCGAGGGGAGTGAAATAGAACCTGAAACCGTATGCCTACAAGCAGTCGAAGGGCTATGACACGACTTCGGTCGTGTAATGCCTGACGGCGTGCCTCTTGCTTAATGAGCCGGCTAGTTATTCTCACAGGCAAGGTTAAGCGTAAGCGAGCCGTAGCGAAAGCGAGTCCGAATAGGGCGCTCAGTCTGTGGGAATAGACGCGAAGCGGGATGATCTACCCTTGGCCAGGTTGAAGGTCGCTTAACCGCGACTGGAGGACCGAACCGTTGTGAGTTGAAAATCGCTCGGATGAGCTGAGGGTAGGGGTGAAAGGCTAATCAAATTCCGTGATAGCTCGTTCTCCCCGAAATGCCTTTAGGGGCAGCCTTGTATGATTTGCCTCGGTGGTAGAGCACTGAATGGACTAGGGTCCCATCCAGGATACCGAATCCAATCAAACTCCGAATGCCGTGGACAACAGCGCAGGAGTGAGACTACGGGGGATAAGCTCCGTGGTCGAGAGGGAAAGAACCCAGATCGCCGATTAAGGTCCCAAACTGTAGACTAAGTGGGAAAGGACGTGTGAACGCACAGACAGCCAGGAGGTTGGCTTAGAAGCAGCCATCCTTTAAAGAAAGCGTAACAGCTCACTGGTCAAGTGTTCGCGCACCGACAATCCAACGGGGCTCAAGTCTACGACCGAAATCGCGAAATTGACGATTTCTTCGGATTTCGTCATTTGGTAGGGGAGCATTCTGTGGTGGCAAAGGTAGACCGAGAGGACTACTGAACGCCACGGAAGAGACTCTGCCGGCATAAGTAGCGATAAACACGATGAGAACTCGTGTCGCCGAAAGTCTAAGGTTTCCTGAGGAAGGTTAATCCGCTCAGGGTTAGGCGGGTCCTAAGGTGAGGCCGAGAGGCGTAACTGATGGACAGCAGGTCAACATTCCTGCCCCGCCATGCGAACGTTATACGATGGGGTGACGCAGAAGGATAGGGGAGTCGGGTGATGGACGTCCCGATTGCTCAGTGCAAGCCGGATCCCGCAGGAAAATCCACGGGGTCATTCAACGGTCAGACTGAGGACGAGGTCACACGACCAAAAAGTCCCTGATTTCACGCTGCCGGGAAAAACCTCTAAGGAGTTCGCACGGTGCCCGTACCTCAAACCGACACAGGTAGACAAGGTGAATATCCACAGGCGCTCGAGAGAACGCTCGCTCAGGAACTAGGCACATTAGCCCCGTAACTTCGGGAGAAGGGGTGCCCCGCTAGGGTTTATAGCCCGAGGGGGCCGCAGTGAAATGCGTTCGGCGACTGTTTAACAAAAACACAGCTCTCTGCTAAGTCGAATACGACGTATAGGGGGTGACGCCTGCCCGGTGCCGGAAGGTTAAAGGGAGGGCTTAGCTGTCGCAAGACAGCGAAGGCCTGATCTGAAGCCCCGGTGAACGGCGGCCGTAACTATAACGGTCCTAAGGTAGCGAAATTCCTTGTCGGGTAAGTTCCGACCTGCACGAATGGCGTACCGATCGAACGACTGTCTTGGCGAACGGCTCGGCGA
>JBKQNJ010000063.1:0-23202 GCA_052146315.1 Candidatus Acidiferrales bacterium | reverse complement strand
AAAATTTGGATGGGAAACGATTGTCGAAGCCCGCCAGACATCAGAGAGCGACTCGGTCGACGAAGCATCGCGCTATTGCGCGGAGCACCGCGTCGACGCCTTACTGCGGCTGCCGATTGATTTGCCGTTGGCCGAACCGAGCGACATCGAGGCGGTTTTCCACGAGTTGGAGGCCGCGCCGTCCGCTGTAATCGTCCCTTCAAGCGACGGCACGGGCACTAATGCGCTGCTCCGATCGCCGGCGGTTCTTTTTCCCTCGCGTTTCGGACCCAATAGTTTTCCGCGTCACTTGGCCGAGGCGAAAGCATGCGGCGCGCGTGCTCGAGTGTATCGAAATCCTCGCCTGGAACTCGATATCGACGAGTTGGATGACCTGCGGAGACTTGCGAGCCGGTTGCGGCCCGATTCCGCCACCGCACGATGGCTCCTCGAGCGCGATCTCAGTGGTATTGCCGCGACGTAAACCGTCGGCGTGGTCCTGGGTCAGATGACGCGATCGCGCCGGAAAGCGTCGATTTCAGCCGAAGTGTAGCCGAGTTCTTTCAGAATCGCTTCAGTGTCCTGTCCCAGCGCCGGAATCGGATCGAAGCGCGCGGGGCTATCGGAAAGCCGCAAGGGACTCCCGATGACAGGAACGGTTCCTACGGGCGATTCCATCTCGCGGATCATTTTTCGCGCGATCACCTGAGGATGAGCGAGGACTTCGCCGATACCATTTAATTTGCCGTGCGGCAATTCGGCATCGCGAAGCCGGCGGAGCCATTCTTCATGCGGATGCTTCAAGAATGCCTTCTCGACCAGTTCTTCCAGCATTGCGCGATTCTCGCGGCGGTCCGGAGCGGTGCGGAAGCGTATATCTTCGATCAACTCGGGCCGCTCAATCACTTTGCGGCAAAAGACCTCCCAATCCTGCGGCGTAGCCACCGCGAGGGTCACGTAGACTCCGTCGCCGGCCAGGTACGGACCGTAGGGAACGATGTAATGGTGACGCATGCCGACGCGGGCAGGCTCTTCCCCCCGATGCCAGAAGTGATGCGGAAAATATCCGAGCCAAGCCAGAGCAGATTCAAACATCGAAATATCGATCACTTGGCCGCGGCCCGTACGTTCTCGCTGATACAGCGCCAACAGAATTCCTACGGTCGCATACATCGATGAAGCAAGATCGGTGATCGGGACGCCGACTTTCGCAGGCTTGTCCGGGTATCCGGTGGTGGCAATAATCCCGGCCTCCGCCTGGATGAGCAGGTCGTACGCTTTCACGTTGCGATAGGGACCGTCCTGGCCGTAACCGGAGAGAGAACAGTAAATGAGCCGCGGATTACGGGCGCAGAGCTCAGCGGCTCCCGCCCCCAGGCGCTCGGCAACTCCGGGGGCGAAATTTTCGAGGACGACGTCAACACGGTCGGCAAGTTTCTGAATAGCCTGGCGGCCGGCGGGCGTTTTGACATCTATGGCAAAGCTTCGCTTGTTGCCGTTGAGCCAGACGAACCCGGAGGACAGGCCCCTCACCACGGAATCCCATCCGCGAATCACATCGCCGGTTCCCGGCTTCTCTATCTTGATGACTTCGGCGCCCATGTCCGCCAGGATTCGCGTGCAATGGGGGCCCGATACCGAGACTTCCAGCGCTAAGACGCGAATACCGTCGAGAGCCAAAGCCGCTTTTGGAGAACGGCTCTCCGGCATCAGGGACGGACCTCGGGGAAAAGATTCTGCATCGGCGCGTGGGCTCGCTTATAAACCATGACGCTGCGGCTATAATCGATTACGACTTTGCCCTCCTGCTGAATTCCACGCGTGCGGACCTTGATGATTCCCCATTGAGGCTTGGATTTGGACTCGCGCTTCTCCAACACTTCGGATTGGGAATACAGCGTGTCGCCCGCAAACAGCGGGTTGGGAAGCTTGATTTCGTCCCAACCGAGCGCGAAACCGTTTTCGCTCACGTCCGCGACGCCCATGCCGGCCACGATCGCCAGCGTGAGGGCGCTGTTGATCAGGCAGCGGCCGAACTCGGTGCGCTTGCCGTATTCGTTGTTGAAGTGGATCTGATTTGTGTTGTTGGTGAGGAGCGTAAACCAGATGTTGTCATTTTCCGTGACCGTTCTTCCGAGCCGGCAACGGTAAACGTCTCCGACTTCGAAATCTTCAAAGAAGCGCCCTACCCAACCCGGCTTCACTGCCATTTTGATTTCTCCTTCTTCGATGTCCTGGATGAATTCACCTCAAAATCGAATGACACTGCTACGCCAACCTCGGAAGCGCAGCCGTTCAAGAAAAGTTTGTCGAGACCGATTCCGCTACGAGGCGCGCGCACGGAGCGATTCCGCCAACGCGAGTGTTTGCCGTGCCCTATCTATAATCGGAAGATCCAGGAGCTGCCCGCCAAACGCTACGGCGCCTTCGCCGCGGATCCGTGCTTCATCGAACGCTTGAAGCACCCGGTGCGCGTAGTCGATCTCGTCCGCCGCCGGCGTGAACGCTCCGTTGACGATTTCGACCTGCCCGGGATGAATCAGCGACATCCCCGAAAAGCCCAATCGGCGCGCCTGCACCGCAAATTTCTTCAGCCCTTCGATATCCTTCAGGTCCGGCCAGACCCCATCCACCGATTGCACGTGCGCGCATGCGGCCGCCGTCACGATAGCAGAACGCGCGTAAATAAGATCGCGGGCTTCGCCTTCGCGCATCAAGGGCAGACTCAGCTCTCTCGAAAAATCCTCGGCGCCAAAAATCAATCCGATCACGCGTGGCGAAGCGCAAGCGATTGCGTAGGCATTGAAAAGACCTCTCGGACTCTCGATGGCAACGAGCAGACGCACGCTTCCTCGACCGAGGCCCACTTCCGGTTCCTGACGATCGAGAATCTGCTCGACGGTTTTCACTTGCTCGGGAGTGTCAACTTTGGGCACAACCAGCCCCTCGAGGCCCGGCCGCAATACGTGAGCGAGATCGTCGCGCATTCGTTCGTGGCCGACGGCGTTGATGCGTACAAACCGCGCGGGGGTACGAAGATTGGGATCGGCCTTCAGGCGAGCAGCCACCTGGTCAAGACAAGCCGCAATTTGCTGGCGAGCCGCGTCCTTTTCATTAGGCGCAACGCCGTCCTCGATATCCATCATGACGGCGTCTACCGCAACCCCGAGTGATTTCTCGATCATGCGCTGACGATTTCCGGGAACGAACATCCAGGAGCGCAGCAGAGCGTTTTTCTGGTCCATTTGTCTTTCTCCGTTTACGACTTGACGATGCACCGCGAGTTGCTTTGACTCCCTACTCGCATGGAGTGCTAATACGATTTCGGCATTTTGAGCACGTTCTGGCCCAGGAATGCCAGAATCAAGTTATTGCTTACTGGCGCCACGGTGAGAAGCCGAGTTTCCCGAAACTTTCTTTCGACATCGTAATCCCGCGCAAAGCCGTAACCGCCGTAAGTAGTCAGGCAAACATCCGCGGCTTCCCAGGCGGCCTCGGAAGCCAGTAGCTTGGCCAAGTTGGCCTCAGCGCCGCATTTCTCTTTCCCGTCGAATTTCGCGGCAGCATTAAACCGCATCAGGTCTGCCGCCTCCACGTGCGCATAGGCTTTCGCGATGGGAAACTGAACGCCCTGATTCGCTCCGATCGGCCGCCCGAAAACCACGCGTTCACGCGCGTACGAGGACGCTCGCTCGACAAACCAACGGCCGTCCCCGATGGCTTCTGAGGCGACCAAAATCCGTTCGGCATTCCATCCGTCGATGATGTAACGAAACCCTTTCCCCTCTTCGCCGATCAGAGCCGTAGCGGGAATTTCCACGTCCTCGAGGAAGATTGTGTTCGTATGGTGATTGACCATCATATCGAGGGGTCGAATCTGAAGGTTTCCTTTGACCTCTCGCATGTCCATGATGAACACGGATATTCCTTGCGTCTTGTCTTGCACATCGGCGTACGGTGTGGTTCGCGCCAGCAAAAGCATCAGGTCGGATTGCTTGGCGCGAGAGATGAAAATCTTTTGGCCGTTGACGATGTAGCGGTCGCCCTTACGGACGGCTTTCGTCTCAATGCGCGTGGTTTCGGAGCCCGCGTTCGGTTCGGTGACGGCGAACGCCTGCAGCCGAAGATCGCCACGGGCAATCGCCGGCAAATAACGCTGCTTTTGCTCGGCGCTGCCGTGGCGGAGAAGCGTGCCCATCGTATACATCTGCGCGTGGCACGCTCCCGAATTGCCTCCGGAGTGGTTGATCTCTTCGAGGATCACGCCGGCCTCGGTGATGCCCAATCCCGAGCCACCGTACTCCTCGGGAATCAACGCGGCCAGGTATCCGCTTTCCGTGAGCGCCTTCACGAAATCCTGCGGATACGCCTCTTTCTTGTCCGTTTCGCGCCAGTACGTATCCGGAAAGTCCTGGCAGAGCGCCCGAACATTGTCCCGGATTGATTGGATATCCTCTGCTGTCGACGGCATGTTGTGACCTCCGTACTTGTGCCTGCGAAGCCGCGAGCTTCGCTAGTCGAGCCACATCAGTTTTGCCGGATTGTCGTGGAGCATCACGCGGACTTCATTTTCCTTGATGCCAAATGCGAGCAAGGTTCGAATGAAGACCCAAGTTTATGATTTTCCCCACGCTTCCACGAACTTGCGGGCGTCGTCGATCACCGGCTCCGTCACTGGAACGTAGGGAACGATGAGTCGCGTGACACCCGCCTCAACAAAAGGCTGCAGTCGATCTTTGATCTCCTGGATGGAAGTCGCAGGGATCACGGGCAATTTGTCCATATAAGCATCGGTGATCTTGGTGCTCGCCGCCTTGAACCCGCCAGCCTTGAAAGCCTCCTGCACAGCGTTGACCTCCTCCTCGAATCCGGAGGCGCGCAGCATGTCCTTGTAATGATCGGCGATGTTGTAGAAGGTGAGGACCTGCCGGATGCGCGATCGAGCCATAGCCCGATCGGGGTTCATCGACACGCGAACCTTGGCGATAATGTCGATTTTGCTGGGATCGCGACCCGCCTCTACAGCTCCCGCGCGCACCCGGCCGGCGATCTCGCGAATCGTGGCGGGCGTGGCCATGTTGATGAAAACGCCGTCGGAGATTTGTCCTACCAGCTTAGTCATCTGGGGACCCAAACCGGCAAGGTAGATCGGAAACGTGGGATGGGACGGTTTCCACGAAAGCTGAAACCGCTGGCCCGTGGTGTACATTTCTCCCTGGTATTCCACGCGCTCGCCCGCCGCAGTCTTGCGAACGATTTCGATATATTCCTTGGCGCGGCGCAGTGGCCGATCGAATGTGCCTCCGTGCCATGCAGCGATGGTTTTGTTCGCGACGCCCAGCCCCAGCAAAAGCCTTCCGTCCGAAAGATCCTGCAAGGTGGCGGATTGAATCCCCATGGTTACCGGGCTTCGGCCGTAAATGTGATAAATCGCGGTCCCGACCTTAAGCGTCTTCGTGCGGGCGGCAATGCCCGAGATCAAGACCAGAGGATCGGTGCTGTTTGACTCCCCTTTCCAGAAAGCGCCGAAGCCGGCGGCTTCGATCGATGGCGACAATTCCACAATACCTCGTACAGGATAGTGCGCGGCGGAGTTCAGCTCGATGTCGTAAATCACGATTGCTCCTCGCTTTCGATACAGCGTCAGGCCGATAAGGCCGTGTCTCTCAGTTCACATCCAAGCCTTTCGAGGCATTTCTTCCCGCAAACAGGCGCAGTTCCCCGGCAGTCGGAAAAGGCGTTGTAGGACTTTCCTTCGGAATCTGCAAGGGAAATTCGTTCGAATGGCGTGCGATCGAAAAGCCGCCCAACGCGATATGGCTTCCCGAAGGTGTCGACCTGACCACCTCGGAGACCGAACTCAGCTTGCCGGGCATGAGTGAATCGCCACCGACTTCCTGCGCATTGAACGCCGTAACGAAGGCAAATCGTATCAACACGCGGCAACAAAAGTCAACACGAAATAGTACGTAATTATTATATGCTGCGACTATTGGTGGCTGGAATTATCTGTAATACTAAAATACGGCATTGTGGGTTATTATTTGGATCAGGTGGAGCACCCGGCTCGAAGGAGGGCAATTCGTGAATACTGCAAGTCGACTCCTAGCCGTCTTAAATCTTTTCACGGTCGAGAAATACGAATGGACCGTCGAGGATGCCGCCCGGGAAATCGGCGTTTCGGTCAGTACGGCCTACAGATACTTCAGAGAATTGTGCAAAGCGGGCCTTCTAGACCCGTTCTCGGGGAATAAGTACATTTTGGGTCCCGCCGTGATCGAAAACGACCGCAAGATTCAGCTCACCGATCCCCTGATCAAAGTCGGCCGCCCCGCCATGCAGCGGCTCGAGGATAGGTCGGGCGGTATGGGCATCGCGATCTTGTGTCGGATTTACCGGAACTGCGTGATGTGTGTCCATCAGGAACCCCGAACTGTTTCCGACAATGCAATCAGCTACGAGCGCGGCCGGCCGATGCCCATGTTTCAGGGCGCCTCCTCAAAGGTTATTTTTGCAAACCTTCATCCGCGTTCGGCTCGATGGTTTTTCGAAAGATACCCGGCGGAGATTCGTGAGGCTGGTCTGGGCTCCGACTGGGAAACGGTGCGGGCGAATCTTCGCCGCATCCGGAAGGCGGGCGTTCACGTAACTCACGGGGACGTTGATAGCGGGCGCGTCGGTATTGCCGCGCCGGTGTTCGGTCCCGATGGGAACGTGATCGGCAGCGTCACCGTGGCCATCACCGAAGCGGACGCCACACCGCAGTCCATCGCCAACATCTCTGCCTTGGTGCAGGCGGCCAGCCGTGAAATCGACGCTGGCCTGCGTCAGCTGTCGCATGCCGACGGCGGCTCCGTCCAATCTCCCGGACGGGCGTCCATCGACGACGCAATCTCCGGGGTTCGAGACGCCCCCAAAACCGATGCTCCGGCGAGCCGATAACATGCAAGAAACGCTACGGAAACAGATCTTTATCAGGCGGGCGGATAAGCTCGCGTCCGGTTCCTGTTCCATCCGAGACTGGCGCGCCGCGGATAACCGCTGCGGGAACGCGATTCAACTTGCCCATCACAAGTCCTGCAGACGCGGCCAGCTCATCGGCGATGGCAATCACGGTCGCTTGAAGCGTCTTTCCATGTGCGTCGCGCTGTCCCCGATAGTCGACCAGAGGCGCCATTCCGGCAACGCCCAGCGCGACGTTCACCAGGCCTTCCCGCCACGGGCGACCAAATGTATCGGAAATGATGACGCCGATCTGAACGCCAAATGCTCGTGCGAGTTGTTCCTGAAGCTTGCTCGCGGAGCGGTCCGGATCCTCCGGCAACAACAGCGCCGTGCCCTCAGGAGCGTTCGAGAGGTCCACGCCGGCATTGGCGCAAACGAAGCCGTGCCGCGTCTTGACAATGATCACGCCGCGCTCCATCCTCACGATGCTGCTTGCCTCGCTCAGCACGATCTCAATCACTCGCGGATCCTTGTGGTATTCAGCCGCCCAGCGTTCCGCTCGCCCGGAAGGTTTGATCGTGTCTAGATGCACGATTCTTCCCTCTGCCTTCGACACGATCTTCTGTGCCACGACGAATACGTCTCGTTGTCTGGGAACGAGTCCTTGCTCTCTGGCCGCTTCGGCAAGCAGCCGGGCGATATCATCGCCAGACGCAACTTCCGGCAGCCCCATCAAGGGAATGATTTCTATCGGGGGAAAAGTGGGGTTGCGGTGTTCGTCGGTGTTTGACACGTGCGATGAATTCAACGCCGCCAGCATAGCACTGGGAACAAAGCGGGCCAAGAGACCCTGCTTAGTATCCGAGATTCTGGGAGAGACGAAATTATGCGTGAACAAAAGATTGCCATCATCGGCGGTACCGGCGATTTAGGATTCGGACTGGCCTTGCGATGGGCGCTGGCGGGGGTGCAGGTCATCATTGGGTCGCGCGACGAAAACAAGGCCAAGGGCGGCGCGCGCCGAATCGAGGAATCGCTGAAAGCGCACGCGCCCGATGAATCAGGACGCATTTCGATCAGCGGAATGGAGAACGCGCAGGCTGCCGCACAGGCTGCCGTATCGGTGCTGGCAGTTCCTATCTCCGCCCAGGCAGAAATTCTAAAAAGCATCCGAGGCTCCCTGACGGATGCGGTTTTGGTCGACGCAACGGTTCCTTTGGCTGCAGCCGTGGGCGGCAAACCAACGCGCACACTGCAACTCTGGCAAGGATCGGCCGCTGAGCAGGCTCGCGAACTTGTTCCGGCCACAACACGTGTGCTCGCGGCCTTCCACAACGTATCGGCGGGCGCTTTACAAGACCTTTCGTTAACTCCCGAGTGCGATGTCTTCGTGTGCGGTGACAACCAAGAGGCCAAGCAGATTCTTTTCCCGCTGGTGAAGTTGATTCCCGGATTGCGCCCGATCGATGCGGGCCCGCTGGAAATGTCCCGAATTGTCGAGGGGATTACAGCTCTCTTGATTTCGGTGAACCGCCGCCATCGCGTCCATCACAGCGGCATTCGCATTACAGGATTGAATCTCGAACCATAGGCCGAGCGGGTCTAATGGTCTCGAGATAAATCTCTGGCGTTGGTATGGCCTTCCCGTTTACATTCGGCAGGAAAGTGTTTACCGTCCCTTCCACGGAACTGCTGATTCGTTCGATTGGGGAGGCCACCGCACGTGCTCCCCTCCACAAATTCCGAAGCCGGGGCCCGGCAAACTGAGCGATCGCAAGGAGACGGAACATGAATGTCACACAAGCAGCGACACCGGTCGCCGCGCCGGAGATGGACCAACTTTGCATCAATACGATTCGCACGCTTTCCATCGACGCAGTGCAGCAGGCCAAATCCGGTCATCCGGGCACCCCGATGGCGCTTGCGCCGGTCGTTTACACGATCTGGAATCGCGTGATGCGTTTCGATCCGCAGGATCCGATCTGGCCGAATCGCGACCGCTTCGTCCTCTCCAACGGCCACGCGTCGATGCTGCTCTGGTCCGTCCTGCATCTCACGAAAACGCAAGCCGTCGACGCCGAATACGAGAAGCTCGGCCACCAGTCGGTGAGTCTCGACGACATCCGCCGGTTTCGCCAGCTCGATAGCAGGGCACCCGGACATCCGGAATATCACTGGGTCTCGGGCGTCGAAACCACCACGGGCCCTCTCGGTCAGGGCGTAGCTACCAGCGTGGGCATGGCCATCGCTCAGAAGTGGCTCGCCAGCCGCTACAATCGCCCCGGCTTCAATATCTTCGACTACAACATCTATGCCATTGCCGGCGATGGCTGTCTGATGGAGGGCGTTTCGTCCGAAGCGGCATCGCTGGCAGGTCATCTGGGCCTCGATAACCTCTGCTGGATTTACGACAACAACCAGATCACGATCGAGGGCAATACCCGCCTTGCCTTTACCGAAGATGTCGCGACTCGATTCATCGCCTACGGATGGAACGTGCTGCGGATCGGCGATGCCAATGATATCGAGCGCATCGAACACGCTCTCGGCGTTTTCCGCAAGACGCAGGGCAGGCCCACCCTGATCATTCTTGATAGCCACATCGGCTACGGTTCGCCCAACAAACAGGACACGAGCGCCGCGCACGGCGAGCCGCTCGGCGACGACGAGATCCGTCTCTGCAAGCGCAACTACGGCTGGCCGGAAGAAGCCAAGTTCCTGGTGCCCGAAGGCGTCTACGAACACTTTGCGGCCGGCATCGGCGCGCGCGGTGAAAGAGCATGCGCGGAATGGAAGGAGTTGCTCGGCGCGTATCGTGCCAAATATCCTGCGTTTGCAACCGAGATCGACTTGATGCAGCGCCGCGAACTCCCCGCCGGTTGGGACCGCGATCTCCCCATATTCCCCGCCGACGCGAAGGGTGTCGCCGGCCGGGACGCCTCCGGAAAAACCTTGAACGTGCTCGCGCGCAATATCCCGTGGTTTCTCGGCGGCTCCGCCGATCTCGGACCCTCGACTAAAACTCTTTTGACGTTCGAGGGTGCCGGCGACCTCGAGGCCAATAATCCGGGCGGCAGAAATATACACTTTGGAATCCGCGAGCACGCGATGGCGGCCATCCTCAACGGACTTTCACTCTCAAAGCTCCGGGCGTTCGGCTCGACGTTTATGGTTTTCAGCGATTACGCGCGGCCCGCCATGCGGCTTTCTGCGCTGATGGAGCTGCCCACGATTTTCGCCTTCACTCACGAAGCCATGGGCGATGGAGAAGATGGGCCGACACATCAGCCGGTCGAGCACCTGGCGTCGTTGCGAGCCATCCCTGGGCTCATCGTGCTGCGCCCCGCGGATGCAAACGAAGTCGTGGAAGCCTATCGCTACGTGATGCAACTGCGTCATACGCCGGCTGTGCTGGCATTGTCGCGCCAGCCTTTGCCCACGCTCGATCGGAAGAAATACGCCCCGGCGTCAGGCCTCGCGCAAGGCGCCTATATACTGGCCGACGCTCCCGGCGCAAATCCGGAAGTGATCCTGATCGCCTCGGGCAGCGAAGTGAGTCTCGCCGTCGAGGCTCACGAGAAACTGCTTGCGGACGGAATTCGTTCGCGCGTCGTTTCCCTGCCGTCCTGGGAGATCTTTGACCATCAGCCGCAGGAATATCGCGACAAGGTCCTGCCTCCGGGCATCACGGCGCGCATCATGATCGAGCAGGCTTCGATGTTCGGCTGGGAGCGCTACGTCGGCAGCTCCGGCCGGATGATCGGCATGAAAACCTTCGGCGCGTCGGCGCCGCTCAAAGAACTCCTGACGAAATTCGGCTTCGAGCCGGGCCGCATCGTCGAAGTCGCGAAAGAACTGCTGCACAAGCCCTAAGTACAGCCCAGCCTCGTCAGGTAATAGAGAAGATCCAGACCTGCTGGATGCGGCGGGATTGTCCGGGAAACGCGGTCCCTCATTGGTCAGCAGCCAATCCCGACGTCGCCCGCGAATGGCGATAGGCCATCCGTCTTGGAGGCCGTCGGAATCCGCGGAGGAACAAAAGGCCTGGGGGAATACACGTGCCAAATTACATCGGCGCAATTGACCAGGGCACAACCAGCACGCGGTTCATTGTCTTCGATCGCACAGGGCGGGTCGTCGCAGCCGCGCAGAAGGAACACGAGCAAATTTACCCCAAGCCCGGATGGGTGGAGCATCGCCCGGACGAGATCTGGCAGGGTACCCGTGAAGTGATTGCAGAAGCCATGGCCAAAGGAAGCCTGCGGCCTTCCGACCTGGCAGCGATCGGAATCACCAATCAACGCGAAACTGCCGTCGTGTGGAACCGTAAAACCGGCGAGGCGCTTGGGAACGCGCTCGTGTGGCAGGACATGCGGGTGGCGAACTACGTCAGCGAAATGGCGAAAGCGGGCGGGCAAGATCGCTTTCGCGGCAAGACCGGGCTGCCCCTTTCCACCTATTTCAGCGCTCTGAAGATCCATTGGATTCTCGAACATATAGAAGGCGCGCGCGAATTGGCTGAGACGGGAGACGCCATTTTTGGCAACATCGACACCTTTTTGGTGTGGCGCCTGACCGGCGGCCCCGATGGCGGCGTTCACATCACCGATGTCACCAATGCGAGCCGGACGCAGCTGATGAATCTAAGTACCCTGGCTTGGGACAAAGAGCTGCTCGACGCCTTTGGGGTACCTAAGGCGATGCTGCCAACGATTCGATCGAGCAGCGAGACGTATGGCCTCGCGAAAGAGCCGCCGATCAAAGATGTGGCGATCGCGGGGATTCTGGGAGATCAGCAAGCTGCGCTAGTGGGCCAGACCTGCTTTGAGCCGGGAGAGGCAAAAAACACGTATGGTACCGGCTGCTTCTTGCTGATGAACACCGGCACTCAAAAAGTAGATTCGAAGTCCGGATTGCTCACAACCGTGGCGTACAAACTCGCCGAACAGCCCGCTCACTACGCCTTGGAGGGCAGCATCGCCATTACCGGCGCCCTGGTGCAATGGGTCCGCGACAACCTCGGCTTGATCCAAAAGAGCTCGGACATCGAGGCACTTGCGCGAACGGTGGACGACAACGGTGGCGTGTATTTCGTTCCCGCATTCTCGGGCTTGTACGCTCCCTATTGGAAAGACAACGCGCGCGGCGTGATCGCGGGGCTGACGCGCTACGCCAACAAGGGACACATTGCGCGCGCCGTCTTAGAGGCAACGGCGTTTCAAACTCGAGACGTTCTTGAGGCAATGGAAAAGGACTCGGGTGTCACGCTGCACGTGCTCCGCACCGACGGCGGCATGGTGGCCAACGATCTGCTGATGCAGTTCCAGGCAGACATTCTCGACATGCCGGTGGTTCGTCCAGTGGCGAAGGATGCGACCACGGCGCTGGGTGCAGCCTACGCCGCTGGTTTGGCTGTCGGCTACTTCAAGGATTTGGAAGATCTCCGCGCGAACTGGGAGGTCGACCGCACCTGGAAGCCAAACCTGAAAAGCGGAAAGCGCGACGAGATGTACAACCTGTGGAAGCGCGCGGTCACCCGTTCGTTCGATTGGGTGGAGTAAGGCGGCCGCGATCATGTCTTGGTGGTCATGTAGAAATAGATGGTGGGGGTGACGAAGAGCGAAAGGATCATGGCGATCAGCAGGCCACCGATCACGGCAATGGCGAGCGGCTGCAGCATCTGCGATCCGGCGCCGATGGCCAGCGCGAGCGGCAACATCCCGGAAACTGCTGCGATCGCCGTCATCACGATGGGGCGCAATCTGCGCCGGCCCGCCTGGAAAATCGATTCCTCCGGGGAAAAACCGGCCGCGCGGAATTTCTCGTCGGCGTCGAGCAGCAAGATGCCGTTTTTGGCCACGATGCCGATCACCATGATCAGGCCCATGAACGACGACAGATTGAAGGTGATGCCCGTGAGGAGCAGAGCGACAAAAACGCCGGCCGTCGAAAGAACTGCCGAAGCAAGAATCGAAATGGGCGCGGAGAAATTGCGGAATTCAAACAGCAGCACGAGGAACACGAAAATGATCGCGAGGGCGAGAACCAGCGTGAGATCGCGGAAAGATTGCCGCTGCGTCTGGTAGAGGCCGCCGTACTCGATGCGGATCGACGGCGGAATATGCAATTGGGCCAGAGCCGCCTTCACGGCGGCGATCCCGTGTCCCATATCGAGTCCCTCGAGACGCGCCGTGACGGCCACGTAGCGCTGCTCGCTATCCTGCAGAATTTCGGTCTGCCCCGGAAGCTCGGTGATCGATGCGAGCGAGCCGAGATTGGCTAACTGGCCGCCGGGGCTCACGAGCATCGTGTTGTTCATCCGCGCGAGCGAGGAGCGGATTGCGGCTGGATAACGGATGCGGACGGTATAAGGGCGATCGTTGACGACGACCGGTTGCGCGGCCGTCACGCCGTCGAGCATCGCGGTGGCCTGGTCGGCGATGTCTTGCGGCGAGAATCCGGCATGCGAGGCTTTCGCCATGTCCACCTGAAACGAAACCGCCGGGCCGCTGGTGGTGGAATCGATCCCGTTGTCGATGTCGACGACCGGGTGCGCGCCACTCACCTGGATTTTGCCGATCGCGTCGGCTACCTGGGGCGCCCAATCGTTCAGCACCTGCGCATCGGGAGAAAACATCATGATATCGATTGGCTGGGGAGCGCTCGTAAGGTCGCCGATCATGTCCTGGAGCTTCTGCGTAAACTCGATGTCGACAGCAGGCTCCTCCCGCGAAATCTTCGTTCGAATTTCGTTCATGATCGTCCAGATATCGCGGCTGCGATCGGTCTTCAGGTCTGCCGAGATGTCGCCGGTGTTCGCCTCGGTGACGGCGGCGAGACCAAGCTGAAGCCCCGTGCGCCGGGAGGTGCTTGCCACCTCCGGAGTCGAGCGAACAATTTGAACCATGCGCGAGACCATCCGATTGGTCTCTTCGAGCGAGCTTCCCGGCGGCGTGACGTAATCGAGAATGAAGCTGCCTTCGTCCATTTTGGGCAATAGGTCCGAGCCGATTTTCTGGTAACACAAATAGGAGACGACGATGAGCGCCACGGCCAGAATCGGCACCCACACCGGATATTTCAGGCTGCGACGGAACCATCGCTCGTAAAAGCGAATCACTTTGCCGAAGTAGCCCTTCATCAAATGCTGCTCTTCGGCGCTCAATAGCACGTTCAATTCCCTCTTCCGAATTTCTTCCACGGATTCCGGGGAAACTGGGCTCTCGGCCTGAGAACTGAGATTAGCGGTAGCCGAGGCGACTTCTCGATCATGAAAAGCCGCTTCATCGTCGCTCTTGGATTGCTTGCGCAATAGATAGAGGCAAAGAGTCGGTGTCCAGGTAAGCGCGAGGGCGAGCGAAGTCAGCAGGGCGGCGCCAATGGTGATCGCCATGGCGCGGAAAAAGACGCCCGTCACACCGGTGATGGCGATGAGCGGCAGGAAGACGACGATCGGCGTGAGCGTCGACCCTACCAACGCGACGGAAAGCTCGCGAAGCGTCAACTGGACGGCCTCGAACCTGCCTTCGCCGGCTTCGCGGTGCAACACCACATTTTCAAGCACGACGATCGCATCGTCGATAATCAACCCGACCGCGGCGGCCATACCGCCGAGCGTCATCAGGTTGAAGCTCTCCCCCAGAGCACGCATCACGATAAACGTCACGAGCAGGCTGATCGGTATCACCATGCCGGCGATGAAGGACGTTCCCCAGTCGCGCAAAAAAAGGACGAGCACCGCGGACGCCAGCAGGAGACCAATCAGAATCGCGTCGCGCACGCTTTTGATGGATTCGCCGACGATCCACGATTGGTCGTAAAACGTGCTCACGTGCACGCCCGGGGGCAGGCTCTTTTCAATCTGCGACATTTCGCCCTTTACTTCGGTGGCGACCTGCATGGTGTTGCTGCCGAGCTGCCGGTTGGCGTTGACGAGGACCGCCGGCTGGCCGTTGGCGGTGACGATCGTGAAGTGCGGCTCGAACGACGGCACGACATTCGCGACATCGTCCACGTGGATGGGACTGCCGGATGCCGAATTCTTCACGAAGATGCCGCCGAGTTCCTGAACATCACGCGCCTGGCCGGTGATCAGTCCCAGATACAGCTGATGATTCTGGGGGAACAGTCCCGGCGATTGGATGATGTTCGATCGATTGACCGCCGAGAGAAGGTCGGAAACGTTCACCCCGGTCGCGCGAAGCTTTGCCGGTTGCGGCTCGATGTGGAATTCCGGGACCTGCCCTCCCTGGACCAGGATCGTCGATACGCCCCCCAGACTCGCGAGGCGCGGCTTGATGTCGTAGGTCGCCGTTTCCCAAAGCTGCTGCTGCGAGAGGGCATCCGAGGTGAGGCCATAGCCCAGGATCGGAAAGCTTGAGAATTCCAATCGGTCACTCGAGACTTTGGCCGTCGGCGGCAGGGTGGCCTCCACTCGAGCAAGGGCGGCGTTGACGCGTTGGAGAGTTTGAAACATGTCCACGCGCCAGTCGAAAAAAAGATCGATTTCGGCTGAGCCTCGGCTGGTAATCGACCGGACGTCCTGGATCCCTTCGACCCCGCTGACCGCTTCCTCGATCGGGCGGGTAATCGTGACAAGCATCTGATCGATGGGCATCACGCCGTTATCAACACCGACGATCACCCGCGGAAAATCCGTGGTCGGGAAAACCGCAATGGGAATGCTGAATGCGAGGTAGGCTCCCACCATAGCCAAAGTGACGATGAGAAAGATGATCGACTTGTGCTCACGCGCGAACCAAAAGCGCTCGCCTTCCGCGGCTGGCCGTCCTGGAGTGGGAGAATTCGTTCCGGTTGAATTTGGCATGGATGGTTACAGGCCCTTAGTTGGCGTCACTCCCGCCGGATGCGGGGCTCGCGGAAACCGTCACTTTCGTGCCATCGGTCAGGCCGTACGCACCGGCGGCCACCACCTGCTCGCCTTTGTGGAGCCCGCTCAGAATCTGCACTTCCGCGCTTTCGCGAATTCCGGTTTTGACGCCGGTCTGGTGGGCTTGTCCATCTTGGCCAATCACCATCACGGAGGTTGTGCCATCGGGAGCCGCGAGAATCGCTTCCGTGGGCACCACGAGCGCGTCTTTCACCGTTTTCGCAACGATGCTCAGGCTGACCGTCGAGCCGGGCTTGAGCCGCGAACCGGGATTGGGCGCCTGAACCCAAACTTGGACGGTTGTGCTGTTGGGATCCACTGCCGGGCTGACCACCGTCACCTTGCCCGGCATTTCAGGCGCTCCCCCGCCAGGCGAAAGCGATGCGGGATCGCCGACATGCAATTCCGCCGCTTGCTGAGGCGAGACGTACGCGCGCGCCACTACTGAAGACAAATCCATCACCGTGAGGATCGGCGAACCGCTGGCCGGCGTTTCTCCGGCGTAATACGGCCGGTCGGAAACCACGCCATTCATGGGGCTCACAATCTTCGTGTAGCTCAATTGCGCTTGCGCGCTGTCCGTTTTGCCTTTTGCCGTGGTCAGTTGCCCCTGAGCCACTTTCAAGTTGTAGGCTTTCTGCGCGAGGTCATACTGATCGCGCGCTTGTGTCAGTGCGATACCCGCATCTTCGACATCCTTTGCCGCTATGGCTCCTTGCTTGAAGAGGGCTTCGCGAGCGTCATAGAGCTTCTGCGCCGCGTCGAGTTGCTCTTTCGCAACCTGCAGGTCTTGCGACGCGCTTTGCAGCGCGCTTTTGTAGCTTGCTTCGGCCTGCTCGTACCCGCCTTGATTCTCCGTCAAGGCGCCGACCAGATCCTGGTTCTCAAGCTCCGCCAGCAATTGCCCGGCCCGGACTTGGCTGCCCCGTTGCACGTAAAACTTCTTGATGGGCGCAACAACCTTCGGCACGATCGCGGCTTCGTCCCGCGGGTAAAGAATCGCATCCGTATCAATCGTGGCTTGGATCGTTTTGCTCGCCACGGTGGCCGCCTGCACGGTTACAACCGGCACTACCTCTTTTTCTTTTTCCGACGAGCACGAGACCATCAGGCTCGCGGCTACAATGAGAGCGGCCATCCGGAAACGCGTCCAGCCGCAGCGGCGATCAAAGATTTTCGTTGAGACGGACATCGCTGAGTTCTCTTTCATTTTTCTCCGATTCCGCCGAAAAAATCAGAAACTGCCCGTGACGGTTTGCAGCGCCGCCACGGCCACGCGATACCGCATCTCCGCGTCGGCGTATGCATTCCTGGCCTGCGTCAAAGTGTTCTCCGCGGTCACAACCTCCAGCGCCGTCGACGCACCCGCCTTATACCGCAAATCGATCAAGCGGAGACTCTCCGCCGCCAGATCAGCCGTGCCCCGCGATTCCTCCACGCCGGCTCGCGCGACGGTGGCCTCATTGTACGAACCATACAGATTGCTGAGGATTTGCCGTTGCGCCTGGCTCAATTCGAAGCGCGCTTGCTCTCGCTGATATTCCGCTTGGTGAAGCTTGCTGCGCAGCGTGCCCCAATCCCACAAGGGCACATTCACCCCTACCGTTATGAAGTACCCCACATTCGGCAGGGAGCCAGGCGTCTTGTTCTCAACATTGACGCTGTGCAGAGAAAAAGAATTCGCCTCGATTCCGTAGATGCTGTCCGTATAAAACGCCGGCAGGAAAGCGCCCCTCGCGGCGCTGACGCCAAGATTCGCCGACCGGAGGGATTCCATCGCCACGCGCAAGTCCGGGTTCTCGTGCTCGGCCATTCTTTCCGATTCCGAGAACGGAGGCAAGGGCAGGGGCGAGTCCATATCATCCACGATGGTGAAATTCTCGTTCAAAGCCGGGAACAGCAACACAGCGAGATCCATTCGGGCCGACTCCATGGCGAGGTTAGCGTCGTCGAACGCCTGCTCGGCCTGCCGATACTGAATCTCCGCCTGCACCACGTCGCTGTGCGCGGCTTGGCCGACGTGTTCGGCATCCTGGGTGATGGCGTAGAAGTGCTGAGCCGTGTCGCGAGCGGACTGCGCGGTAGCATACCTCCGCTGCGCAACCGCCAGCGCGTAATACAATCTGGTGACGGTGAGTGTCAAGCCGCGCCTCGCGATTTCCGCCTGCGCACTGGCAATCGCTTCCGCGGCTTTTGCGCGGCCATATCCCGTGCCGAGATAGTGGTCCGGCGAAAGATCCTCGTGAAGGACTCCCCAGGAGCGATACACGTGGACTCCGTCATTCGTGACAAATCTTCCGACCGACGTTCTTCCTCCATTCCCCTGCGTCAACAAAGCCTCAGACGTATAGCTGATTGAGGGCAGAATCGCGTTTCGAGCCTGTACCCGGTCCTCGCCTGCGCTCTTTGCGGCCATCAGAACCGACTGAAATTGGGCGTCGACTTTTCGCGCCCGCTCGATCGCGTCTGGCAGCGTGATCGCCACCGGTGGACTCGCCTCGTTCGGTCCCTCCGGTTGCACGAGCTGCAACGGAGCCTGCTCAGGCGGCTGATTTTGGGGCGACGGGGCGGCCGTTTGCGCGCGAGACTGCGGCGCGATAGCGAGCGCAAGAGCAGCGCCCAGGAGAATCAAGGAGCGAAGTGCGCCGGCGGCTCTGGCGGCTTGTTTGGCGTCTCCGCAACGATCCAGCAGGCTATCCTGTTTTGACCAAGCCAAATTCCTCATTGCGACTCCTCCCGTGATGACATTGCACCGCACTGTCGACGAACGCTCAAGACGATCATCGCACGGTGAAACACGGCAGGTTAGCATCCGAAGATGAAATTTGGCGGAAAAACGGCTGCCCTTTTCGCATAGCGAGACACTAAAGCTCGGAAAACAGGTTACTAATCCGCAGGGTGGCATTCTTGCATTTCGGTTAGGTAGGTGCTCTAATCACGACTACGCAGCCCTCTCATAGGCGTGCACCTAGGAACCGCTTTTAGGGTTGACCTAGTCGATGCGCAACAAGCCTATAGCATTTTCGCGGCGACGGCGTGCCAACACGCCACCTCGAACCGGCCCCCGCCGGTCAGGCGACGGGCGACTTCGCACACTTATCGAATACATCCATGTGGGCGTCGTTGTAATCGGTCCCCACATGGAGATTCAATTCGTGAACCGTTTTGCGCTCGAGATGTTCGGGCTGACCAAAGCGCAGGTTCTCGGAAAGACAACCGAAGAATTGGGATTGGTCGCCATTCGCGAGGACGGGTCAGAATATCCGCTTGCGATGCGTCCGGGGCCTCGGGCGATTGCGTCCGGGAAGCCGGTTCGGAACGAGGTGGTGGGTTTCCGCCGCCCAGGTTCAGCCGAGACCTTGTGGATCCATGGAGCCGTGGTGCCGCAGTTCACTAAGGAAGGACGCTTCAAGCACATAATCGCAACATTTGCCGACATCACCGACAGGAAAAATGCGGAAGCAGCGCTCCACAGAGCCAGCGAACTCAATCGCCAGATCCTGGCAAGCGCTCAGGAAGGAATTATCGTCTACGACCGTCAACTCCTGTACGCACGCTGGAACTCATTCATGGAAAGATATACAGGTGTGAAGGAAAAAGACGTTTTGGGGAAACATCCGCTGGAGCTATTCCCGTACCTGGGCGAGTTGGGAGTGTTCGCGATGATTGAAAGGGCGCTCACGGGAGAAGTCGTCTTCGCGCGCGACATCCCATCTTCGCCTGCTGGAACGAACGAAACAAGATGGTTCAACGCGGTTTACGCGCCGCTGCGCGACGAACATGGCGAAATCGTTGGCGTTGTCGAGACCGTGAATCATGTCACCAAGCAGAAACAGGCGGAAGAGGAGTTGCACCAACTTTCCTCGCGCCTGCTTCGATTGCAAGACGAAGAGCGGCGGCGTATCGCGCGGGATCTTCACGACAGTTTTGCTCAGAGCGTCCTCGCGGTCAGCCTGAATTTGGCGCAAGTGCGCGACTTGGAACGGGCGCTTGACAAACGAAGCCAGCACGCCTTGTCCGAAGCGCAGGAATTGGTGAAGGATTTGGCGAGAAACATTCGTGCCCTGTCTTATCTCTTGCATCCTCCCGAGCTCGATGAACTTGGACTGCCGGCGGCGATCGAGGAGTACGCCAAGGGGTTTTCCCAGCGCACCGGCATCCAACTGGATCTTGACTTGGCTTCGGGCTCAGGCCGCTTCTCGCAGGACGCCGAGACGGCCCTATTTCGCGTCGTCCAGGAAAGCCTGGGGAACATCCAGAAACACTCCGGGAGCTCCACTGGGAAAATTCGACTGGAAGCAAACCGTAGCCAGGTCAAGTTAGAGGTCTCCGACGCGGGCACCGGAATACCGGGCGATATTCTGAGTGAAGAGCGAAACGGTATACGCGCGCTCGGCGTCGGTATACTAGGCATGCGCGAACGCATGAGGCAGCTCGGCGGACGGCTCGATATCCGCTCTGGCAGCCGGGGAACCACGGTGAGGGCGGTCCTGCCGCTCACGAACGAGGCCCGCAATGTCGGTTCGCATTCTGATCGCGGATGACCATGGCGTAGTCCGAAAGGGGTTGCGGACCCTCCTCGAGTCCGTAAAAGGATGGCGGGTCTGCGCCGAGGCAACCAGCGGGCGCGACGCGGTGGCGGAGGTCAAACGGTACAAGCCCGACGTAGCGATCCTCGACATCGCCATGCCGGGACTGAATGGCGTGGAGGCCGCGCGCCAGATCAGCAAGAGCTCGCCTCAAACCCGAATGCTGATTCTGAGCATGCACAAATCGGAAAAGCTTGTGCGCGAAGTGATTGAGGCCGGCGCACACGGATATCTGCTGAAGGATGATGCGGACTGGGACTTGGTGGCGGCGGTTGACGCCCTCCGGCAGCACAAACCCTATTTCTCATTCAAAGTGGCGCAGCTGGCTGCGCGAGAGAAAAGGAGCGCCGGCAGGTTGGGGCGGCGCCAGCGGCTGACACCCCGCCAGCTGGAAATTATCCAGCTTCTTGCGGAAGGCAAGAGCAACAAGGAAGTGGCCACAATTCTCAACATCAGCGTCAAGACGGCGGAAACCCACCGGGCGAACATTATGCTCAAGCTTGACCTCCATTCGATCACGGACTTGGTTCACTACGCGATTCGGAACGAAATCATCCACAAGTAAAGACGCGCGCCAAAACCGTCTACAGGTTTTTCCCTACGGAGTCTGCAGAATTTACCCCGGGTGCCTTCTACCGTACTCTCCTTGCCGTGCGGCGCCATTGTAAGGCCGGTCACGGACTAGGGCATGAATCGAACAAAAGACATTCGCGTGCTGGTTGCGGACGATTCCCTGGTTGCGCGAGAGGCGATCTGCTCGTACCTGGAAACGCTGGGCGGGGTCGCGGTCGCGGGTACGGCGAGAAACGGATTCGACCTTCTGGAGAAGGCGGAGGCCTTGCGGCCCGATTTGGTCCTCACCGACCTTTGCATGCCGCGCATGAGCGGCATTGAATGCACTTTGCGCCTTCACGACATTCTGCCAACTGTGCGGATTATCGTCTTCACAGAACTGGATGGCCCGCTCACCCGCGAAGCGTGTATAGACGCGGGAGCCGATAGCTATATTCACAAGAGCCAGCTGCCGGAGGACCTTGTTCTCGAAATTCAGCGGCTCTTCCCGAAAGGGCTGGCATAAAGAAATGCGCTGCACACTCCAAGACGGGAGGCGCAACGAGATGCAGCAGGCAGAATTCTGGCCGCAAAACGGCATGCGGACAGGGGGGAAGGCAATTCGCCTGCTGCACTTTAATTTCAAGACGAAACCAAGGATGGATATGGAAAACGAAGCGTTGGAAATTCTGGTGATGACGGGCAATCCGTCGATTTTTCAGTTTCTTCAGGAGATCGTGTCGGAGGGCGAGAAGCCCTTGTTTCATCTGACCCGTGCGGAAACACTGTCGTCCGGGCTGGAGCAACTGGCTGCTCATTCCTTCGATGCTGTTCTACTGCAACTGAACCTCCCCGATAGCAAAGGCATAAAGACTCTCAGCCACACTCATTCATTCTTTCGCGAAGTTCCGATTTTGGTCCTGGCGGGAAACGATGACGAGCCCACTCCCGCGCAAGTCCGGCAGGCTGGCGCGCAGGACTATCTTTACGAGGACAAGCTGGATCGCAATCTGTTGGAGCGGGCCCTGCAATACGCCATCCAGCAAAAAAGGCTCGCCATGGCCCTCTACTCCGCGGAAGCAAAATTTTCCAAGGTATCCCGTTGCAGCCCGGATTCGATCAACGTCAGCACAGTGGCCGAAGGCCGCCTTGTGGAAGTGAACCAGACCTTCCTCGACCTCACAGGTTATGACCGGGAAGAAGTGCTCGGCAAAACGGCCATCGAGCTGGGCCTGTGGGCCGATCCCGAACAGCGGCGCCTTTTGGTGTCGCTGCTTGGCGAACAAGAGGGCGTACGCGGGATGCAGGTCGTCTCCCGCATGAAGAGCGGCGAGCTGCGGGAATTTATACTTTCGGCGGAATCGATCTATGTAGGTCGCACGAACTACCTCCTGACTGTGGCGCGAGATATAACCGAACAAAAGCGGCTCCTGCAGCAGTCGCGAGAGGCGCATCGGTCGGAGCTGCTGGGGCGTCTCGCTTACGGGGTGGCCCACGACTTCCACAACTGGCTCGCCGTGGTGCTGGGTCACTGCGAACTTTTGATGGACAAGCTGAGCCCGGCTGATCCGGCGAGAAGCAACGTCTTGCAAATCAAGAAGGCGGTGGCGAGCGCCGTGTCGCTGACTAGACAACTGCGCGAATTCAGCCGCGACAAGGCGCCGGCGCTTCAAGTGATTGATTTGAATCATGCGATTGCGGAAATGGGCAAGATGCTCCGCTGCCTAATGACTGACGGGATTGAACTGGTCACCAAGCTCGATCCTTCCACAAAGCCCGTTACAGCCGACGTGGTCCAAATCGAACAGGTATTGCTCAACTTGGCTTTGAACGCCCGCGACGCCATGCCGACGGGCGGAAAGTTGTTCATCGAAACGGCGACCGTGCGGCTGGACAAGGAAACACGTCCCTCATCCACTCAGTTGCCGCCCGGCCTGTACGCGCTGGTAGCTGTTTCCGACACGGGCTCTGGCATGGATGCCAACACGATGGCTCACATCTTCGAGCCCTTCTTCAGCACGAAGGGCTCAGCGAAAGGCACGGGGTTGGGCTTGGCCCTGGTCAACGGGATTGTGAAGCAGAGCGGCGGAGCAATTGTGGTGAGCAGCGAGGTTGGCCACGGAACCACTTTCAAGGTCTATCTGCCGATCACTGAGTAATTAACCCACCGAAAGCAATTCGTCCAGAAGGTATCTCATAAGTGGCTGAACGGAAGGGCGGGGCTTCAGCCCCGCCGTCAAGCTACAT
>JBKQNJ010000062.1:0-35998 GCA_052146315.1 Candidatus Acidiferrales bacterium | reverse complement strand
AAACAAGGAGATTACCGTCGGGCGAAAAGCCGTCGATCAAGAGATCGAATTCACAGTACTTTTTTGACTCGCTCGCATAATGATTTTCAAAGAACTTGTAAACATCTGGTCTGGTGAACGTGCCAGTTTGGGCATCGTAGACGATCGGAACGCGCATCACCGGGGAATCGCTCTCGTATTCCCAAAGAACCAGATTTGCGAGGAGAAAATCGCCGTCCTTGGACCAATCAACGAGCTGGATGCCTTTAACGGCACACCGACTTGTACCTTCGACCATAATGCAATTATTCTGCTGTTCGTCTGAGTCAAAGATAACCTCAAACTTCGACGCGACGCTTTTTGCGATGAATAATTTGACGTGATTCTCGCAAAGCGGACCGGTATAGGTCTCTTGATATTTGGGCCTGAAGGCTGTCGCCTCTACTTCTGAGTACGCACGAAAACCACTGCTAGATGAAAGTGTTGGGCTTCGACCCATTCGCGAGATGAGATGCTCTTCATCTTTCCAACAGCTAACCTCTGCCGTATCGCTCAACCGTTCAGTGACCGGTAAGCGGACTGCCGACTGCGCGAGCGCCCGAGGGATTATCCTCCCTGTCAGGTGGGCAGGTCGGTATTCGTCGATTTGCGTCGAACTGAATCCGTGCTTTCTGCGCAGCTCTTTCTGTAAGCGCTCAAGCTCGTTCGAGGTAACCAAAACTCCATCGTCGCCGTAAGAAACATCCTGGGATACCTGCCAAACACGCACATCTGCCGTATGCTTGTTTACCGCATAGTCTCCGACGCTGATCGAATCGATGTTGCTCGCTTTCTGTGCCGTCACGTTGTAAATCCAGAAAAAATAATAATCTTTGTTGTTCATGGTCGGGACGTCTTGCACGTCCCACTTCAACTCCATCCCTTTGGCGCGGAGTTCCTTTACGACTGGGAGAAAATTGAGCAAGTCCTCCGCTTCCACGAGCGTTATCGTCGGCGAAGAATTCCGATCGCGAGCAGTACTTTGCTGCCTCTCCGGTCCGTAAACGGGGCGAACGGAGGCGCGGACCGGAGAAAATAAAAGTAACCCAATGATCAGTCCGCAGCACAGCGCGGCGCGACTAAGTTGAACCGAGAGACAAGCCTTCCAGGGCATTCGCGTGGACTCCAAGCTATCTTTTCGATTATAGCCTCCATGACTGCTATGCTTTTGAGCGCGTAGGTATAGTGGTGCCCAAGAGACAAATCGTCTCCCGCCAGGGAGCTCGGCTCGGATGGGCTATCAGCTCACATGCGCCTGGTGGCTGCGCCTGCCTACCGTCTGCTTAGTTGCGAAAAAGAAGTTGGGTCCAACTTGGGTCCAAATGCTGCCAAATTAGGTCCAAAACCGTGTACCATGACGCAGAACAAAGCCAGACGGACCAACAAGATAGATTTTTTGCAACTGCCTTGGGCGCAGGAGGTCCGCGGTTCAAATCCGCGCGCCCCGACCATTCCCCCCAAAGAGAATTATCGAATTGCCGTCCCCGGATTTTCCGCGTCCTGATCTCGCGCCGACGCCGCGAGAAAGAGGGATGCTATTTTCAGCCTTACGCGGGAGAATCGAACTGTAGTCATCGATTCTTCCGTCATCCTGGGACCACGAATGCTTTTGGAACAGCAAACCATCCTGACGATCAACCGAGGCTCGGGGACCTCAAGGCCGGGTTGTATCAGGCGAGCGATCCGCCGGCGCTCGTCGTGTCGATCAAAGTCGATCGAGCCGGCACGCGCGAAGCTCGCATCAAGATTACGGACACACAGGAGAAGGTGCTGCTCGATTCCGCCGTTGAAAACAGCGCCGCCAATTCCGACCTCAATGCAATCCTCAAATGGCTGTCGGCCAATGGATACGCATCCCGGCTCGCCGGAATCGGGCACCGCCTCGTGCACGGCGGCCCGCGCTACACCGAATCGCAGAGAATCACGCCCGAAGTGATCGCCGAACTCGAAAAAATCGCGCCGCTTGATCCCGACCACACGCCGCAGGCGATCCAAAACATTCGATTCTTCGCGGACCAGCTTCCCGATAAACCGCAAATCGGATGTTTCGACACGGCCTTTCACGCATGCCTTCCCAAGGTTGCCCGAATGTACGCGCTGCCGCGCAAGCTCTACGACGAAGGCATCCGCCGCTACGGATTTCACGGCCTTTCCTGCGAGTACATCCTTCAGCAGCTTCGCTCGGCCGAACCCGCGCTCGCATCGCGCCGGCTCATCATCGCCCACCTCGGCAACGGCGCCAGCATGACCGCCGTGAACAACGGTCAAAGCGCCGACACCTCGATGGGTTTCACGCCGCTCGAGGGCTTGGTGATGGGCACGCGCTCGGGGGATATCGATCCCGCCGCCATCGTCTATCTCCAGGAACGCGACCGCATGACGCCTCACGATATCGACGCTCTCCTCAACAAGCAGTCCGGCCTGCTCGGGGTCTCGGGCACCAGCAGCGACATGCGCGACCTGCTCGGAAGAGAAGCGCGCGACGAGCGCGCCGCCGAGGCCGTCGCGCTCTTCTGCTATCGCGCAAAAAAATATGTCGGCGCTTATGCCGCCGCGCTCGGAGGGCTCGACGCGCTGATTTTCGCCGGAGGCATCGGAGAAAACGCGCCGCAGGTCCGCGAACGAATCTGCGCGGGCCTCGAATTCCTCGGCATCGAAATCGATCCTTCGCTCAATCGCAGTAACGCGCCCGTAATCTCAAAAGACCGCAGCCGTGCGAGGATCGAAGTCATCAAGACAGATGAGGACAGCATGATCGCGCGACACGTTCTCGCGGTCATCGGCAACACCAGTTTCTAGGGGGTAGCGCCATGTCCTCTCGACGCGCTGAAATATATTCCCAGGCTGCTTTCGCTGGCAGGCGACATGGGGGACATGCTCAAGCGCAAGCTCTACGAGCACAATACGTACATCCGCGAGCATTTCGAGGATTTGCCCGATATCGCCCTGTGGCGATGGACGAGCGACTTCAGCGAGTCGACGGAACCGCTGCCGCTGGCAAAAGGCCAGCCGCACTCGGCCGTCTTCACCGACAGCTGAATCTGAGAAATTCCGTCCCGGCCCGTCCGATATGGCGCCAAGGGCGCCGAAACGAGCTTTTTTCGACCAACTAACGCCTTCTAAGCCCCCGCTGGCCGCAACATTCATGACGCGCGCGGAGCACAAATGCATGGGTGATTTGAGTCACTCCAAAATGTGACGCGCATCACATTCCCTCGTCCCCAATAGTCGCATTGTCCATGGCAGGAGGGGGCCATGACAAAGCTCAAGGAAGCGGGCGCAAGGGTCACTCTGAACAACATTTTGTACCTCACCGATTTCTCCGAGCCGTCGGAGGCCGCGTTGCCGTTCGCGGCAGCAGTCGCTCGCGAATACGGCGCAAAGGTGATCGCGTACCACGCGCTGATCCCCGCGGCCTATACCTATACGGCGCCGGAGCTGGTCCAAACCGGTCTCGAAGCTCAGGAAGAAGCGGCCGAGAACAATATGAAGCGCGCCGAAGCAGAACTCGTTGGAGTTCCGCATGAGATGGTTGTCGAGCGCTCCGCGGGCATCTGGGCGTCTCTCGAGCAGGCCATCAAGGATTACGACGCCGACCTGATCGTGTTGGGGACCCACGGCCGGACGGGCGCCGAGAAATTGCTGCTCGGATCGGTGGCCGAAGAAGTCTTCCGGCGGGCCCTCGTGCCGGTGCTGACGATTGGGCCCGGAGCGCCGCGAAGCCCTCATGCGGGCGCAAAGTTTCACAAGGTGCTTTACGCAACCGACTTCTCGAAAGAATCGCTCGCGGCCGCGCCGTACGCCATCTCGATGGCGGAAGAAAATCAGGCACGCCTGGTTCTGCTGCACGTGATGAAGCCGTCCGCTACGCCGCTCAGCGAAAGGGAAGCGCAGGACGTGCTCTCGAACGCCACGTTCGAACTTCATGAAATCGTTCCGGCGAGCGCAGAGCTGTGGTGCACCGCCGAAGCGATCGTCCGCGAGGGTAGCCCGGCGGAGAAGATCCTCGAAACAGCGAAAGAGAAAGGCGCCGACTTGATCGTCCTCGGTGTTCGCGACAGAAAAGGGCACCTGGGAGCTGCGACGCATCTCGAACGCGCCACGGCGCACAAGGTGGTCGCGCATGCGGCTTGCCCGGTGTTGACCGTTCGAGACTGAAGCGCGCCGGATAAATTCCGGCTCATGCTTGAAAAAAAAGCAGTCGCCGCCGATAGTGTAGGTGTGAGCTCTGAATCGATCGCGGCGAAAACACCGACCCCGCTCCGTGATGCCCACGAAGCGGGGCCGCTTTCTCTCGAAGCAATATTTCAGCCAGGTTCGGTCGCGGTGATCGGCGCGACAGAACGGGCTGGCAGCGTCGGCCGCACGACTTTCCTGAATCTGGTAAACGCCTCATTTGGCGGAAAGATTTTCGCCGTCAATCCGCAGCATTCCGAAATCCTCGGGGAAAAATCCTATCGCTCAATCGGACACGTGCCGGGGCCCATCGATCTGGCGGTGATTGTGACGCCCGCCGCAACGGTGCCTGGCGTTGTGGGCGAGTGCATCGATGCCGGAGTGAAAGCGGCGGCCGTGATTTCCGCGGGATTTCGCGAGCGCGGCGCGGAGGGAAAAGCGCTCGAACAGCAGATCGCGCGGCAGCTCCGGCGCGGACGCATGCGGCTGATCGGTCCGAACTGCCTCGGCGTGATGAATCCAGTACTCGGGCTGAACGCAACGTTCGCGCAGACGATCGCGCGGCGGGGAAACGTGGCGTTCCTCAGCCAGAGCGGGGCGCTGTTGACGGCGATTCTGGACTGGAGCCTGCGCGAAGAGGTCGGCTTCAGCTCGTTCGTCTCGACGGGCTCGATGCTCGACGTGGGCTGGGGCGACCTGATCGATTATTTCGGCTACGACGCGAATACGCAGAGCATCCTGATCTACATGGAATCGATCGGCGACGCGCGGTCGTTTCTTTCGGCGGCTCGCGAAGTGGCGATGGCCAAGCCCATCATCGTGATCAAGGCGGGGCGCACGGAGGCAGCGTCGAAGGCGGCGTCATCGCACACGGGCGCGCTGACCGGCAGCGACGAAGTGTTCGACGCGGCGCTGCGGCGCTGCGGCGTGTTGCGCGTACGAAGCATCTCGGACGTATTTCACATGGCGGAAGTGCTGAGCAAGCAGCCTCGGCCGGCCGGTCCCCGGCTGATGATTCTGACGAATGCCGGCGGGCCGGGAGTGCTGGCGACAGACTCGCTGATCGGCAACGGCGGCGAGCTGGCGCAGCTTTCCGATGATTCGCGCGCGGCATTCGATAAATTGTTGCCTCCACATTGGAGCCATGGGAATCCAATCGATATCCTCGGGGACGCCGATCCAGAGCGCTATGCGCGCGCGCTCGAAATCGCCATGCGCGATCCGGGCAGCGACGGGCTGCTCGCGATTCTCGCGCCGCAAGGGATGACCGATCCGGCGAGCGTGGCGAATCGCCTTGCGCCGTATGCGAAAGGGCAGCGGAAGCCGCTGCTCGCAAGCTGGATGGGCGGAATGGAAGTGGAAAAAGGACGCGCGATTTTGAACGCAGCTGGAATTCCGACGTTCGATTATCCCGATACTGCGGCGCGCGCCTTCGAGTACATGTGGCGCTATAGCTACCACCTGCGCGGGCTGTATGAGACGCCGTCGATTGCGGACGATCCGGGAGTCGCGCAGGAGCGAGCGAGGAAGGCGCGCGAGATTCTCGCGTCGATTGTGGCGCAGGGGCGGACGCTGCTGACCGAATTCGAGTCGAAGCAGATTCTGGCGCTTTACGATATTCCGGCGGTGCCGACGAAAGTGGCGCGGACGGCGGATGAGGCGGCGAGCATCGCGCGCGAGATGGGCGTGCCGGTCGTCCTGAAGCTGCACTCGTACACGCTGACGCACAAGACCGACGTTGGCGGCGTAAAACTCGATTTGCGGACGCCGGAAGCGGTGCGCGATGCGTTTCGCGCGATCCAGACAAGCGCGATCGAACATGCGGGTGCGCAGAGCTTTCAGGGCGTCACCGTGCAGCCGATGGTGCGCCTCGATGGCTACGAATTGATTCTCGGCAGCAGCGTCGATCCGCAGTTCGGCCCCGTGCTGCTCTTCGGTTCGGGCGGGCAGCTTGTGGAGGTCTATCGCGACCGCGCGCTCGCTTTGCCGCCGCTCAATACCACGCTCGCGCAGCGGCTGATGGAGCAGACGAAGATTTACAAGGCGCTCGGCGGCGTGCGCGGAAGGAAGCCCGTCGACATGCAGGCGCTCGAGAGCGTGCTGGTGCGCTTCAGTTACATTTCGGTGGAGCTGCCGCGCATCAAGGAGATCGACATCAATCCGCTGCTGGCTTCACCGGACGGACTCGTGGCGCTCGACGCGCGGATCGTCCTATTCGATGCGAGCGTCGCCGACGCCGATCTGCCGCGGACGGCGATCCGACCGTATCCCGCACAATACGTCTGGCAATGGAAGGCGAAGAACGGAGAGGGAATGCTGATCCGGCCGATCCGCCCCGAGGACGAGCCGTTGATGGCGCGCTTCCACGAATCGCTCTCCGAGCAGAGCGTGTTTCTCCGGTACTTCCACATGGAAAATCTGACCTCGCGCGTGGCCCACGACCGGCTGCTGCGCAAATGCTTCATCGATTACGACCGCGAAATGGCGCTGGTAGCGGAGGCGAAAAATCCGGCCACCGGCGAAGCCGAAATCCTGGGCGTGGGCCGGCTGACACGCGAGCGCGACCGCCGCGAAGGTGAATTGGCGGTGCTCGTGACGGATCGAGTGCAAAAAGTCGGTTTGGGCACTCAGCTGATCCGGCGTTTAATCGAGGTCGCGCGCAGCGAGAAGTTCGAGCGGATCGTTGCGCTCACGATGCCCGAGAATACCGCGATGCGGTCGCTTGCAGAACGCTTCGGTTTTGTCACCGAAGCAACGGAGGACCCTTCGCAGGTCAAGGCGGTCCTCACGCTGTAAGCGGGGAGAGGGAGGTTCGATGGAACACGCTGTCGGAGTCGACCGTCTCCAGTTCGCGTTCACGATAACCTTTCACTACATCTTTCCCCAATTGACGATGGGGCTGGCGCTGCTGCTCGTCTATTTGAAGACGAAGGCGCTGCGCACCGGCGACGAACATTACAACCGCGCCGCGCGTTTCTGGGCGCGCATCTTCGCGATCAACTTCGCGGTGGGAGTTGTCACCGGCATCCCGATGGAATTTCAGTTCGGCACCAACTGGGCACACTTTTCGCGGAGCGCCGGAGGCGTGATCGGGCAGACGCTCGCGATGGAAGGAGTGTTTTCGTTTTTCCTCGAATCGAGTTTTCTCGGGTTATTTCTATTCGGCGAGAAGAAGCTGGGACGGATGGGCCACTGGTGGGCGGCGTTTCTCGTGTGGCTGGGATCGTGGATGTCCGGCTACCTGATCGTGGCGACCGACGCGTGGATGCAGCATCCGGTCGGGTACGCGCTCGGGCCAAACGGCGAAATCATGCTGTCGAGTTTCTGGGGCCTGCTGCTCAACCCATGGGCGCTCGCGCAATACGCGCACACCATGCTCGGCGCGGTGCAAACGGGCTGCTTCGTGATGGCGGCGGTGGGCGCGTTTTATATCCTCGACAAGCGTGATGAGGCGTACGCACGCACGTTCGTAAAAACAGGCGTGATCGTGGGGGTGATTGCGGCGTGCCTCCAGCTTTCCCCGACGGGCGACATGCAGGGCAGGATGATTTCGCAAAATCAGCCGGTGACGCTCGCTGCGATGGAAGGGCTTTTCGAATCGCAGCAAGGAGCGCCGCTCGCGATTTTGGGACAACCGGATGTCGAGAACAGGCGCCTCGATAACCCGCTCATGGTGCCGGATGCACTCAGCTTTCTCACTTACCGCCAATGGAACGCGAACGTGCGGGGACTCGACAGCTTTTCGCAGGACCTCTGGCCGGATCGCATCGCGCTGCTTTATTTCAGCTATCACGTGATGGTGGGCCTCGGCACGATTTTCATCGCCGTGATGCTGGTGGCGGTGTTTCTTCTGTGGCGGCGCACATTGTATGAAACGCGCTGGATGCTATGGCTGCTGATGCTGTGCGCGCCCTTACCCTACATCGCGAATACGGCCGGATGGATGACGGCGGAATTGGGCCGGCAGCCGTGGCTGATCTACGGGCTCATGCGCACGTCGGAGGGCGCGTCGCCGAGCGTGGCCGCGGGCAACGTGTGGTTCACGCTGATTGGATTCATGGGGATGTACGGCGTGCTGGCGATTCTGTGGCTGTTTCTCGTGTGGCGCGAAATCGAAATCGGACCCGAGTTGCGGCCGCTGGACGCGACCGGCGCCGCGATCATACCGGAACACTAAGGAGGCGCGATGGGAACAATCTGGTTTTGCCTCGTGGCTGTGATGATCGCGGTGTACGTCCTGCTCGACGGATTCGATCTCGGCGCGGGCGCGATCCATCTGCTGGTGGCGAAGACGGACGCGGAACGCCGTCAGGTGCTGGCCAGCATCGGGCCGGTGTGGGACGGCAACGAAGTGTGGCTGATCGCGGCGGGCGGCACGCTGTACTTCGCTTTTCCGGCGCTATATGCGAGCAGCTTCAGCGGATTTTATCTGCCGCTGATCATGGTTCTGTGGCTGCTGATTCTGCGCGGCACGTCGATCGAATTTCGCAGCCACATTCACAGCGCCGTGTGGGAGCCGATGCTGGACTTCGTCTTCTGCGGGTCGAGCCTGCTGCTGGCGGTGTTTTTCGGTGCGGCGCTGGGCAATGTGGTGCGCGGCGTGCCGCTCGATGCGAGCGGCTACTTCTTCGAGCCGCTGTGGACGAATTTCAATTTCGGCGACAACGCGGGGATCCTGGACTGGTACACGATTCTCGTCGGGGTGCTGGCGCTCGGCGCGCTGATGATGCATGGCGCCCTATGGCTGAGGGTGAAGACGGCTGGCGCGGTGAGCGAGCGCGCGGCGGGCGTGGCGGGCGCGGTGTGGTGGCCGGTGGCTCTGCTGACGATCGCGGTCTCGCTGATCACATATCGTGTGCAACCCAACGTGCTGAGTAATTTTTCGCGGTGGCGATGGGGAATCGTGTTCCCGCTGCTCGCGGTGGCGGGAATTGTGGCGGTGAGGATTTATCTCGCGCGGCGGGACGAATGGGGCGCGTTTCTCGGGTCGTGCGCGTATCTCGCGGGGATGCTGACGAGCGTCGTCTTCGGCGTGTATCCGATGGTATTGCCGGCGCGGAATCCCGCGTACGCGCTGACGGTCGCGAATGCGAAGGCGGGCGATTATGGATTGAAGATTGGGTTCACCTGGTGGGTGATCGGCATTTTGCTCGCGACGGGTTATTTCACGTTCGTGTACCGGTCATTCGCGGGAAAAGTGGACGTCGATCAGCCACAGAGACACTGAGGCACGGAGATCTGCGGGCAAACCTTACTTCGCGTTGGGGTCCTTCTTTAAGCCGTTGTCCATGAACTCGAGCCAGAAGCCCTGCGGATCGGTGACGAAAAACGTGCGCGTCGTGGGAGCGATGAAAACCGGCGCGTCGGACGGGCTCGTGGTGTGCAGGCCGGCCGCCTTGACGCGGGCGATCATCACGTCGTCGTCTTTCGACATGAAGAGGAAATGCGCAGCGCCGGGATCCTGAAAATGCGGGCGTGCGAAATGCTTGTTGTGATGCGCGTATTGGATCAGCTCCATCACAACCGGAGAGCCGGGAACCATCGCTTCCGCCAGCCGGAACTGGCCGCTGATGCCGGTGAGGTCCTCGTAAGTTTTATCGCCCATTAGCGACGGGCTGACCCAGAATTTGAAGTCGGGGCCAACGAGGCTCTGGTACATGTGGCAGGTGTCTTCGATATTGTTGACGATCACCGCGACACGCGCGCCGAGCACGTTGCTGCCGGGTGCGGCGGTGGTCGGCGGCGCCGGCGTCTGCTCGATCAATTCGACCGGGTAGCCGTCCGGATCGCGGACGAAGACCGCGCGGATTTTGCCGGTCATGCCAGGCCAGCTGGAAAGCTCGACGGGATTTCCGCCGGAAGTGATGACGGGATAGCGCTCGGCCGTCAGAAGCTTGAGCGTTTTATCCAGATCCGCAACGATGATCTTCAAGTAGGAGGCGCCCGGATCGGTGAGAAGCGGATGGAACGGCTGCTTCGCGATTCCCTGGATCTCGATCGACTCGATCGTCATTTCAGGGCCGCCCGGCGCAGCGGCGGTGCCGGGAATCGGAAGAAGCGCCACACGGCTCACCTGTGCGTAGGGATCCGGCGCTCCCTGTACGAGCGACGCAACTTCCTGCAATCCGCGATTCGCGAAAAATGGGCGCGGCTGGTCGCGTGTGCCGCGAAGCTCGAAGCCGATCAGATCGTGGTAGAAGTGCATGATGTCCTCGACGTCGCCGACCTGGCGGCCGAGGTGGCCGGGACGAAGCGCGTCACCGGGCGGCGCGATTCCCGTGGTCGGAGCATCGAGCGTCGCGCAAGATGTTTGTGCCGATGCGATCGGGACGACGATCAGCAGCGTCAGGCTGGTTACGGCAAGTGCGTTTCCAAGTTTCTTCAGTGATCGGGACACAGGTACCTCTTTGATCCGGACGGACATCGCGATTGGAAAGTTTCGATCCGTCGCGCATCATACGCTTCCGGTGTCCGCGTCACAACGAATATGCCGGGCTGCCCTTCGACTTCGCTCAGGAGGCCGAAACCGCGGCCGGCGATTGGGTCACGGCGCTTTCGATCGTCATCTGCACGGTAACGGTGGTGCCGGTTTCGTTCGATTCGATGTCCAGACGCCCGCCCTGTTCGCGCGCTCGTTCGCGCATGCCCGCGAGTCCTACGCCGGTGTGCGATCCCGACACGCGAAAGCGCTCCAGCAATTCGGGCGAAATTCCTTTTCCGTAATCGCGAATGCGAAGAGTGACCTCGTGCGCCGTTCTTTCGAGCGCGACATCAGCGCGCGTGCTGTTTGAATGGCGGTGAATGTTGGTAAGGCATTCCTGAAGCACGCGAAACAGGGCAAGCTCCACGGAATGCGGAAGGCGAGGCATATCGTCGGGAATCTCCGAAGTCACTTGGATGCCGCTGCGCTGGGCGAACCCGTCCAGATACCATTTGGAGGCGAAGGCGAATCCCATTTCATCGAGCAGGGGCGGATGCAGCAGGTACGAAATCGTCCGCGTTTCGGCGATGCACCGGTCGAGATATTCGAGCGACTCGGAAAGCTCGGCGGCGGAATACCGGTTCGCCAGGGTCGAGAGGCTCATCTTCACGAGATTCAAGTATTGGCCGAGGCTGTCGTGAACCTCGCGCGAAAATTTTCGCCGCTCTTCGTCCTGAATGTGGAGGAGCCGCGTGCTGAGCAGGCGCAACGATTCCTGGCTGTCGAGCGCGAGCTTCTCCGCGCGCTGGCGTTCGCGAAGCTCCGATCGCAGAAGCCGGTAATTGAGATACAGCAGGCCGACCGAGATGGCGAACGTCGCTGCCACGATCGATACGATGGCGATGAAGAGCAAGCTTGAAACATCGAGCCGCCGGTCGAATGCCACCTCCTCTTGCGACGCCATTTGTTGAAACACCGAGCTCATCTCGTCGGCAACGACCACGCGCTGCCTCGTCAATTCCGTTTGCAAACCATCGTTGTCCGTGCGTTCCCTCCGGTCTTCGACGGAAGTTCTCATCAGCGCAAGCCGCCGGTCCGCAAGCAGGACCATCTGGGCGTACCAACGTTGGTGGTCGGGCACATCCCGGATCAGATCGCGGAGCTGCTCGATCTTCCCGGGAACCTGGTTAACCAGTTGATGATACTGATCCAAAAAGTGATTGTCGTTCGAGGTGAGATAGCCGGTTTGAGCGCGGCCGGCGGTGCTGAAGGTCGACTCGAGGTCGGCAAGCGCCACTTCCACGTCGTGCGCGCGATCGACGCGCCGCAGGCTCGACTGCAGCAGCACAATCGTAACACCGGCGGCGAGGGCACTCAGAATGAGAAAGGCCAAACCGGCCGCAAACGTCAATCGTGGTTTATTCCACACCATCACCTTACCCTGAAAAGGGGAAACGCCCCGCCGCTGATTATACCTTGCGCTAGGTCAGCTCATGCGTAGATTGGTTGCGCGTATTCGGCGCAAGGTTGGCGTCGCGCCGGCGGTTTTTCTTCGATATTGCGTTGACATAGCCGCAGCAATGATGAATTATCCCCGCGCTTTCTGGTGCAACGCGATCGCGACGCGGCGCACGACCCGCCCGCTTCATGGCTTGCGAGGGTGAGGGAGTTCAGATTGGCGAAGAACGAATTCTTCGGCTGGAAGCTTCTGTGGATCCTCTGGGCAGTGATCTTCCTGAATTTTGCTTTTCCCACGTTCGGCATGAGCGTCGTGAATACGGATATGGCGCGCGCCATGCACCTCAACCACAAGGAACTGGGCCTGGCCTACTCGGCCTTCAGCCTGATGGCGGGACTTCCGGCGCCACTGGCGGCGCTATCGATTAACAAATTTGGAATCCGGTTCACGATGGTAACGGGCGCGCTGTCGATGGCGTTCGGGGCGCTTCTGATGGTTTTCGCCGCGCACACGGCCCTCGAGGCGATTTTGGTTCTGGCGCTGCCCGTGGGCTTCGGAGCGATGATGTGCGGCACGCTCGCGCCGCAGGTGGCCATGGCGCGATGGTTTCACCGGAAACGCGCGCTCGCGATCGCGACCGTGCTGAGCGCGTCGGGCACCGGCGGCTGCATCGCAGTTCCTCTGCTGAATCACGTGATTGCCGCATCGGGCGGGAACTGGCGCGCGGCGTGGGTGTGCATGGGCTCGGGGTCGGTCGCCGCGGCGCTGGTGGCGGCGCTTTTTGTGAAGGAAAGCCCGGAGCAGATGGGGCAATTGCCCGATGGCGATGCGCCTGGGGCGCCCGCAGCAACAGACGCGGCCGCGCCTGCCGCTGCGGCGGAAATCAAGCCGCGCGCCAGCGTATTCAAGACGACGGAAGACTGGACGCTCGGCGAGGTGCTGAGGACGCCGAGCGTGTGGATGCTGGTACTGACGTATCTCGGATTCTTTGCGGGCTTTTTCATCTTCATCGCGCACGGCATCGCGAATCTGGAAGGATTGGGACACTCGCCCGCCGCCTCCGCGAGATCGCTGGCCCTGGTACTGTTTTCGGCGCTGCTCGGCCAGTTCACGATTGCGGCGCTGGGAGACCGCATCGAGATGCGGTTTCTCTTTGCGGTAGCCGTGTGTTTTTTCGGGGCTGGGATTTGGCTCGCGGCGCGGGCAGTGGGGCCGATGGCGCTCTATCCCTACGCGATCTTGATGGGCAGCGGCTTTGGCGCGTCGTTCACCTGCATGATGACGATTCTCGGCAATTACTACGGACCGAAAGCCTATCCGCTGGTGCTCGGCGTCACGATGCCTTTCGGAACGATCGTCGGCGCGATCGGTCCCGTGGTGGCGGGATATTTCTCCGACAAATACGGGAGCTACGTGTACCCGTTTTCGGGCGTCGCTGCAATTTGTGTCGCCACCGGCGTGCTGCTGATTTTCGCGAAGCCTCCCGTGAAGCATGCGGGTCGCGGTAAAATCGCCGCCGCCGCGCAGGTGACGTAGCCGCGCCATACGCGCGGGCTGCGCGAATTATTTTTGACCGGGACTCCGAGTTGAAATCCAGAAAAATCACGGCGGCGGTGATCGAGAAGACCGGCGCGCCTTTCGTCCTCCAGGAACTCGAGCTGGATGGCCCGCGCGCGGATGAGATTCTCGTGCGGATCGTCGCGGTCGGCATCTGCCAGACCGACGTGCACGTGCGCGATCGCGTCCAGCCGCCGGGGCTGCCGATGGTTCTCGGGCACGAAGGCTCAGGCGTTGTTGAGGAAGTTGGCGCCGCGGTGACAGCTGTGAAGCCGGGCGACAGCGTCGTGCTCTCGTATGACGCGTGCGGGCACTGCCGATTCTGCCTCAGCGGCCGCTACACATATTGCGAGCACGCCATGGCGATCAACTTCGGCGGCTCGCGCCTCGATGGGACGAACGCGCTGCATCGCGCGGACGGGGAAGTCCACGGACATTTTTTCGGCCAATCGTCCTTCGCTACGTACGCGCTGGCCACCGAGCGCAACGTGGTGAAAGTTCCTGCGCACTTGCCGCTCGAGCTGCTCGGCCCGCTCGGCTGCGGCTTGCAGACGGGTGCTGGCGCCGTGCTGAATTCGCTGCGCGTGCCCGCGAATGCAAGCATCGCCATCCTCGGCACCGGCGCCGTCGGCCTCGCGGCAGTGATGGCAGCGCGCGCGGCGGGCGCGAATCCGATTATCGGCGTCGATCTTGTGCCGAAGCGGCTGGCGCTGGCGACCGAGCTAGGCGCCACGCATACCATCGACGCGCGTAAAGAAGACATCCGCAAGCGTATCGCCGAGATCACCGGCTCCGGCGTCGACTACGTCCTCGAAATCACCGCGCAGCCCGAAATGCTCAAGCTCGCTGTCGATATCCTCGCGCCGTGCGGCACCGCGGGGCAGATTGGCGGCGGAGTGCCGGGCGCCGAGGCTCCCATCAGCATGAGCCGCCTGCTGCTCGGCCGCACCGTGCGCGGCATCGTTCAAGGCGATTCGATCCCGCGCATCTTCATCCCCAGGCTCATCGAGATGTACCGCCGCGGCCAATTCCGGTTCGACCGCCTCGTCCGCTTCTACGATTTCGCGGATATCAATCAGGCCGTCGCGGACTCCGCGAGCGGTGAAACGATCAAGCCGATTCTTCGTATTTCGACACCGTGATTTGAGCCATTCGCGAAGCAGTGCCGCTTTGTACCAGAAGAAGCCTGCGAGGTGTAAACTCGGGGCCGGCTAAAGGCTGGGTGGGCGCGCAAACGTGCGCGTGGGGGCCGATTTGGAGAGCATTGCGCAAAGGTCGAGCGTCATCGACATCATCGACCGCCATTCGCTCGGCGCGTTTCAGGTTTGGACTGTCGCGCTGTGCGGCCTGGTGCTGGTGCTCGACGGCTTCGACGCGATGGTCATCAACTACACGGCGACCTCGATTGCCGATACCATGCGCGTCGCCGTCAGCCACTTCGGGACAATTTTTTCGTCGAGCCTGATTGGGCTGATGATCGCGGCGATGGCGTCGGGCCCAATCGCCGACCGCTGGGGCCGCAAGTGGCCGGTAATCGTTTCGGTCTTCAGTTTTTCCGCGTTTTCGTTGCTTACCGCGCATGTGACCACTTTCAACGAGCTTTGGGTTTTGCGCTTTCTCACCGGGCTGGGCCTCGGCGGCGCGATGCCCAACGTGGTCGCCCTTGCTTCCGAATATGTTCCGCGGCGGACGCTGCCGGTTGCGGTGTCGATCCTCTTCATCGGAATGCCGCTGGGGGGCAGCCTGGCCGGGTTTGTCAGCGCGGCGATGATCCCGAAGTGGGGATGGCGCTCGCTGTTTTATGTCGGCGGCGTGCTGCCGCTTGCGATTTCGATTCTGCTGATCGCGCTGCTGCCGGAATCGATCCGCTTCCTCGCGGTGAAGGGCAAAGCTCCTGCCACAATCCGCCGGATCATGGCTCGCATTGCCCCCGAAGCCGCCACGGCGGACATGAATCTTTCGGCGCCGGAAGACGAAAAACATGCAGGCGTTCCCGTCAAGCATCTCTTCACCGAGGGGCGCGCCGTCGGCACGATTCTCCTGTGGATTCCCTATTTCATGAATCTGCTGCTCATCTATTTCATCGGGAGCTGGTTGCCTGCACTGCTGCGCAGCGAAGGCATGGCGGTTTCGGTCGCTTCAACGACGGCCGCATTGGTCAGCTTTGGCGGAATTTTCGCATGCATCGCCGAGGGATATCTGATCAAGTGGCGCGGAGCGGGCGCAACTTTGGTGGTGGAGTACGTGCTGGCGGGGGCATTTCTTGCGGCGCTGGCGCGGCTGGCGGTACCGTTTCACGTCCTGCAATTGCTCGCATTCGGCATTGGGTTCATGATCATCGGGTCGCAGGGCGGCTTGAACGCGCTCGCCGCGAATTTCTATCCCACCGCGGTGCGCTCCACGGGCGTCGGCTGGGCGCTGGGAGTGGGCCGCATCGGTTCGATTGTGGGGCCGCTGCTCGGGGGAATGTTCCTCGGGATGGGATGGAAGCCGGGCGATATGTTGATGTTCGGCACCGTAATCTCTGCGTTCGCGTGCATTGCGATTTTGCTGAGCGCATTTTCGCGGGGCGCAAGCGCGTACCGGCCGGATCTGGGCCCGAATCAGGTGGAGTGATTAGGAGGCGTGGCAACATGGGCGCGACGACACGCACGACGGCGGACGGAAAAGCGGAAGCGCGAAGGGCATTCTACGCGCGAATCGGCGAGCAGCATCTCGCGCCGCTCTGGGAACGTCTAAGCGGGCTGGTGACGCGTTCGCCGCAGCCTGCTGCCAAGCCCGTGCACTGGGAATATGCCTCGGTGCGGCCGGACCTACTCGCGGCGGGTTCGCTGCTGACTGCCGAAGAAGCGGAACGCCGCGTGTTGATCCTCGAGAATCCCGGCTTGCCCGGCCAATCGAAAATCACGGGCTCGCTGTACGGAGGCTTGCAGCTGCTAATGCCGGGCGAACGAGCGCACGCGCATCGCCACACAGCTTCCGCGCTGCGCCTGTTTCTCGAAGGCACGGGCGCTTACACCGCCGTCGATGGCGAGCGGACGATCATGCAGCGCGGCGATTTCGTTCTCACGCCCGCGTGGACGTGGCACGAGCACGGCAACGAAGGCCCCGATCCGGTGATCTGGCTCGATGGACTCGACGTGCCAATCGTGAATTTGTTCGACACGAGCTTTTCCGAGGCGCACGAGGAAGAGGGAAAATCTCCCGCCCCGCGGCCCGCGCGCGATTCCGAAATTCGCTATGGCGGCACGCTGCTGCCGGAAGGAAGCAAGCCCGAATCACTTTCGTCTCCGCTGCTGAATTACCGCTACGAGCGTGCTCGCGAGACGCTCGCCGCCCTGCACAAGAACGGGCCGCTCGATCCGTGCCACGCCGTGAAGCTGCGCTACGTGAATCCGCTCACCGGCGGCGCCGTGATGCCGACGATGAGCGCGGCCGTCCAATTGATCCCGCGCGGATTCGAAACCGCACCCTACCGATCGACCGAAGGAACAGTGTTCGTGGTCGTCGAGGGCAAAGGCCGCAGCAAAATCGGCGATGCGTCATTCGAGTGGAGCGAAAGCGACGTCTTGGTCGCGCCGAGCTGGGCGGTGCAGACGCATCAGGCCGAGACCGAAGCGGTAATCTTCAGTTTCTCCGACCGCGTGGCGCAGGAAAAGCTGGGCATATGGCGCGAAGAGCGCGGCGCTACGATGAAACCTCAAACCAGCTAAGTTACGCTTTCAGCATGGGCGCGCGAGCGGCGCGCAGGCGGCGCGGCAAAGGCAAGTAGACTGGCGAGTGAGCGAGACCCGCCCATGAGCGCCCACGTCGAAGCGATATCCGCACCCGCCGCCGCGCGTCCCGCGAGTCCGTGGATTTACCGTCCATGGCTCGATCTGGTCGTTGGCTGCGGCGCGTGGTCGGCTCCGCTGCTGCTCATCACCGCATGGCTCTCGCCCTCGCACACGCACTCGTGGGTGGTCGGTTTTTATTTCCTGGCCGTCATTTTCAACTATCCGCATTTCATGGCGACGGTCTATCGCGCCTACCGCACGCGCGAGCAGTTCGAAAAATACAAATTCTTCACGCTGCACCTTACGCTGCTGCTCGTGATCACCGGCGTGCTCTTGCACACGTCGTACCGGCTGCTGCCATGGGTCTTCACGCTCTACATCTACTGGAGCCCCTGGCATTACGCCGGGCAAAACTACGGCCTGCTGAAGATGTTCGTGAAGCGAACCGGCGAGACGCTGACGCAAAATCAAAGTCGCTGGCTGCGCGCCGCGTTTATTGCGTCGTACGTGATGCTGCTCGCGAGCTTCGAGACGGGCGGCTCGTCCGACCCGCTGATTCTCTCGCTGGGCCTGCCGGCAAAATTCACGATTCCGGTACGCATCGCGCTCGGCGGCGCTTTCGTTTTCTGCGCGTGGATTTCCGTGCACGACCTCATTGTGCGAAGCGGATTCCGCCGGATGATCGCGCCGCTCACCCTGCTGTTGACGCAATTCCTCTGGTTCGTCCTGCCGACGCTGATTGAGATCCGCGCGGCCATTCCGCAAACGCGCTACAGCAGCGGGATTTTGGCGGTCCTGCACTCGGCGCAATATATCTGGATCACCAGCTATTACCATCAGCGCGACGCCCGCGCGGCGGGCCAGCCGAAATGGCGTTTCGCCGGCTATTTCGTGACGCTCGTCGCCGGCGGCATCGCGCTCTTCATCCCCGGGCCGTGGCTGGTGAGCTACATTTTCCATTACGATTTCACGACGAGCTTCCTGATCTTCACGGCGCTCGTGAATATCCACCACTTCTTGCTCGACGGCGCCATCTGGAAGCTGCGCGACTCGCGCGTTTCGTCGCTGCTGGTTGCTGCGCCGGAAAGCACGGGCGCCAGCCGGGCGCTGAAAGCGAACGCGCGGCCGGCGAAATCAAAAGCCGCCTCGAGCGCCAAGCCAAAGCGCGCGTTCCGCTTTTTGTCCACGCCCGCGTTCCGCGCGGCCGTGGTCGGCCTGTTTTTCTTGTGGGGCGCCGCCGATCAGGTTCGCTTCGCGCTGGGCACGAGCAATGAAAGCCTGCCGTCTCTGCTGCGAGCGGCCGCCATGGAGCCCTACGACAGCATGGTGCTGACGCGCCTCGGTTCGGCCGAAGAAGGCGAAGGCCAAAGCGACAAGGCTATCGACGCACTGACGCGCGCGGCAAATCTAAATCCGCACAACGAGGCCCTGCAGCAGGCGTGCGCGCGCGCGATGATCGCGAACGGGCGCTTTGCCGACGCGTACGCATGGTACAAAAAGATGCTCGAAGTCTTTCCGAAGGATTCGGACGCGCTGGTCAACTACGGTTTGCTCGCCGCGAGACTTGGCCATCCGGACGAAGAAGCGATCGACGCGTGGCAGAAGGCAATCGCAGCGGACCCCAATCAGGTCGATGCTCATCTTTATCTGGCTGAGGCCGACGACCGCGGCGGCGAGTTCGCGTCCGCGGTCCGGCAGTGGCGCTCCTATTTCCAGCTCACTGCTGCCGGGCCCGTCTCGCCAGCCGTAACGCAGCAAAGAATCGCCGCCGCGATCCAGATGGCGGACGACGAAACGCGCCTGAACGGAACGAGCGCGGCCCTCGCCGATTATTCTTCCGCCGTTTCGCTGGCCGAGGCCGGGCGCGATGCAAAACTCGAGAGCGTCGCCTTATCTCATCTCGCCGATGCGCAAGAGAAGGCCGGCAACACGCCTGCCGCCGCCGCTTCCCACCAGCGCGGCCTTGCTCTCGACGCCAAGGCCAACGATTTCCAGGGCGAGGCGTTCGACTGGTTCAACTACGGCCAATTCCTGCACCGGCACGCGCTTCCCGACGATCTCGCCTACGCATGTCTCCTCCGCGCGCAGGATCTGCTCGCCAGCCACGGCTCTCAGGAACTGAAAACGGTGGAAGCCGCGCGCCGCGAGATGGAAAGTCGCCTGGGGAAAAATGCAGGCGAGGTGCACAAGGATTTGCCGAAGCTTCTCGCGGACGCTGCGAGCCTCCCAGCCAGTTCATTCCGCTAAGTTACCCCTCCTGATCGCTACAGCACGCACTTCTGTTCGCACCCGCACATTTAGAATGGCCCGCTTCGTCGCCCATAGCAAATTGCGATTCAGCCGATTTTTTCCTTGAATCTTTCGGTTACAGGGATGCATCTTGTCAAAATAAAAGGAACACGGTATAGATAAGAAGTCGGGTTCGCGCCATCTCTTGGCCCTTGGGTGCTCGACGTAGTGACCGAAGCGCGCTCGACTGAGGGAGGTTTCATGTCGTCTGCTCCGCAGCAGCCTGAGGAGTTTTCTCCGCAACCGTTCCGCCTGGACGTTCAGCTCCACGATCTCCTGACCAACTCGCCTGCTCCGAAGCCTCTGCTCGTTCCACCGAAGGCAGGCGGGGCGATGACGCTGCCGGACCCGGTTTTCCCGCAGCATCCGGAACTCCTGAATTCCGAAGACAATTACGAGAAGGAACTGGAGCGCGCGAGGACCGGCCGCCGCAAATGGACGGCTCCGCTCGTATTCCGGGCGATGAACGGCTGGCTCTTCCCGTACGCGAAGTCGCGCGTGCTTCCGGGAGATTTTCACCCAATCATCGCGTATCTCTTCACGGAGTGGAAATGTAACCTTGATTGCCACTATTGCTGGGCGTTCGAGAATCACGTGAAGGGTATGACCGAGGATGTCGCCCGGCGCTCGATCGATTGGCTGCATTCCACCACCTGCCGCGTGCTCGCGTTCATGGGCGGCGAACCCCTCCTGCGTCCGCAATTCGTCCACAAGATCTCGTACTACGCGGCGAAGAAAGATTTCTGGATTTATCTCGCCACCAACGCGCGGCTGCTGCGCCCGGAAGTGACGGACCGGCTGCTCGATGCAGGCGTGGCCACGATCAATTTCGCCGTCGATTCCGTCGACGAGAAGCCGAGCCTGCCGAAAGCCCTCACACCTGTGCGGCCGTACTTCGATTACCTGCTGCGCAAGCAGTACAAGTACGGCACGGCGGTGTTCTTCAATATGAACATCTGCCGGAACAATCTCGACGACATCAAGCAGCTCACCGAAATCGCGCACGACAATGGGATCGCCACTGACTACCACATCAACGAATCGCCGATGCTCGAGCAGGAACATTTCAAGCACTACGACGAGAACAGCACCTACATCACAAAGGAAGACTGGCCGAAAGTCGATGAGCTGATCGACTGGATCATCGAGAGGAACAAATCGGGCTACAAGATGGTCAATTCGGTCAAGCGTCTCCAGGATATGAAGGAATTCCTCCGCGGCAAGGTCGAGCCTTGGAATTGCCGCGCGGGCCAGAATTCGATTATCATTCGTACGGACGGCACGCTCGCTCCGTGCTTTCCCATGTATTCGGCCACGCACGATTGGGGCACGATCGAGAACCATAAGTTCGATGTGCCGCAACTGAATGAGATGAAAAAAACGTGCCACACGCACTGCTTTTCAACCCTCAATCACAATCTCGGCTTCTGCTACAACGATTCGCGCGTCATCAAATGGGTCCTGAAACAAGCGGCGCACGGCTTCCAGGGCGTAACTGGCAGCTTCACCGAATAAATCGTCAACTTGTAACCCGTTTTACAAACTTCGACCCCGTAGTTAAAACCTTTCGCATATCTTGCATAGTTCCTTGAGGGAGGAACCATGGCGACACCACTCGTACAGATTGAGCACGATCGTGAAATCGCCGAGCGTCTCGCGGCGGAAAGAATTCGCCTGCGCAAGCTGGCCGGCCTCGATGGGCACACCCATTTCCACAAGCCGATCGAGCGCGCCTTCACTGCGGAAGAGCGCGGTAGGGTCACGATCCTATTTGGCGGCTTCACTTGGAAACACGAGGACCTCATTCGCGCGGTCTTCCAGGGCTGCGGCTATCGCTGCGAAAAGCTGCCTGTGCCCGATGTGCCTGCATTCCAGCTCGGCAAGGAATACGGCAACAACGGGCAGTGCAATCCCACGTATTTCACGGTGGGCAATCTGGTCCAGTATCTCCAGTTCCTCGAGAAGGAAGGCATCCCGCGCAAAAACATTCTCGACAACTACGTGTTTTTCACCGCGGGCTCCTGCGGCCCGTGCCGCTTCGGCATGTACGAGGCCGAGTATCGCTTCGCGCTGAAGAACGCCGGCTTCGATGGTTTCCGCGTGCTGCTCTTCAAGGATAGCGACGGAATCAAGGCGGCGTCGGGCGAGCCCGGCTTGAAGTTCACGGTCGATTTCGGCTTCGGTATGCTCAACGCGATGCACATGGGCGACGTCTTCAACGATCTGATCTATCAGATTCGCCCGTTCGAGGTGAATAAGGGCGAAACCGATCGCGTCTTCCGCGAGACGGTCGACGATCTGTGCGACGATTTGAAACATCGCAAATCGTTTGAAATCGAGCAGAGCGCGCCGGATTGGGCCAAGCCGAAATTCAAGAGCAATAAGATCCTGCGCAACACGTTCAACGTGTTCGGCAAGATGCACGAGCATCTTTGGGGCAAGGATTATCTCGAAGCGCTGGCCGCCGCCCGCGCTAAGATGGACACGATCGAAGTCGATCGCACCAAAGTGAAGCCGGTCGTGAAAATCACGGGCGAATTCTGGGCCCAGCTCACCGAGGGCGACGGCAATTTCAATATGTTCAATTTCCTCGAGCGCGAAGGCGCGCAGGTGCTGGTCGAGCCGATCGCCACGTGGGTTGCCTACCTGCTGTATCAGGCGAAGGCGCACGCGAAGGCGAAGTATCCGGTCACGCGCCCCTACCGCAGCCCGAAGTGGTACCAGCTGAAACAGCAGCTGGCGAACCAGATGTCGCTGCGCAAGAAGCTGATGGGCATCGCCGTCGGCGAAAAAATGTGGAACTACCTGTATCACCGCACGGCCGAAAATCTCGGCGGCATCACGCATCACCTTGTGCCGCAACCGGAGCTTGCCGAGATGGCGCATCCCTTCTACAACCAGTTCGCGCGCGGCGGGGAAGGGCACCTCGAAGTCGGCAAGAACGTGTACTACACGGTGCACAAGCTCTGCCACATGGTGCTCGCGCTGAAACCGTTCGGCTGCATGCCGTCGTCGCAATCGGATGGGGTGCAATCCGCCGTCATCAACAAGTTCAAAGACATGATTTTCCTGCCCGTCGAAACTTCCGGCGAGGGCGAAGTGAACGCCCACAGCCGCGTGCAGATGGCGCTCGGCGAGGCAAAGGTAAAGGCGAAGCTGGAATTTGAGGAGACGCTCAAGTCCACCGGCAAGAACCTCGACGACATCAAGAGCTACATCGCCGAGCATCCCGAGCTGAAACGGCCGTTCTATCACATGCCGCACGTCGAGGGCGTCACCGGCACGGCGGCGCAGTTCGTCCTGCACGTCAGCGATCGCATGAACCGCAGCCACCGGTCGTGGCGGCGGTCGCGTTCCCAAGGCGTCACCGTACCGAGCGCAGCCTGACGAGAAGCACCAGAAATTCTCTTTTCTGCCCGGCGGGCTGCAACGCCCGACGGCGAAATTGAGGGAGACACGGATGCACGGACACGATCGCGAGAATCGCTTCCTGGTGGGGCTGGATGTCGGTTCGACGACAGTGAAAGCGCTTGTCGTCGACGCCAAGACCGACGAAATCCTCTGGCAGGATTATCAGCGCCACGAAACCAAGCAGCCGGAAAAAACGCTCGAATTTCTGCGCCGCATGGAATCAGAAGCCGGCATAAGCCGCCATAACACCCGCATGTTCATGACAGGCTCTGGCGGCGGACTGCTCGCCGATCTGGTGGACGCGAAATTCGTGCAGGAAGTCACGGCCGTCGCGCTCGCCGTCGAGAAGATGCACCCCGAAGTCTATTCCGTGATCGAGCTCGGCGGGCAGGACGCCAAGATTATCGTCTTCAAGGACGATCAGGATAGCGGCCGCAAGAAAAAGATCCCGTCGATGAACGACAAGTGTGCAGGCGGCACGGGCGCGGTGATCGACAAGATCAACGCGAAGCTCAAGATCCCGACCGAGGAGCTGGGCAACCAGGGATACCACGGCGTCAAGCTGCACAAGGTGGCGGGGAAGTGCGGCGTGTTTGCCGAAACTGACATCAACGGCCTGCAGAAAGTCGGGACGCCGCCGGATCAGCTCATGGCGTCGCTTTTCGACGCAATCGTGCTGCAGAACCTGAGCGTCCTCACGCGCGGACACACGCTGCGGCCCCACGTGTTATTGCTTGGCGGCCCGAACTCGTTCATTCGCGGCATGCGCGAGGCCTGGCAGGCGAATATTCCCAAGATGTGGCAGGAGCGCAAAGTCGAAATTCCGGCGGGCATGAGTCCCGAACAATTGATCAAGGTGCCGCAAAACGCGCAATATTTCGCGGCGCTGGGAGCGATCGAGCTCGGCAAGGGCGAGGACAGTTGCATCGGGTGCTACCGCGGCGTCGATCAGCTGGTGCACTACATCGAATTTGGCCGCCAGGAAGAGAAGGCCAAGGCGGGCGGTTCGGGCCTGGTGAAAGAGCCGAGCGAGCTCGACACTTTCAAGGAAGCCTATAAGCGGAAGAAGTTTATTCCCGCGGCATTCCAGAAGGGGCAGACCGTCGGCGGATTTGTTGGAATCGACGGTGGCTCGACTTCGACGAAGGCCGTGCTGCTCGATGAGCAGGGCGACATTTTGTGCAAGGCCTATCAGCTCTCGAATGGCAACCCGATTCAGGACACGATCGAGATGTTCGAGAACCTCCGCGGGCAGGTGGAGGCGCAGGGCGCGAAGCTCGATGTTCTCGGCGTGGGGACAACCGGCTACGCGAAGGACATTCTCAAGGACGTGCTGAAAGCGGATGTCGCGCTGGTTGAAACCGTGGCGCACACGGAATCGGCGCTGAAATTCTATGAAGATCCGCACGTGATCATCGACGTCGGCGGGCAGGATATCAAGCTGATCGTCCTAAAAGACGGCCGCGTCAAAGACTTCAAGCTCAACACGCAGTGCTCGGCCGGCAACGGCTACTTCCTGCAATCGACCGCGGAAGGATTCGGGCTGAAGGTCGAGGAGTTTGCGGACCTGGCATTTTCCGCGAACTCCATGCCGCTCTTCGGCTACGGCTGCGCCGTTTTCATGCAATCCGATATCGTCAATTTCCAGCGGCAGGGCTGTCGCGCGGAGGAAATTCTCGCGGGGCTCGCGGCCGTGTTACCGAAGAACGTGTTTCTCTACGTCGCGAGCATTCCGAATCTTGCGGCGCTGGGATCGCGGTTCGTCCTGCAGGGCGGCACGCAAAATAATCTCGCGGTGGTGAAGGCGGAGGTGGATTTCATCCGCAGCAGCTTCCGCGCCGCGGGCAAGAAGCCGGAAATCATCGTCCACGAGCACTGCGGCGAATCAGGCGCGATCGGCGCCGGCGCGGAGGCAGTGCGTCTCTGGAAAAATGGAACGCGGACCACGTTCATCGGCCTCGATGCCGTCCGCAAAATCGAATATCGGCAGACGAGGAATGAGGACACGCGGTGCAACTTCTGCAAGAACACTTGTCTGCGCACGTTCATCGACATCAAGCTTGATGACGGCACGCACAAGCACATTCACGAAATCGAGGGCAAGGAAGAAGAAGTTCATACCGCTTGCGGCACGCACGGCCACGGGCATGACCACGCTCACGCCCACGCGAGCGATACGAAGGTGGACGTTAGCCTCGACGCGCTGGTTCCGCTGCCCGCCGCGCCCGCCAAGAAAAAGGCGAGCAAGGTTCCGCTCGCGGTCAACGAGCGGCGCCTGATCATCGCGACCTGCGAGAAGGGCACGGTCGAAGACGTGAACGACATGAAGGACATCAAGGCCGGGCTCGACCAAATCAAGGACGCAAATCCGAATTTCGTCGATATCGCGGCGCACGAGGTGTTCCGGCCGACCAACGTGAAATCGGTGGCTGATCCGATTCCATCGCGCGCGTGGACGAAGGCGGCGAAGGAGCGCATCGAGCGGATGCAGGCGCGGCCGAAAATGCGCGTCGGCATTCCGCGCGTCCTAAACGCATACAGCTACGCACCGCTCTTCAATGCGTATTTCGAGAGCCTCGGATTGCAGCCGGAAAACGTGGTCTATTCGGATTACACCACGCCGGAGATGTACCGCGCAGGCGCGAACCGCGGCGCGATCGATCCATGTTTTCCGGCGAAAATCGGAATCCCGCACGTCTACAATTTGATCCAGGTGAAGCACCGAAAGAAACCGCTCGATGCAATTTTCTTGCCGATGTACGACGTGTTGACGTCGCCGCTGGTGAAGCTGATGGGCACGAACGCGTGCCCGACCGTGACCGCGACGCCGGAAACCGTAAAGGCTGCATTTACAAAAGAAAACGACGTCTTCAAGGAAGCCAACGTCAAGTACCTCGACCCGATCCTGAATTTCAAGGACAGGAAGCTTTTTGCGTTCCAGATGTTCGAGGCGTTCAAGGGCTTGATGGGGCTTTCGCAGGAAGAAAACGACCGCGCGATCGAAGCGGGCTTCAAAGCGCTCGAGGATTACGAAACGGGCATCCGGAAGCGCGCGCGCGAAACGCTCGATCAGCTCGAGCGCGAGGACCGCATCGGCATCGTGATGCTGGGCCGCGTGTATCACCACGATCCCGGCCTGAATCACGAAATTCTCGAGGAATTCCAGAAGCTCGGCTACCCGATCTTTTCGCAGAACACGCTGCCGCTCGATGAGGACATGCTCGAACGCCTCTTCGGCGAAGAGGTTCGCGCGGGAGTGGTGACGCACGCGCTCGACATCACGGACGCGTGGAAGAATTCGTATTCATGCAGCACGAACCACAAAGTGTGGGCGGCGAAATTCACGGCGCGGCATCCGAATCTGGTGGCGCTGGAAATGTCGAGCTTCAAGTGCGGGCACGATGCGCCCATCTATGGCGTGATCGAAGGCATCATCGAGAATTCCGGCACGCCATATTTCTGCTTCAAGGATCTCGACGAAAACAAGCCGACCGGCTCGATCCGCATTCGCGTCGAAACGATCGATTATTTCCTGCGGCGCTATCGCGAGACGATCATCAAGCGACGCAAATCCGAGCAGGACATCGAGGCGCAGCTCGCGCAGTACGAAGCGCAGCTGCGGCGCGAGATGGAGCGCGGCGCCGGAATGGTCGCCGCAGATTAGCGCGAATTGGGCCCAAGAGAGATCCTTCGCTGCGTCCGCGCGCCCGCAAAACCTGCGGGAAAGTCGAAGACGCGTGACTCCACTCAGGATGACGGCGCAGGCGGTTGACCAGCAAATCCTCCCCCTGAAAAATCTGCAATAAGAGGGGACTGGAGCATTCCCCTAGCGGGGCCTTAAAAGCGGCCTAAATGGTCAAAAAAGCCGCTTTTGGCTGATTTTGCCAGCTTATTTTCTGCGCTGCTGTATAACCCCCCAGCATTCAGCTAGTTGGCTGTGCCGGCGCGTCCCCAGAGTTTTTTCGAGGCGATGCGCGCGCCTTCCGCGAGCGATTTCAGTTTCATCCATGCGAACGCCGGATAGACCGGGCCGAATCCGGCGAAGGTGCCGAATCCGCAGTCGGTGCCAGCCATCACGCGCTCGCGGCCAACCACATTTGCATAGCGCAGGAGGTGCTGCGCCACCACCTCCGGGTGCTCGACGTAGTTGCTGCTCGATGCGACCACGCCGGGAATCAGAACCTTGCCTTCCGGCAGCTTGATTTTGGTCCACGCTTCCCATTCGTGCTCGTGACGCGGGTTCGCGGCCTCGATCAGCAGCGCCATGGGCTTCACCTTGATGGCGATCGGGAAAATTTTCATGCAATCCATGTCGTTGATGTGCGTGCCTTCGTAATTTCCCCAGCAGACGTGCAGGCGAACGCGATCGGCGGGGACATTCGCGAGCGCGTGGTTCAGCGCCTCGACCTGCAGCTCCGCGTAGCGCAGAAATTCCTCGTCGCTCAAATTCTTAAAGCGCGAGTGGCGACCCATCGCGAGGTCGGGGCAATCGAGCTGCAGCAGCAAGCCGGACTTCACGATCATTTCGTATTCTTCGCGCATCGCTTCGGCGAGAGCCTCGAGATATTTTTCGTGCGACGGATAATATTCGTTGGGCTGAAAGACCGCGATCGTACCCGGCGAGACCGCGTTCATGAAGCCTTCCACGACATTCGCCTTCGCCAGCGCCTCTTTCATGCGCGCGATATCCTGCTCGACCGGCTTCAGATTTTTCACCTTGATCGGGCCTTTGCACACAGGGCGCTTGTAGGTGGCCGAGTGGCCGGCCTTCACGAGGCGGTCGCGATACTCGGGATAATCGTCGAGATCCTGCGGCGTGGGGCGCGCCGAATCGCCCTCGAATCCGGTGAGGCGATGGCGAATGTAGGTCGCGTAGCTGATCTTGCTGGTTTCGCCGTCGCTCACGATATCGACGCCGCATTCTTCCTGCTTTTTCATCGTGTCGCCGACCGCGCGGCGCATCGTCTCCTCGAATTTCGTTTCGTCATACGGCTCGCCGCGATCTTGCGCGAAAAGCAGATCGACGACGTCCTGAGGCCGCGGCAGGCTGCCGACGTGCGTGGTCAGGATGCGGTCCGTGCTCGTTTTCATGGATCCCCCGTTGGAACCCGGGCGCCCGCCCGGGCAAACCGCGCAAGCATATCACGGCTCGGCAGCAGGGCGGCTGACGTTGCTCACTTGGGCGCGGCAATTTTGTGGCTGGATGTGAGCGGATATTTCCACAACCCATTGATGAGGCGTACGGTTATTCCGATTTTTTCGGCGGATCACGAGGGATGTGCAACACAGTGAATCCGGAATCCAATTCTCGTGGCCTAGTCTTCAACTTGTACGGCTGATCGCAGCAGGGAACGACATGAACCGCCTTCAGCAGGTAATGGCATGGGCATTCGCAGCTTTCCGATCGGATGGACGACTGAGCCATAGTGTGATGATATCACCGTATAACAATGCACACTTATCCTGCGCGTTCTATCGTGAGAGCCCATGCAGGCGCAGAGCGAAGAAGTTCTAGGTGAAGCGGCGCCAGGTGGGCGGAGGGTCGTCGTCCGCGTCGTCGTCTTCGACGATTTCAGGGCGCGGAGCGAGGACATCGCGGGCGGCGGTTGAGTCTTCTTCGCGCACCAGAATTTTAAATCCTGCGCCGGACCATGCTAGGTGTTCGCGCATTCTTCCCGCCGTGTCGGCCTGGATCATCGCGTCGATGCCGGCGGCTTCGAGCGCGCCCTTGACCAATTCCGCCTCGATCTGGCTGGGGCACGATTGGATGACGACGAGTTTGGCGTCCTGCATGAGAGGATTATATGCCAGGAGGCGGAGCCTGGTTGATTCTTGAATGCGTCGGTGGGAGGCGGCGAAGAGATCAGGGTGTCGCACCTACGGCGCTTGAGGTCTTTTTCGCGCTGCTTTCCCAGCGCTTCCGCGCTGGGCTAACTTGTGCCGCGCCTCCGGCGCTTGTTCGAAGCACCGTAGGAGCGTTAGAGGTTAGCCGAGTCCGGAAGGACTGCGTAGCGCGGAGAAAAAGTGAAGCAAGGTCGGTGCGACACATTCGGTGAAGCTGTCCGCCGAGCAAATTCTTGAGGCTAGAAGCTGTCTCATAAATACTCGGCCGCGATCGAAAACATGGCTTCAGGGGCTAAAGCCCTTCTTTCACCGAGCTTGACGGCGGGGCTGAAGCCCCGCCCTTCCGTTCAGCCGTTGAAGAGATAGCTTCTAGACAGCTTCTAGGGTGATTTCGCCCGATGCGAGTTTTTCGATCAGCTCGCGGTCGGCGGGGAGGAAATTCAGGTTGCGGAGGGAATGGGGATCGCGCCATTCGATTTGCTCGAAGATGAGATTTTGGATTTCGACGGGCGATACGCTTGCGGCGAAGAAAATCAGCTCGATCGGCTCGGACATTTCGGCGTAGCGGTGCTGCGTGCGGTAGATTTCGCGGCCAATCTTCGCGGTGACGCCCAATTCCTCCGCCAGCTCGCGCGCGAGCGCTGACTCGAGCGTTTCATCCGGCCGCGCCTTGCCGCCGGGGAATTCCCATAACAATTCGAAGGCGCCACCACGGCGGCGCTGGCACACGAGCACCTTGCCCTCATGCTCGATCAAGGCAGCGACGACTTGCAAGAGTCGATCTCTTTCGGCGCGTCGCTTTGGTTCAAGCGTCCGTCAAGCTCAATACGTTGCCCTCACTGTCTTTGAACCATGCGACGCGCGCGTTTCCGCCGGGCAGCGTGCAAACCCCCAGTTCATCCTGGGGGATGTGTGCGTATCTCTGGAATTCCACACCCTTTTCTCCAAGCGCCGATAAGGTTGTCGGAACATCCGCGACCCTGAATCCGAGGATGGTGTGCTCGTGCGGTGTGTAATCGGGAACGCCCGCTACTCGCACGGTAGCCGCGCCCAGCTTAAAGACCGCGCTGAATTGGTCCTGACGCAGTAGAGTCAGCTCAAGCGTATCCCGATAAAAGGTCGTGGCGCGATCACGGTCGCGCGCGCAAATGACAATGGCAGGCTCCGCAAGTTCGAGAATCCCCATACACGCTCCCTCCAGAAACAAAAACGCGCCGGAGAGCAGTTGCTCCCCGGCGCGCTGATTTCCGGAATCGACTACTGATCCGCTTCCACCTTCTTCAGCGAAGGTTTCGGCAGCTGCCAGATCAAGCCGACGTCATCGGCGCCGTTCGGATAGAACTGGGCCGACTTCTTGCCGGAGGGCATCAGGATGATGTCCGCGCGGCGGTTGTAGGCCAGCCAGTTCGTCCGCTTTTCCCGCATCTGCATCTTGGGCGCCTTGACGGGGTTGGTGTCCTCGAGTTCCTTCACGGTCGCCTCGGGCATCGGCTGATCCTTGCCGTAGGCAGCGGTCTCGACCTTATCGGCCGAGATGCCCTGCTCGACGAGGTAGGCCTTGATGCGTTCGACGCGGCGCTCGCTCAGGTCCTGGTTGAAGTTTTTCGAACCGCGCTCGTCGGCGTGAGCTTCCACCGAAAGCTTGGCATCGGGATCGTATTCGAGATACTTCTTGAAGCCGTCAGCGAGCGTGGAAAGCGCGGCTTGCTGGCTCTTCACGAGTCCGACCTGCGGGTGCTCCTTATCCGGATAGTCCGTGGGATAGAAGACGCTCTGCAGGGTGACCGTGGGAATCGGCTCGACCGATCCGACGATGTGAATCGCGGCCGTCTCGCTGGCGGAGCCGCCGCAGACGTTCGTCGCGCTCAACGCAACGTTCTTGCTCTCGTCGACCGTGCGCGCGGGCTGGCCGTCGGGAACCTGCGACGTGTCGGAGGGCTCGGGCTTCAGGGTTTCGCTGCCGCTGAGGTCAACCTTGTTGCCATCGACGGTTATGGAATCGGCATTCGAGGTTTGCCACGTCACCGTGGTGGAATCCTGCGTGATGACTTTGTCGCCGATCTTGCGGTAGTGGACTTCCGCGGGATTCGCGCTGATGCTCGCGTCCACCTTGGTGTTGACGTTGACCGTGGCGTCACCCTTGACCGTGCCGCCGGGTCCCGCCGCCGTGAAGGGGTAATCCGTGGTGGCGTGCGGCGAAACCGACTGGCTGCCGCTCGGCTGCACTGGCCCGATGCCGCCAATGTTGGCGTCGGCGGTCTCGGCGGTCTGCCAATTCAGCGTGGAAGACTGGCCGCAATTGATGTTCGCGGCGGAGGCGCTGAAACTGCCGGTTACCGGGGCTACGGCAACCGTCGCGCTGGCGATGCCCGCATGGAATCGCGCCACATCCTTCAGCTTCTCTCCGCGGCTCCATGCGACCGTCTTCTGAGTGCCGCTTGGCAAACTTACGATTACCTTCTTGCCTGCAGCCACCGTTACGTCGCCGGACCAAATGGTTTTTCCGGCGTGTGTCACGGTCAGATGGTGCGTGCCGGCCGGCAGCAGAAGATTCTGGTGCCAGATCCAATCCCAGTCGAACTCATCCACGTGTCCTACAAAATAGGCGGGCGTAGTGCCATTTGAGAGCACCGCCGCACGGGGATCGCCGTTAAACTGCACGTCGCCGAACGGGCCGCTGACGTTACCACCGTAGGCATCGAGTTTCACATCGAGCGGCGTGGACTTGCCCGCTTCGATGTTCACGTCCTGGGTCGAAATCTTGTAGCCGTAGTTTACGACCACCACGGTGTGCTTCCCCGGGCTCAGGGAGATCGATTGGTTGCCCTCGCGGATGGCGTTGCCATCGACGAATACGTACGCCTGTTTCGGCGAAACTTTGATCTTGAGTTTTCCATCCTGCGCGGAGCCGGGAGTCGCGCCTAAGGCGATGGCCAACGCGAGGATGAACAAGTAAGCGAGTCGTCGCATCTGAGATTCTCCATTATTCTGTAGGCGGATTATTTACTGATGATTCGTTCTCTCGCGCCCTGACGAAAGAACCTAGGCTAGGGAGTTATAAAAGTATCGTTCTAAGCCCTATCCTGTCAATCAGATTCAAACAAAAAGCGAATGGTTGCGCGAAATCTTTGCACGGATGAATTTTCCCCCTGCCGTATACTGGAATCCGTGTTCAACGAGACGATCCTCGGCCACTTTCGCAGTCCTCATAATGCCGGCGATCTGTTAGATGCAACGGCCACGGTCGAGGTGACGAATCCAGTTTGCGGCGATGTGATGCGGCTTGCGGTGCGGATCGCGGATGGGCGCATCGCGGCCGCGCGATTCAAGACGCAGGGATGCGTTGCAGCGATCGCGTCGAGTTCGGCCCTTACCGACATGCTGCTCGGTAAATCTGCTGCCGAAGCTCGGCAGATTACGCCGCAGCAGGTTTCGGAGGCGCTCGGCGGCCTGCCTCCGGCTACCTTCCACGCGGCGCAGCTTTGCGCCGACGCCGTGGCCGCGCTCGCGCGAAAACTCTGAATCCTACTGCGGGCGCGAGGTGGATATTGCGTGCTTCAGCGTTTCGGGGTCGTTGAGATTCAACACGATGCCCTTTTCCTCGGTGGGAACTCCCACTACGTCCGCTTGGTGCGCCCAGACGACTTGCCGCGCGCCCACGTCGGGAGACGCCGCGAGGAGCTCGTCGTAGAGCGAAGCGCTAAAAATCACGGGATGGCCGCGGCGGCCGCGATACGTGGGCAACACGATCGGCTTGCCGGTCGAATCGAACTGCGCGATCAGCTGCGCGACGAGTTCGGCGGAGACGATTGGGTGGTCGACGGGGCATAGCACGAGGCCTGCGGTGGCGTCTGGCGGCAGGCTGCGAATCGCCGCCTGGATCGAAGAGAGCTGGCCACTCGGCCAATCGGGATTCATCACGATTGTCGTGGAGTCCAATCGCAATCGCTCGCGGATTTTGTCGGCGCCCGCACCGAGCACGACACGGACGATGCCGATGCGCGGATGCTTGACCACATCGAGCAGATGTCCCGCGAACGTAGTGCCACGGTAGGGGATCAGCGCCTTCGGGCTGCCCATGCGACTCGATTCGCCCGCGGACAGAATGGCTGCGGCGAGCGGCCTTGGGTCGATGGCTGCGGCAAGCGGCTTCGGGTCGGGCGGCGCGGCGGCCATCGCGCGTCAGTCGTGGTGGACGGCAGCGGCTTGCGGGAGTTTGACCGACTTGTGCGGCAGGCCGACGGCGTTGCGGCGTACGGCAATCAGTTCCGCGGTGATGCTGACGGCGATCTCTTCCGGCGTGAGCGCGCCGATATCGAGGCCGACGGGCGCGTGCACGCGCTCGAATTCCTCGGGCGAGTACCCTTCCTTTTCGAGAGCCTTGTATACGGAGAGCACCTTGCGTTTGCTGCCGATCATGCCGATGTAGCGCGCGCCGGTGCGCACCGCCCAGGCGAGCACGCGCATGTCGTCGCGATGACCGCGCGTGACGATGAGGAGGTAGCTTGAGGCGTTGGGAGCGATTTTCGCGAACGCATCCTCGTACGTGGTGTAAAGCTTTTCCGCCATTGGGAAGCGCTCGGTGTTCGCGAAGGCTTCGCGGTCGTCCGCGATAGTGATCGAAAATCCCGAGGCGCTCGCGACGCGCGCGACCGCAGAGGAAATATGCCCGCCACCGAAAATATAGAGCAGCGGCTGCGGCAGAATCGGCTCGACGAAAATTTCGAGCGTGCCCCCGCAGATCAGGCCGGCGTCGTAGGCCGCGTCCTGATTGAGATTGAACGTCATCTTGCGCGGCTGCTCGGCCACGATCACTTCCTTGGCCGCCGCCCAGACTTCGGCTTCGACGCAGCCGCCGCCGATCGTCCCGAGGATCGAGCCGTCGTCGCGCACCAGCATGCGCGAGCTTTCGTAGCTGGGGATCGAGCCGTTGGTGTGGACGATCGTCGCCAGCGCGCCCCGCCCGCCGGCCCGGCGCATCCGCACGATCTCTTCGAATAGGTCCGTAGGCATGTGATCCTGAGCCTCAGCGTACGTCGGCCCGGCGGGGGATGTCAATTCGATGTCGGGGCGGTTTCCGGCCGATACCCGGGCATGCTACGCTCGCGGCATGGCGGCGGGCGTCACCCGAATCGACCACATTCAGATCGCAGCACCAGCCGGATGCGAAGAGGCTGCGCGCGAATTTTACGGCGGCGTGCTCGGGCTGAAAGAGATCCAAAAGCCCGAGGCATTGCGCGCACGCGGCGGCTGCTGGTTCGAGTGCGGCGACCGGCAATTACATATCGGCGTGGAGAAGAATTTTCGTCCCGCGAAGAAGGCGCACCCCGCGTTTGCCGTGGCCGATTTCGACCGATTGCGGGAAACGCTCGCCAAGCGCGGCATCGTTCTGATGGATGAGAGTATTCCCGGAACGCGCCGTTTCTACGCGGACGATCCCTGGGGCAACCGTCTCGAATTTGTGGAAATACTGGCATAATCAGGGCGCATGCCGCGACAAACGACCAGCGCTTCCCGCGAAGATTACCTTAAGGCGATCTGGGAGATCGTCCAGGAGGAGCAGGCGCCGATCAGCGCGCGGCTTGCGGAGGATCTTGGCGTGACGCCGCCGGCCGTCACGGCCGCGCTGAAGCGCATGGCTCGCGACGGCTATCTGCGCGTGTGGCGCGACGGCCGCATCGAGCTTTCGGCGAAAGGGAAGACCACCGCGCATCATCTGGTCCTGCGGCACCGGCTCGCGGAAAAGCTTCTCACGGAGGTGATCGGGCTCGAATGGTCGCGCGCGCACGAAGAGGCGGAGCGGCTCGAGCACGGAATTTCGCCCGAGGTCGCGCGGCTGCTTTTGGAGCGCTTCGGGCGCGACAGCCGCTGCCCGCACGGCGTGCCTCTTTTCGGCGGGATGTCGCGCCTGCGCAAGAAACACGGCGCCGCAAAACTTTCCGAATCCGCGCCGGGACATCCCTACGAAGTGCTGCGCGTCTACGAAAAGGATCCCGCGTTCCTCGCGTTTCTCGAGCAACGCCACTTGCGTCCCGGCGTGCGCATTCGCGTTCTCGAACGCGAATACGACGAGACGATGGCTATCACCGTCGCCGGGCACGGCGCCGCGCGTATCCACCTTGGCAAGCCCGCCACCGAGCGCATCTGGGTCCGGCGCTTGCCGTGACGATCCGACGAGGATCGTCATCCTGAGGCTGGCGTATTTTGCCAGCCGAAGGACGCTTCCCCGATTGGCGGCCACCTTTGCCGCTCGTGATACCCTTGCGCGACACAAATGCTGAACGCGCTGCACTACTACTGGATCATCGCCAAGGGCTACCGGCTGCGCCCGTGGAAATCGCCTTACATTCAATGGCGGCTCGAAACATTTTTCGGGCACGATGCCGCCGATCTTGATGCGCGCAAATTCTTTGGCCTGATGTGGCGCGAGCGGACGCGCATGGAACGCTTCCTCGATTGGGTCGCCGAACGCCGTCGCGAGTCTTCACTTTTCAGGTGAGCTTCGGGGTGGAATGGGAGTAACCTCTGGAGCGTTCGCGCGAGCCGAGGCCGGGCATGCGCAAGCAGATGAGTCAGGGGGTCGCCGTGGGAAAATCCAAAAAGAATTCGGTGAATCGCCGCGATTTCCTTAGGACGGCTGCGGCAGGCACGGCCGCGCTCGTGGCCGTGCCGGGGGCGGCGAAAGCCGCAGCGCCCGAGCCGCGCGCCAACGCCGGTGCGCCGCCGCTTTTGAAAGCGTCCGTGGCCGACGGGCGGCCGAGCGTGGATGTGCTCACCGTCGATCACCCTGGCTCGGATTACATGGTGGATGTTCTCAAGTCGCTCGACTTCGAATATCTATGCGCGAACCCCGGCAATTCGTTTCGCAGCCTGCACGAATCGCTGATCAATTACGGCGGCAACGTCAAGCCGGAATTCATCACCTGCTGCCATGAAGAGTCGGCGGTCGCGATGAGCCATGGCTACTTCAAAATCGAGGGCAAGCCCTTGCTTGTATGCGTTCACGGTACCGTCGGGTTGCAGCATGCCTCGATGGCGATCTACGAC
>JBKQNJ010000061.1:0-3466 GCA_052146315.1 Candidatus Acidiferrales bacterium | reverse complement strand
GTAAAGCGCCTCCATGGCCGCTCTTTTGGGAGAGGGAAGAAGCAAAAGCGGGAAATAGAAACTGGATTTCTTTTCCAGGGAGCCATCGGGGTGATTCAAGCGGATTCCTAAAATTAAATTTTTTCTCAAGTTAGGGTCTTAAGAACGGACGTTGCCCCCGAGGGCCCTGAGGGCCAGAAACGCCTTGTCGAAGGCATTCCAGACGGGACGTTGTTGAAGCACATTGTAGTCCAGGGCGCGGATTTTCGAGAGGATTCCCTGGCCTCCCAGGTAGGTGGCCCGGATTTCGAGCCCGAGCCTTCCTTCGACGGCTTCTAACAATGGAAATCCCCGGCGGAAATAGGCTTCCGTGAAATCAACCGATGTTTGAACCAAGGACCGCACCCGGCGGGAATCCTTCAAAGCCAGAAAATCACCGGCCTTGACCCCGGCCCTTTTCAGTTCCTCCAACGGGTAATAAATTCTTCCCCGCCTCAAATCAATGGCTGTGAGCTTCCAAATCTTGCAGCAGAAAGTAATGTTATGACTGTCGTGCACCTTCGACAGGTGGTAGAAAGAGCCCGGCTGCTTCGGATAAGGCAGCACGTCTTTGCGGCCGTTGTGCTCGATCTCGATGTAACCCTCTTCGATGTCGATATTCGGAGTGCCGTATTCGCCCATCGTGCCGAGTTTCACTAAATGGCAATCCGGCGCCAACTCGCGCAGCGCGAACAACAGGTTTAGTGTGCCGACCACATTATTGACCTGCGTGAACGCTGCATGTTTGCGATCGATCATCGAGTACGGCGCCGACCGCTGCTCGGCAAAGTGCACCACGGATTCCGGCTCGAATTCCTTCATCACCGACGCCAGAAACTCGTAATCGGTGATATCGCCGATAAAGTGATCGATGGTCTTGCCTGTGTGTTCGTGCCAGGCGCGCAGCCGGTCGGGGAGCGGTCGGATCGGAGTGAGGGTCTGCGCGCCGAGCTCGAAATCCCACTGGCGCCGCAGAAAGTTGTCGACGATTGCGACCGAGTGACCCTTCTGCGAAAGATACAGAGCCGTAGCCCAGCCGCAATAGCCGTCTCCCCCCAACACAGCAATCTTCATGTCTCCTCCGTAAACATCAGCTGCAGCGTTACGTTTGATGGCCGACGGAAAATCGGTTACACGGTGAAATTCCAGTGAATATAAGCTTTTACCCTCGTAACCTGGACGACGCAAGAATCATTTTAGCGCGCGAACACATGCCATTAACACCGGTCCATTCATTATGGAAACGATCAGAGAAGACAATACTGAAGCCCTTCGCGCTAACGGCCTGCCGCGCCCGCCGTACGCGGCGGCTCGCTGCGGCCGGCCTTCGCCTGATTCCGGCCGCGGCCAAGGAACTGGCGCACGTTGTAGACCGGCTTGTTCTGGGATTCGTAATACGTGCGGGCCAGAAGCTCGCCGATGAGGCCGATTGCTATGAACTGGATGCCGCCCATCACCAAAGCCATCCCGAGCAGCATCAGAGGGCCGTGGTTGGCGAGTAATCCTTCATTGAGCAATGCCTTCCGTGCGAAGACCCAGAGGCCGATACCGCCTCCGGCTGCCAGACATGAAAGCCCGGCGACGCCGAAGAACTGCAGCGGCTTGGTCGAATAATCCAACAGGAACTTCACGCTCAGCAGATCGAGCAACACGCGGATCGTGCGCGAAATGCCGTAGTTGGATTTGCCGGCTTTGCGCGGAATGTTCGTGATGGGTACTTCCGCTACCGATGCGCCGGCCCAGCTCGCGAGCGCGGGAATGAAGCGGTGCAGCTCGCCATACAAATGTATTTCCGAAAGAATTTCGCGGCGATACGCCTTGAAGGTCGTCCCGAAGTCGTGGAGGTCCACGCGCGAAAGCTTCGCCATGATGCGGTTGGCCACGCGGCTGGGTATTTGCCGGGTCAGCCAGTGATCGGTCCGCTCGACGCGCCAGCCGCTGACGATGTCGTAGCCTTCCTGAATTTTCGCGATAAACCGCGGAATCTCGGCGGGATCGTGCTGCAGATCGCCGTCCATCGAAATGATGATCTCGCCTTCTGAATGGTCGAAACCGGCCTTCAGCGCAGCGGTCTGTCCGAAATTGCGCCGCAGCCGGACCACGACCACGCGATCGTCGTCGCCCGCGATTTCCGACATCAACCGGAACGTGCCGTCCTTGCTGCCGTCGTCGACGAACACGATTTCGTACGGTTCGCCCACCGCGTCCATCACCTCGATGATTTTGACGTAGAGCTGGGCGACGCTCTCCTGTTCATTGAAGAAGGGCACAACGATAGAGTATGAAAGCGGATTCACTTCGGGACTCATCTACGTCATTGTACATCAATCAGATGCCAAGGAAACGAGGCCGTTTGCCTCGGTCCATCCGAATTCGTCAACGGCAGCTTGCGTAGCGCCGGAGTCTCGCCGGCTCTTCGACGGGCGTTCAGCTCCGAGGAGACTCTTCGCTTCCGGGGTGCGAGCTCATAACACAACTTGTGGAAAAACGGCCAATCAGATCGGGGTGAGAGCATTCTCGGGCGCCGGATGTTTCGGCGCCGAAACGGACGCCGTTTGGATCCGCCACTTTTTCATCCAGAGAAACAGAATCATCAAGCCCCACAGGTGATAGCCGAGATTGGCGCGTCTTCCGAGATGATCGTTCACGCACCGGTCGATTGCGTTCTTGCGAAAGACGCCTCCGTGCTCGGCAATCCCGCTTTGTAAAGCATCCAGCAGCAACCCGCGGAGCGGCCCGCGCAGCCATTCATGCGACGGGATGTCGAGCCCTGCCTTCCCTCTTGTCAGAACCGATGGCGGCAGCTTGCCCTTCATCAATTCCTTCAGCAAAACCTTCTGGCGCGAGCCGTTCACTTTGAAGGAGCCCGGGAGCGACGCCGCGAATTCCACGATCCGATGATCGAGCAGCGGCGGCCGCGCTTCCACGGCGTGAGCCATGCTCATGCGGTCGACTTTCATGAGTATGTCGTCGGTCAAGTAGTATTTTTGATCGAACCACATGTAGGGACGAATGCCATCGCCCGGCAGCTTTTCGCGCAGGCCCCCCAGGACGCGGTCGAGCGCGGCCGGAAGCGGTGTTTGCATGAGGGCGCTTGCTTGCGCCGCCGAAAAGGTGCCGTTCCAATAGACGTGCGCCTGTTCAGGAGGCATCAAACAACCTTCGAGAAAGCGCTTCAATTTGTATTCGAAGCTGATCTTGTCGTCCGAAACGGGCCACGCTCGGAGCGCGCCGAGTGCCAGCCTCAAAAGTCCCGGCGGCACGTGCCGCGCGATGCGCGCCAGCTCGTTCGCGCGATAGGTAAGGTAGCCGCCAAAAACCTCGTCGCCGCCTTCGCCGCTCAACGTTACGGTTACTTTCGTCTTGCTCAGCTTTGAGGCTGGCACTCGGCGCGCTCCGAGCGTGGCCCGTTTCGGACGACAAGATCAGCTTCGAATACAAATTGAAG
>JBKQNJ010000060.1:0-87842 GCA_052146315.1 Candidatus Acidiferrales bacterium | reverse complement strand
AGGGCAAACCCTTCAAACAGTCCGAGATCGAGCGCAAGATCGAAGAGATCCTCGCCGCGGACGGGAGAATTTAATGAGCACGGCCACGCTGTTACCAACGCTAACGAAATAAGACTTTCAGTCCGACCAGGAAATCCGCTGGTGCCCCGGCTGCGGCGACTACGCGATCCTCTCCGCCGTTCAATCCGTTTTCCCGGAGCTTGGCATCCCGCGCGAAAAATTCGTCGTCATTTCCGGCATCGGCTGCTCGAGCCGCTTCCCGTATTACATGAACACGTTCGGCTTCCACACGATCCACGGCCGCGCGCCCGCCGTCGCCACGGGCTTGAAAGTCGCGCACCCCGATCTCGAAGTCTGGGTCGTCACCGGCGACGGCGATTCGCTTTCGATCGGCGGCAACCACACGATTCATATGCTGCGCCGCAACGTGGGCCTCAAGGTGCTGATGTTCAACAACCGCATCTACGGCCTCACGAAGGGCCAGTTCTCGCCCACATCCGAAATCGGCAAGAAAACGAAATCCACTCCATTCGGCACCACCGACCGCCCGTTCAATCCGCTCGCGCTCGCGATCGGCGCCGGCGCCACGTTCGTCGCGCGCTCCGTCGACGTCTTCCAGCAGCACCTGAAAGACACCCTGAAAAAAGCAGCGGCGCACAAGGGCTCGGCCTATATCGAGATCCTGCAGAATTGCAACATCTTCAATGATCACGCGTGGGAAACGCTTACCGAAAAGGACGCGCGCACCGAACACATCGTCCAGCTCGAGCACGGCAAGCCTTTGATCTTCGGCAAGAATCGCGACAAGGGCATCCGCATGCGCGGTTTCGATTTCGAGATCGTCACGCTCGGCAACGGCAGCGGCGTCTCCGAAAAAGATCTGCTCGTCCACGACGCGCAGAATCTCAATCCCGCGTACGCCTTCGCGCTCGCGCATATGGAAGAGCTGCCCGGCTTCCCCACCCCGATCGGCATTATGCGCTCGTGGGAAAATGTCCCGCGCTACGAGGACCTCATCTCCTCGCAGATTCGCGACATCCAAGCCAAGCGCGGCAAAGGCGACCTCGCCAAAATGCTCCACGCCGGCGACACCTGGGAAGTCCGCGCCTAGTCTTCAGCGGCACCGACTTTCGTGGCACCGACAATCCTGTCGGTGCATCCGACTCAGTTCCGACATAAGAAGACCGCACGTGCGTGGAGTCCGTGGTGGAAGGGCGGGGCTTCCAGCCCCGCCATAACAATCGCGCGCGAAGCGCGCTTCCTTTGCGCAGATTCACCTGCAGCATGTAGTGTGCGGTTCGATTTTCGATTTTCGATTTTCGATTTTCGGCTTGCAGTCCGCCAGCCTGGGAAATCAATTACCACCGGCATCGCTGTGCAGCGGCTGATTTTGCGCGATGGCGCCATTCCCCGCCTTGACCGCCGGCATTTCCGCCAGCGCATGATCGCGCGCCGCCACGAACGCATTCCAATCGCGCCTGGCAACCGGATCGGAACTCGGCAGCTTCAGCTTCTCGAAATTCAAGAATGTCCCGTGCAGCTCGATGCGGAAATCGAGATGCGGCCCGGTCGCGAGCCCCGTCATTCCAACGAGCCCGATATTCTGCCCCTGCTTCACGCGCTGCCCGTCCCGCACCAGAATCTGCGAGAGGTGCATATAAAAGGTCGTGTAGCCGTTCGCGTGCTGCACCTTCACCAAATTCCCGTCGCCGCCCTTGCGCCCCGCGAAAATCACCCTGCCGTCGCCGATCGTCTGCACCGGCGCGCCCATGGGCGCGCCGTAGTCGATGCCGAGGTGCGGGCGATACTCCTTGAGGATCGGGTGAAACCGGTGATAGCTGAAATGCGAAGTGATCGGCGCCGCAAATTTCAGCGGCGAATGCAAAAACATCCGCTTCATCGACTTCCCTTCCGGCGTGTAGTACGCCGGATCGCCGTACCCATCGTGGAAAAGGACGGCGCGATACGCGTGCCCGCCGTTGTCGTATTCCGCCGCGAGGATGCGCCCGTAGTCGGCCGTCTCGCCGTTCTCCAGAATTTTCTTCTCGATCACCACGCGAAACGTATCGCCGGGCCGCGGGTCGGTGTAGAAATCGAGATCGTACGCGAAGATCGCCGCGATGCGCATCGCGAGTTCCGGCTTTTCGCCCGCATCCGTCACCGCGTCGAAAAGCGAATCGTCGATCTTGCCCGCTACGCCGACTTCTTCGGTCGTCGACGGAATCGTATCGACTTCCGAATGGAAATCAGCGCTGCCGGGAACGGCCGAATCTTTCGCAACCGCGGGCGCAATCGAAAGAATGTGATCCTCGTCGATACGGTAATCGACTTCTCGCAACTCGCCGAAAACCGACCGCCCGATCTTCACCTGATTTCCCGCGCGCACGTGGTGAAAGTCGAAAACCGATTTCGCGGAGGCCACCATATTCGCCACCGTGCCTCCGTCGATCCCCAGCTTCTGCAGAAATGACGCAAACGGCACGCGCGATGGCACCGCCATCTCGGTGTAAAGGACAACCTGCTGCTGGATTCGCTTCGCTTCGATGGCGGCAAGCGACACCTGCGCGGAAATCTTGTTCTCGGCCAAAAATCGCGCATGGTAGGAAGCGCCGATGCATCCCGCGGCAATCGCGAGAAACACCGGCCAGAATATCGCTCGTCCCAGGTTTTTCCCCGTCACGCCTCGCCCTGCCTCCTGTCCCCGTTCCTCGCACCCACCGCGCCGTCCGCGGCTTTGCCTTCGCAGCGGCCGCCTCGCCTTTAGCCCGGCGCTTTTCTCTTCGCGTTTGCCATTGCTGCTTCGCGAACGCGCCACCAGCCTAACGCAGGGGCCGCGCGAGATAAAAGCGAAAATGTGCACCCGTGTAACGCAATAGTCGCGGAACGCCTTTGATTTTCCGGGTGCCCCATTCTCGATTTGTGCGGGTGGGGCCTTCCTGCCGAGCCATTCGAAGCTCGTGAAGGCTCTGATACGAGTCCTGAACGCGAAAGAGCAGGATTCGCTGAACCGCTTCTGCCGGAAGCTGCGCGAAGGCGATGTGCTGAAGTCTCGTCTCCGAGATAAGGCACGAGGACGTGGACTGACCTGAGAACCCGAGATCCGACTAGTAATTCGTGACGAGTGTGGAACTTCACACCTGACCAGGCGCCCTACCCTTGTGTTCTGCGGTCGAGCCGATTCTTTTTTGAGATCGTTATCGCCTTCCAGGATCCTTTCTCAATAATCCTCACTTGCGTAACCTGCCCTTCTCTAGAAATCCGAGCGGTAAAGGGCTTCGTTCTCCTGGCAAGTTCGCGCCAAATGTCCCGTTTGGCAGCGATGATTCTAGGTCCCCATTTGTCCGGCCCTTCGTTGTTATCGGTGGTTACGAAGACCGCGATGCCAGCCTCACGTATTTCGACCGCCCACGTATAGACCAAATCTTGATCGCCTGTTAGTAGAACCCGATTCTTCAGGCCGCAATCCTTGATAATGACCGGATCGGCAATCTTGTGACCCTCATCTCCGTATTCATCGTAGTGGGTAACAACGACAAAGTCGGCATGGCGCAGCATATCGGCCAGTTTCACCTTCCCGAAGGTGCGATCGGTGAAAAAGACCGGCGGTTCTTCAGGCTGCGACCTTCCACTCGTAGTCTGCGATCGCTTCTTTGACCTCAATCGTTCTCAGACCATAGTCCTTGGCTATTTCTGGAATACTTTCTCCAGTCTTGTTCCTGGCCCAGAGTACCGAAGCAGTGATACCCCTGTTTTTCACGATGGGTTTCCCTGAAGCAAACAATGGATCGATCGCTAATCTCTTCGAGTTAATTGGAAAAACCTTCAGGGGTAATCCGTTGTCATCGCGAACGATGCGTCTCAGATGTTGCTCTATTATTTTGCGCATTGCCAACTGACCGTCCCTTGTGGCGCAAATCGTCATGCCCAGGTGCTGAATAAAGGCGTCCTTGCCAGAGACTTCAAAATCGTGGGTCAGCAGTGGATGCTTTCCCGGAATTGTTCCCCGAATATACTTTAGGGCTTTCCTCATGCTCCGCAGCGGCACACCGCTCTCGATCGTCGAGCGAAGCACATGCGCCTCAACGAGGTTATAGAAGGAGAGCAGTTTATTTTGAGGATCGGCGGGATCGATCACCGGGTCAAACGTGCGGTGAACTCCATGCGTGATGTAATCCTGTCCGCGCGTCCAAGCCCGGAGGGTCGACGCGGGCATTCGGATGTAAAAGGCAGCTTCGGAAATGCTGTACCGAGGGAACTCTCGAACATCTCCGCGCAGCCGAGTCAGGTGCATTCGAGGCATCGCGGTCCCCCTTCTGGCACTGACGCCACTTCCGAAATCCCCGCGTCAGGCCTCTTCGCTCGAGCCAAGATAGCATGTTTCATCTGCGGCGGTCTGCGGTGTAATTTGAGAACTCGGCAAGTCTTGGCCTAAGGGTCAGCTGAAGGCGATTTCGCGGAGGCGGCCACTTGCCACGTCGTAGACGAATCCGCGCACGGCGATGCTGGCGGGAACCCACGGGTGCGAGCGCAGCTTCTGCAGCTGGTGGCGGACGTTTTCCTCGATATTCTGGAATGCGTAGAAGAACGACGGGGCGACGGCGGCCGTGCCTGCGCGATTCTGGATGCGGGTGCGGAGGTCCTGCTCGGTGGTGTGCATCAATCCGCAATCGGTGTGGTTGATGATCATGAATTCCTCGGTGTCGAGCAGGTAGTGCGACACCAGCAGCGAGCGCAGCGCGTCGTCCGTGACGATTCCGCCCGCGTTGCGGATGATGTGCGCGTCGCCCTCACGCAGGCCCATCGTGCGGATCGAGAGCCGCGTGTCCATGCAGGTGAGCACCGCTAGTTTCCGCTCGGGACGCGGCGTCAGCCGGCGGAATTCGTGCGTACGCGAATAAATTTCGTTTGCTGCAAGAACTTCGTCGATCGCGCTCATAGGCGCACAGTCTAATCGAAACGCGCCCGCGCGCCGCGGCCTTTCTCTGGCTCTGCTTCATCTCCATTCCCAAGCGCCGTAGGCGCGACAGAAGCTAGCCCAACGCGGAAGCGCTGGGTACCCCGTCACCCAAATGGCTCCGAGCGCCGTAGGTGCGGCACAAAACCATTGACCTGGTACCGGCCCGCCATCGAAAGCCGTCCAGTCGCCGCGCCCCTGCCCGAAATTGTACTCGCGTACAGGTGATCCTCGCGCCGTAATCTGCCACCGTGGATGTGGCGGCGAGAGCCGTCCGCCCTCTCGACGAGGGCTGAACGCTCTTTGAAAATTCGCGATTGCGAGCAGGCATTTCGCCCGCGGAATTGTTGATCTAGCTTGCCGCTGTCTCCGCGATGAGTTTTCCTGAGCGGCTCCGCTCCAGCGCCTCCTCTGCGTTCTCTGCGTAATCTTTAGGTTTGTTTCGGCGCTCATTTCTAATCGACACTGTGGCGATTAGAAATCGCTGTAACTCGCAGAAAACACACGATGGAGGTCAGTTCTAATCGACACAGCTACGGGGGGTCGCCCGGAGTGGGATTTCACCTCGAATCGGACGCGCTTAACATTTTTTTGCGAATTTTGTATCCTACCCGCGTCTTTACAATGATCGCGGCGTCGCGGGAAAACTTTCGTGGTAGTTTGTAAAGCTCGCGATGACGCCAAATCCTGATTACGCCGCGATGCTCGAGATTGCGCTCGCCGAGGCCCGCAAGGGGCTCGCCGAGGGCGGGCTGCCGATCGGCGCGGCGATCTTCGATGCCACCGGGAACCTCGTCGGCGCAGGGCACAATCGCCGCGTCCAGGATGGCGACCCCTCGATGCACGCCGAGACGAATGCCTTTCGCAACGCCGGGCGGCAGCACAGCTATCGCAACCTGATTATGGTCACCACGCTCGCTCCGTGCTGGTATTGCAGCGGGCTGGTGCGGCAATTCGGTTTCGGAACGCTCGTGGTCGGCGAGAGCCGCAATTTTCAGGGCGGCGTCGAATGGCTGCGCTCGCTCGGCGTCAACGTGATCGACCTCGATTCGCAGGAGTGTGCCGCGCTGCTCTCCGCCTATATCGAAAAGCACCCCAAAATCTGGCACGAGGATATCGGCCAGGAGTAGCAGCTGGTAGGCATCTCACAAATGGGCCGCCCGATCGCGGTCCGCGTGACACGGGAAGCCGGACAAGATATTCTTCCGCGATGAAATCCCGTTCCAAAGGCTTAGGCAAGACTCTTGGGATCGTCCTCGTAGTTCTCGTGATAATTGCTTTTATGATGGAGCGCTTGTTCGTTGGGGCCAAAATGGCCAGCCACATATTCAAATGAAATTAGGCGAGCCTGCCTAGCCTTATTTCCCCTGCACGAACTGCATCGTATAGGCCGTCGACGGATCGAGCTGCTTGTCGATCACCTTCAGGTCGATGAGCTGGTCGTACATCGTTTGCCACCGCGCGGGATCCATCTGCCCGATCTGGGCGCCGCTCACATCGCTTCCGGTAACGAAATTGCCGTCGCGGAGCGCCTGCCATGTGAAGTGCATCCACGCCGCATTGAGCGCCGGATTCAGCTTCGCGATGGCCGCGTTCGCAGCAGTAGGATCTCTGAGGTACTCGCGCCATCCCTTGATCGACGCGCGCACGAATCCCGCGACCGCTCCGGGATGCTGCGCCAGAAACGCGCGCGACGTGAACATCACGCGGTAGGGGTTATAGCCCGCATCGCTCGTCAGCAGAACGCGCGTCGCGATTCCCGCCTGCTGCGCGAAAAACGGCTCGGACGTCGCGAACGCCTGCTGGACGTAATTCGGGTCGGCGACGAAATTCGCCACGTTCATCATGGCGGGTACTTCGTGGACGTTGTTGAGGTTGTAGCGCTTGGCGATGAACTCCCACCACGTCGAGCCCGTCTTGATCGCGACCGTATGGCCGTTGAGGTCGGCGAAGGATTTGATCTCCGAGTCCTTACGGACCATGATGCCCTGCGGGTCGTGCTGCATCGTGGCGGCGACAGCGATCAGCGGCTGGCCGTCCGCGATCGATTCGAGAATTTTGTCGGACGAGCTCATGCCGAACTGCGCTGAGCCCACGGACACCTGCTGCTCGACGGAAACATACGGCCCGCCCGGCACGATCGTGACGTCGAGCCCTTCGTCCTTGTAGTAGCCATCAACCAGCGCCGTGTAGAAGCCGCCATGCTCGGGCTGCGGATACCAATCCGCCTGCAGGACAACCTTCATCAGCCCGTTTTCGCTTGTGGAGTGATGGCAGCCGGCAAAAGCCAGCATGGTGGAAACGACGAGGAGGGACAATACGCCTACCGAGAGGCCCTTGTGCATGGCGTAGGGTAGCACGCGTCACCAGGATTTCAGGCGGCAATCTGCGCGGCGTAGGCGACGAGCCGCGCATCGGCGCCGCGCGCCGCGACGAGTTGCACGCCCGCGCCGTTGCGATCGTGCGCGGGCAGCGCAACCACCGGCATCCCCGAGAGGCTCACGGGCGTGGTGTAGCGCAGGATTTTGGCGCGCGCGCCGCTGTTGTCGGCGCTGGCAACCAAGCGGCTCACCGGCGCGCACGGCAGGATCAGATAATCGTGCGCGGTGAGCAGCGCATCCATCCGCGCGCGAAACGCCACGTGCCGCGCGCGCAATCGCTCGACCTCCGCATCCGTGATCGACGCGCCCCACGCCAGCCGTTCCGCGATCGCGCGCTCGAAATGCGAAAAGTCGCCGCCCGTCCGCGCCGTGTGAATTGCGGCCGCTTCGTGCGCCTGAATTGGCGCGAAAATTTCCATGGACTCGTCCCACCACGCGACCTCGATTTCGGTAAGTGTCGCGCCGCGCCCCCGCAGCTGCTTCTGCCAATCCGCGAAAGCGTCGAGCACGTCCACGTCGCAGTCGCGCAGAAAATCGCCGCTCACGCACGCGATCTTCACCTGCGTCTCGGCCCTCGAGGGCACACGCAATCCGAAGAGCGCTTCGGCCAGCAGCGGCGCGTCGCGCAGATCGCGGAAGAGCCAGCCGAGCGTGTCGAACGATTGCGCCAGGTGGACGCCGCCGCGCCACAGCGCACGTTCATGCGCCAGCCCGATCGATGCGCGATAGCCCGCAAGGCCGCAGAGCGCCGCCGGGACGCGAATCGAGCCGCCCGTATCCGTCCCAATCGCCGCGATCGCCGAGCCTTCCTGCACGCTCGCCGCCGCGCCGCTCGACGAACCGCCAGTCAGCCGCGTCGCATCGCGCGGCTGGAGGCAATCGCCGTACTCGGGATTCTCGCCGGTGATTCCGTACGCGAGAGGATGCAGATGCGTCTTCCCGACGATCGCCGCGCCTTGCGCGCGCAGCCGCGTCGCCACGGCCGAGTCGGTCCCTACGATGCCGCTCTGCTCGGCGTAAAACCGCGAGCCGCACGACGTCGGAAATCCCGCGAGATTGAAGCAATCCTTCAGCGAAATCGGCAGGCCATAGAGCACCGGCTTTTCTCGCTCTGCGCCCGCGCTACCGCCGAATCGTGCCGCCAAATCGTCGCCCTCCGCCAAGGCCCGCTTTGCGTCGAGCGCGAGATACACATTCTTGCCCGCGTTGCTGTTTGCATGCGTGAGCGCATCGCGCATCGCTTCGCGCGGCGTCATGCGGCCGGCGATCAGTTCTGCGCGAAGGCTCTTCACCGGACTCGCCGGCGCCGGACTCGAATGTTCAGTCATAAATTAATTCGATTCATTCTATCAGCGGCGCGCGCCCCCAAAAGACTCACCCTCAGGCGGCCTGTCGCGCGCACTTTACCGTGTCACGCTCGTCCTCCAGCATGATAAATTACGACATGGCGACCCCGGCAGCCGCACGCACCGGCGTAACTTCCTTTGACGAAGATTGCATCCGCGCCATCGTGCGCTTCACGGCGTGCACGCTGGAGACGCTGCACCCGGTGCCGTTTGGCGGGCTGATCGTCAACACGCGCACGGGCGAGACGTTGATGCGCGCCGTCAATGCCGTCCGCCGCGAGCACGATCCCAGCTCCCACGCCGAAACGCGCACCGTTCGCCTCGCCTGCAAGAAACTCAAGCGCACCAGCCTTGCCGGCTACACGATGTACTCGACCTGTGAGCCTTGCGCGATGTGCATGGCTAACGCGTTATGGGCGGGCCTCGACCGCATCGTCTTCGGCACGACCATCGCGGACGCCAATCGCTTCGTGAATCAGATTCATATTCCGGCGAAGGAAGTCTCGCGGCGCTCGGACATGCCCTGCATCGTCGAGGGGCCCGTGCTGCGCGAGCTGTGCAACACGCTTTTCACGCACCCGAATATGCAGCAGGCGTTTCGCACATGGTCGTCGCCATCACGCGCCGGGAAGTCGAGTAAGTAGATTCGTCTGCGAGGACAGAACATCCGAGCCACGGCCATGCAACCCGATCACGCCGCCGCACTCAGCGCCATCCTCGGCGACGACTCGCGCGTGCTCACGCAGCCGCAGATCGTCGAGCAGCTCTCGCGCGATTTCTACTGGTACTCACCTGTCCTGCGCAAGCAGCTCGACGGCAAAGTGGCGGATATCGTCGTCCAGCCGCTCACGACGCCCGAAATCCAAAATATCCTGCGCTATTGCCACGCGCACGATCTGCCGGTCACGATCCGCGGCGCCGGCACCGGCAATTACGGCCAGGCGGTGCCGCTTCGCGGCGGAATCGTCCTCGATCTCGCGCGCATGGACCAGATCGAGGCGTTCGAGCCGGGCGGCGTTGCCGTCTGCCAGCCCGGCGCGCGCCTCGGCGTGATCGAAAACGAAGCCCGCAAATGCGGCTGGGAGCTGCGCTGCTATCCCTCGACCATCGTGAAGGCCACGGTCGGCGGCTTCCTCGGCGGCGGCTCGGGTGGCGTGGGCTCGGTGGCGCACGGCAACCTGCGTGATTACGATACGGTCCGCGCCCTCGAGGTGGTCACCATGGAGGCCGAGCCGCGCGTCGTACTGCACGAAGGACAGGCCGTGCACGAAATTCTGCACGCGTGGGGCACCAACGGCGTGATCTCGCGCATCTGGCTCGCGCTCGCGCCTGCGGTCGAATGGGCGCAGTGCGCGGTCGCATTCGACACGTTCGAAGAGGCTTTCGATTTCAGCGAACGCGTCGCGCGAAGCCCCGATTGGACCAAGCGGCTCGTCACTGTTTTTGAGTGGCCCATCTCATCTTTCTTTGGGCCGGTGCGCCAGTACGCGCCCGAGGGCAAGGCGCTAATTTTTTTCATGATCGCCGCGGCGCAGCTTGCCGCTTTCGAATCCGCCGCGCGCGATGCGGGCGGTGAGGTCAGCTACTCCGGCGCGTATCTCGGCCTGCGCACGCGCCCGCTGCTCTCCGATTACACTTGGAACCACACCACGCTATGGGCCATGAAAGCGGACGATGCCTACACATATCTGCAGTGCGCCTTCGATCCTTCGACCGTGCGCGAACAGATGCGCCGCCTGAAAGAGCGCTTCGGCCACGAAATGATTTTTCACATGGAGTTCTGGAAGGATGGCGAAGGCGTGATGATTCCCGGTTCGTTGCCGGTGGTTTACTACACGACGGAGGAGCGCCTGAATGAGATGATCGACTTCTGCCGCGAGATCGGCGTGTTCGTCGCGAATCCGCACGTCAACTACGTCGAGGGCGGCGGGCGCTATCGCCCCGACAACGTCCAATTGCTCGCCAAGCGCCGCTACGATCCCAAGGGGCTGATGAATCCTGGCAAGATGCTCACATTCGAACCAGAGGCGCCCAGCCGATGAAGACCTGGATTCCCGATTCCCGCAACTTCGCGTATCTGAATTGGAAGCAGGTCGATGCGCTGCCGCGCGAAACAACACTGCTCGTCCTGCCGACAGCCGCGATCGAGCAGCACGGCCACCATCTTCCGCTCGCCACCGACACGCTCATCAATGATCTGCTGCTCGGTCACGCGCTCGAAAAGCTGCCGGCGGAAATGCCGGTCTATGCGTTGCCTCCCGTGTGCTACGGCAAGAGCAACGAGCACATCGGCTTCCCGGGGACACTTTCCGTCAGCTCGAATACGTTCATGGCGGTGCTGCGCGATCTCGGGTCGAGTATCGCGAAGGCGGGCTTCCGCAAGCTGGTTTTGTATAACACGCACGGCGGAAACACCGCGCTGATCGACGTGATGGCTCGCGATCTGCGCGCCGAATTCGGTCTGCGCACCTTTACGCTGCACGGCTCGGGCGGCGTGAAGTACGAAGGCGTGAGCGCGCAGGAACGCGCCTACGGATTTCACGCAGGCGAAGTCGAAACGGCGCTGCTGCTGGGCGCGGTGCCGCAGCTCGTCGACCAATCTGCCTATACGAGCAACTACATCGCGGACGTCACCAAGCCGCAGCTGCTCTTGCCCGAGAACGCGCCAGCAACCTTCGCGTGGCTTACGTCGGACATCGCGCCGAGCGGCGTGATGGGCGATCCGCGCCCGGCCACCGCCGAAAATGGCGCGCGCTGGCGCGACGAAGCCGCCGCGCATCTCGCCGCCGCGCTCACCGCCATGGTCCGCTTCGGCGCCTGACCGAGTCATTGGAGGGGAAAGCGTGGACAATCGCCCGTGGAGCGCGGCGGGATTGCTGTCTTGAGCGAAAATGAAGGGCCGCCCGATGCCGTTTCTTCGTCTGCTTTACAATTTCGGCGTACCGGCAAGCCTTGCTGGCGCAATGGCCAAGAGGTGTTTCCCGTCAGCTTGCAACCTTTAGGGCCTTGGCATTTTCGACGTGATCTCCGGGCGCTTGCCACTTGATGAGCCCGTAGGTATTTGGCTTGACCTTTACCTTATAGAAGCGTTTTCCCCGCTGCGCATATCGGTAAAGCGTCACTCCTAGAGTATTGGCCTTTAGCGATCGACCGTATTTTTTCCGAACTTGCTCGACAATCTGAGTTATATGCATAGGCTTCCCGACTTCTTCCAGAACAACAGTGGCCATGTCCGGTTGGCTTTGTGGTTTTTCGGTTTCCCGTGAGCTGCCCTCGATAATCTGCTTTGCTTTCTCAAGAGCGCTAATTTGGGTGCGAAGCTGCTCGATTTGTTGGTACTTCTCTGCGATGACTTCCTGGATGTCCTTCACGTCGCGGTTCTCCCGTCTTCGTATTATAGCCAAGGACCAAGATCTGTCAATTAAATGCAATGACTTCGCTTTAGTTTCGCGTGCGACGAGTAATTGATTGCAATAAGGGATTCTGGTACGCTATGGGCCGTAGATGGCGAAAAAGCCCAATGATCGAGAGACCGAGATAGATCAGGTCAGAAACGCAGATCAGAGCCTTGCAAGTAAGGCCAAGCAAGAGGCTTTCGAAAAACGCAAGATTCTGCGGATATTCAGCACGAAGGCACTACAAGCAATGAAGGCTAAAGATGAGCGGGCCTATGCTGAGCAGCTTAGGCTCGCGAACGTGCCCGAAGGCTCGCCCGAGTGGAAACTCGCTTGGGAGTATTACCGCGCCCACTGCGGCTAACCTTGAGTTCTTGGATCGCCTCAACGCGGATCTTCCGCTCATCCGCGGGGAGCTTTTGCAATGAGGCGTACATAATCTCAGCTATCTTTTTGGCAGCTTTTTTCTGTTGCGCGAGTTTTCTACTGTCTTGCATAGAATGAGTTTCTCATCCTTAGCTCTTGATATGTCAAGAGCTAGTCGCAGGCTGCTCCCCATGGCGCGCGTCGACCTTCGGTGAAGTCTTCCATAAACCATTCCGATGCGACGAAAATTGCCGACTTCTGTCATATTAAACGCCGGACTGCGTTTGACGCAGCATGCGCTCGCTTTCGTCGTTCGCGCACGTAACGGTAGCTCGGTCGAAACTCTTCGAGGACTCGATTCTTGCCGCCTAGCACCGAAAACGGGTCACCGCAAGTCACGATGATCGATTGCGGCAATGGCGTGCGCCTGGAGCGCGGCGTGCGCTGCCGCATGTCGGACGGCGTCGAGCTCGTCTCCGATCATTATTATCCGCCGCAGCCCGATCATCAGACTGGGCCGCAGCCCACGCTGCTGATGCGGCAGCCCTACGGGCGCGATATCGCCTCGACCGTAGTCTATGCGCATCCCGTGTGGTTCGCGCGGCACGGCTACAACGTGGTGATTCAGGACGTGCGCGGGCGCGGCGATTCGGGCGGCGATTTTTATCCCTTCCGCCACGAAGCGCAGGACGGCGCCGAAACAATTGCATGGCTGCGCACGCGGCCCGAATCGAACGGGCGCGTCGGGATGTACGGTTTCTCGTATCAGGGCATCACGCAGTTGCTAGCCGCTGCGCGGCAGCCCGAGGGCCTGCAATGCATCGCGCCGGGCATGACGGCCTGCGACCTCTATCACGGCTGGTTCTACAACAACGGCGCGCTGCGGCTCGCGTCGTCGCTCGGCTGGGGCTTGCAGATGCTGAAAGAGGACACGCGGCGGCGAAAGCTGCGCGAGGCGAGCGGCCGGCTGGAGCAGGCGTGGGCCAATCTCGCCGCGCAGACGAGCTTTCTGCCCTTCCGCGAGCATCCGGCCCTGCACGGCGAGGGCGTGCCGCAGTACGTCGTGGACTGGTTCGACCACGCCGAGCCCGGTGAATACTGGCGCGAGCTCGACGTGAGCCAGTGTCTCGATCGCATCAACGTGCCGGCGCTGCACGTCTCCGGCTGGTACGACACGTATCTCAAAGGCAGCATCGAGGGATTTCTCGCGCTGCGCGAACGTGCGGGGAGCGCCGCCGCGCGCGAACATCAGTATCTGATTGCCGGGCCGTGGCTGCATATTCCGTGGGGTGATCGCATCGGCGCGGCGGATTTCGGCGCCGATGCGCTGCTCGATACCGACGCGATTCTGCTGCGCTGGTTCAATCATTGGCTGAAGGATTCAGACGAATTCGCGCAAGAGCCTCGGATTCGCCATTTTGTTCTCGGGGAGAACCGCTGGCGCGACGCGGAGACTTTTCCCACCGAAGCGGATCATCATCTATATCTGCACAGTGGCGGCAGAGCGAATTCGCGCAAGGGCGACGGCACGCTTTCGGACATGCCCGCCGCCGGTGAGCCGTTCGACATTTTCGTCTACGATCCGGAAGTGCCGGTGCTGGCGCCGGGAGGGGCGGCAGCGGCGAGCGGTCAATTCGATCAAGCTGCGATCGAAATGGGAAACAACGTGCTCGTTTACACTAGCGAGCCGCTGGCAAGGCCGCTTCATGTCCTCGGCTTTCCCCGTGTCACGCTGTATTGCTCGAGCTCCGCCACACACACGGATTTCACGGCGAAGCTGGTGCGCGTAAAGCCGAATGGCGCGGCGGAATTCATCTGCATCGGCATCGCTCGATCGAGTTATCTCTTCCGCGAAACAGGATATTCGGCTGACAAAATTCATTCGTGGCACTTTTTCCTTGAGCCGACCTCCTGCCTTTTTGCGGCGGGCGAAAAAATCCGCCTCGAAATCGCGAGCAGTGCGTTTCCGCTGTACGACCGCAATCCCGGCAGCGCAGTTCCCTCCTGCCGCGCGACATCCCGGGACTGGTGGCGCTCGACGCAATTCGTCTATCACGACGCCAAGCACTGGTCAGCGCTGCATCTGCCCGTGATCGAGGCAGCGCCATGACGGCCGACCGCATCGTGCCGATGGTCGAGATCGAGAATCTCGGCAAGCGCTACGGCACGGGCCAGCCAGTGCTCGACGGCATCAGCCTGAGCGTCGCCAAGGGAGAATTCGTCACACTGATCGGCCCATCCGGCTGCGGCAAATCGACCGTGCTGAAATTGATCTCAGGTCTCACGCCGCCAAGCGCTGGCGCGATTCGCGTGGATGGCATGGCCCCGAAAGACGCGCGCGAAATCGTCTCCTACATTTTTCAGGACGCGACGCTGCTGCCGTGGCGCACGGTCGAGCAGAATGTCGGCCTCGGCTTGGAGCTCGAAGGCGTGGCCCGGCCCGTGCGCGAGCAGAAAACGGCGGCGCTGCTCCAGCTCGTCGGGCTCACCCACGTCGTAAAGTCCTATCCGCGGCAGCTTTCGGGTGGGATGAAGATGCGCGTCTCGATCGCGCGCGCGCTCGCCACCAATCCGCGGCTGCTGCTGATGGACGAGCCTTTCGCCGCGCTCGATGAAATGACGCGCGACCGCCTGAACGAGGAAATCTTGCGCCTGCAAGCGGAGCAGAAATGGACGGCGGTGTTCGTGACGCATTCGGTGGCCGAGGCGATTTTTCTTTCGACGCGCATCGTCGTCCTCGCGCCGAATCCGGGCCGCATCCACGCCGAGTTCGCGGTCGACTTGCCCGTGCCGCGCACGAGGTCGAAGCGCGATACGCCGGAATTCGACGCGCTCGCCGTGAAAGTGTCGCACGCGCTGCGCGCCGCTCTCGCGCCCGAGGACGCGCCGGTGGCTGCGCCATGAAGCCCAACGCCAGACGGCTGCTTATCAACATCGCTAACGCGGCCGCGGTTTTTGTGGCGCTGCTCGTGTTGTGGCAGCTTGTGCTGTGGATTTTCCGCGTGCCTGAGTACATGCTGCCGTCGCCCTGGGCCGTGGCGCGCGCTTTCATCGACCGCTTCTCCACGATTCTGATCGCGCTCGAAATCACGGGAGAGGAATCGGCCGGGGGCCTCGTCGCGAGCATCTTGATCGGCCTGCTGATCGCGCTGATTTTCGCGCAGTCGCGCTGGGTGCGCCGGATGCTGTATCCCTACACGCTGCTGCTGCAGACCGTGCCGATTATCGCGATCGCGCCGCTGATCCTGATGTGGGTGGGCGCGGGAACGGCTTCCGTGGGCGTGATCGCGTTCATCATTTCGCTCGCGCCGGTGATTTTCAATACGACGCAGGGCCTGATCAGCGTCGACGAGAATCTGGTGCATCTGTTCCTGATGCACAACGCCTCGCCCTCGCAGATTCTTTTCAAGCTGCGCCTGCCGCACGCCGTGCCGTCGCTCTTCGTCGGCATGCGGATCGCGGGCGGCCTTGCCGTGATCGGCGCAGTGACGGGCGAGCTCTACGCGGGATCGAGCCGCGTAGGCGTGGGCGGCCTCGGCTATTCGATCCTGTATGCCTCGACGCAGCTGCAGACGGACTATCTTTTCGCGCTCGTGCTGGCGACGACAGTGCTCGGCTTCGCCTTCTTTTTTCTAGTGATGTTTCTCGAATGGTATTTCCTGCACAACTGGCACGAGTCGGTCCGCGTGCCGGACGCCGACTCCGATTCCTAGGCCCGGGAGGAAATGATGCTGCGACTCGAAACTGAAACCGGCTGGTGGCTCGTCACGCACCCGGATCACGCACGGCTGGCGGGCGCCTTCGCCGAGCGCTGGGGCAATGAGAAATTCTTGCCGCCCGAGCCGCGCGCACGCGTCCTCAAAGGCATCGCCCTCCACGACGACGGCTGGCTCGCGCGCGACGCGAAGCCGGAAATCACGCGGCAGGGGAAGCCAAGTGCGTTCTCGGTGGAGCTCGTCGGAAAATATTCCGCGTTCGAGGAGATCGATCTCGCGGATTATCTTGCGGTGCGCGACCGCGCGGTGCGGCTGATCGCCGCGGAAGACCCTTACGCCGCGATTCTCATTTCCATGCACACGTACAGCCTGCTGAGCGACCACGCCGACCGCTCGACGATCGCGCCGGCGGAATTGCCGCTGCTCGACCGGTTTCTCGAGCGGCAAAAGGAATTTCAGCAGGCGCTGCGAAATCAGATCGCGGCGGACGCTAGCCTGACGCCGGCACAGAAAAGCGAGAGCGCCATCCTCGATCATTTCCGGCTGCTGCAGGCGAACGACTACCTCTCGCTGCTGACGTGCGTGGATTTCGCGCGGCCGGCGAATCTACTGCATCCGCTGCCGTTGCGCGATGGAGGCTACGCGCGCATCGAGGTGCGCTCGGCGGGCTCGCGCCACTTCATCCTCGATCCGTATCCGTTCAGCGAGCGCTCGCTGACGTTTCAATTCCCCGCGCACCACGTGAAGGGCAAGCTTTTCGCTTCGGCAACGGAGCTGCGCGAGCAGTTCGCGGCGGCACCGGTCGAGACGCTCTCGGTGACGGTCAGCGCAAGCTAAGAAGACCAGCGAGGGACGGGGCTGGGCCGCCGTCCCCCACTGCCGAAGTGAGATTTAGAACAGCACGCTGAGCGACATCTGAATCTGCCGCGGGCTGCTGATCGTCTTATTCGTCACGCCGAGGCCGCTGAATGTTGGAGAAACATAGAGACTCGAGCCGTACACCGGGAAATCGTTGAAGTTGATGTTCTGCGAGACGTTGTCGACCGGGATATCGAAGCTCGCGGTGTTGGTCAGGTTGAAGACGTCGAAGCTGTACTTCACGGAAACGCGTTCGGTCACCTGCGTGTTCTTGACGAGCGAGATGTCCGCGCGCCGCTGCCAGGATTGCCGGAAGATGTTGCGCTGGCCTTTGTTGATGAAGTTGGTTTCGTACGTGTCGCCCGCCGGAATCGCGCCACCCAAATCCCCCGGGTTGAGGAGGGGCAAGGTGAAGCAATTAGCATTGAGAGCGGCAGCACCCACAAGGCTGCCGTCGACGAAATCGGCGCCGCTCGCGCCGGTCATCGCGCTCTTCGGCGTGCAGCCGGGGGCCAACGGCACGATCGGGTTTGTGATGCCGTCCGATGTACCATAGAAAATGCTGCCGACCGCCCCTGAATAGTCGATGACGCTGTAGGGTTGGCCGCTTTGGAGAGTAGTGATGCCCTCGATTGCCCAGCCATCGGCGAACTTACCTTTCAACGACGACTCAGCGAAGAATTTGTGCAACTGATAGAGGTAGGTGAAGTTGATCACATGCCTACGGTCGAAGTCGGAATTGCCGTAGCCCGAACGCAGGTTGAGTGGATTGTTGCCGTTGTAAAAGAGCCCCAACGCGCTCTGCTCATCCGTCGAATGGGAATAGGTATACGAGAAGCCCACCTGCAATCCATGGCTCAGGCGTTTTTCGACATGCGCTTGCAGCGCATTGTAAGCGGAGATACCGGCGGCCGTGTATGCCTCCGACTCCGACGAATAGCCGACGTAGGGCACGCGAAGATCGACGTTCCCGCCTTCATATGTTGCGAGCATCGTGCTTCCGTCAGGCAGCCCCATGAATCCGCAGCCGCTCGTATTGCCAAATGGGATCGCCATAGTCGGCGGCGTGCAGGTCGGCGTGTATGAGCACAGGCCCGGAGCGGACGTCGGGTTGCAGCCCGGAGGCGCGAGTATGTTGTAGCCGTAGGTATAGTTCTGGCCGTGGATCGGCTTGGTGGGCGAAGCGATCCCCGCCTGATTGAACGGTATCGGAATAATCTCATGCCGGCCGAGATTGCCCACATATCCGATGTCGATAGCGAGGTCGTTGCGGGGCTGCCACTGAATGTCGAGCGTCTCGTTCATCGTGTAGGGGAGCTTGTTGTTCGCCTTGTAAACAGCGAAAGCGAACAGCTGCGCCCCGCTCTCGATGGCTGCCTCATTCGGCAAATTGATCAGGGCCGGGTTGTTGCTCGGGGCAACAGGAGGAGTGAAGCCAAAAGGATTCGCGAATCCGCCGGCGGCAGAATCGCAGCTCGGAACGAAGCCCTGATAGTAAAAATCGGGCTGGCAAAGCGTGGAGTTCACATACGGAGGAGATTGCGCAACGCCGAACGGCCCTCCGGGAATCACGCCGGCCGCAACACCCGGGGAAAGATACGTGAAGAGTTCGCCGCGGTCGTAATACATGCCCCAGCCGGCGCGGACCACAACCTTGCTATTGAACATCTTCGGGCTCCACGCCACGCCGAGGCGAGGCGCGATACCCCATTGCCGGCCCGTCAGAGTCGAAGCGCTCACGCCCTTCGTGGGAAACAGCGGGTTGTTGCCGGCCACCACAAAGCCGTTCTCGGGATTGCCTTGAGCGTTCAGGTTGATCGTGCCGGTGACATCATTAAAGGAGTACAGCGCGGGATTGAAGTTGTAAAGCCTGCCGCCCTTTTCAGTGAGGCCGCCGTGGTAGTCATATCGCAGCCCGAAGGTGAGGCTCAGATTCGAGCGAATCTGGAACTTGTCCTGCACGTATTCGCCCGTCTCGCGGCTCCGGTAGTAGCGATTGGCATTGCCATTCAAGAACGTCGAAGTGATGAACCCGTCCGACGTGTACGTAGCGTTTATGCCCTGCAGAAACTGAGTGAAGTCCACGAAGCCGATCGTGCCCTTACCCGTCCGCTCATCTCGAATATTCAGCTGCGTGTAGGAAAAACTGCCGCCGAAGGTGACCGTGTGCCTGCCCCTGGTCCAGACAGCGTCGGCCGAAGGATTGAAGCGATTCTGGAAGACCCCGGTAAAAGCACTTTGAGAGTTAGCTCCATCGCCGATATTCGTGCCCGCGTTAAAGACGAAATTGGGATTGTACGGGAGGCCGAAAGGATTGTTACCGAGATCGTCGACGATCGATATCCCCGGGAAGAAGGTCGAGCCGAACGTGTTGATCGTCGAATCCGCGGCGGGCGCACCCGTGAGTCCCTCAACGTAGGTCGCGAACTGCTGCGGCGTGAAGGGCTGCCCAATCGTGCTGTAGACCTTCTCATGGATAAAGCCAAACACCTCGGCCACGCTCAAATTCTGCGTCAGCGTCTGCGTGTTCGTGATCGAGGCGACCTGGCTGCCCGCATCCAGGTGCTGCGTGAAACCCGGAACGGCTGAGTAGGCGTAAGGGGCCACGCTCGGATCGTGCTGATAGTAATATTTCAGCGCCAGAGTATCCTTCGGCGTGGCGATGTAGTCGAGGTCGGCCACAGCCTGATCCGCTCGGAAGTAGGCGGTGCCAGGCAGGAACGTATTCTCGGGGTAGGGGACCGTGGGCGTAAAGGAACCCGCCGACGGGAAAAGATACTGACCGTTCGGCAGCTTATAGTTCAGTAGTCCATACGCGATCGGATTGATCTGGCCGAAACCTGTGCCGACGGTCGCCGGCAGACTGATGGTCGAACCAACCGGACTTGCTCCCGACCCGAAATAGCTGCAGGGAGGCGCCGCGCAGGCAGCAGTGACGGTCGTCACCTCAACGGCATTCGCCAGGCCCGCCGGGCTTCGGTCATTCGTCAGGTTAGTAGGTACCACATTCCGCGAACTTCCGATCTCCTGATCCGAATCGTGGATATGCTGATAGGCGATGAAGCCGAAGATCTTGTTCTTGATAATCGGGCCGCCCAAGGTCCCGCCCGCCACTTCACGGTGCAACTGCGGAACTTTGTCGGCCGCCGGGATGTTGGGGTCGGAGTTGTAGAAAAATGGGGCGGCGTTTAGCCAATCCGTTCCGCGATGGAGGTAGGCCTGACCGTGAATATCATTGGTGCCCGAGGTGGTGCTCAAGTCGATGTGCGCGCCGCTGGTGGAACCTTGCTGCGCATCATACATCGAGGTGTTGGCGCGGAACTCCTGGATCGTCTCAGGAGCCGGCGTCGGGAGCGCCTGACCGATGGCGAGATAAGGAGAGGAAGTAACCTGGATCGGCTCCGCTGAAGTGCTATTGAGGCTCGCCGAGCCGCCGAGGCCGGTGTTATTCACAACGCGGGCGGATGCTACCGAACTCGTGCTCTTGCCGTTGAACAAGTTGCTTGCATCCACGCCATTCAGCAGGAAGGTGTTGCTGGTATCGCGCTGGCCATTGGCCCAGATGGGCGCGTTGCCGAGACCGTTGTTCGCGCCGGTGCCGCCCGATAGTTCGGCATTCACTCCGGGCGAGAGGATGGCGATGCCCGTGAAGCTGCCTGTAGGCAATGGGATCGACTGTAATTCCTGCTTATCTAGGACGTAGCCGTTCGTCGTGTCGACGGCATTGAGTAGCGGCGTTTCCTGGACGGTGACGGTCTGAGTCACCTCGCCGACTTTGAGCTCTGTATTCAGGGTCGCGGTGCGGTTGGCCTGGATCACGATCGACGGAATCTTCTGGCTCTCAAATCCCGCATGCGTGAATGTAATCGTGTAACTGCCGATCGGCAAATTCACGATCGTATACGCACCATCCGCGCTGGTCGTTTCGGTGCGCGTGAGGCTGGTCTGATCGTTGACCACACTAACCGTGGCGCCCGCGATCACGGCCCCCGTCGAGTCGGTGACCGTTCCGGTGATGCCACCAAGAGTCTGCTGGGCCTGCGTGGAGGTTATCAGGACGAACGGCAGGCAGAGCGAAAGGACAAAAAAGAAAACACGTATCCTTCGAATCATCGAATTCACCCCTCCCAAAAGCTATTTCCAAACACTTCGCCGGGATCGTCGCGCGAGTCCGTGGCGGCCTCGCGACCTCTCGCGCTGCAATGGCTGTGGCTTACCCCATTTGCAAATGCAAATCTGCTGCGGGGGAGAGTAGTCCAAGTCCGGGCCGGAGAACAATGAATAGTTTTTTTCAGGCCGATCAGGAATTTCGATGTCTTGATGAAATCTTTATTCGGAGTCTTTCGGTGGAATCTAGATCGCTTAATGACGATGATGGTAAATGGGCCTGGTGAATTCAGAACAGCCGCCGAGCGGGGAGCAAGGATTTGGGCATCTCCGCGCAGACTGTAAACATCGGCTCGTTGACGACCTGGCTCATGTGCAGGTTCATCGCGACGCTGCATAGCAGGTAGGCGTGAACCGGCGTGAAGGCCCAACGATCGACCAGCAGGTCGATCATCCGGGACGTCGCGGCGCGAGCGGCGCCGGCCGCATCGGTGGCCGATTCCACGACGAACCATGCATCGCCGCCCGTCTCCTGGCCGCGGATCACGCCCGATTCGACGATCGGCGCGACCAGCCGCTGCTGCTTGTGCAGCCGGAAGCGCAGCGTGACGTCTGCCGGGCACTCGATGCCGTTGATGCAGACCTCGCCGTCACCCTGTGCGGCGTGCACGTCGCCCGCAGAGAAAAGCGCACCGGCATTGAAGACGGGAAGATACAACGTAGCGCCCGCGCAAAGCTGCCGAACATCCATATTCCCGCCGAAAGGCCCGGGTGGCCGCGTGATGAACTCGCCGTCTTCGGCGCGCGCGACTCCCATCACGCCGCAGAATGGCCGCAGCGGCACGATGGCCGGGGCAAGCGAGCGGCTGACGGCGCCTTCGAGCTTCCAATGAAAGAGGAACGGCTCGCTGAAGCGTTCCTTCAGAAAGCCAAGCCCTGCGATCACGCTCGACCATCCCCATCCGCGGTGCGCCACTTTCAGCACATCGATCTGGAGGACGTCGCCCGGTTCAGCACGCTCGACAAAGATCGGGCCCGTGAGCGCGTGGATGCGTTGGCGGTCGATCGCGAGAAATTCGGAAAGCGTCGTCTTGGGATTCACCTGCGCGCCCGTTGCGTCGACGCACTCAAGATGCACGGTGTCGCCCGGCTGGATGTTGAGCCGCGGCGGCAGCGCGCGGTTCCAGCGCGAGTGCGTGGGATTCGCGGAAAGCTTGTGCTCGGCCATGCGCGCTCAGACCTCGACGGACATTTGTAGCTCGACCAGCGCGTGGCGCGGCAGCGCCGAAACGCCCAGCGCGGCGCGAACGTGCCGGCCCGCCTCGCCAAATACTTCGATCAGGAGATCGGAAGCGCCGTTGATCACGCGCGGGGAATCTTCGAAGCCGGCGACCGCATTCACGTAGCCGTTCACGCTGATCACGCTCTTCACAGCGTCGAGCGAGCCGAGATGCCGCTTCAGCACCGCCAACTGCGTCAGCGCGCAGAGTCGCGCGGCGGCGTAGCCCTGCTCGACGGTGCGGTTGAGCCCGACCGTGCCGCTGATGATGCCGGAGGAATCGGTCGAGATGACGCCCGCGAGAAAAACGATATTGCCGAGCGTCTTCGCTGAGACGTAGTTTCCCCCGGCCGCCGGCGGCGGAGGCAGAACGATGCCGAGTTCTTGAAGCCGCGCTTCAATACCCATCCGCCGGCGCCCCTTCGCCTTTCCTGCGCAGAGCACTCTAGCATAGAGATCAAATTCTTGATTGCCCGCGAGCGGCGCTGCGCTAGGATTGGCCATGCCACGATCCCGAATTTACCTGGCGGGCGCGTCGATTGCTCTGGCCACAGCAGCAATCCTTTCCATCAGCTTGACGTCCAGTGCCGGCGCGCAAACCTCATCCGCCGCTGATTCCAGCAGCATCTTGCATGCGACGCGCGAACTGCCTTCAGATCTGGAGCTGGGCGGCGAACTCGCCGGCCTGCCGCCGAAAACCACGGTATACGTCACGCGCCAGGATCTGCTCGCGTTGCCGCAAGTGAGCTACACGGTGACAGACGACCCGAACTTCAAAGACCTCGGGCCGACGCGCGTGAGCGGCGTTTCTCTCGACGAATTGGCGAAGCGGTTCGGGGACGCTAATGCGAACATGGTCGTGGCTATTTGCGACGACAAATATCGCGCGAATTATTCGCGCGACTACTGGACGGCGCACCGGCCGCTGCTGGTTCTCAAGATCGATGGCAAAGGCCCGGCCGAATGGCCGAAGAGCAAGGACAGCGACATGGGGCCGTACCTGATCTCGCATCCGAAATTCACGCCGCGATTCAAGGTGCTCTCGTATGTGGAGGAAATGCAGATTCCATGGGGCGTGGTGCGGATCGACTTCCGCCGCGAGAAGCAGGTGTTTGGCGCGATCGCGCCTCGCGGCCCGGACGCGAACGATGCGCAAGTGCAGGATGGCTACCGCATCGCGAGAGAGAACTGTTTTCGCTGCCACGATGCGGGCGATAAAGGCGGGCGGAAAGCGGGCGTCACGTGGACGGTGATTTCAACGATCGCGGCCGGTGCGCCCGATTTTTTCATGGCCTATGTGCGGAATCCGAAATCGAAGAGTCCGCAGGCGCAGATGCCAGCCAATCCGGAATATGACGGCGCGACTCTGCATGCCATTGCCGAATATTTCAAAACATTCGCGGCGGCGCCAAGTGCCCCAGCCAGCGCAACAGGGGAAACACAATGACGCTGCGCGTCTGCAAGGTGTTGCTGGTTTTCTCAGTGGCGATCTTCTACACGCTCGTGGTGCTCAACAACACGACCGACTACAACTCGAACTACCAATTCGTGCGCCACGTGCTGATGATGGACTCGACGGGCAACCACGGGATGATGTGGCGCGCGATCAATAGCCCCGCGATCCACACCGCGTTCTACATCTCGATCATCGCGTGGGAAGCGCTGACGATGATCCTGTGCTGGTGGGGCGGCGCGCGAATGGCAGCGGCGATTGGGAGTGCGGAAGCATTTGGTCGCGCGAAGAACTTGGCGATCGTCGCGCTGACACTGAGCCTGCTGCAATGGTCGGTGGCGTTTCTCAGTGTGGGCGGCGAATGGTTCCTCACGTGGCAATCGAAATCGTGGAACGGGCAGGACGCCGCGTTTCGCATGTTCACCGTAAATGGAATCGTACTGCTGCTAGTCGCCATGAAGGACGAAGAGGAACGCGCGTGACAATGCGCGAAATGAAGTGGTTCGTGGGAGGAAGCATGCGATTGCGGACAGGACGCCCGGCGATATTTTTCTGCGTGTGGTTGATCGGCGTTGCGCTGGCCGGTTGCGCGCGCCCGGCGCAGGAAGAAGCGAAGAAGTCCGCGCCGACGATCGTGTTCATGACGGACTTCGGGACGGCGAACGATGCGGTGGCCATCTGCAAGGCGGTAATCGTGGGAATCGCGCCGGACGCGAGGATCATGGACATCACCCACCAGGTGACTCCTTTTTCGATCGAGGAGGGCGCACGATTCCTGGCGGGAGTGACGCCATACTATCCGTCGGACACGGTATTTCTCGTGGTGGTCGATCCGGGAGTGGGAACGTCGCGGAAAGCGGTGATCGTGAAAACGAAAAAGGGGCAGTATTTCGTGCTGCCCGATAATGGGCTGATCACGCCGGTGGCCGATCGCGATGGAGTAGAAGGGGCGCGCGAAATAACGAACCCGGCGTGGATGATCGGCGACAAGATTTCGTCGACGTTTCACGGGCGCGACATTTTCTCGCCGGCTGCGGCGCACCTGGCCGCCGGTGAAGATTGGACGCAGGCCGGGCCGGAAGTGAGCGCGCTGGTGCGGTTGAAACCGCTGGTTGCGACGGTCGACGCGAAGGGCATTACCGGCACGGTGATCGGGCTCGACGATCCCTTCGGCAGCCTGATCACGGATATTCAGGGAGACGATTTCAAGAAGCTGGACTATTCGCTCGACGAGCAGGTCCCCGTAAAGATCGACAAGAAAGAGTACAAATTCCCGTACGAGAAGACATTCTCGGGCGTGCCGGTCGGACGGCCGCTGCTTTACATCGATTCGCGGGGGCGCGTGGGCGTTGCGGTAAATCAGGGAGATTTTTCGAAGAAGTATGGCGTTACGCCGCCGGTGCCGGTGTTCATTCCGCGCAAGAACTAGCGGCGCAACCGCTGGCGGAGCGCCCGCGCAATCCGCTGATCGGTTCCATCCGATTTGCGACGGGACGCCGCGGCTTCTTTCGTTGACGCGTCACTCCACCCGCCCTATAGTGGCTCGATTTACCGGGGATGCCGTTTGCTTGAACGCGTCTTTCATCTCACTGAAAACAAGACCACGGTGCGGCAGGAGCTCCTCGCCGGCCTGACGACGTTCATGACCATGGCCTACGTGGTAGTGGTGAATCCGCGGATTCTTTCCGAAGCGGGCATGCCGGTCGACGGCGTGCTTTTCGCGACGTGCATTTCGGCGGCGCTGGCCACGCTGGTGATGGGGTTGTGGGCGAATTATCCGATCGCGCTCGCGCCCGGCATGTCCCTCAATGCATACTTCACGTATTCGATCGTGATCCAGCGCGGCGTCCCGTGGCAGACGGCGCTCGGCGTGGTCCTGCTTTCGGGGATCCTGTTTCTGATCCTCACGCTGACCAACGTCCGCGAGCAGATCGTCAACGGCATTCCCGACTGCCTGAAACACGGCACCGCGGCGGGCATTGGCCTTTTCATCGCCTTCGTCGGCTTCCGCAACGCTGGAATTATCGTTGCCAATCCATCGACGTTCGTCGCGCTCGGCAAAACCTCCGATCCGCAAGTGATTCTCGCGGCGGTGGGCGTGGTGCTGATCGCGATCCTGATGTCGCGCCGCGTGGGCAGCGCGATCCTGTTGGGAATCGTCATCATCACGCTGATCGGCATTCCGCTGAAAGTGAGCCAATGGCCCACGCACCTGTTTTCGTGGCCGCATCCTTCGGGGACGCTCTTCAAGCTCGACGTGCGCTCGGCGTTCAAGCTCGGGCTCGGCGATCTGGTCTTCGTTTTCTTCTTTGTCGATCTATTCGACAACGTGGGAACGCTGGTCGGCGTATGCGAGCAGGGCGGATTTCTGCGCGACGGCAAACTGCCGCGCGCGAGCCGAGCGTTGCTGGCGGACGCGTTCGGAACGATCACGGGCGCGCTGACGGGAACTTCGACGGTGACGAGCTACATCGAGAGCGCGGCGGGCGTGGCCGCGGGCGCGCGGACCGGCCTCGGCAATCTGATGATCGCGGCACTGTTCGTCGGCGCCATGTTCTGCGCGCCGATTGTCTCTGCAATTCCCTCTTACGCCACGGCCCCCGCGTTGATTCTCGTCGGCGCGCTGATGTGCGGCCAAGTGGCCAAGGTGAAGTGGAGCGACTACACCGAATCGGTGCCCGCGTTCCTCACCGTGATCGGAACGCCGCTCACGTTCAGCATCGCAACCGGCCTGAGCCTCGGCCTGCTGTCGTTCACGTTCCTGAAATTGTTCACCGGCAAGTACAAGGAGATCAGCCCGTTGATCTGGGTCCTGAGCGCCCTGTTTCTGCTACGCTACGCGTTCTTAAGCCACGAATGATTCGCGGTTAGGCAAGGAGTGCAAACGATGCACCGCTTCGTAGGAATTCTCGGGATGGTCACGATGCTGTCGCTGGCCTACATTTTCTCAACCGACCGGCGCGCCATCCGCCGCAAGACGGTCGCCTGGGGCCTGGGCCTGCAAATCGCCTTCGCGTTTATAGTGATGCGCTGGGAAACGGGTCGCTACATCTTTCAGCGCCTCGGCGCGGCCGTGAACTGGTTTCTCGATTTCGCGTATTACGGTTCCTCATTCATCTTCGGCGATCTGGGAGTAAAGAACTCGCCCAAAGGGTTCTACTTCGCGTTCCAGACGCTTCCGACGATCATCTTCATCGCCGCCATATTCGCTCTGCTCTACTACTACGGAATCATGCAGGTCGTCGTGAAGGCGGCCGCGTACGTGATGACCAAGCTCATGGGCGCGAGCGGCGCGGAATCGCTCAACGTGGCTGCCAGCATCTTCATGGGCCAAACCGAAGCGCCGCTCACGATCCGGCCGTTCCTGCCCGAGATGACGAAATCGGAGATCATGACGGTCATGACCAGCGGCATGGCGCACGTCTCCGGCGGCATGATGGCGGCGTACATCGCGTACGGCGTGAAAGCGGAGCATCTGCTCGCGGCCGTGATCATGACGGCCCCGGGCACGATCCTGATCGCGAAGATGCTCGTGCCGGAAACCGAGAAGCCGCTCACGGCGGGCCATGTGGAAATGGCGGAAATGGAAAAGGACATCAACGCGCTCGGCGCGCTTTCGCGAGGCACGATCGACGGGCTTCACCTCGCCCTCAACGTGGCCGCGATGCTGGTTTCCTTCATCGCTCTGATTTATCTCGTGGACGGCTGCTTCAACGCTGCGCACAATTTTCTCGCCGGGCATCATGCCGGATGGTTTCCTTCGAGCGTCGAGCAAATTTTTGGCTGGATTTTTTCGCCGGTCGCGTGGGTGATTGGCATTCCCTGGTACGACTGCCATAACATCGGCAATCTGCTCGGCCTGCGCATGGTGACGAACGAGTTGGTCGCCTTCCAACAGCTCGGCCGGATGCAAGCCACGCTCAATCCGCGGTCGTTCACCATCGCGACGTTCGCGCTCTGTGGCTTCGCCAATTTTAGCTCGATCGGCATCCAGATCGGCGGAATCGGCGCGCTCGCTCCCAACAAACGCTCGGAGCTGGCGCGGTTTGGCATCCGCGCGATGCTCGCCGGAACGATGGCCAACCTGATGTCCGCATCGCTCGTGGGAATCATGCTGCGATGAGCGCCGCCAAATCGAAAGCTGCGGCGCACGGGGACGAATTCGCGCGTTCGGCGCGCGCCGCGAAGTACGTCCTCTCGAAAACGAAACTGCGCCCGAAGGTCGGCATCGTGCTCGGCACGGGCCTCGGCTCCTTTGCCGACGAACTCGCGAACCCCACGCACATTCCCTACTCGAAAATTCCCGGATTCCCGCGATCCACGGTCGACGGTCACACCGGGCGGCTCGTGATAGGCAAGGTCGAGAATATTCCGGTAGCCGCGATGCAGGGGCGCGTGCATCTCTACGAAGGCTACGCCGTGAAGGACGTCGCGTTCCCGATGCGCGTTTTCCGGCAGATGGGCATTCGCGCCGCGATTCTCACGAATGCCGCCGGCGCCATCAATCTCGATTACGCCGAGGGCGCGCTCGTGATGATTCGCGATCACATCAACCTGCAAGGCGCGAATGCGCTCGTCGGCCCCAACGACAAGCGATTCGGCGTCCGCTTTCCCGACATGACGCAGGCGTACGCCAAGTCCTATCGCGAAATCGCGCTGGCCGAGGCCAAAAGGCTGGGCATCGCGCAGCACGAAGGAGTGTATGCAGCGATGCTGGGGCCAAGCTTCGAAACGCCGGCGGAGATTCGTTTCCTAAAGGCGATTGGCGCCGATCTCGTCGGCATGTCAACCGTGCAGGAAGTGATTGCCGCGCGCCACATAGGCATTCGCGTCCTCGGAATTTCGTGCGCCACGAATGTCGCCGCAGGAATTCTCGACCGCGAGCTCAATCACGAAGAGGTCCTCGCAACCGGCGAGCGCGTCCGCGGCCAATTCGTTGCCTTGCTCCGCGCCGTCCTCCCGCGCATCGCCGCCGACGTCGAGTAGTTAACTTGTCTTCCCGTGTTGCGCGATTAGATCGGCCCGCGCACGACGAATCAGATCTTTGTAATTCGGCGAGAACGGTTCGACCAGGACTTTCTCCAAAGCACCATGAAGTCGTACGAGCGCCAGTCTCTCCGCATCGTCGCTGATCGGAAGCGACTCTTGGCTATAGAAATCAGCAAGCTTCTCGAACAACACCAATGCTTCGGAGCGACCCAGCACCAGAGCTACAGGTTCTGCGCTCATCTTCCCTCTTTAACATCATCCCATCGGCCCAACTGCCGGATACTACCACCTGAGGGCAAAGGGTGGGGCAGCCTCAATCGATCGAATCAGCAATTTGAGGAAGCCTCGCGAAGGGCCTGCGCTACAATTGCACCAGCCGTCCGGCGCGATTTGCCTCCATGCTGCGGTACGTGTGGCTGCCCGCCGCCGGCGCAACAACCATGCACAACGCCTTCATGGCGCGGGCCATCGAGCTCTCGATCGAAAACGTGCAATCGGGGCGCGGCGGTCCATTCGCTGCAATCGTAGTGAAAGACGGCGCGCTGATCGCCGAAGGCCGGAACTGCGTCACGTCGATGAACGATCCCACGGCGCACGCCGAAATCATGGCGATCCGCGAGGCGTGCAAAAAGCTCGGATTCTTCGAGCTCACCGGCTGCGAAATCTACACTTCGTGCGAGCCGTGCCCGATGTGCATGGGCGCGATCTACTGGGCGCGGCCCGAGCGCATCTATTTCGGCAATACCGCGGCGGACGCGGCCGAAGCCGGATTCGACGATTCGCTCATCTACCGGGAAATCGTGCAGCCGCACGCCGCGCGAAAAATACCGATGATCCAGATGATGCACGAAGAAGCGCTCGAAGGATTTCGCGCCTGGCTGCGCAAAAGCGACAAGGTCCCCTATTAGCTGAGCTGGCGACCACAACAATGACCAAGCCGACGACCGCCCGCCTCATCGGAAAGTCCGTGCAGCGAAAAGAAGGGCGCGAGAAGGTGACCGGCAGGGCGCGCTACGTCGACGACCTGACTTTCGCCGACATGCTGCACGGCGCCACAGTGCGCAGCCCGGTGGCGCGCGGCCGGATCCTCGGCATTCATTTCGGCGACGGCATTCCCTGGAATGAATTCACCATCGTCACCGCAAAAGACATTCCCGACAAGAATTGCGTCGCCCTGATCATCGAAGACCAGCCCTGCCTCGCCGATGGTTTCGTAAATCATCCCGAGGAAGCAGTCGTCCTGCTGGCGCATCCCGATAAATATCTGCTCGAAGAAGCGCGCCGCGCCGTGCAGATCGAAATCGAGCCGCTGTCCGCGATTTTCACCATCGAGGATTCGCTCGCGAAAAAAGAGATCATCTGGGGCGAGGACAATATCTTCAAATCGTTTCTCGTCGAAAAGGGCGATGCGGGCGCGGCTATGCGGACCGCGGAAATCATCGTCGAGGGCGAATACGAAACCGGTGCGCAGGAACAGCTCTATATCGAGCCGCAAGGAATGATCGCGCGGGCGAGCGCCGCGGAAGGTGTGACGGTCTGGGGCTCGCTGCAGTGTCCTTATTATGTGCACAAAGCGCTGAAGGGCATTTTCTGCCTGCCGCCCGAACGCGTTCGCGTGGTGCAAACCGAAACCGGCGGCGGATTCGGCGGCAAGGAAGAGTATCCGTCGATGCTCGCGGCGCACGCGGCCCTGCTCGCGCTGAAATCGGGCAAAACCGTGAAGATGATCTACGACCGCGCCGAAGACATGGCGGCAACCACCAAGCGTCACCCGTCGCGCACGCGCCATCGCACGGGTGTGACGCGCGAAGGCAAGCTCATCGCAATGGATATCGACTTCACGATCGATGGCGGTGCGTACGAAACGCTTTCGCCGGTCGTCCTCTCGCGCGGGACGATCCACGCCGCCGGGCCATATAATTGCCCGAACGTCCGCGTGCGCAGCCGCGCCGTCGCGACGAATACGCCGCCGCACGGCGCGTTTCGCGGCTTCGGCGCGCCGCAAAGCGTCTTCGCGCTCGAGCGCCACATGGACCGCATCGCGGAGGCCGTCGGCATCACGCCCGATGAATTGCGCCGCCGCAATTTCATTCACCAGAGCGAGACGCTGGCCGTCAGCCAGGTCGTGCGCGAGAAAGTCGACATGGAAAAGCTGATGGCGCGCGCCTTCGATCTGAGCGATTACCACGCGAAGCGCGAGCGCTTCCGCGCCGAAAATACCGGCGGCGGCGCGATCAAGCGCGGCATCGGATTCGCGGCGTTTCTACACGGCGCGGGATTCACAGGCTCCGGCGAGGAATATCTGGCGTCGGAAGCAGCGATGGAGGCGACGCCCGAGGGACGCGTCCGCGTCCTCGCGGGCAGCACTGAGATGGGCCAGGGCACCAACACAATTTTCACGCAGATTGCGGCCGAAGCCCTCGGCATCGCCGCCGAACAGATCGAAATCGTCCAGCCGGACACTGCGCAGGTCCCCAATAGCGGCCCCACGGTCGCATCGCGCACCACCATGATCGTCGGCAAGCTCGTGGAATGCGCGGCGAAGTCGATCCGGCAATCGCTGATCGAGACCGGCGTGCTGAAGCCAGGATACACGGCCGAAGAATTCGCACCCGCCTGCGCACGCTACATCGAGAAATTCGGTGCGCTGAAATCATTCGCGAAATACGAACAGCCGAAAGATCTGCACTGGGATGACGACAAATATCAGGGCGACGCCTACGGCGCGTATGGGTGGGCAGTCTACGTCGCGGAGGTTTCCGTCGATATGCGCACCGCCGAAGTGCGCGTCGAAGATTTCGTCGCGGTGCAAGAAGTGGGCACGATCATCAATCCCGTCCTCGCAGCGGGCCAGGTCGAAGGCGGCGTCGCGCAAGGGGTCGGCCTCGCGCTCTACGAAAATGTCGTGTGGCAGCAAGGCCGCATGATCAACGGCCAGATGACCAACTACATCATGCCCACCTCGATGGACGTGCCGCCCATTCGCGTCTGGTTCGAGGAAGTTCCCTACGAGCGTGGCCCCTCGGGCGCGAAGGGCATCGGCGAGTTGCCGCTCGACGGCACTGCGCCCGCCATCGCGAATGCGATCGCGCACGCCACGGGACTCGACATTCGCCGCATCCCCGTCACGCCCGAGGTGCTTGCCGAAATGATGGAGACAGTGCATGCGTGAGGGCGCGCGCAAAATCCGCGTGAATTGCGAGGTAAACGGCAAGCTGGCAGCGTTCGAAGCGTACCCAATGGCGCGCCTGCTCGACGTCCTGCGCGAAGAGCTCGGCCTTACCGGCACAAAAGAAGGCTGCGGCGAGGGCGAATGCGGCGCGTGCGCGGTCGAAATCGACGGCGCGCTCGTGAATAGCTGCCTCGTCCCGGCTGTCCACGCGGAGGGCGCGAAGATTCGCACGATCGAAGGCATCGCGCACGGCGATCGCCTCGATGCGGTGCAGCAAGCGTTTCTCGCGCACGGCGGCGCGCAGTGCGGAATCTGCACGCCGGGAATGATTCTCGCGGCGACAAATCTTCTGGCGCGCCATCCCGAGCCCACCGACGCCGAAATTCGCGAAGGCCTCGCCGGGAATCTCTGCCGCTGCACCGGGTACATCAAGATTTTCGAATCCGTCGTCGCAGCGTGCCGCGAGGCCGAGCGACAGCCGTGAGGTCGTATCTTCCGGCATACGAATTGGCCGCGCCGCGCGATCTCGCCGACGTGCTCGATCGCATCGTGCGCGAGCCGGGCGTATGGAAGCTTTTCGCGGGCGGCACGGATTTGATGGTCTTGCTCGAAGCGGGCAAACTCGCACACAAAAACTTCCTCAGCATCTGGAAACTGCCGGAATTGCGCGGCATCGAAATCGCGCCGGAGCATGTGATGATCGGCGCGCTGACCACGTACACGGACGTGCGCCGAAATGGCACGCTCGCCGGAGACTTTCCGCTGCTGTCCCGCGCCGCTGCCGAAACGGGAAGCATCGCGACGCAAAATCGCGGCACGCTCGGCGGCAACATCGCCAACGCTTCGCCCGCTGCCGATTCGCCGCCCGCGCTGCTGGTCTACGATGCGGAGCTGGAAATTGTCTCAGTGCGCGGCGCGCGCTGGTCGCGCTACGATGGCTTTCACTCGGGCTACAAGAAAATGGACCTGCGCGACGACGAGCTGATCCGCCGCATTCGGCTTCCTCGCGGCAAGCAGGGTTGGAAGCAGTATTACCGCAAGGTCGGCACGCGCCGCGCGCAGGCGATTTCGAAAGTGTGTTTTGCGGGCTCGGCACAGGTTGACGCCGGGCGCGTGAGCGATGTGCGCATCGCACTCGGAAGCGTTGCGCCGACGGTCGTGCGCGCCAGGGAAACCGAAAAGCTGCTGCGCGGCGAGCGCCTCTCGCCGGCGGTACTGCGCGCCGCGCAGGAAGTGCTCGCCCACGAGATCGGCCCGATTGACGACATGCGCTCGACGGCCCGCTACCGCCGTCGCGTGGCGCAGAATCTGCTCGCCGAATTCATCGAGATGCTGTCCCAATAGACGCGATGCAAAATCCTCTTTCGCCGCCGACGGTTTCCGCCGCTCCTCCCGATCTCATCGTGCGCGGCAAGCGCGTCATTACGCCCGAGGGCGAACGCGCGGCGGCAGTGCACATTCGCGGAGGCGCAATCATCGCCATCTCCGCATTTGACGATGTTCCCGGCGGCATCCTCGTGCACGAAGCGGGCGACGCGGTCGTGATGCCCGGCATCGTCGACACGCACGTCCACATTAACGAGCCCGGCCGCACAGAATGGGAAGGTTTTTCGACCGCGACGCGCGCAGCCGCAGCGGGCGGCGTGACCACGCTGATCGAGATGCCGCTCAACAGCATTCCGGCGACCACAACCGCAGCCGCATTTCGCGAAAAGCTCGCGGCATCAGCGGGCCTGCCCGCCGTGGCGGGAAAGTTATCGGTCGACACGGGATTCTGGGGCGGCGTGGTGCCGGGTAATGTCCCCGAACTCAAGCCGCTGTGGGACGCAGGCGTCTTCGGGTTCAAATGCTTTCTCGTCCCCAGCGGCGTCGACGAATTCGCGCCCGTAAACGAGACCGACCTTCGCGCAGCGCTTCCGCTGGTGGCGTCAATCGGCGCGCCGTTGCTCGCTCACGCCGAGCTGCCAGGCCCAATCGACGATGCTATTGCGAAGTTGCCAAAAGGCGCATCGCCGAAACGCTACGCAACGTGGCTCGCATCGCGCCCGCACGAAGCCGAGGACGAAGCGATCGCGCTTCTGCTCCGGCTCGCGCGTGAATTTAAGGCGCGCGTCCATATCGTTCATCTCGCTTCATCCGATTCGATCGCGCAATTACAAGAAGCAAAGGCCGCCGGCCTCGCGCTCAGCGTCGAGACGTGCCCGCACTATCTCTCGTTCGCGGCCGAGGAAATCGCCGACGCCGCCACCGAATTCAAATGCGCGCCGCCGATCCGCTCGCGCGAAAATCGCGAAAAGCTTTGGGCTGGCCTCGGCGATGGCACAATCGATTTCATCGCCACCGATCATTCGCCCTGCCCGCCCGCGATGAAGTTGCCTGAAGAAGGAGATTTCCTCCGCGCGTGGGGCGGCATCGCCTCGCTCCAGCTAAGCCTGCCTGCCGTGTGGACGCAGGCCCGTTCGCGCGGCTATCCTGTGTCGCGCCTCGCCGAATGGCTTTGCGCCGGTCCAGCGCGCCTTGCGGGGCTTACCGGGCGCAAAGGAGCGATCGCTGTGGGCTGCGATGCCGATCTGGTGATCTGGAGTCCAGACGCAACGTTTCGCGTCGATGCCGCGCGTCTTCATCACCGGCACAAAGTAACGCCATACGCAGGCCTGGAGCTGACGGGAGTGGTCGAAACAACTTTCTTGCGCGGCCGCAAGATTTTCGAGCGCGGCGAGTTCTTGTCTCCGGCCGCAGGACAAATTCTACGCCGGGGCGCCGCATGAAAGATTTCGTGTATCTCGTCGATCTCGCCGCCGAGCGCCTGGGCGGCCGCGTCATCACGGCCAACGACGAATTCTTCGCACCGAAAGAGAATCTGCTCAAGCCATCCAAGCCGATTTTCATCGAAGGCAAATTCACCCCGCGCGGAAAATGGATGGACGGCTGGGAGACGCGCCGTCGCCGCACGCCAGGTTATGACTGGTGCATCATTCGCCTCGGGCTCCCGGGCGAAGTGCGCGGCGTCGTGGTGGACACCAGTTTCTTCACAGGCAATTATCCCGAGCGCTGCTCGATCGAAGGATGCGACCTCGGCGGCCCGCCATACAAGAATGAAAAGAAAGCTCTGCTCGGCGCGAAAACGAAATGGGTCGAGCTGCTGCCGGAATCGCGGCTGGCGGGCGATTCGCAGAATCCGTTCCCGATCGAGCGCCTCGGCCGCTTCACGCATTTGCGCCTGAATATTTTCCCCGATGGCGGCGTGGCGCGGCTTCGCGTCCATGGCGAAGTGGCACCTTGCGCCAGCCGCAGCTCGCGCGCCGAATTCGATCTCGCTGCCGTCGAAAACGGAGGCACAATCGTCGCGTCGAGCGATCAATTCTTCGGCGAGCCGCTCAACATGCTCATGCCGGGCCTCGCGCGCAACATAGGCGAAGGCTGGGAGACGCGACGCAGGCGCGGCCCGGGCCACGACTGGGCCATCGTCAAGCTCGGCGCGCCGGGCATCATTCGCCGAATCGAGGTGAGCACCGCTCACTTCAAGGGAAATTTCCCGGAGAGCTGCGCGATCGACGCCTGCTTCGCCGCCGATGTCGCAGTGGATTCCGGCACGGACGCGCCGCAAGAATGGAAGCCGCTCCTCGCGAAAAGCCGGCTGAAAGCAAATGCGCGGCATGTCTTTCGCAAACAGCTGCACAAGATTGGCCCTGCGACACATATCCGCCTTAACATTTACCCCGACGGCGGCATCAGCCGCCTGCGCGTGTTCGGCGTGGCGGGAGCGACTAGCGCCAGCGTAAGCGGAATCCAGCAGTTCAATGAAATGACGGCGGCGCAGTCGCGAAAGGCGCTGCTCGATTGCTGCGGAGCGGAAAAATGGGCGGCTGAAATGATGGCGGAGTGCCCGTTTCCAACGGAAGCCGATTTGCTCGCGGCGGCTGATACGATTTGGTCGGGGCTCGGACGCCGAGATTGGCTCGAAGCGTTTCGACATCACCCGGCGATCGGCGCGGGAAAAGCCAAGGCAAAACAATCGGCGAACGCCAAGGACTGGTCGGCGGGAGAACAGTCCGTGGCGCAGCAAGCGCAGGCGGAAACTCTCGCCGAAATGGCCGAGGCCAATTTCGAGTATCAGTCAAAGTTCGGTTACGTGTTCCTGATCTGTGCCAGGGGAAAAACGGCCGCCGAGATTCTGTCGAGCCTGCGGCAGCGGATGCCCAACGATCCCGAAACCGAACTGCATGTCGCCGCGGAAGAGCAGCGCAAGATCACACACGTGCGTCTGGAGAAGCTTTTGAGGGGTTTGGCGGAATCATGAGCGAAATCACCACGCACGTGCTCGACACATCGCTGGGACGTCCGGCGGCGGGCGTTCCAGTGACGCTCGAGGTCCGCGAAGGCGCGGCCGGATGGAAGCAGCTTGGCCGTGCCACGACCGACGCCGACGGCCGCCTGCGCAATCTCGCGCCGCACCCGCTGCCCGCGGGAACCTATCGCCTCACATTCGACACGCGCGCGTATTTCGATTCGCGCCAGACCGCCAGCTTTTATCCCGAGGTGGCGATCGTATTCGAAGTGCGCGACACCGCGGCGAAGTATCACGTCCCGCTGCTGATCAGTCCGTACGGCTATTCGACATATCGAGGGAGCTGACAAGTGAGCATTCGTCTGGCGCAAAACGACTACGGCAAATCGCGCGTCCGGCTGCTGCGCGTTACGCGCGGCAAGGAGAAGCACGAAATCAAGGAGCTCGCGCTCGCCATCCGCCTCGAGGGCGATTTCGAAAGCGCGCACACCAAGGGCGACAACAGCAAGATTCTGCCCACCGACACGATGAAGAATACGGTCTACGCGCTCGCGCGCCAAAATCCCGTGGACGCCGCCGAAACATTTTCCGCCGTGCTGATCGACCACTTCCTTGCGGGCAATCCGCAGATCGAGCGCGTCCACGTGCACGCAGTCGAGCATCTATGGGCTCGGATCGCCCGCGATGGGAAGCCGGACGCGCATTCCTTCGTGCGCGCCGGCGAAGAGAAGCGTACGGCGGTCGTTACCGGCACGCGCTCAAAGAAGAGCATTCAGGCAGGCGTGAAAAATCTGATCGCGCTAAAAACGACCAAATCCGCATTTGAAGGATTCATCCGCGATCCCTATACCACGCTGAAAGAGGACCGCAGCCGCATCCTCGCCACCGCGATCCGTGCCGACTGGCTCTACGACAGCGCCAAGATCGATTTCAACGTCACTTGGGAATCGGTCCGCCGCACACTGCTTGAAACATTCGCCGCGCACGACAGCCTTTCGCTCCAGCACACGCTCTACGACATGGGCAAATCCGTCCTCGAGCAATTCAACGCGATCCGCGAAATCCGCCTCTCGCTCCCCAACAAGCACTACAACCTCGTCGATCTCGCGCCTTTCGGCATGACCAACCCCGGCGACGTCTTCCTCCCCACAGACGAGCCTCACGGCCTAATCGAAGCCACGCTCCGCCGGGAATAACGTCATCGCTTCGCCGCCTTTCGGGGATCGGACCTTCAGGTCCGACATAAGAGACCGCGCGAAGCGCGAAGGGTGGAAGCGTGGGCCTTTAGGCCCGCGAAAAACTGCCAAGATAAAGGGGCTTTAGCCCTGGGTCGTTTTAGTTTTTCCTACTTGCGCCGCGCGGCCAGAATCTTCGCAAACGACCCGCCGCGAATTTCCGCCGGCGCCAATCCCATCAGTGATTCCGCTTCCTGCTCGCTAATCGCGCCGCAATCGACCGCGCGCAGCACATACGCGAGCAGCCCCTGCCCCGTCGCCGCGTCGTCTGCCACATCCCCGCCCGATGGCTGACTTCCCTTCTCAATCAGCGCGCGCAGCCGCGCCGCGGCCGGCTCGATGCTTTCGAGAAAAAACGAATACACGGCCGCATATCGCGTGGGCAGTTGCGCCGGATGCAAATCCCAACCTTGGTAGAAACCATTGACGAGCGAATGCCGCACATCCTCGAAATGCAGCTTCCACGCCGCATGAACCGCCGCGCGATTTTCAGCAATTTGCTGAGCGTTCAGCGCCGAGGGGCCGTCGGCGCGGTTCACCGGCACGGGCAGCACGTTCGTCCCTCCATCGGAAAGCCATACGCCGGTGCCGGCCAGCGCCACCTGCATCACTTCGCGCGCGAAATCGCACGCGGCGTGGCGCATGCGCTGGTGCGCGGCGGTGATGCCGCGCGCAGCCGTGTAGTCGTACACTCCCAAATGTGCCGCCACGCACCGCCCGCGCGCCGCATCGACCAGCGGCAGCAAATTCGCCTCGCCGCGATCGTTGATCACGGCTTGCGTCGTCTCGATCATCAACTCGATTCGCAGCGTCCCGGGCGCAAGCGCCAGCAGCTTCTCGAGGTGCGCGCAGGCATTGGCGAGCGCCGCCACTTCCCCAGGCACGGTAACTTTCGCCAGGTTCACGAAAAACTTCGTCGGAAATTTCTCGCGCGCCTTCGCGGCCAGTTCCGTCACCACTATATCCAGCGTGCGAAGGCTCCGCGCGCGCAGGTCCTCGCTGAAAGGCTTGATCCGAATCCCAAACCCGCCCGGCAGCGCGCCCGATTCGATCGCCGCCGCGATTTCGCCGGCCGCCGCAGCCGCGTGGCGATCTTCCTCCTCCCAAGGACGATTCCCGTAGCCGTCTTCGAAATCGATGTGCAAGTCCTCGACGGGCACGCGCAAGAGCCTTTCGCGCACCCGCGTGTAGACTGTGTAGGCCAACCACGCCGCCCGGTCATCCTTGCGCGCGGATTCCGGGTCGCTCTCGATCGACTGCGCCAGCTTCCCCGCCGACGACGCATCCGGCAGCCCGTCCGAGCCCGCGAGCCCGATCGCCTTCGCGAACGTGATGAAATCCGGCGCGAATTCCTCGAGCGAGAGCAGCGCGAGATCGCCGAGCGTCCGCACGAGATCGCGGCGATAGACGTCGCCCGCGCAGTAGTAGGTGTGAATCGGCTGGCGCTCGGCCGAAGGCCCGGGGTAGCGCGCGCGAAATGCCGCGTGCTCGCGCTCAAGCCCCTCTCCTATTTCTCGCAGCAGCACCTCGGTCAGAGAGGTCTTAGGGCGCGTATCCATCGAACTCGCATCGCTCCTTGGCGAGCAGTCATTGTACCCGGAGTTTGCTTTCTCGTTCGCCGTGGTAGAAAATCCGCCGCGGTAGACTCTAAAAGCTATCTCGTAAACAGCTGACGGGAAGGGCGGGGCTTCAGCCCCGCCGTCAAGCCTTGTGAAAGAAGGGCTTTAGCCCCTGAAGCCACGTTCCCGATCGCGGACGAGTATTTATGAGACAGCTTCTAGCATTCGACAGTACGTAACCGTGCGCTTTGTCACCAAAAGGAGATGCGCGATGAAGAAAATCTTTGCTGGCACCCTTGCGATTTTGTTCGTGGTATTCCTTGGTTTCCACGCCGAGGCAAGGAGCAACGACACGCAACGCGAAGCTCAGGACCGCGTGCAGATCGAGAAGCTGATGTGGCAATACACGCGCGCCCTCGATACGGCGAACCCGGATGCCTACGCCGCGACATACACACCGGACGGCCAATTCGGCAGCGGCGCCAGGGCAGTCAAGGGAAGCGCCGCGCTCAAGAAAATGATTGCGGATTTTCGACAAAGCAACGCCGACGCCGCAGCCAAAGGCCAACCGAGACCGGCCATGTACCACATGGAGATGAACACCTACCTCGAATTCGTCGATAAGGATCACGCCCGCATCGAGGGCTACTGGCAGACAGTGTTCGCCGGGCAAGGCACAACCGTCCCCGTTCGCGTAGCCGCCGCCGGCCGCGAAGTCGACGACCTCGTGCGCCTGAACGGCCAGTGGCTCATCCAGTCGCGCGACGTCGCGCCAAAGGACTAAGCGAACCCCTGCCTTCAGACTGGCCCTCAAATCCGGCCGATAGTTGACTGCCGTGATTACAATGAGCTCTGCTATATTGACTCATAGTGATGAGTCATTTAGACTCATGCTATGGCTAAAAGGCTTCAGGTGATCTTGCAGGATTCGGAGTACCGCGAAATTCAGCGCACCGCGCGTTCCCGCCGCATGTCGATCGCCGCCTGGGTTCGCCAGGCACTCGACATGGCCCGGCGCCGCGAACCGAACGCCGATGCCGGCAAGAAGCTCGAAGCAATCCGTGCAGCGGCGCGTTACGACTTCCCCTCGGGTGACATCCACGAGATCCTGGCGGAAATCGAAAGCGGATACGCCGGCGATACGAAGCCGTGATCTTCATCGATTCCAATATCCCGATGTACCTGGTCGGCGCGCACCATCCGCACAAGGCCGACGCGCAGCGCCTCCTTGAAAGGCTGGTCAGCGACCGCGAACGCCTCGTCACCGATGCCGAAGTTCTCCAGGAAATCCTGCACCGATACGCCGCTATCAATCGCCGGGATGCCATTCAGCCGGCGTTTGATGCCTTGCTCGGAATTGTCGATCAGGTGTTCCCCGTGGACGTAGCGGCAGTGGAGAGCGCCAAGAAAATTGTCCTCGGGCGCTCCCATATGTCTTCTCGCGATGCTCTCCATCTCGCCATCATGGAGCAGCAAGGGATCGAACGTATCCTGAGCTTCGACACCGGATTCGACGGGTTTCCGGGCATCAGGCGTCTCGCGTAATCCCGCCTGAGCGGTGTCGTGTGCCGACCGGGTTGTGGAGGCGCAAGGGCCCTCGGTGGAAGCGTGGGCCTTCAGGCCCGCGAAAAAGTTCGCTAAATGGGCGGCTTCAGCCGCGGGCTGTTGGCCTTTTAGGGGGTCGGAGCTTCCAGCTCCGACATAAAAACGTGCGCGAAGCGCGCCTCCTTTGCGCAGCCTCACTTGCCGCACGTAGTGCTTTCCGGGCAGGTGGCGCATCCGTCACGCCACGTTTGTCAACCGCACCAGAGTCGACCGAGCCCCGGACACACTGCGCTCACCCTGTCACCCCGCCAGCCCTGATCGTTTCTTCGGGTTCGGCGTGTCTCCGACATCGCACGTACGCTCTTGATTGGCCCATCAAGGTGTGCAACGATCTGCGCCCAAAGGAGCCACTTGTGAATCGACCGCTGACCGTAACATTCGCTGTTCTCTTGCTTTGCCTTTCCTTTGACACGCCGGGACAGGCTTCGGCTCAGGGCCAACCTCAAGCCGCAAATCAAACTCCGCCCCAGGCTCCGGCTGCCGCTCGCCCAGCGCCGGCGCCGCTTGCGATTCCGAATCCGCACTACGTATCGATCGAGATGGAAATCGACGTCGATCGCCCGGCGGCCGACGTATGGAAGCGCGTCGGCAAATATTGCGACATCAGCGAATGGTTTCAGGTGCCGTGCACGATTCTTTCGGGAACAGACGGCGAGCTTGGGGTCGTCCGATCGATCGGCAACGAAGTCATGGTGGGCAAAACGGAGCTTTCCTACACCTACACTCAGCCGGTTCGTGAAGGTCAGCCTTACAACCTGTATCACGGCACACTGGAAGCCCGGCCAGTCACGGCGACCACTTCCAAGCTTGTCTACACGCTGGTCTTCGATAATTCGATGCTCGCTGATGACGCAGCCCGCGACGCCGACATCGCCAATCGAAAGACGCGATTCATGAACGCGCTCAAAAACATGAAGATTCTCACCGAAGGCGGCACCTTTCCTCCGCGCCCAGCCCCTGCGCCGAGGTAATTCAGTGCGCAGCGCGGAGCCGCGGCGTGTTACAACAGCCGAAGGTTTCGCCTCGGACTTTCCGGGTGTCCCATCCTAAGGTTTCCGTAGGGGCGCTGCCTCGGCCTGAATTCATGAAGGCTTGCTGCGCCCGCCGTTGCGCGAGCCGCGCACACACCGCGCTCACCCTGTCATCCTGAATCCGGCCGCGTAGTGTGCGGACGGCGTGAGGGATCTGCTTTTTCGCGGCCATGGGTGGCCGCGGTTCAAGCGCCGGAGGCGCGATTGTCATTAGCCCGGCACGCAGCGCAGCGGAGTGCCGGAACCCCGCCGAAATAATTCCAAGTCCCGGAGGGACGGTTGACCCACGATCGTCGCATCCAAATCGCGGCCGGTCCTTTCCGTCACAGCGCCCGGACACCGACGTTAGCGGCGAAAAGCTGGCGCGTAGTGAACTGATCTGTTATCGTTCTTTCCAGTTAAGCTCCCTGGAGAACTTCCATGCGTGTGCTCAGATTTGCGGCCTGCGGCGTTCTCCTCAGCGCGTTTTTCTGCACCTCCGCACGGGCACAGGTCGCTGATGGACCTGATTCGCCAGCTTCGCCGCAAACGGCGGCACCCGGGGTTGCCGCGCCCGCGCCAGCCAGCGGAATGGAAGTCGATTCCCAGCCGCGCACGGACTTCCAGGTAAGGGTGCGAAGTCTCTTCAACCAGGAAAATTTTCAGCAGCTTGACGACATCGCCGACACCATAACTTCGCAGAAGTCGCGCTTCTTGGGCGGCGCATGGAAACTAAATTACTTCTACCTCACGCTACAGGATCCGGGCTCGCTTACGGCGACGGACGCGGCCTGGAGCGCTCACTTCGAGCGTCTGCAGCGCTGGGTGGCGCAAAATCCTCACTCGATAACGCCGAGGGTGGCGCTGGCGGGAGCCTATATAAAGTTTGCCTGGAAGGCTCGCGGCAACGGGTACGCCCAGGGAGTCACTCAGGAAGGATGGAAGCTCTTCAACGAAAGAATAGAGCAAGCAGAAAAGACTCTGGAGCATGCCGCCTCGGTTGCGACGCCCGATCCACAGTGGTATTGCGACATGCACACCGTGGCGATGGTTGAGAATTGGGGCCGCGAGAGTACCGATGCCCTGCTTGCGATGGGGAGCAGCGCCGAACCGGGCTACTTCTATCTTTACAATGCTCATGCCTTTTCTCTGCTTCCACGATGGGGCGGGAAAGCCGGAGAGGCTGAGGCGTTCGCGAAGTCCATTTCTGACAGTATCGGTGGCGCGGAAGGCGACTATATCTATTTTGCGATTGCGTTAGACGACGACTGCTGCGGAGCTGATTCCACCATTGATTCCGCGATGCCGGCCATTTCCTGGGATCGCGTCAAACTAGGCTTCGCGGCACTCGAGAAACTTTACGGCAGCACGAATCGAGAGCTGAACGCTTTGGCATTCATGGCGCTGCGCGCGGGCGACACCGAATTCGCCCAGCAGCTCTTTGCGCGCATCGGCGACGATTGGGATCAAAACGTGTGGCACACCAAGGAGCGCTTCGAAACCAGCAAGTCTTCTCTAAGCCTAAGCGCAGACAAATAGGCGAAACCGCGAGCCTAAAACCACCGACCACTCGCGTGGTGCAGGACTGCCCACTCGCCGTTGCTTCCCAACGTGTGCCGGGCGGCGCTGTCCAGTACTTCGTACAATTTTGGCGGATGAGCCTGTAAGCCGGATCCTGTGAACGCGTCAGTCGGATCAGTGAGTTACGTGAAATGAGTATTTCGTGACAGACGCGGTATTCAATGCGGTCACACCCGATAAGATCTACTGTTAGACGACGGTTAGAAATTCGAGCGACCTAAACCATTATCACTCGCGAGAACCCGCATTTTCGGGTAACGCGACCACATCAAGGTCGAGCCACCGCAAACTGAACGCGTTGAATTCCTCGACGCTCACCAGGCTTCCGACATCGTCCGGCCACCTGATCCGTAGGTCTGTCGCCGGCCAGATCCGCACACAGGGGAACTGACGTTTTGGGAAGATGTTCGCGAGCCTTTGGATGTTGTAACCGACGACCTGGATGCAGAGATGGCCGATCGTAAAAGAAAAGACGTACATGTCGATGTGTTGAAACTCGGAAACCCCGCCTGAGTGATAGACCGTGTGAGCGTCGCCGCGAGTCTTTGGAAGATACCCCGTAACCCAAATCGCAACGTTCGAAGGAATCGTCAGAGATTTTCTGAATTCGTGGCGCGCTCCTCTGCTAAAGAACGGCTCCCGCTTTCGCTGCATATGGTCGAAAATTACCGCAGCCTTGAACGCGAACAAAGAAATGGATCTCGCGCGTTCGCCTCTGATCGGAACATCGATGTTGCCAACGATGAGTTTCGTCATCCGTGGTTTCGCGTGATCGTTTTCGATCGCGCTCATCCAAGTGCTATTACAGGTTTCGCAGACGACGTAACTTTTCCAATCCAGTTCATCGCTGGCCCACTGGCGGACCACCTCACCTTTTTCATCCATGATGCTGAATCGTTTCTTCCCAGGCACCAACGCACCCATCCAAGCACTCCACAAATGCTCGCCCGTTTTGTTCGACGTCTCCGGGCAAAATGCGCATTCTCGCGCTGGCTTTGCTTGTGCAGATGGGCTCATGGCCGAGTGATGATCGGCGTCCGTTCGGCCAGTTCTGGCTGCACCTTCGCCGTGCGCTGAATTCGTTGACCGGCCAGCATCATGCGATCCTCGTTGTTGCGAAGATGAAGCACTTTCAAAGGACTTTGAACGCAGCAAATCTCCTTCCACTCGTCTTTGTCGCTAAAAATCACATCGAACCAAACTCCGTGAACAAGGACCGACAGCTGTTTTTCGGTTGGATGTTTCACCACGTGGGGCACGTACGCCATTCCACGAGACAGATAATCCTCCGACGCCGTCACAATGACGGAAATGCCCTTCGGAAAAGGCGCCTCGCCCATCAGAAATTGTCGAGTCGGCTCCTGGTATTCGCCAAGATCAACGCCGGTAGTCTGTCCGTTAACTGTCGGCCATCGGTGAACCGACCCCTTCCACAAAAAGCTCAACGCGTAGTACGCCAGGGCGTCCGTATTAACCGCCATCGAAATGCCAGAAAATCTCAGCGCACCGACCATCGGCGGAAAACCGATCGCGAGCCCGCTGTTCATTTTGTCTCGCAGCGGAAACGACGTTCGGTTGTCGATAAGTTGAAAAACGGGAGTATCCCCGTATTTATTGAGTCGCTTTTCGCAGTCAGTGCAGAGTAGATGCGCCTTTAGCTGACGCTCGCTTGCGACGACGTGTTGGGGCGTCATTAGAATCTGGCCCTTGCCGTTGACCTGGCAACGCCTGTGAATCGCTCTACCGACGTAGTGGCTCACGCGAATCTCTTGATTGGTCCGCGTGCACATCGGGCAGGTTCCGATAATTTTTTTCTTAGCCATTGTCGGTCCTAATTCAGTGGCGTGTTCGGCCGGACGATGGACAACTTTTTGACAGCCAAGACCCTAGCCCTCTCAACCTTTCGCGCTCGACCACCGGTTGGAGGCCCGCGGGTGCCGCACCCTTCTGGTGTTGAAGGGTTGCGCGAGGTAGCGCTGTCGTACCTCGCAAGCCCACTGGTCGGGGCTGTTCGGTATTTCGAAGGAATTTTGGCGGATGAGCTTGTAAGCCGGATTCTGTCCGCCGCGCGAATCGCGCGCTGACTTGCGTCAGCCGCCAACCCGCGCAACGCGGCGATCATTCCTCTAGGTCCCGGATCGCTCCGGGACTCAAGCAGCCTACCCGAGGGTCAGAGCGCGCCATTCTTTCAAATGACGTGCATGCGGGCTGGGCCAGCCCTCCCCTCCTATTTGGCCTTGCTCCACGCGGGGTTTTCCGTGCCCCCGGCATTGCTGCCGGGGCGGTGGGCTCTTACCCCACCTTTTCACCCTTGCCAAATGCGCTCGACCGAAAGAGGCCAGCCTCCGGTTTTGCCGAAGGCCGGCCGCCGAGATGCAAGCTCACCGGCGGTTTAATTTTCTGTGGCACTTTCCGTAGCTCGCAAGATCCTGAGAAACTGCCAGCGGCAGTTCCGAAGGACGCTCGTAAGCCCCCTGGCGTTACCAGGCGCGTCGCCCTACCGTGGCCGACTCTCGCGAGCTCACCACGGCCGGAGTCCGGACTTTCCTCCCGTCCGCTCGCTCGCGCAAGGGACCGGCGATCGCCCAGCTCATCCGCCAACAACAATTATAGCCTAAAGCGCGGCCTCATAGTCCGGCGTGGCGTCGGACGGCGCGTCTTCGTCCATAGCCGATACGGGGAAATAGCGAAAGAGAAGGTATCCGAGGGTGGCCCAGGCCGCCATCTCGATCCAGAAGGGCATACGAATAGAGGCTGGCGAAATTCCCCAAAGGACGGTCACGTTGAATACCGCGTGGCAGACCGTCCCAGGCAAGACCGAGCGCGACCGAATCGCCATCCATCCCAAAACGTAGCTCTGAGCGACCGTCTCAGTGAGCCGCCGGGCGATGTGCGTAAGGACCCCGAGAGTCGTCATACTGTAACGAAAATCGCCCGCGAAATGGAATGCGCCCCATACGATCCCGACAAGAAAAATGCCGCGGACGAGTCCATACTTTTGCAGGAACCGCGGCTGCAAGTAGCCGCGCCAGGCAATCTCCTCCACGAATGCGGGAAGCAAAAGCCAGAGCGAAGCGGCACTCGGCGCCGAGAAGTAGTCGCGCAGGTTCGGCGAACTGGAGCTCCCGAATTCGTACGCGGCCCAGTGATTGATCGCCAGGGAGTACGAACCCAAGGGCCACACGCTTGCAACCGCCAGCGGAATGACTACTCCGATTATGACGTAGTCAAAGGATGGCAGACGCAATGCGAGGCGAAGCGTTGTCTTCCTGTCTTTTCCCAACGCGAGCACGACCAACAGAAACAGCGTCAACGCCGCAACGACTTGATCTAAGGAAAAGCTGAATGCGCGAGAGGATTCAAGCCTTGGAACCAGACGATACAGGCCGAAACCAATTGCGCCGCCCACAATACTGGCCACAATGACGAGACAAACCATCATCCAGATGAAAACGGCGGTCCGGCGGTCGTCTTCCGCCGCCGTGTCGGCAGTGCCAAAGGGAGATGAAAAGCGTAGACGAATCGGCAGCGTAGCTCGGCCCCGGTAGAGGAGGACGGCGAAGATCCCGACCAGCACAAATCCCGCCGTAGCTACCTGAAGCCCCGGCCCCAGATTCGCCAACAACATCGGAATCGCTCGGCGATGTGGGTCCGGTTGCTCAATGATCGAATGGATCGTATCGCCGCCGAAGTCCAGGACATCCGAGAACCAGACAAACCCGACGAGCGGGATTGCGACGAGCGCCAAAAGTGCTGGAAACAAGACGGCGAAGACCAAGCGACGCAGGGGCCTTTTGGTCGGAACCAGGCAAACGTAACCGGCCGCAGCTCCGGACACTACGATCAGCAGCGTCATCAACGAGACGTCGCTCGCCCATAGCAGATATTGAACGCCGGGCTCCCGAAACGGCGACCAACGGAGGCTGTGTGCAATGAAAAGAAACGTCGCCCCAAGCAAAAGCAAGAAATGGGCTGGCTCTGCCGGCAGGACGCTTCGCGCGAACGCGATGACGCGCTTTCCGATGTCGGAGGAGGCCATGGGCGCCGGTATTATGTATCAGACATTGCCGCGCCGTACACCTCGTTTCCGTTAGTGAGCTCAATCGCGCCACAACCGTCCTTTTTCGACCATTTAGGGCTGTTTAACCTGCTATCGGAAGCAAAGCATTTGCTGTTGTTGCCGCACATCTTGCATGGCGAATGTGCGGCGAAACCGCGATAACTCGATAGTGACTTTTCGTCGCGCGAGAGTCGCAAAATTTCAGGCGGAGAGAAGCTTTTCGAATTGCGATTCGTCGAGTATGGGAACCTTCAGCGATTTTGCCTTCTCGAATTTCGAGCCGGGGTCGGCGCCGACGACGACGTAGCTCGTCTTCTTGCTCACCGACGATCCGGCCTTGCCGCCGTGCGCGGCGACCAGCGCTTCGGCTTCTTCGCGCGAGCGCTTCGTCAGCGTGCCGGTAAAGACGAACGTCATCCCGGCAAAGCGCGTGTCCTTCAGCGCGGCGCGCTCTTCCTTCATATTCACGCCGAGGGCGCGCAGGTGGTCTATCAGCTTGCGGTTCGCCGACTCGGCGAAAAACTCGCGCACGCCTTCCGCGATCTTCGGGCCGACCTCCGTGACTTCGGTCAATTCCTCCTCAGTCGCGTCGCGCAGCTTTTCCATCGAGCCGAAATGCGCGGCCAGCAGTTGCGCGGTGCGCTCGCCGACGTCCGGAATCCCGATCGCATAAATCAGCCGGGCGAGGCTGGCTTTCTTGCTCGCCGCGATCTCGTCCAATAAATTCTGCGCGGATTTCTCCGCCATGCGCTCGAGGCCCGCGAGGGTCTCGAGGTCGAGCTTATAGAGGTCGGCGAAATCCTTGATGAGATCGTGCTCCAGAAGCTGCTCGACGATTTTGTCGCCCAGCCCGTCGATATTCATCGCGTGGCGCCCGGCAAAATGCAGGATCATTTCGCGGCGGCGCGCGGGGCACGAAGCGTTCACGCAGCGATACGCAACTTCTCCCTCGGTGTGATAGACGCGCATGCCGCATACCGGGCACTTCTTCGGCATCTCGAATTCTTTTTCTTCCTCGCCGTGCTTCACCACCTTGAGCACGTGCGGAATCACCTCGCCCGCGCGCTCCACCAGCACCGTATCGCCCGCGTGAACGTTGAGCCGCCGCACTTCATCGAGATTGTGCAGCGTCGATTTCGACACGGTGACGCCGCCGATCTGCACCGGCTCGAAAACGGCGAACGGCGTCAGCACGCCCGTGCGCCCCACACTCACCTCGATCGACTTGAGCAGCGTCGTCTCCTGATGCGCGGGATATTTGTAAGCGATAGCCCAGCGAGGCGCCTTCGACGTAAACCCGAGCTCGTTCTGCAGCGAAACTTCGTCGACCTTGACCACGATTCCGTCAATTTCGTAAGCCAGCTTCTCGCGCTTCGATTCCCAGCTGTTGATGTAGCGCTCGATTTCCTCGAGTGAGTGGCACAGTTTCCAATCCTCGCTCGCTTTGAATCGCAGCGTGGCAAGCGTTTCGAGCACCTCCGAAAGGCGCTTCTTCGCTGCCCGCCCATCCACCAGCATGTAGTACGCGAAAAAATCGAGCTTGCGCGTCTCCGTGATTTTCGGGTCGAGCATGCGCACGGCGCCGGCCGCAGCATTGCGCGGGTTCGCAAAAATCTTGCCTCCCTGCTCGGCCTGCTGCTCGTTCAGCGCCTCGAACGCCTTGCGCGTCATAATCGCTTCGCCGCGCACTTCGAAAGTGCCGTGCTGCATTCCCGCCTTCTTCAGCAGCGCGGGATCGATGGTCAGCGGAATCGAGCGAATCGTTTTCACATTCGGCGTGACGTCTTCGCCAGTCGTCCCGTCACCGCGCGTCACTCCGCGCACCAGCGCGCCCTTCTCGTAGAGCAGCGAAAGGCTCAGGCCGTCGAATTTATGCTCGGCGATGTAATCGATTTTCTCGCGGCCGGTCAGCTCGCGCACGCGCCGGTCGAACTCGCCGAGCGCCTCGAAGGAAAATGCGTTGTCGAGGCTGACCATCGGCACCGAGTGCCGCACTTCCTGGAATCCCTCGCGTGGCGCGCCGCCCACACGCTGCGTGGGAGAATCGGGCGTGCGCAATTTAGGATTCTCGGCCTCGAGCTTCTTGAGCCGCTCCATGAGCCGGTCGAACTCGGCGTCGGAAATTTTAGGATCGTCCGCCACGTAATAGAGGTATTCATTCCGGCGAATCTCCTCGCGGAGACGTCCCATTTCTTTTGCGGCGTCGCGCGCTTTTGCGGTTCCGGCCTTGGGCATGGAAACCTCAGCGATTAAGAGCGGTCAAAGCTCCGCGATATTATACAATGTGCGATTGGTTGTCGGTTTTTAGGACGAACGAATGCCCGATGGAATCAAAGACGCGGTTCTGATTTACAACCCGACGAGCGGGCGGAGGCGCCATCGCCGCTTTGTGGAAATCGAGCACGCTGCCCGCCATCTGAAGGACGAGGGCATCGCGACGGAAATCGCCCCGACGACAGGCCCCGGCACCGCTACGCAAATTGCGCGCCAGGCCGTCGAAAAGCGCCGCGGCATGGTAATCGCCTGCGGCGGCGACGGCACGATCAACGAAATCATCAACGGGCTCGCCGGCAGCCAGGTCCCAATGGCGCTGCTGCCCGCGGGCACGGCCAACATTCTCGCGAAAGAACTCGGCATCCCGTGGGACATTCCGCACGCCGCGCGCCTGATCCCCGGCGGGACGATCCGGCGCATCGCGCTCGGCATCGCGTTTCCGCTGAATGGAAACGCAACCGAAATGATGCCGCGCACGGGCCGATATTTTCTTTCGGTCGGCGGCGCGGGCCCCGACGGCGCCATCGTCAACGGAGTGCACAAGGGACTCAAAGACAACGCTGGCATTCTCGCCTACTGGTGGGAAGGCATCCACCAGCTTTTCGGTTACAGCTTCCCTGAAATTTGCGTGCGCTCCAACGGCCAAGAACGCAAAGCGACCATCCTGATCGCAGGCCGCACCGTGAACTATGGCGGCCCATTCAAAATCACCACGGGCGCGAATCTCTGCGAAAATTCGTTCGAGTTCTTGATCAATTCGAAGAAAAGCCGTCTTGAGTACCTCGCTTGCCTCCCTGCGATTTGGATGGGCACGCTGCGCCAAATGGACGGCATCGAGACCTGGAAATCGGCGGAAACGATCATGGAGCCCGCCGGCAGCGATCCCGTGTTCGCTCAGGTCGATGGCGAGCCGGTTGGACAGCTCCCGATCCAATTCAAGATCGTGCCCGACGCACTTTCCATCGTCGAACCAGCCTCACGTTGAACCCAAATTTCCTGTAAGATCGCGCAGCCGTGGAACCGTTCACACACGCATTTACATCGCTCGCCCTCGCCCAGGCCGGGAAAGATCGCCTGCCGCGTTTCGGCACAGCGATGCTCATCGTCTCGGGGATCGCCCCCGACCTCGATTACGCGAGCTATATCTTCGGCCCCGAAGCTTTCCTCCGATTCCATCGCACAGCCCTGCATTCGCTCGCCGGAGCCGTGGTGACAGCGGGCGCCGTGGCCACCGCGTTCTATGTCGCCGATCGGCGTGTGCCGCCAAAGAAAAACATTCAGGTGAAGGCGCCGCGCCCGCTCACATTCCTCGCGGCGCTCGCCATCTGCGCCGTCGGCGTCGGCGGACACATCCTGCTCGATCTCGCGAGCGGCATCGGCGTGCAGCTCCTGTGGCCGTTTCGGGGCCACTGGTCGGCGTGGGACCTCGTCACCGATTTCGATCTGTGGATTCTGGTCCTGCTCGGCCTGGGACTTCTCTTGCCCTTGCTGCTGCGCATGGTCAACGAAGAGGTAGGCGCGCGCAAGCGAGGACGCGGCAGCAGCGCCGCGGGCATCGTCACGCTCGTCCTCGTCGCGGGATATCTGGGCTGGCTCGCAAGTCTGCACGCTCGCGCGGTTGACATGCTGCTTGCGAGCGAATACCACGGCCGCGTCGCGCTTTCCGCCGGAGCCTTTCCCGAATCGTCCGCGCCACTCGATTGGTACGGAGTCGTCGTCACCGACGACACGATGGAGGAAGTGGAGGTCCCGCTCGGCCCCGGGCGTGAATTCGATCCGCACATGAGCGAGACCCACTTCAAGCCCACGGAATCACCGGCCCTCGCCGAGGCGGAAAAGACGGACGCGGCGGCACGCTTCCTCACCTACGCCCGCTTCCCGTTCGCGATCGTCCGCCCGCTCGAAGGCGACTATCGCGTCGAAATCCACGACTTGCGCTTCCCGCCCGACGACAAGCAGCCCGCGAATATTTTCGTGCGCGTGGACGTCAGCGGCGAAATGCAGATCCGCCGCCAAGGCTTCCGCTTCGCCTCCTCGCCGTATCCGTGATCTTCGCGCGTGTGATCCACGATCTGTGGACGGGTCCTGAAGCCTGTGCCAAAACTGTACTCGCGGACAGCTTGATGCACGCGCCGCAATCTGCCAGGGTGATATGGACGATGAAACATCGTCCGCTCTCTCGACGAGAGCCGAATGCTCTTTGAAAACTCGAAGCTAAAAGACGCGAGCGCAGCGATCCTACCGCCTCGCCCTGATGAAAGAAGGGTGCACAGCCTCACGCGCAGCATGTCGCCGAGGTAACGGCCTCGAAGGTGACAATCGCGACCCGCGAGCTGCGAATCGCTGCCACCCCACGCTCCCCACCACTCACCGGTCACCACTCAATTTCTAATCGACACTTGGCGATTAGAAACGTCCGCAACTCATTGCAAACACTCGTCGGGTACCACTTCTAATCGACACAGTAATGAGGGGTAAGCGAATGCAAAAAACCCTCTAACCGCGTAGGATTAATCCGGCCCAACTTGAGCAAGTTACTTCGAGCAACAGCACCAGGGATGTTGCTATGACCACTCCCTGGAGAAACTCCCTCTTATTTTGCTTCTTCGCGTAAAGGCCGAGGAAGACGCCAACACCGAGAAAGGCGGCTGTAATCGCCGCAGCGAAGAAAGTGTCTGAGCGAAGACCGCCGCCGAGGGCTACGAAAATGAGCAGCACCCAAACAATGAGATCGACGAGCAGCGTCATCGCCACTCCCGCCAGGCGCCGCCGCATCGGACGCCCTTTGTCGGAATAGGTAAGAATGTTCATCGGATGGGCGATCGATCGGCATGAGAAGACGAAGCGAGCGAAGAGTCCAACTTCGCTGCCCAGCCGCGCAGCGGTGCCAGGCGAGTTTGCTCGAGGGCGTCGCGATAGAAGAGGTTGTAGGTGTCGAAGGGGATGAGGCGGCCGTCAGGATGGACGATGTGGATGCAGGTTTTCTTCACCGAGCGGACATCGAACGAGTAAGCGTCGATGAATTGCACGATGAGGATGCGAAAAATATTCGCGTAGCCCAGCTCCTCGGGCACCGACACGCGCGGGAGGCAGCAGAGCAGGTCGCGAAGCGTGCGCGCGCCGGATTCAGGCGAATGATTCGTGGCGAATAGCTTGAAGACGCCGTCGCGCACGGCCTGGTCCTGCTCGTAGAGAATCGTATTGGTCCCGCCATTGATCAGCACCTGCGGATCGATCATTCCGGTCAGAGGGACCACACGTCCATCGAGCTTCAACGCGTAGGCCATCGCGAGACTATCGGGATGGCATGGCACGGGGATCAGATCCTCGGGGCGGAACACGGTGGTCTGCTCGAGAATCCGGCGGCGCACTTCCGTGAGAGTGAGCCGGTCGGTGGCGGGATCGAAATTTTCGAGGCGGCCAGCGACCTGCACCGGCTGAAACGTGACGCCGCGGACGCATTTTTGCGTGAGGGCGAAATCGATGATGCGGCCGAGCTCGTGGTCGTTGAGCTCCTTCTTGAGCGTGACCACGAGCGTGGTCGAAATATCGCGCTCGTTGAGCTGCTCGAGTGCGCGTTCGCGCACGGAGCGAAGATCGGCGCCGCGCAAAGCGACGAGCGCGTCGCGTTCGAAGGAATCGAATTGGAGGTACACCTCGAAATCCGGCATGTAGGTCGCGAGGCGGTCGACGAACGCAGGGTCGCGCGCGATACGCACGCCGTTGGTGTTGACCATGAGGTGGCGAATGGGGCGCACCTTCGCCATGTCGAGCACGCGAAAGAAATCCGGATGCAGCGTGGGCTCGCCGCCGGAGATTTGCACCACGTCGGGCTCGCCTTCATTGCGGACGACCGCATCGAGCATGCGCTCGATCGTTTCGAGCGAGCGGAATTCCTGGCGCGCAGGGCCGCTTTCGGCGTAGCAGACCGGGCACCGGAGATTGCAGTAGTCGCAAATCTCGACGAGCGACAAGCAGGAGTGCTGCTGGTGATCGGCGCAGAGGCCGCAATCGTACGGGCAGCCCCAGCGCACCGGAGTGTTGAAGGCGCGCGGCATTTCCGGCGGCTTGATAAAGACTTCGCGGCAGCGGCGGTAGTAGTCGACATCGTCGGCGATCAGGATGCGCTCGTTGCCGTGCTCGGGGCACCGCTTCAGCATCAGGACGCGGCCATCCTCGAAGACGATCTTCCCTTCGACCTTGCGATAGCACGTCGAGCAGATGGAAACGGCAACATCGTAGAAGAGATAGGGCCGGACGCGAGCCGTCATCTGAAATCCTTCACCGCAGCAAAAGCGGCAAGAAATGAAATTCGATAAATCGCACGACGACGAGGTAGAGAATAACGCCGGCAAAACTCGTGACGATCAATCCGAGGTCGCCTTCCTCGGGTGGCGCCAGACGCCCCGCGCGCCATGCAAACACCGCCACCACGATGTGCCCGATCAGAAACAGGCCGGGCCAGACGAATATCCCAGCGGCGGGGCCATATCTAAACATTACCGGGGCGCGGAACAGAGACAATAAACCTTCAACAAAGAAAACACAGCTCGCGGCAAACGCTATGGCGATGCCGAGACGGTCGGGTCCGCGGCGCGTCCGGGCAAATGCGAGCGCGTACGGCCCTTGGGAAAGGACGTAACTGACGACAATCAGGGCGATGCTCGGCCCGGCACGATAGCGATTGACGAAAATCAGAACCGTTGTCGCGACGCTCGCCGCCGGGAGCAGCATCATGACGATGAGCGTTATCTGGAATTGGCGGAGTGCCTGCGCCTCCGGACGCGCGGAAGCGCTTAACGCTGAAGGTGCGCCGGCGGCCGCGACGCTTACCGCGTAGGTGTTCGTCGAGATCGATGGATCGATGGCAGGCTGAGCGAAGGAGTTGACGACGGCACGGGCAACGGCAATCAGCAATAAGATGACGCCGACGAAAGCGATGAAGATTCCGCCAAAGAAACCTATCATAAGCAGCCCCGGCAGGATCTGGCCTGCGTTGCCGCGTCCGTTGAAATTCATGGTGCTCAGGAAGCCCACGCAGGAAGACAAGCCAAGGACGATGCCGCTCGCAATAATGATGAGCGCCTGCCACCAACTCGGGAATCGCTGTTGTCCGGCTGCCATCAAGTTTGTCTCACGTCATGCGGGGTTACGTTCAAGAGCGGATCGGAATTCGACTGCGTTTCGCGCGGCTTGCGGTCCGCCAGACATCGCCAAATGTCGCGTCCGTAGTAAACCAGCATCGCGGCGCAGGCCCACTGGATGCCGCCTAAGCCGGCGATGCGCACTTCGGGCTTCAGGAAGTCGATGGCGAGCCGCCAGCCGAAATAGGCGACCATGAAAACTTTGAAGACGTCACCCTCGCGGTGCGGGCGTTTCAGCAGGCGCAAAAGGAAGAAGAAAAGTGCGAGCGCGAAGATGGATTCGTAGAGCTGCGTCGGATGGCGCCGAATTCCATCACCGAAATCGACGCCCCAAGGCAACGACGTGGCGACGCCGTAGGTGTCGTCGCTGAGTCCGGTGAGGAAGCAGCCGATGCGGCCGATGGCGATGCCGATCGCGAGCGGAGCGGCGAAGAGATCGCCCGTCGAGCGCGTTTCGCCCGTGCGGTGCTTGGCCCATTCGACGGCGAACAAACCGCCGATCAGCGCGCCGACGATCGTCTTGCCGCCGAGCAAGTAGACCGGATCGTGCCACCGCGCGAAAGTGAGTCCGGGATCCTCGAACCAGTAGAGGACGCGGCTGCCGAGCGCGGCGCCGGCGACCGCCGCGGTGATGACGGTCCAGCGCGACGCGTCCGAAACGGAATCGCCGTGGCCGCGGCGTAGCCCGAGGTAGATGAGGAAGCCGGCAATGTACGCGAGAATCTCCAGCGGTAGATGAGGATGGAGCGAGAACGGCCCGAAGCGCAGATAGAAGGGAAAGTGAATTTTTCGCTTCCTTGTCCGATGCGGCGAAAAGATGCGGCCGCGCGATCGGGACCGTTCCGGATGACGCGAATGATACGTGATGGCCGAAGGCAACGCAATTGAGTCTGTCGATGTCGCGGAAAATCAGGAGGGGGAATGCGAGCCGCCGCGGAAGAGCCAATGAGTGATGCCATAGAGAAGCGCGAGCGTGCCGAGCACGATCAGGATGAAGGCCGCTTTGTGCGCGGTGAGGAAAAAGAGCACCGCGCTGCCGTAGCGGACGGCGAGAATTCCTTCGACGGTGTAGTGCAGCCCGCGCGCGAGAAGAAGCGCCACGATGAATGTCCGGAGCGGAACTTGAAATACGCCGGCCGCGAGGACGAACACTTTGAACGGAAACGGCGGCGGAAGAATTCCCGGAACGAACACGCTGAGGAACGCGTTGCTGTCGACCCACTCCTTCGCCTTCAGAGCCGCCTTGCCTCCGTGACGATGAAAATATGCCTCGCCGCCTTTTTTCGCGAGCAAGTAGAGCCAGATGCACCCGGCGAGCGACCCCAGCGCGGCCATCGCCGCGTAGTAAGGCATGTGCGCGGGCCTTTGCGCCGAGAGGCTGATCACGAGAGCATCGGGGATGAACGGGAAGCTGAGCACCGAAGAATCGAAGAAGGCGACGAGAAATATTCCTCCGCCACCCATGCCCGCTACGATTTTGGCCAGCCAGTGCGGCAGCTTGAGGTGATTCATGCTCGAATGGTCCCGAATGAAGGCACGTGATTGTAGCAGAGTTTGCGAGATCGCCCCGTGAAGGTGAATTCGCAAGAAAGACGGGGGGAACGCAAATTGCCGAATCGGTGCTCGTCGGATACAATTCGTGCTTGAGCAATTCCCCGCACGCAATGACACTCCTCGACGGACTCAACCCGCAACAACGCGAAGCTGTGCTTGCAACCGAAGGGCCCGTGCTCGTTCTCGCAGGCGCGGGGACCGGCAAGACGCGCGTGATCACGTATCGCGTGGCGCATCTGATCGAACAGGGCGTGCCGCCCAGTGCGATTCTCGCGGTGACTTTCACAAACAAGGCCGCGGGCGTGATGAAGGATCGCATCAGCGACCTTTTGCGCGCGAGCGGGCGCGACGGCTCGGACGTGTGGGTCTCGACGTTTCATTCTTTCTGCGCGCGGCTGCTGCGGCGCGAGGCGCGGCACGTGGGGCTGCCCCGCGATTTCGCGATTTACGACGACGACGATCAGGTGGCGGCGGTGAAGCGGGCGCTCGTCCAGCTCGATCTTTCCACCGAGGATTACCCGCCGCGGAGCGTGCGCGCGCAAATCAGCCACGCGAAAAATCACGGGATCACGCCGGATGAAATGGAATCGCAGGCCGTGCAGACGCAGGACCGCGAGCGGAAGGACGTGGCCAAGATTTTCCGCGCGTACAACGAGATATTGCACAAGGCCGCGGCGGTGGATTTCGACGACCTGCTGCTGAAAGCGGTCGAGATTCTGCGGGAGCATCCGGAAGCGCGCGCGGCGTGGAGCGGGCGATTCGAATATGTGATGGTCGACGAATTCCAGGACACGAACGCAGCCCAGGAAGAGCTGGTGCGGCTGCTCGCCGGGGCGCGGAAGAATGTGTGCGTCGTCGGGGACGAAGACCAATCGATTTACGGATGGCGCGGCGCGCGCGCGGGGAATCTGAAGCGCTTCACCGAGGATTTTCCGGACGCGAAGATCATTCGCCTCGAAGAAAACTATCGCTCGACCCAGACGATTCTCGATGCGGCCGGCGCGGTGGTGAAAAACAACACCGACCGCCTGGGCAAGAATCTGCAGGCGACGCTGGGGACGGGTGAAAAGCTGCAGTTTTTCGAAGCACCCGATTCGACGGCAGAGGCGGAGTTCATCTGCGGCGAAATCTCGACGATCATCCGCGACGATCCGGACGCGCACGTGGCCGTGCTGTACCGCACGGGCGCGCAATCGCGATCGTTCGAGGAAGTGCTGCGCAGGCTTGCGGTGCGGCATCGCGTGGTGGGCGGGTTCAGCTTTTACGAGCGCGCCGAGGTGCGGAACGCGCTCGCGTACGTGCGGCTGCTATTTCATCCCGAGGACGATGTGGCGCTGCTGCGCGTGCTCAACGTGCCGCCGCGAGGGATTGGCGCGACGACCGTCGGAGCGATCGAGGCGCGCGCGAAGGAGACCGGCAAATCGCTGTGGGAAACGATCGGCGACGGTGCGTTTCTCGAAGGGAAAAGGGCGGCCGGAGCGCTGCGTTATTTTCGCGGGATGATCGAGGATTTGCGGGAGGAGTGCCGCGAACTAGCGCCCGCACATCTGATCGAGCGCGTTCTCGACAAGAGTGGATACCTCGGCTGGGTGGAGCAGGAAGACAATCTCGAGCACACCACGCGCGCGGAGAATCTGCGCGAACTTTCGAATGCGATGGCGGAGGCGACCGAACAGGGCCAGACACTGGAGGACGTCCTCGATCGGGCAGCGCTGGTGGCGGATTCGGATGAATACGACGAGTCGGTTCCCGTTTCGCTAATGACGCTGCACAGCGCGAAGGGGCTCGAGTTCGACGCGGTGTTTTTGGCGGGGCTCGAGGAAGGGATTTTGCCGCACAGCCGGTCGATCGATACGAACGCGGAGATCGAGGAAGAGCGGCGCCTATTCTACGTGGGGATGACGCGGGCGAAGAAGTCGCTCGTGCTTTCGCGGGCCGTGTATCGACGCAGCTACGGCGAGGACCGGCTGCGCGCTTCCCTGCCCTCGCGGTTTCTGGCGGAAGTGCCGGGAGATTTGATCGAAGCGGCGGAGGGTTCGCAATCCGAACCCGGAGAGACGCGGCGCTACGAGCCCGATCCGGAGTTTTCGGAGGGCTACTCTTACCGGAAGGCGCGGCCTTCCTATCCGCAGACGAGCTACGGCAAGGGAAGCTACGGGCGTTCGTCGTATGGGCGGTCTCCGGCGGGACGCGCCGGATCGGCAGCGGGCTCGGCGCGTTCATCGAGGGATCCATTGATCGGGACGCGCGTGCGCCATTCCAAATATGGCATCGGGACAATCATCGAGGTCGAGGGCGAAGGCGAGGAGCGGAAGCTGACCGTCAGCTTCCAGGATTATGGCCCGAAGAAATTGGTCGAGCGGTACGCGAATCTGCAAATCGCGTGACTTGTCCCGAAGGACAGGTTGCGCGGAGGGACGGCGCAGGGTAGAGTTTTTCCGGTCGCACGGAAGGTGATGATTGGATCCGCAGCTTTTCCGTACCAAGAGCATCGACCAGCTCATCTCGGACGCCGACAGGCCGGAAAAGCGGCTCAAGAAATCCCTCGGCTGGCTTAGCCTCACGGCGCTCGGCATCGGCGCAATCATCGGCAGCGGAATTTTCGTGCTGACGGGAACGGCGGCTGCGGGCGAATCGGTTGAATTCCCCTCAATATTCAAGGCCCCGCTCCTTGACGTGCTCATGCATGGCCGACATGCGCTCGGCATCAGCGGACGCCCGGGCGCGGGCCCTGCGATCGCGGTATCGTTTTTTATGGTCGCGGTAGTGTGCGGGTTTGCAGGGCTTTGCTACGCGGAGCTCGCGTCGATGATTCCGATTGCGGGCAGCGCGTACACATACACCTACGCGACGATGGGCGAGCTCGTCGCATGGATCATCGGCTGGGACCTGATCCTCGATTACGCCGTGTCGTACATGGAGGTCGCGGTCGGATTCTCGGCGTACCTCAACAACTTGCTCGATTCGTTTGGACTGCATATTCCGGACTGGCTGGGCACTCCCGCGTATTCGCCCGCGACCGGATGGGCGGCGCATTTCAACATCGTGGGTTTTCTGATCGTGATGATCCTCACGGTGCTGCTGGTGGTCGGCATCCGCGAATCCTCGGGCGCAAACAATCTGATGGTCGGCATCAAGTTGCTGGCGATCGTGGTGTTTTGCGTCGCGGCCAGCAAGTACATTCACCCGGCCAACTGGAAGCCGTTCGCGCCCAATGGATTTCAGGGAATTCTCACCGGCGGGGCGATCGTGTTCTTCACCTATATCGGGTTCGACTCCGTATCGACGGCCGCAGAAGAGTGCGAGGAGCCGAAGCGCGACCTTCCGATCGGGATTCTGATATCGCTTTTCGTCTGCTCGTTCTTTTATATCGCGGTGGCGCTGGTGCTGACCGGCATCCAGCACTGGAGCACGCTCGACAACGCCGCGCCCGTAGCACACGCTCTCGAAGCGATCGGCCTCAACGGCGTGAACCGGTGGGTGACGGCCGGGGCGCTGATGGGAATGATTTCGTCCATTCTCGTGTTTCAGCTCGGGCAGGCGCGCGTGTGGTTTGCGATGTCGCGAGATGGGCTGCTGCCGGGAGCTTTCTCGCGCGTTCACAAAAGGTTTCGCACGCCGGACGTGGCCACGTGGGTCGCGGGCGTGGTGGTGGCGATTCCTGCGGGAATTTTCGACATCGGGACGCTCGCCGATCTCTCGAATATCGGCACACTCTTCGCGTTTATTCTCGTGTCGATCGCGGTGCTGATCCTGCGCAAAAAGCAACCGGAGCGAGCGCGCGGATTTCAGGTGCCGTGGAGCCCGTGGATTCCGATGGCATCGGTGGTGTTCTGTTTTGTGCTGATGGCGAGCTTGACGGTCGAGAATTGGCTCCGATTTTTCGTATGGCTGGTGATCGGTCTGGTCGTGTATCACTTCTACGGACGGAAACATAGCGGACTGGCGACTGGCAGGCTGCAGGCGGCGGGCACGAAGGACGGGGTTCTCTGATGCGCCGCCGAGTGCGTCGAAGGTCTTACGCCGGGGTGGCGCCAGTCGTGTTGGCGCTGCTGGTGGTGTCGCCCGCAACTTTCGGCTGGGGCGAGAATGCCGAGCGGCTGATCACGAATAAGGCCGTCGATACGCTGCCGGATGAGATGGTGGGATATTTCGGGGCGAACCGGCAATTCCTCGTCCAGCACGTGACGGACCCGGACGAGGGAAGCGCGAAAACCCCCGCGGACCTGCACAACAATTTCATCGAGCTCGATCACTACGGACAGTTCCCTTTCAGCACGCTTCCCCGCTCGTACACGGCGGCGGTGGCGAAGTACGGGCGGCGGGCGATCGATAGATACGGGCTGCTTCCCTGGCAGATCGGCCTCTACAGCCAGAAACTGACGGAAGCGTTACGCGACCACAACTGGACCGAAGCCCGGGTGAACGCAGCGTTGCTCGCGCACTACGTGGCGGCGGCGCACGATCCGTTCAACACGACCGTGAACGGCGACGGCGAGCTTTCCGACCAAATGGGAGTGAACGAGCGATTCGGCGACGGGCTGGTGGACCGGTATCAGCTGTTTTTCTTCGTGAAACCAAACGAAGCGGCTTTCGTTCGCGATCCAACCGATGAAGGATTCGAGATGGCGCTTGGCGCCCATTCGTGGCTCGAAAATATTCTGCTGGCGGACCGGCGCGCCCACGCCGGACTTTCGGCGTACGGCGACCAATATTACGATCGATTTTACGCGCAGGCGGGGGCCGTCCTGATCCGGCAGCTTTCCGACGCGTCAACCGATGTGGGATCGTATTGGATGACAGCGTGGATCAACGCCGGGCGGCCGCCGCTGCCGACGAACTGAGCATGTTGTGACCGAAGCGAAGACGCGGCAAGCAACGGTTGTCGACGCCCTTCCCAAGGGCGAACTGCACCTTCACCTTGAAGGAACGATCCGGCCGGAAACGGCCGTCGAGCTGGCCGCGCGCCACGACGTGGAAGTAACGCCGGAGGAAGCAGCGGCGCGCTACCGCTTTTCGAATTTCGCGGGATTCATCGAAACATTCAAATGGGTGACCTCGTTCTTGCGGGAACCCGAGGACTACGCGCTCATCACGCGCAGCGCCCTCAAGGACCTCGGCCGGCAGAACGTGGTGTATGCCGAGATCACGATTTCGGCGGGCGTGATGCTGCGCCGCATGCAGAATGTGGAAGCAAATTACGCGGCGATCCGCGAAACAGCGGGAAGCGTGATTTTTAACCGCCTCCGTACGGCGTGGATTTTCGATTCGACGCGGCAGTTCGGGCCGGATGCGGCGCTCGAAGTGGCGAGAGTGGCGGCGAAACTCGAGCGGGAGGGCGTGGTCGCGTTCGGGATGGGCGGCGACGAACTCGCCTACCCGGCGGTGAATTTCCGGCACGCGTTCGATCTTGCGCGGGAAGGCGGGCTGCACATCGTTTGCCACGCGGGCGAAATCGGCGGGCCGGAATCGGTGCGCGATGCGGTGGAAATTCTGGGCGCCGAGCGCGTGGGACATGGGATCGCGGTGATGAATGACGCGGCAATGGCGGACTCGCTGGCGACGCGGCGCGTGGTGCTCGAGAACTGCATCGCGAGCAACGTCGCTACGGGCGCGCTGGCGAAGCAAACCGGCAACGCGAACGCGTCATTTGCCGATCACCCGCTCGCGAAGCTGTTGGCGGGCGGCTCGCTCGTGACGCTCTCAACGGACGATCCGGGAATATTCCATACGGACTTGCTGACGGAGTATTCGCACGCGGCGGCGCTCGGACTTTCGAACGCCCAGCTCGTGCAGCTGGCGCAGCACAGTTTCAGCGCGGCATTTCTGCCGCCGGGGGACAAACGGAAGCTTCTCGACGATTTTCAGTCGGCGGCGAAATCGGCCGGGCTGCTATAATCGCGCTTCACACGGGGAAAGAATGAAAGCACACGTCTGGGTGATGCTGAAATCGACGGTACTCGATCCGCAGGGACAGACCATCCAGCGCGCGCTTTCTTCGCTGGGTCACGCGAAGGTGCAGAGCGTACGGCAGGGGAAGTTTTTCGTGCTCGAGATGGATGCCATGGGGCGCGACGAAGCGAAGGCTGAGGTGGAGCGCATCGCGAAAGACGTCCTCACGAACCCCGTGATTGAAGAATTCCGGTTTGAAATCCTCGATTAATGGCCGCTGCCCTGCTGCGCGGGCGGCGCATCGGCAGGCTTCTTCGTCGTGATGAGGATAGTCTTCATGGCGGCTGGATCGCTCGGGAGTTCCGTCTGGCCCGCCGGGAACTTATTGAACTTCAAAATATAAGCAATCACCTGGACCGATTGGTCCGGCGTGAGGGTGCCGGGCTTATCCTGGGGCATCGTGTCGTGGATCACTTCATACAGATCGTCGACGGTCTGGCCCTCCCACGATTGCATGAACGCATCGCCCTCGAGGGGCAGTGCCTGGCCGCTTCCGCTGAGGTCGTCGAGGTGGCAACTGGCGCAAGTCTGGCTGTACACGTCCTTGCCCTGTTTGGCCTGCGCATCCGTATAGGCGCCTTCCGCGGTTGTCGCGGGCGGCTTGGGAGCGTCAGCCTGCGTGGGGCGAATCGGTGCGCCCGCATAGGCGATTATGAGTGCGGCTAGCGCGAGTCCGGAAATAAGGAAGCTGCGTCCGGCGAAACCTTTGCCCTTCGAAGAACTCTGATTGCGGCCCGATTTCATAAAATTTCAGTCCCCTTGGCTACGAGTAGTTAGATGCAATCTTCGCGTTTTCCAGTCCAATGATAGCAACGTGCGCGGCGTTTTGTCGCGCATCTATATATAGGAATAGACGAGCGCGAGGGGCAGCAGCGGTACACCGATTTTGGGGGTGGGTGGGTCACGGCCGACGGAGTTGCGGTTCCTATCGAGTCTCAACTAAGATCATCGCGGCATACAGAGCGAACTGCGAAGAGGAGAAACGACGTGACGAAGCGTAAACTCGGAAACACAGGATTGGAAGTGGGACCGCTGGCGTTGGGCGGGAACGTCTTCGGGTGGACGGCCGACGAGCCTACATCCTTCAAGCTGCTCGATGCCTTTGTGGCGTCGGGGCTGAATCTGATCGACACGGCGGACGTGTACTCGAAATGGATACCGGGAAACAAGGGCGGAGAATCCGAGACAGTCATCGGCAACTGGCTTGAAAAAAGAGGCGGGCGCGACAAGGTCTTGATCGCCACCAAGGTGGGCGTGGAGATGGCTCCCGGCGAGACTGGCCTTTCGAAGGCGTACATCTTGCGGGAGGTCGAGCGCTCACTCAGCCGGCTGAAGACGGATTATATCGACCTCTATCAATCGCACCGGGACGACGCGGAAACGCCGCTCGAGGAGACGCTCGAGGCGTATGCGGGACTGATCAAGGCCGGGAAAGTGAGGGCGATCGGAGCTTCGAATTACAAGGCGGATCGCCTGGCGGAATCGCTGAAAGTGAGCGCGACGAAGGGCCTGCCGCGGTACGAGACGCTGCAGCCGTGGTACAACCTCTACGATCGAGCCGATTTTGAGGGGGCGCTGGCCGACCTTTGCAAGCGCGAGAATATCGCCGTGATTCCCTACTTTTCGCTGGCGAGCGGATTCCTTACGGGGAAGTACCGCTCGGAGAAAGATCTGGCAGGGCGGGCGCGCGCGTATCGAGTGAAGGACATGATGAACGAACGGGGATTCCGGATTCTGAAGGGTCTCGACACGGTGTCGGCGGAGATCGGTGCGACGCCTGCGCAGGTCTCACTGGCGTGGCTCGTGGCAAAGGGCATGGCGGCGCCGATCGCCAGCGCCACGAATCTCGATCAATTGAAAGAGATCGTCGACGGGACGGCGTTGACGCTGAGCCCGGAGGCAGTGCGGCTGCTCGACGAGGCCAGCGCGTACTCGAAGGCGGCTTAGGTTCTTGCGGCGGTTTCAGGCGTTGCGCGCTGTTGAGGATTTCGTGGCAGGGCGTTCGCTATCGAGGACGGCCATCTGCTCGGCGCCATAGCGGTCGCCGGCGACCGAACCGATTGGCGCGGCCTTTTCGATCGCGGCAAGTTCGTCCGCTGAGAACGAAATTTCGAGAGCCCCTAGCGCCTCGCCCAGTTGGTCCCGCCGACGGGCGCCTACCAGCGGAATGATGTCCTTACCCCGAGAAAGAACCCACGCGACCGCAAGTTGAGCGACGCTGATTCCCTTCTGCTGGGCGATGGCGCGCAAACGTCCGACGAGCGCCTGATTGGCGCGCAGATTTTCGCCTTGAAAGCGCGGGAAGTGAGCGCGAATGTCGCCATGCGCGGCGCTTTCGGGATTTGGCGCGTGTCCGGTGAGCAGGCCGCGCGAGAAGACGCCATACGCCACCAGGCCGACGCCAAGCTCGCGGAGTGTCGGCAGAATGTCCGATTCGATGGCGCGCGAGACGATCGCATATTCGATCTGCAAGGCCGCGATTGGATGGACTGCGTGAGCCCGGCGGATTGTCGCGGAAGATGCTTCGGAGATTCCGATGTGGCGGACGTATCCGGCCTTCACCATTTCGGCGACGGCGCCAATCGTGTCTTCGATCGGGACATTGGGATCGACGCGCGTCGGCTCATAAAGATCCACGTAATCGACGCCGAGGCGTTTCAGCGTGTAGGCGAGGAAATTTTTCACTGCGGCGGGGCGCGTGTCGATGCCAACGAAATTGCCTTGTGGAGCGCGCATGGCGCCGAACTTGACCGCGAGAAAATAATTTTCGCGCGGGCGGCCGGTGAGCGCCTTCTGCAGGAGAAGCTCGTTGTGTCCCATGCCGTAGAAATCGGCGGTATCGAGCATGGTGACACCCGCATCGAGCGCGGCATGAACCGTCGCGATGCTCTCTTCCTCGTCCGCGACGCCGTACGTTCCCGACATGCCCATGCACCCGAGACCGATCGCGGACACGATCGGACCGCTTCGTCCTAGTTGTCGCGTTTCGATAGGCATGCTCTTTCTCCGGGTCGCCGAATTCGGTTCGGTGTTACCGCCTCATGAGCAGATGAAGCTCGGGCGGAGTCGGCACGACATCGATCGACACGTTGACGCACGCCGGCTTGCCGCTCGCGAATGCGGCCTTGATCGCAGGGCCGAGGTCCTTGATTTCGGTGACGCGCTGGGCGTGGCATCCGAATGCGGCGGCCACTTCGTGATAATTCGCGTCGCGAAGCTGCGTGCCGATCAGACGGTTCGGGCCAGAAACAATTTCCTGGAAGTGCTGCGAGGCCGCCCAGCTGTGGTTGTTCATGACAACCGCGACGATGGGGAGCTTGTGGCGAACCATCGTGTCGAATTCCGCGATCGTAAAGCCGATGGCGCCGTCGCCGACGAGGCACAACACCGGGCGTTTCGGATGAGCAACCTGCGTGCCGAGCGCAAGGCCCAGACCGAAGCCGACTGCGCCAAGAAAACCGTGAGTGATGTAGCCGCCCGGGTGATTCTGGTGAATCACTTCGTTCATCCAGTGATAAGCCTCGGCGCCGTCGCCGACGATGATGGCATCCTCGCTGATATTTCCGACGATCGCCGAGACGGCCTGGATTGGATGGATCGGCGGGCCCGGACGGTCCATATCTTTCTGCAGGCTCTTGCAGCGCTCCGTTTTGGCGTTGCGAATCGTCTGTTGCCATTTCTTGTGATCGAGCCAGGGCTGCGCCTTTGCCTGTACGTTGAGCGCGCGCAGAGTTTCGCGCGGGTCGGCGACGATCGGGACCGCGACCTGTCTTAAGCGGCCGATCTCTTTCGGATCAATTTCGACGTGAATGATCTTCGCAGCCGTTGGGACGAGCACGTCGCTCGCGCCAAGCGTGAAAAGGCCGAAGCGGACGCCGAGAGCGAGGATGACGTCCGGGCGCTGATCGGGCGCTGATAAGTCGGCCATCTTGTGGAACGTGCCGCCATACAGAGGATGATTGCTGGGCAGCAATCCGTGCGCCTGAAAATCCGAGAAGACGGGAATGCCAGTGGCCTCGACGAATTCGCGGAACTCTTGCTGGCTCACGCCGGACATGTACGCGCCCGCACCCGCCATGATCACCGGACGCGAAGCGCTTGCGAGCAGACGGATGGCTTCTTCGATGGCTTTGCTCTGCGGCGCGGGGACCGACGAAGGATCGAGAAGGACTTTGTCGGGAATCGCGACGGACGTTTCATCAACCTGGGCGCCAAGCACGTCGGCGGGCAAGTCGAGAAGCACGGGACCCGTGGGGCCGGACGTGGCGAGGCGGATCGCTTCGGCGACGAGGCGCGGAATGTCCTGGGTGACAGTGATTCGGTGCGCCCACTTGGTGATGGGCGTCGCGACGCCCACCTGATCGAGACCAGCCTGGAGCGTGTTGGTTTCCGCGTCGCGCAGGCCCGCCGAACCGCTGAGATAGAGGACGGGCGTGCGGTCGAGATAGGCATTCGCGATCGAGGTGATGACGTTCGTAAATCCGGGACCCGCCGTGACCATCGCCACGCCCAAGCCTCGCGTGGCGCGCGCGTAGCCTTCGGCTGCGTGGCCGGCGGCTACTTCATGGCGAGTGTCGGTGATCGGAATGTGATGATCGCGGCACGATTGAAAAATCGTTTCGAGATGCGCGCCGTGCAGGCCAAAAATGTTCGTGACGTTCGCTCGCATTAAAGTGCGAACGAGAAGTTCCCCACCCGTGACCATACTCATGTGCGAGCACCTCGATTCATGCGTTTTGTGGTCCGCGCGATTCGCCGGGCAGACGCCCGCAGATTATAACGAGACGCAGCGGGAGTTCTAGCTGGTTTGGTAAGGACCCGCCTTGGCGATTCGAAAACTGATGCGAGGATCGAGCCCTCGTTCGACACAGGGCGAAATCGCTGCGGCCACCGAGCAATGAAAGACCCTTCTCACCGTATCGAGGAAAGCGAGGACTGCAGGCGACCTTTCGTTCCTGCGCCGCGCCACGTGCACCTCGACTTTTGCATCGGCCTCGTCGAACGGGATCGCCACCACTTGGCTGTCGGCTGCCGGAGAGCAGCAAGGCTCGTCGGGCATGATGGAAATTCCCTTGCGCGATGCCACGAGAAGCGTCTGGATGTCGTTGTGAGGCGCAGGATCGGTCGATACATGAATGATCTTCACGAGGACGCCCGCCTTGGCGCACAACTCGATCGTCTTATCGTATATCCCGACGGGGGGTCGGCAGTCAGGGACCAGCAATGATTCCCCGGCAAGGTCTCTCACGCGGATAGCCTTATGTTTTGCCAGCGGGCTGTCCTTACTCACATGGATGACGAACCTTTCCTCAAACAAAGGCTCGGAAATCAATTCAGCCCGAACCGGCGGCCGCAAGAACCCAACGTCGATGGTTCCTTCGAGCAGCGCCTCGCTCTGAAAAACTGAATAAACGGCGCTGGACGAAACTTCGACCGCCGGAAAGCGGTTGGAGTGCTCGACCAAGACGCGACTGATCTTTTCGCCCAAACCCAAGCCGACACCGATCTTGACCACGCCGGCTTCGCCCTTCTTGGCGAGGCGGACGCTATCGCACGCATGCGAGGTCTGAGCTACCAGAACTTTCGCCTCGCGCAAGAGCAACTGGCCGGCGTCGGTTAGCACCACGTGACGGCGGTCACGAACGAACAGTTGAACGTCGAGTTCTTCTTCCAATTGGCGAATCTGCCGACTGAGGGGCGGCACGGTGACGTGCAGATGCTCGGCAGCCTTTGAAAAACTAAGGCGCTCCGCAACCGCGATGAAATATCGCAATTGACGCAGTTCCATTGGGTCCACCACCCTTTGGTGAACCTTATATTCCGAATCGGTAACAGAAGCAATCAAATAAGCAATGGACAAGCTGGCCCAATTCGGTAATTAGTGTGTCCATTCAACGGGGTCCGTATTGGTCCGAGGCCAAAAACAGTGCGGGGTAGGGGAAGCACGAGGCGCATTTAATTCCAGCGATTAGTGCGCTCTGCGTTGCCGTAACACGGCCAAGTCCAACAAGCAAAACAAATCGGGCGGGGGGCGTATGAACACACGATTCGCAGCACGAAAGTTTGTGGGTTCGCTTTTCGTTTCCTTGGTGGGGCTGTTTCTGTGCGCCTCGCTGGCTCACGCGCAGGCGGTCGCCGGAAATATTTCCGGAACGGTGACGGACGCCAGCGGCGCCGCGATCGTAGGCGCCCAAGTAGTTGTGACAAACACGGGCACGGGCGTCGCTCTCACGACTACTTCAAACGATCAGGGCCGGTATAACGCACCCGACCTCACCGTCGGCACGTATCAGGTGCAGGCCACGAAGGCGGGCTTTCAGAAGGTCGTGCAGGCGAATATTACCCTCACGGTCGGCAGTCAGCTCGTGGTCAATCTATCGCTGCCGGTCGGCCGAGTTCAGGAAACCGTCACGGTCGAAACGGCTGTCTCGCAGGTCGAGACGCAATCGACTGCGATCTCTTCGCTGGTAGATCAGACGCAGATGACGGAACTGCCTCTGAATGGGCGCAACTTCGAGCAGTTGCTCACTCTCGCGACCGGTATCACGCCCACAGGCGGCGGAACGACCACACTTTATGGGACGGGCCCAGGTTTTTCCATCGCCGGATCTAGAACCGAAGGCGAGGAATTTTTGCTGGACGACTCCAACATGGCCGACTTCTGGGACCATCAGGCCGGGTCGCAAGTGCTAGGCACTTCGCTCGGCGTGGAAGGAATTCAGGAATTCACGTTACTCACGAACACCTACAGCTCTCAATTCGCCGGCAATGGCGCCGTAATGAATGCGGTTTCAAAATCAGGTACGAACGCATTGCACGGTTCCGCGTACGAATTCCTCCGAAACTCCGCCCTCGATTCCCGCAGCTATTTCGATCTAACGCCCGAATTGGCGCCGTATAAGCCGGCTTTTCGCCAAAACCAATTCGGCGGGAGCGTGGGTGGCCCAATCAAGAAGAATAAGCTCTTTTTCTTTGCAAACTATGAGGGCCTCCGCCGGGCGCTTGGCCAAACAGCCGCGGGCTTGGGGCTCCCCGAACCTTATGTTGCACTGGGCGAGTTGCCATGCAGCGCTCAATTCCCGGCCAATGCATCCTGTCCAGCCGCCCCGTCCGGGCCCCCGGGAAGCGCCACGAACCCTATTCTCTCGATCCCCGAGGCGATTGGTTCCGGAGCAACTGGGCAGACGGCCGCGGCCGCGTCGGCAATAACCGGGACTCTGGGCCTCTACAACAAATTTGCTCCTACTCCTCCGGCAGGCGCTCCGGACCTGGGTGGCTACTACTTCACCACGATCAACTCGACGGAGACTTCAAGCGAAAACTACGGCCTTGGTCGAATCGACTATACGCTTTCCTCGACCGACAACATCTTTGGGCGCTATGTTATCGACCAGGCGTACAACCTCAGCCCGCTTACCGGCTTTTTCGGCGCGGCCCTGCCTTATTGGCCGGAAGTGGACAACAGCAAGAACCAGTTCCTGACGGTCGAAGAGCGGCACATCTTTTCGTCCAACGTGGTAAATAACGCGCGATTCACGTTCGTTCGCACGTACGAATCCTCATTCTCGAATAGCGTTATTCCCGCTGCTTCGGATCCTTTGAACTTCAACCCAAGTCGCCATGAAGACGCGTTTGTCAGTCCGGACTTCTTTACCGTCGGCGGGGTTGGGAGCAACCAGTTCGTCTCCGATGCCATCGCTCAAAACAAGTTCGGCGCCGGCGACGACGTGGCATGGAACCACGGGGCCCATACGATTACCTTTGGCGCGGACATCATGCGGGTCCAGTCAAATGTCTACTCGCCTTTTGAGTACGGCGGCGATTACATATTCCTCAGCCTGCAAGGTTTTCTGGAGGGAGTCCCGTTCTTGGGATATGCGGTCGACAATAGCCCATATACCGACAATTCGCCCCGATATTTCCGGGAAATTGATATCAACCCCTATTTTAACGACAGTTGGAAGGTGAATTCGCGCCTGACGCTGAACATCGGCGTTCGCTACGAGTATGGTACCAATCCATCCGGCTGGCCGCTTTACACTGTGACGGATACTCCGTTTGGGAATGGCGCATTTGCCCCTGTCAGCCACGTCTTTCAAACCAGCCCGAACCGGAAGAATATCGATCCCCGCCTCGGTCTGGCGTGGGCGCCTTTCGGAGACCAGAAGACCTCGATCCGTGCGGGCTATGGAATCTTCCACGATCCGGTTGCTCCTCGCACCTACGCGTCCGCGTATTACTTTGATCCCCCCTATAACTATCATCAATTTGGCGTTGGGGGTGGGATGACCTTCCCGAACGCTTTCTTGACGGCGCCTCCAGCGCTGCCACCGCAAGACGTGCCCACCGCGTGCGCGGCGGATAATCTCTCCAACAATAGCATCGGATGCACCAGTCTGGGCGATGGCGTGCCGTACGACACGTACGTAGCTCCGTATCAGGAGCAGTGGAACCTCAACGTGCAGCGAGAACTCGGTCACGGAACGGTCCTCACGGTCGGCTATGTCGGCTCACGCGGCGTGCATCTCTTCAGCCAGCGAAACCTGAACCCGTCGATGACGAGCACTTCGGCCGCCGCCGGTTGCGGGACAGGCCCCCTCGGAGGGGTCTTTAACGGGTGCTCTCACCCAACCGGTGTCCCTTGTGTCCCAACGCTCGCGAATTTGTCGAGCTGCGTCTTTGGCGCTTTCGATTCCTTCGTTGGAGGCGTGGAGCCGATTCTACCGCGCGTGAACGACAACTACGCCGAACTCAATGAAAATGTCACGGGCGGAAGGTCTAGCTACAACTCCCTTCAGGTCAGCCTGGTTCGACAGGCGGCAAGAGGGATCACCATGCAGTTCTCCTACACCTATTCTCACTGCCTGGATGATACCTCCGGGTCGTACGGACTGGAAGAAGGCGCGATTGGCCAGGAGGATCCTTACGATCCGCTATACGATTACGGCAACTGCACGTTCGATTTGCGCCACAACCTTGTCGCCAATGTGATCTATCAGTTGCCCTTTCACGGTAACCGGCTCATCGAGGGCTGGCAGGTGAGCGGAATCTTTACCGCGCAGAGCGGCTCTCCCTTCAGCATCAGCGACGGTTTCGATCAGGCTGGACTCGACAACAACGTCGCATCGACCCGCCCAAACGTCGTTCCGGGTTGCAATCCGTACATCCGGAAACTAACCCTCAACCCGTTTACACACATTGTGGAGCCGGAATGGCTCAACCCCGTCGACACTTGTTACACGCTCGAACCCGCCGGCACGCTCGGCGACGCCGGAAGGAACACGCTCGTCGGGCCGCGCAATATCAATTTGGATTTCGCATTGCTGAAGAACACGAAAATCACCGAGCGGCTCCAGGCGCAGTTCCGCGCGGAGTTCTTCAACATCGCCAACCGCACGGATTTCGTAGCGCCGAATGCTAGCCTGTATAGCTCGGCTGGCCCTACCGATGCGGGATCCGCCACTCTCGGTTATGGTTTCATTGGTGGCACGGCCCCCAACAGCCAGCGGGAGATCCAGTTTGCAATAAAGCTGCTTTTCTGAGGCAGAAGCTGGCGAACGCCCGCGGCGCTCGCCAGCTTATCGACGTAAGAGAACGAAGAGCCCCACCACCCAACGGATGCTGCCTCGCCGGTTCCCGGCGGGGCGGCATTCATTTCCTCGCGTAGCCCTGGCCGAGGCCAGGCGAACCTCATATTCCGGATCGGTAATAGAGGCCATCAAAATAAGAAATGGACAAACTGACCCAATTCGGTAATTAGTGTGTCCATTCAAAAACGGGTGGTCCGTTTAGCAGGGTTCCAGGTCAACAAGTGGATTGGTTGGTTGCCGGAAGTTCCAAGGCGGCAGTTTCACTCGATTGGCGCTCTGCGTGGTGGTGGATCAATACGGTCAAGCGAAAAAGGTGAAATGGGGGGAATGATGCGCATACGACGTGCGGGGCTTGGGCTTGCTATTTCAGCATTTGTCTGTCTCGCGGCGCTTTGTCTGCTCGGCGTGCCGCCGGCACTGGCGCAATCCGCAGGGACGGGCGCCATCGCGGGAACGGTCACCGATCCGTCGAACCGGTCAGTGCCCAAAGCGGCCGTGACCTTGACGAGCTTGGCAACCGGTCAGACGCGCACTGCGACCACCGGTCCCGCTGGAGATTACAAGTTCTCCCTGTTGCCGCCCGGGAACTACAGCCTGAAGTTCAGTGCCACTGGCTTCAAGACCTCCACGGTGCCCTCGATCACTGTGAACACCACTGAAACCGCTACAGCAGACCAGACGCTGCAAGTTGGCGCCGTCAGCGAGTCCGTCACGGTAGAAGCCAACGTTGAGACACTTCAAACCGAGAACTCGACCCTCGGAACCACCATTACCGGAACCCAAATCGCCGCCCTGCCCATGGCCAACGGCAACTACACCGAGATTCTGAGCCTTAGCGCCGGCACTAATGCAAGCGTGGACAACGCGACATCGCTGGGCAAGGGCACACAGGATATCAGCGCCAACGGCGTCGATCCTGGCTCGAACAATTTCCAAATGGATGGCGTTGCGGTCAACAATATCGCCAACTCGGGCAGCTCGAACGACGGCACCATCTATACTGGAATTCCGATTCCGAGCCCGGACGCCATCGCGGAATTCAAGGTGCAGACTTCGACCTATGACGCCAGCTATGGGCGCAACCCCGGCGCCAACGTGAACGTGAGCACCAAGTCCGGTACCAACCAGTTTCACGGATCGGGATTCGAGTTCTTCCGCAATTCGGTCCTCAACGCGGACGATTTTTTCTACGACAAGACGTCGGCGCATCCGCATCAAGTCTTTGACCAAAACCAGTTCGGCGGCACGATAGGTGGCCCGATCAAGAAGGACAAGCTCTTCTTCTTTTTCAGTTACCGCGGAACTCGCTCGAAGAACGCAGTGGCGCCTCAAGGGGGGGACTTCGGCGCATCGCTGTTTACTCCTCCCAACAACGACAACCCTGTGAATGAGATCGACAATTTTGCAGCACTCGGATCGCGCGGCACTTGTCCGTCGCCTGCTCAGCTTGGAGTTGCGCCCAACACACCTGACTTCAGCAGCATCAGCGAAAACTGTAGCGCCCAGGCGGTGGCTTTCGCCAACGCAATGGGCATCAGCGACACGAACATCGTTGGGCTTCGAATGTTCCAACTGACTACAGGCACAGCAAAACATCCCACCGCCGGGGGAGTGCCGAACAACTACTACATACCCAGCCCAGTATCGGACCCACAGTTTTGCAATGACGCAACAGGCATCTGCAATTTCAGCATTCCCGCCATCTACACCGAGAACCAGTACGTAGCCAACGGCGACTACGTGATCAACAGCAAGAACACCTTCACAGCCAAATACTTTTACACGCACAACCCGTACACGACGTACTTGGGGCAGGGCGGCGGGAACCTTCCCGGCACGCCAGAAGGCGTCCTCTTTGGAAACCATGCGGCCGTGGCGAAATTGACCACACTCGTGACAAACACGTTTGTGAACGAGGCGCGCGTATCCTTTCAGCAAAACGTCAACGCTGCGACGGTAGCCGTGCCGCCGGGCGGTTGCCCGGACGAGGACAACCTTCCCAAGCCCTATGGATGCGGTTCTCCAAACGAACTCGGAATGCAATCGGAAGTGCCAAACTTCTACGAGCCGGAGTCGTTCCTCAACGTGGGAACCGGATACAGCATGTTTGGAGGTCTCCTGCCCGATAAAGGACCAACGAATCAGCTTCAGGCTGCGGACCAGATTTCCTGGTCACACGGTAAGCACAGTATCCGCGCGGGCTACGAATACGAGTGGACGAATTGGCCTCTAGCGGATCCGGGGTTGCAGCAGGGCTTGATGCTCATATTGGGCGCCAACGCGTTCCTCGGCGACGCTAGCAACGCTACCGGCCTTTTTGACCTCGGTTGCTTGTTCTGCGTGAAGTCCACATCGGGGGCTCCCAATACGGCGGGGGTCCTCCACTTCTACCAGCTGAATAATCAGAACACTTATGTGCTGGATGATTGGAAAGTGAGTTCACGATTGACGATCAACGTGGGCTTGCGCTGGGAATACGATGGTCAACTGACCGATAAGTACGGCCACCTCACGCAAGTCTGGCTCGATCGCACGGCGTCGAATGCCGAGATCGCCGCCTGTACCACCCCGCCACCCACCAGTCCCGAGTGCGCCGCTGCCGGTGTTCAGCAGTATGTGGTTCCCAGTAACTTTATGAACGCGGGGTACGGACTACCGCCCGCTGGCGTGGGATTTGCTCGGAACAAGAACACTTTGGAAGGGCATGCGCCGTATACCAATTTCGCTCCTCGATTGGGCTTCGCATGGCAACCGCTCAGCAATGGAAAGCTCGTAATTCGCGCCGGGGCCGGCATCTTCTACGACCGCATCGGATTGGATCGCGTGGTTCACGCCTTCGAGCAAGGCTATCCTTATGCCGAAACATACGATTTTGGTTCTGGGAGCCCTCGGTACTACGGTTCGTCCCTGGCGGTGCCCTTTGCTCCGGTAGCCCTGGTCTGCGTGCCCAACGATCCAAGTTGCAATCCACCCGCCGGCCAAGTGGGTAATGGGCTTGGCTTCGCGCCGCGGTACGCGGATCCTTCGACCGCAAACCAGTCTGTCAATGCGTGCTTCAATCCCGCTCCCTACGGTTTCTTTACCCCGCAATGCGCGCTAACCGACGGCTTCCAAATTAACTCCGGCTTGAACACGCCCCTGCTCCCCAGGGCCATCCACACGCCCCTCGTGCAGGAATTCACCTTGGGTTTTCAGTACGAAGTCGCGCCGCAGTGGGTGCTTGAACTTGACTACGCGGGATCCAGAGGAATCAACCTTACGGATTACAATCACAACCAGAACGGGGCGCAGATCATCACCCCGGCGACCGATATCTATGGCTTGTGCCAGCCGGCAGGAACTGATGGGTCAACCACAGGCCTCCCGATCTGCAACACGGCGAACAACGCTTCGTTCCGTGTGCCCGTGCTCGGCTACGAGCCGATCGGTCTGCAGCAATCGGATTTCAACGGCAGTTCGAACTACAATAGCCTGCAAGCGACGATACGGCATCAGTTCGGCCATGGGCTTTCCATGCAGGCGGCATACACGTGGGACAAGAACCTCTCTGATATCTTCTACTCCAACTCAGCGAACATCAACGATGCTCTAGCTCTTAAGACAAAACCTTCACCGAATGGGCCAGCACACGGGCAGTGGGGCCCGGTGTCGTTCGATCGATTCCAGCGGTTGGTGGTGAACTACAGCTACGACTTGCCCTTTGGGAAGGGCACGGAAGGGATCGAAAACAAGCTGATCAACGGTTGGAACGTATCGGGCGTGACGATCGCGCAGACCGGCAATCCCCTCACGTTCATCGGCGGGGGCAGCGGGGGAGCGTACGGCACGAACCAACAACTGATCTTCGAGGGCGTCACGACTGCGGAGACCTGCTCCAACTTTGGTAACGGGCAGTTGAAGAATGGCGGCGGCGCGACATCTCACGTTGTCGGCGGCGCGACGGGCTATTTCAACACAGCGGCCTTCGCCTGCCAGGCGCCGCTGGTGCCATTCGGCGACCCCGGATTTGGCCCCCCCGGCCCATTCCAGATCCCTGCGGCGACGGACTATGGCAACTCCGGAGTCGGGATCGTGACGGGGCCTGGACAATTCAACTGGGACATCTCGATCGTAAAGAACACTCAAATCACAGAGAAGGTCAGAATGCAGTTCCGGAGCGACTTCTACAATGCATTCAACCACCCGCAGTTCGCGCCTCCGCAGGGAACCAACTTCGGCACGGTCGGCTTTGAGAACGTCGGGAATTTTGGGCTTCCAACAGGAAATTTCATAACAGCCACAAGCGTGAACCCGCGGCTGATTCAGTTCGGCGTGCACTTCTTCTTTTAGCTGAAGGGTCCGCGGCAAAAGTGCCGCGGATAAGATGAATCAGCCGAAGCGGCTGGCGAGCGCTGAACGGCCTGCCAGCCAACGGCGAAGAGAACGAAGAGCCCCACCACCCAACGGATGCCGTCTCGTCGGTTCCCGACGCGGCGGCATTCGTTTATTTGCTTCCCCGACCCATACGGCTGCTATGCGGGCGGCGTTTGTCTGCCAAAGAGCAGGCTAATCGCCCTTCGAGGATGTTGGCACGGGCTCCTGGTGGACGCGCGTGACGGGAGGGCCGCTGTAGGCGCGCGCCTCGCCCTTCCATGGCACCTTCTCGCGATCGGTCCAGCCGTTGATGTACATCGACTTGAAAACCCACTTGCCGTTTCGCTTCACGCAAAGATTGTCCCAGTTGCCGATGCCGAAGACGAAATTCGTGCGGTAGTCCACATTGAATTGAACGATCGTGAAGTAGGCCTTCACGCGCGCGCCTTCGCCCTCGGGCGTGATCAGGAAATGATTCGCCAGATGCTGCCGGCCGAACCACCAGCTCGGGCGGTCGTACCAAAGCTCTTCGAACGCGCGGCGGATTTTGTCGCGCCCCTCGAGTTTTCCCTGCCACAAGTGGTCGAGGTAGCCGTCGTCCGCGAAGCAGCCTAGGACAGCCTCGATATCGCCCGTGTTGATGCCCCAGGCATATTTCGCGAATAGCTCCATGATGTCGAGTCGGTCCTCGACAGAAAATTTTACAGTGGAATCCGACATCGCTGCACCTCATGTCTAAATGTGAACTGCGCGCCGATGTTGCGCTGTCCGTCGCCGAGGGGATACTATGCGCGCGAGTCGATTATTGCAAGTTGCCCGCGCGAGGCAGAATCGCGTCATCGTGCGCGGAGGAGGACGCATGGCATCGCAAGCGAAATCTCCGGCTATCGCCGGGATCTACAAGAGGTTGAGGGAATTCGGGGACGCGTTCACGCCGGAAATCATCGGCGAAAATTTGAAACTCTTCGCGCCGCTGCACGAAAAGGAGCCGTTTGCGGACGTTGAGGTGATTCGCGATCTCCGCTACGGCGACGACGAGCGCCATCGGCTGAATGTGTTTCAAGCAAAGGGCGCCGCGAAGGCGGCGCGGCCGGTACTGGTCTTCGTGCACAGCGGCGGATTCATCGGCGGCGATAAATCCATGCCGGGGATGCCGTTCTACGACAATGTTGGCGTGTGGGGCGCGCGCCATGGCCTGGTCGGCGTGAATATCACGCACCGCCTCGCGCCCAAGCATCCGTGGCCGGCGGGCTCCGCGGATGTAGCAGCAGCGCTGCAGTGGATCCGCAGGAATATCGGCGCGCACGGAGGCGATCCGCAACAAGTTTTTCTGATGGGGCAATCGGCGGGCGCGGCGCACGTCGCCCAATTTCTCGCGCACACTCGATTCGACAGCCCGGACCGCGGCGCGCTAGCGGGCGCGATTCTGATCTCGGGCCTCTACGACACGAATGCGATGGACAAGAATCCGCTCTTCAAAGCCTATTTCGGCGAGGACGCGAGCCTCTATGCGGAGCGCTCGGCGCTGCCGGCGTTGGCCGAGTCTTCCGTGCCGCTCCTCGTGACCCTTTCCGAATTTGATCCGCCCGATTTCAAGCGCCAGTATGTGGAGCTTTTGCGCGCACATCTTGAAAAGAAGCGCGGCCTGCCAAGTCTGGCTTGGCTGCCCGGCCACGGTCATCTATCAGGGATGCTAGCCGTGAACACGGAGCACGATTTCTTGGGCGACCGAGTGCTCGAATTCGTCGAGTCGAGAGCCACTAACTAAGCGCGCGAGAAGGATCGCGATTCCGTAAAATGCGGGGATTCGTTTGACCGCACGCTGCGCATCCGATATCATCATTTCGCGGGGTGGAGCAGCCTGGTAGCTCGTCGGGCTCATAACCCGGAGGTCGTTGGTTCAAATCCAACCCCCGCAACCATGGGCGCTGCGAGGTGAAACCTCAAAGCGCCCTTTCTATTTGGCGCGACCTCCGGTGAGCCCTACATCGGGCTGGGGCACAAGCAGGCTCGCTGAGCTCACATTTCAAAAAGCGATTCCTTCAAGCTTAAATTTGAATTGGCGCGTTTTCGCGCCAATGGCTACACTCACGGCTATGAGCGAACAGGTGGAATCGGCGCTGCCCGTTGGAGCTTTCAGACCTTTAGTTTCATCCGAGCCCGCTGAGGGCATGGTCCGACGCCCGGAACTATCCATCCCGAGGCCGGTAACAAAGCATTCGGTGGTCGCTGCCGCGTTCCTTATGCTGTACGTGGCTATCTACCTGGCCATCGGATTCCTGGGAATCTCGCTAATTGGCCGCGCGTGGGCCACCGTCTTCGAATAAGCGTCGCGGAAGCAAGCCATACATGCCGGCCGACAGCGGCTGCCCTAAACTTTTCGCTCTCGCTTTCCACCTGTTATTTTGCGCCTTGAAACGACCGTGTAGTGCGCCGTTGGCGCCCCGTCGCAACGAACCAATTTGCCGGGAGCCGACATCAAAGAGCTTGAAGCCGGTTCGTCCGCGGACTCCTCCAGCATCTCTGGCCTGATTGCGCCGATCATAGACAAAGGCTTCGTGTCATCTTAGAATGCCTTTCGGTCGCATTTGATTCCACGGCTACCATGAGTACCTTCGTCACGAGGAATTCGTGATCGGCCTTCTTTCCATCATTGCGCTTGGCTTTTTTCTCGGGATGCGCCATGCCACGGATCCCGACCATGTGATCGCCGTGTCCACCATCGTTTCGCGCCACCGCTCGATGAAGCACGCCGCCGTCATCGGCGGCCTCTGGGGAGTCGGACACACGCTGACGATCCTGCTCGTCGGAAGCGGCATCATTCTTTTTGACTGGGTCATTCCCACGCGCATCGGCCTCTCGATGGAATTTTCCGTCGGCCTCATGCTAATCCTGCTTGGCGTTTTCAACCTGACGGGTTTCCTGCACTGGATCACGAATCACGTGTCGCCCGCGCTACAACAGGACGGCGACGCCGGCACACTACATTCGCATGCCCACAGCCATGGCGATTACGTTCACACGCATCCGCATACACATAATCCGGAAACGCATCCCCACGATCCGGCCCACAGGCCTCTGCGTTGGGTCGATCGCCACTTCGGCCGCCTCGGACTCTACAACGCTGTGCGCCCACTTGTCGTGGGCCTCGTCCACGGTCTTGCCGGCTCGGCTGCGGTCGCGCTGCTCGTCTTAACGACAATCCACAATCCGAAATGGGCGGTCGCTTACCTTCTCCTATTCGGAGTGGGCACGATCGCGGGTATGATGCTTATCACCGGTGTGATGGGCGCGCCATTCGCCTACGCCAAAAGTCGCTCCCGCCTGAGCAATGGCCTGCGCATCGCTTCAGGCGTGATCAGCTTCGGCTTCGGTCTCTTCATTGTCTATCAGATCGGTTTCGTGAGCGGTCTCTTCACCAACCACCCGCACTGGACCCCGCGTTAATCTTGCTGCTATTGCTCGCTGCTGGTAAGCAACAGAAACGGGCCGCAACGTGCTTGCATTTTTCAGGTATCGGAGGACCAGAACACTTGACGCACCCGTGACCTGGTCGGTGCAATCACACTCGAGTGCTCAGATCTTGGGAAAGGTGGGTGTGCCAAATCGGCCCGGCGTATTTGAGGCGTGCCAAATCGGGCATCGCCTTCCAGTACCAAGAGTGCCGGTTCTCGACCTGGGCACGATCCTCCGCAGTACCTAAATTTATTTATGACGTTCAGTTACTTCCCCTTCCAAGTAACTAAGATCCTAGCATCCACTCGCGGAGGCGAACCTGAGCCTGTTGCTGAGGTACCACTTTACGGATACTCGGAATCCCAGAGGATTCCATGAAGCCCATCAGAATCCTTGTTGCAAACCGCCCGCGCCTTATGCGCGAACTCGTGATGGCTACGATTTCCGATCGGCCGGACATTGAAATCGTCGGTGAGCGGAAACTCTCTCATTCACGCGGAGCGCGAAACAGGACGCTCCGTGCGGGCGCTGTTTTGTGCCTCGCCCTCGTGTTTTGCAGCGCCACCCGAGCACAAGACCGCCGCCAGTCCCCAATGCCTTCTTCTGAACTCGGCCAAGAAAACATGAGCCTCGTGGCGGCGTCTCCTGCCGATATCAAGGCGGTGCTGACAGAGGACGCCGGGCTCATGGTCGAACTGAAGCGGTGGGTTGCGAAAGACGCAACGGATCACGGGCAAATCGTCAGTGAATCAGATCTGACGAACGACGCTATTTTCGACCGGTTGCAGACCGATGTGCGTTTTCGGAGCATCGCGACGCTGCTACTTCAGCACTACGGTTATCTCGTTCCAAAAGTGAATCCCGATTCGGAACTTGGGAAGGAACAGGAGCTGTTGGTCCAGGAGCGAGCGAAGTGGCTCGCGCAGGATCAGGAAGAAGCGCTGGCCGCAGCGCGTCAGTTGCCTCGTCATGGTCCGGAGCAAACGACCGCTTGCGATTCGCAGTTTGATAACCAGTGCAGCAGCGGACAGATGCATATGTCTCCGGCTCAAGGGCCAGTGCCAGAGCTGCAGCTGGCAACGCCCTCTTCTCCAAGAAATCCGAATGAGTTCCCCCCTCCGAATCTTCCGCAAGAGAACGTGGGCCCGTTGGAACAGGCAGAGCTAAGGCAGCCGGGTGGCCAGTTTCCCGGCGACATGGCTCAGTCTCTGGTCGGGGTCAACTACGGAACCGGTCAATCCGCGAGCAGCTCCGTCGCAAACCCGTTCGGGCCGCTCACGCCGCAGCCGGGTGCAAGCGCACCGAGCGGAGAATTGGGCTCGCTATTGGCGTCGGCCAATCCTGAAGGCGTTGATTCCGTCCAGGATATGGCTATGAACGCGGCGCCGTCGGACAGAATGACTGGCGTTCCAGCGAATACCAACGGAATGAACCAGAGCGGGGCAAATTCGGCCGCGACCACAGGATTTTCTCAGCTCGCGCCGAGACCGGTCGGGACGTACCGGAATCACGATCAAGCGCTTCTGCAGCCCGTCGAAATGACGCGCACTCGCAATCCCTACGGCGACATTCCATCCCTCTACGACATGTACCTGCAAGCAACGCCGCATCCAAGTGCGCCCACACGGTTCGGGATGGATGTCTTCGAGAGTGGGATACGAGATCCCCAGTTGATTCCCATGGATCTGCCCGCAGGGCCCGACTATGTCGTGGGGCCGGGCGACGGGCTGGCCATCGATTTATGGGGCGGTGTCTCCCAAAGGCTCTATCGCACGGTGGACAGAGAGGGCCGCGTGAGCTTACCAGAGGTCGGGCCGGTGCTGGTGAGCGGCAAGAGCCTCGCGGACGTTCAGCAGAGCGTGCAGCAGGTGTTGCGAAGCGAATTCCGCGATGTTTCGGCGGATGTATCCCTTTCTCGCTTGCGGACGATTCGAGTCTACGTGGTGGGGGACGTCGTCCATCCTGGAGCGTACGACATCAGTTCACTCTCGACGCCGCTGAATGCGCTGTTTGCCGCGGGAGGGCCCACGCCGCGAGGATCGCTTCGCATTATGAAGCAGTATCGCGGCAATCAGCTGGTACAGGTGGTGGACCTCTACGATTTGCTCCTCCATGGCGTCAAAGGCGACTTCGGGCGGCTCGACAATGGTGACACGGTTCTCGTGCCGCCGATCAGCCTGCAGGTCACCGTCGAAGGGATGGTCCGCCGCCCGGCAATCTATGAGCTAAAGGATGAAAAGGATCTCGCGAGCGTTCTCGATCTTGCCGGCGGTCTGCTCCCCAGCGCAGCCTTGCAGCACATCGAAGTGCAACGCGTGGTCGCTCATAAGGAACAGACTATGATGAGCCTCGACATCCCGGAAGGAGCGGATTCCCCCGAAATAACCCAGAAGCTCTCATCGTTCAAGATTAGCGACGGCGACCGCATCCGGCTGTTCCCCATCGCGCCTTACAGCCAGAACGCCGTATACGTCGAAGGTCACGTCGTCCGGCCCGGCAAGTACTCCTACCGGCCTGACATGCGCGTGACGGACGTGATTTCGTCGTACAAGGATCTCCTGCCGGAGCCCGCGGCGCAGTACGCGGAAATCATCCGGCTGAACGCGCCGGACTTTCATCCGAGCGTGGAGGGTTTCGATCTCGCGCAAGCGCTTGCCGACCCTTCGCATGCGCCGCTCCTAGAGCCAATGGACACAGTGCGAATCTTCGGGCGCTACGATTTCGAGAATGCCCCCACCGTTTCGGTCTGGGGAGACGTGCGCGGACCGGGGACCTTCCGCACCTCTGGGCAGATTCGCCTGAGTGATGCAATTCACTTGGCTGGCGGACTTTCTCCCGACGCCGACACGGGAGACGCACAAGTATTCCGCTATTTGAGCGATGGCAAGCTGCGAATCTTCAGTGTGAAATTGAGCCAGGCATTGGTAGGCGATCCCACCGAGAACATTCTTCTGACCCCGCGAGATCGGATTCTGGTCCATCGAAGCCCGGATGCCGAGCAACCCGCCACGGTCTACGTGCAAGGCGAAGTCGGAAAGCCGGGCCGCTATCCGCTAACGACGAACATGACGGTGGCCGATCTGATTCGAGTGGGCGGAGGGCTCAAGCCCAGCGCGGACGCGCAGTTCGCAGACTTGACGAGTTACGACTGGGCCAACGACGCGAAACTGAGCGGGCAGCACGAGCCGATCGAACTCGCCGCGGCGCTGAGTGGCGATCCCAAGGCAAACCTAGCGTTGCACAACGGCGACGTCGTGACGATTCGGCAACTGCCGGGCTGGAACGACCTAGGCGCATCGATCAGCGTGAAGGGCGAAGTGAAGCATCCAGGAACGTACGGCATCCAGCCGGGGGAGCGGCTTAGTTCCATCCTGGAGCGAGCGGGCGGCTTCGAGCCCGGCGCGTATCCCTACGGAGCGGTGCTGCAGCGCGTGCAGGTGCGCGAGCTCGAAGTGAATCAGCAGGATGAAATGGTTCTGAGAGTGGAGGACGCTGAACGGGACCTGGAAATGTCGCCGGACACCGATCCGAAACAGAAACAGGCCAAAGACGCAGCTCTCTCACAGTATCAAGCTACTCTCACGGAGCTGAAGGCGAATTCCCCCGTGGGCCGTGTCGACATTCGCATCTCCGCGGATATCAAGCGCTGGAGAAATACGTCGGCGGATATCGAAGTCCGTGCGGGGGACATGCTTGTGATTCCCAAGAGACCGGACTACGTGATGGTCACTGGCCAAGTATTCAATCCCACGGCAGTTTCCTACCGGCCCGGGAAAAGCGCGAAGTGGTATTTGGGCCAATCCGGGGGACCCACAACGCTTGCGAACAAGAAAGACATTTTTGTCATCCGCGCGGATGGATCGGTGATTGGCTCAAAGAAAGGCTTGTGGGCGGGAGATTCGCTGGGCGCGACGCTCGAACCGGGAGATACCGTGGTGGTTCCGGAAAAGGCCATCGGCGGCGGGCCGAATTGGCAGAACTTGTTTACGTCGGCGCAAGTCGCATCGTCGATCGCGAGCACCGTGTTTATCGCTTTGCGTTACTAGAGTGAATTGGGAATGACCAAATGGAGGATGAGCCTCGTGTTCAGTTGTTGCCTGCTCGCGGCGATTGAAGGGATGACTGCGAATTGCTGCGCCCAGTCTGCGTCGCCACAGCCCGACGAGAAGGCATCGGCGGACAAAAAGGCAACGAACGACAAGCCGTCGAAACCGGAGCCGCTCTCGAAGAAGGAGTTCTCCAGCTCATTTTCGGATCCACTTGCGAACTCGATGGAATACGACAATTCCTTGGGGCCGCATCTCTTCACAAACATCGCCGAGGACCAAAGGGTGATCTGGACGAGCCCGTCTCATCTCGGCCTGACGGATGCGGATTGGCTGCTGCCGCTTGGCGTTGTGGCAGGCGGAATGCTGGCCACGGACACGGAAGTGAGCAAACACCTTTCGAACTCTCCAAGCCGGCTGAAGTACAGCACCGATTTTTCAAACTACGGCATTGCTTCACTGGCAGCTACCGCCGGAGGTCTCTACATCTGGGGCCGTATCACACACGACGATCACAAGCGCGAGACGGGATTTCTGGCCGGCGAGGCGGCCATCGACAGTTTGGCCGCCACGTATGCGCTCAAATATGCCTTTGGACGAGAACGTCCCCTGCAGAGCAACTTTCAGGGAAACTTCTGGCAGGGCGGCGATTCGTTCCCTTCGGAGCACTCCTCGGCCGCCTGGTCGATTGCCGGCGTGATTGCGCATGAATATCCGGGTCCTTTGACGTCGATTTTTGCCTATGGATTGGCATCAGCCGTCAGCGCCTCTCGAGTGGATGCAAAGCAGCATTTCCCGACAGACGTTCTCGTTGGCAGCGCGATTGGGTGGTTTGTAGCCCAGGAAGTCTATCGACGCCATCACGATCCCGAGCTCGGCGGCGAGTGGCAGACCTATCGGGAATCTCGCGACGAAGGCCCCGGTCGAGTGCTGGGAGGGACAGGTTCACCCTACGTGGAACTCGACAGCTGGATCTATCCCGCAATCGAACGGCTCGCGGCTCTTGGCTACATTCACTCCGGATATCTCGGGATGCGCCCGTGGACCCGGATCGAATGCGCGCAATTGGTGCAGCAGGCGGGAGACGCGATCCGAGCCGACGCTTCGGTTCCGGAACAAGCCAATCAGATCTATTCGACGCTCGCCACGGAATTCCGCGGCGAGCTCGACGAAAGCGGCTTAGAGGGAGAAAGATTCGTGCGTCTCGAATCGGTTTACGCAGGTGCGACAGACATCAGCGGCCCGCCTTTGCACGACAGCGATCATTTTGGCCAGACCATTATCAACAATTACGGCCGCCCATACGAAGAAGGATTCAATAGCTATGACGGCTTCTCAGCCTATGGCACAGCCGGTCGCTTCACCATCTACGTTCGTGGCGAATACCAGCACGCTCCTTTCGCGCCCGCGTACTCGCTAGCGGCTCGCCAAGCGATTGCCACGGCGGATGCCAACCCCCTGCAGCCGGCGACTCCCTTTTCAGCAGTGAATCAATTCACGCTCCTGGATACCTATGTGGCCGCCAGTGCCGCAGGATGGGATTTCTCTTTTGGCAAGCAAAGCCTCTGGTGGGGGCCCGGCGACGGCGGAGCTTTGATCTTCAGCAGTAACGCGGAGCCGATCTACATGTTTCGCGGAAGCCGTGTTGCGCCGGTCGGCGTGCCGCTCGTGTCTCGCTTGCTGGGGCCCATGAAGGTCGATTTCTTTGTAGGCAAGCTCTCAGGCAACGAGTTTCCCGCGCGACCTTTGATGCACGGTGAAAAACTCAGTTTCAAACCGACCGCAAATCTGGAATTCGGCTTCAGCCGCACTGTTGAGTTCGGAGGCGTTGGCCGGCCGATGACGGCCGGCGCGATCTGGAACAGTTACGCGAGTGTGAAGTCCTCGACAAACTACGGCGCCTCCAGAAATCCTGGAAAACGCTCGAGCGGCGTGGATGTTTCCTACAAGGTTCCCTTCGTCCGCAACTGGCTGACCGTGTATGTAGATTCGTTCGCGGCGGATGATGTAACGCCGCTTGCCAATCCTCCGAGGGCCGCGTGGAATTCCGGCTTTTATATGCCCCGACTGCCACGTTTGCCCAAACTCGATCTTCGAGTCGAGGCGGGATACACCGATACAACTACTGATAAGAATACGCTCGGCCAATTTGTTTACTTCGACTACTTCTATCACGACCTTTATACGAACAAAGGAAACATCCTCGGAAGCTGGATCGGAAGAGAAGGCAAGGGCGTTCAGGCTTGGAGCACCTACTGGTTCAGCCCCCGGAATAACCTCCAATTCGGGTACAGGAATGCCAAAGTCGACAAGGATTTCATTCCCGGCGGCGAAACGGTGAACGACGGCTCGTTGAAAATCAATTGGCTGCTGCACCGCGACGTAGCCCTGTCTGCCTCCGTGCAGTATGAGAAGTGGGCTGCCCCGATTCTGGCCCCAGGCCCGCAAACGAACTGGACATCATCCGTCGAAATCACTTTGTGGCCGCATTTGTGGGAGCATTAAGGAAAAATCGATGGGCGATCTGAACTGCGACGCCGCTGCCAATTCTAATGACTGAAAAGTTCCATTCCGTGATGCATCCGCCGCCTGAGCGCGAGGACGTGTTTGAACCTCAGCTTGCCGACGTCTTGGCCGATGAAGAAATCGAGAATCGGGAAATGCTTGAGCGGACGGTGGCCAGGGCGCGCCTGCTTTGGCAGCGACGGCAGTTTCTGTTGCGCGTCACAGGCGTGGCCTTCCTGCTTGCCGTTTTGCTCGCGTTTCTCGTTCCGAATCGGTACGAATCGACAACGCGTTTAATGCCGCCCGACCAGAGCAACTCGGATATGGCGAAGCTGGCAGTGCTCGCCGGCCAGGCGGGAGCAGGTTTAGGGGCTCTTGCCGGCGACGCACTGGGTCTGAAGAGTTCGGGCGCGCTGTTTGTTGGAGTCCTTCAGAGTCGAACGGTTCGAGACGATGTCGTTAGCCGGTTCGACCTGCGGAAGGTCTACGGTGATCGCCGCTCGGAGGATGCTCGCAGCGATTTGGCCGGCAACACTGAGATTTCCGAAGATCGCAAGAGCGGGATCATCAGCATCCGCGTGACCGACCGGAATGCGCAGCGGGCAGCCGCCATCGCCCAGGAATACGTGGAGGAGCTAAACCGCGTCGTGGCCCAGCTGAACACCACCTCTGCGCACCGCGAGCGCGTTTTCTTGGAGGATCGGCTGGCGCAGGTAAAGCAGGATCTCGAGTCTGCGGAAAAAGACTTCAGCGAATTCGCAAGCAAGAACACAGCCCTCGATATTCCGGAACAAGGCAAGGCGATGATTGAAGCGGCTGGCGCGCTTCAAGGGCAACTGATTGCCGCTCAGACGGAACTCGAAGGACTGAAACAGATCTACACGGACAACAATATCCGCGTGCGAGCGCTACAAGCCCGGGTGGATGAACTTCGCTCGCAACTCCAGAAACTCGGCGGCAAGCCCGGCGTGGAGTCACCGTCGAACAATGCCGATGGCCAGACCGCCTATCCATCCATCCGGGAGCTTCCTCTTCTCGGTGTGGGCTATGCCGACTTGTACCGGCGTACCAAAGTCGAGGAGACGATATTCGAATCGCTGACTCAGGAATATGAATTGGCGAAGGTTGAAGAAGCCAAGGAAACTCCCAGCGTGAAAGTTCTCGATCCTCCCGATATACCGGAGAAGAAATCCTCTCCGCCTCGTCTGGCCATTGCGCTTTCTTGTTCGATGCTTGCGCTTGCCGGCGGCGCGTTCTTCATATTGGCGCGGGCCCGATGGGACCGGACCGACCCAAATCATCCCGGCAAGGTGCTGGCGCGCGAGATTGTTCAGACCTTGGATTCGAGTATGCCGTGGGCGACGCCGAATGGCTCGCGATTCCAGGCAATGACAAACCGGGTTTGGGTTCGGTTCGTCCGGCGCGACGAATCGACAGAAAGTTCCGATTAGTCGCGGCAGCGCTGTAAGCGACTGGGTAATCAACGATTAAGTGAAAAGAAGCCCTGTGGCTGACGGGGCGAAGCTGTATCGGATGGCTGGATGAGCCTACCCACGACATCAACGGCGCTTTTAGTTCGTGACCTCGGTGAGCCGGGTCCAGCAACCGGCGTAT
>JBKQNJ010000059.1:0-15474 GCA_052146315.1 Candidatus Acidiferrales bacterium | reverse complement strand
GAATTTGCCCCCATACAACAATTGGGAAAATCGTCTTATATTTTTCTCTTTACATATTCCTAGATGGGAATGTATATTCCTGATCGTGGCGCGGGCTAGAACGACTTCAGATGCGTTTAACGCGGTGGCCGAACCGCGGCGGCGGGAGATCCTGAATTACCTGGCGCTGGCGGAGCGGCCGGTGGGCGACATTGTGGCCAGTCTTGGCCTGGAACAGCCTTCGGTATCGAAGCATCTGGGGGTGCTGCGGAGGGTTGGGCTGGTGAAGGTGCGGCGCCACGGGAGGCACATGCTATATCGAACGAACGCGGAGGCAATCCGGCCGCTGTACGAATGGACCAAAGAGTTCGAACGCTTCTGGACGCACCAGTTAACCCGCGTCAAAGAACGTGCCGAGGCGAAAAGCCAGGAAAGAACAACGACTGCATAATGGAAAGCGAGGAACTTATGAGCACGATTTCGACAACACCATCGACAGGATCAGGAATCGAGAGTTTGACATTGGTCGTGACCCAGGAAATCCACGTGCGCGCATCGCTACAGGACTCGTTTGCGGCACTGCTGGAACAGATCGGACCGGAAAATGACACGCCGGAAGGCAAGACGATGCCGATGAAGATCGAGCCCTGGCCGGGAGGGAGATGGTTCCGCGATCTGGGCGAGGGCAACGGGCATCTGTGGGGGCACGTGCAGGCGATCAAGCGGCCGACGCTGCTCGAGATCTATGGGCCGCTGATGATGTCGTACGCAGCCACTTCGAATGTCCAGTACCGGCTGAGCGAGGAAGCAGGCGGGACGCTGATTAAGTTCCACCACATGGCGATCGGACTGATTCCCGCGGATCAGCGGGAAGGTTTCGGCAAGGGCTGGGCTTACATTGCTGCGCACCTCAAGGAGCGGGCGGAGAAGTTTCGCACGGGGCGGCCGACCGCGCGCTGAGTGCGGCCGACAAAGACTCTTGATTGAACTTCACTTTTGAAAAGGAGAAAAGCAATGACGAATGCAACAGCAGCAGTGGAAAAGACGATTGCAGTGACGCCAGTCGGTGCGGAATTTCGCGAAGAAGCCAAGACGACGCGGCGCGTGCTGGAAAGGGTCCCGGCCGGCAAGCTGAGTTGGAAGCCGAGCCCGAAGTCGATGTCGCTCGGGCAGCTGGCGTTGCACATCGCCGCGGTTCCCGGACGATTTGTGGCCAATCTCAAGAAGACGGAGCACGAAGTTGATCCGACCGCCTTCAGGTTCGAAGAGGCGAAAAACACAGAGGAAATTCTCGCCGTATTCGATCAAAGCGTGAACGACGCGGGAGCGTATCTGGATGGGCTTAGCGAAGAGCAACTGCGGGCGGCGTGGACGCTGAAAGCGAACGGCCGGACGCTCTTCACCAAGTCGCGCCAGGATGTTGTGAGAATGATCATGCTCAGCCACATTTATCACCACCGCGGGCAACTCTCCGTGTATTTGCGGCTGCTCGATCTTCCGGTGCCCTCGATTTACGGGCCGAGCGGCGACGAAAATCCGTTTGCGTGAGCGAACTGCCGCCCCGATACGAGGCAATTGAAGTGGAAGCTGAGTTCGGGGCGGACTCAGCCTCCGCGCGGGAAAAAATCTGTTGCGCGCAGGGCAAGAAGGCGCGTACATTTCAACTTGCCGGCACGCTCCGAGGTCGGGCGTCGCCGGCATTTGTGCCTCGCGCGGAGGGCACTGGAATTTGAGCAGTCACGCTACGCATACGAACCACGGAAGCCACATAGCACCACCGATCCTGCTGACAATTGCCGGATTCGACCCCTCGTGCGGCGCGGGTGTGGCCGCCGACCTGAAAACATTCGCGGCGCACAACTGTTATGGCATTGCCGCGGTGACGGCGCTGACGGTGCAATCGACGCAGGGAGTGCTCGCGGTGCAGGTGACTCCGGCGGCGACGTTGCGCGCGCAGCTGGACGCGCTGGCGGAAGATTCGGCGATCGCGGGCGTGAAGATCGGAATGCTGGGGAATCGCGCCAATGCCTCGGTGGTGGCGGAATTTCTCGACAAACATAAGTTCGCGCACGTGGTGCTCGATCCGGTTTCGCGGCCGACGGCGGGCGATACGGAGTTGCTGGACGCGCCGGGACTGAAATTCGTCCGCGACGACCTGTTGAAACGCGCGAGCGTGATCACGCCGAACATTCCCGAGGCGGAATTTTTGACGGGCCTCGAAGTGAAAGACGTGCACGGGATGAAGACGGCGGGACAAAAGCTGCTGGAAATGGGCGCGCGAGCGGTGATCGTGACCGGCGGGCACCTCGAAAAACCGATCGACGTGCTGTGCGATGGGACCGAGGTCGAGACGTTCGGCGGCGATCACGTGAAGAGCCTGAACACACATGGCTCCGGCTGCACGTTTTCGTCGGCGATCGCGGCGCAATTGGCGGGCGGGCAGCAGTTGCGCGAAGCCGTGATTCTGGCGAAGGCGTACGTGACGAAGGCGATCGAGAAGTCGTATCAGATCGGCAAAGGCGCCGGGCCGCTGAACCAGCTTTTCCGATTCCACCAGGAGGCGCCGCCGCGCGGCGTCCACGAAGTGCCACAACACGGGATGCATCCCGCCGCTGAACCCGCCGCACAGTAGATTTGCCACAGAGGCACTGAGACGCAGACAAACACTGGAAAATCGACCTGCCTGTGAGCTACTCCTAGCCCAGAAACAAGAGCAGATTCCTCGCTTCGCTCGGAATGACAGCGTTCGAGTTGCGTGAGCCGCTATTGGGCGGCTGCGGTCGCGAGCGCTTCGATCACCGCGATATTTTGCAGGAGATTATCCGGCAGATTGTGACGATCTTTTAGGTATGCGGGCGCGTTGTAAGAGACCCACACCTTTCCCGCGGCGTCTTCGGCGATCAGGATTTTCAGCGGAAGGTCGATGGCGATGCTGGGCGAGGCGACCATCAGCGGCGTGCCGGCTTTCGGGCTGCCGAAAATCAGGAGCTTGGTCGGGCGCATTTGCAGGCCGACTTTTTCGGCCTCGCCGCTGTGATCGACGAGCGCGAAAAGCGCCACCCCTTTGGCTTGCAGGATTCCTTTCAGCTTTTCCACCGTGGCATCCACAGAATGATTGCTGGGCTTGCTGACGATTCCGTTGTCTGCGAGCGAAGGCATTGTTGTCTCCTCTCCTGAGAAATCATTGAAGCGATATTTAGACCGACACGAGATAGATGGCCATGGCGAGCCCAACGATTCCCAGAAAGATGGCCAGGGCGACGCCGGCTCTGGAGGGTTGCGTGAATTCGGTGGTGCCGCGATTCAATTGCCGCACGAGATTGACGTGATGAATGCAGGCGAAGACGTCGATCAACACGCCGGTGAGGATGAGGGCGGTGCCAAACCAGACGGAGTGTCCACCAGTGACGCGGCTCTGCACGGCGAGAGCAGGCGCGACGACTCTGAATTCCTGCAGGAAGAGACCGAACCGGGCCACGACGAAACCGAAGCCCATGAAGGCGAGGCCGGTGCGAATCCAGGCGAGGAAGGTGCGCTCGGCGGCGAGGTAGTCGCCGGGGCTGCGGTCGGGATGCTGCGTTGCGGGTGTTTCGCTCAAGAGAGCCTCCCCGGCGGAGTGGCAAAAGTAACATAGTTTGTTTGCGCCGGTCGGAGTAAAAACCGATTCACCGCAGAGACGCAGAGGGCGCGGAGAAGTTCGAAGACAGCGGCTAGCGGCGGAAGGCGATCTTGCCGGCGACGATTGTCGCCATGGGGGCACCGCGGAAGGCGCGGCCGTCGAAGGGGGTGTTGCGGGATTTGCTGGGGGAGTCGGCGGCGCGGAATGTCCAATCGTGATCAGTCGAGAAAATCGTGATGTCGGCTGGTTCGCCGGCGGCGATTTTGCGATCGAGGCCGAGGACCCGGGCCGGGCCGGTGGTGAACAGTTCGACGAGGCGCATCAGCGAAAGCTTTTTCGAATCGACGAGGACGGTGAGGCCGAGCGCGAGCGCGGTTTCGAAGCCCGTGATGCCGAAGGGCGCGCGATCGAATTCGACGTCCTTGCTCGCGGGATGATGCGGGGCGTGGTCGGTGGCGATCGCGTCGATGCTGCCATCGGCGAGGCCGTCGATCAGGGCATCGCGATCCTCGCACGAGGCAAGCGGCGGATTCATTTTGTAGTGCGTGTCGTAGCGAACGTCCTCGTCGGTGAGCGTGAAATGGTGGGGCGTGACTTCGGCGGTGACGCGCAGGCCCTGTTTTTTGGCCCCGCGGACGTAGTCGAGCGCGCCGCGCGTGGACATGTGCGCGATATGAAGATGCGCGCCGGTGAGCGAGGCGATTTCGACGTCGCGCCCTGCGCAAATCGATTCGGACTGCGCGGGAATGCCTTGGAGGCCGAGGCGAAGTGAGTGCGGACCTTCGCGCATGACGCCGCCGGCAAAGAGCGATGGATCTTCGCAGTGGTCGATGACGGGCAGGCCGAGCGAATTGCAATAGTCCATCACCTGGCGCATCAGGCGGGCGGTGGCGACGGGCTTGCCGTCGTCGCTGACGGCGACGATGCCGGCATTCTTCATGGCGGCGATTTCGGCGAGGGCTTCGCCATTGCCGCCGACCGAGGCTGCGCCGATGGGCCAGACGCGTACGGCGGCTAAGGCTGCGGCGCGTTCGACGATGCCTCGAGTGACCGAGGCGCTATCGTTTACCGGCTGCGTATTCGGCATGCAGCAGACAGCCGCGAATCCCCCACGCGCGGCGGCGAGCGTGCCAGTCTCGATCGTTTCGGACAATTCCCCGCCGGGCTCGCGGAGATGGCAGTGGAGATCGATAAAGCCGGGCGCGACAATCAGGCCTTTGGCGTCGAAGATCTCGGCGCCGTCGGCGGGAAGATTCGCACCGACGCGCGAGATGCGATCGCGGTCGAGAAGAACATCGAGCGCGGCGTCCGTCTTGGTGACCGGATCGAGGACGCGGCCATTCTTAATCAGAAGCATTCGAGCGGTCCTTTGCGGGATGGGGCGCATCGACGGGAGCGCCGCCAATCAAGTGATAGAGAAGGGCCATGCGCACGGCGAGGCCGTTAGTCACCTGCTCGAGAACGCAGGATTGCGCGCCGTCCGCCACGGCTGGATCGATTTCGAGCCCGCGGATCATCGGGCCTGGGTGCAACACGAGGGCGTCGGGGCGCGCAAGACGCAGGCGCTTGGCGGTGAGCTGATAGCCGAGGATATATTCCTCGGCGGCCAGCGCGGGCTCGTGGATGCGCTCGGTTTGCACGCGCAGGACCATGACGACATCGGCGCCCTCGAGCGCTTCTTCGATGCAAGTGGTGCAGCGCAGGCCCGGCGCCATGTTTTCGAGCTCGCGCGGCACCCACATCGCAGGGCCGCACAGCGTGATTCGCGCGCCGAATTTCGTGAGGAGATGAATATTCGAGCGGGCTACGCGGCTGTGGAGGATGTCGCCGAGAATCGTGATGTTCCAGCCTTCGAGGCCGCCTTTGCGATCGCGGATGGTGAGAGCGTCGAGCAGGGCCTGCGTCGGATGCTCGTGCGTGCCATCACCGGCGTTGAGCACGGGAATTTCGAGGCGCTCGGCGACGAATTCGGGCGCGCCGGAGGAGGCGTGGCGGATGACGATGCCGTCGGGCCGCATGGCTTCGATGGTGCGGACCGTGTCGATGAGCGATTCGCCTTTTTTCAGGCTCGAGGATTCCGCCTGAAGGGCCATCGTATCGGCGCCGAGGCGCGCCGCCGCCGTGGTGAAGCTGATGCGCGTGCGCGTGGAAGACTCGAAGAAAGCGACGGCGACCGTCTTACCGCGAAGCGTGGCGAGTTTTTTCAGGGGATAGCGCTGAAATTCCTGAAAGGGTTTCGACTGATCGAGAATAAAAGTGATTTGCTCGCGCGTGAGGTTTTCGGTTCCGAGCAAGTGTGACAGGCGCTGCACTGTGTCCCTTTAGTTGAGTTAGCCGCCTCCGAGAGCCGGCGTCGATCAGGGAACGCGGTCGACCAGAACGACGCGCTCCTCGCCATCCATCTCCTGGAGGCGCACTTCCACAATTTCGGTGTCGCTCGTCTGCACGTTGCGGCCGACGAAGGTGGCTTCCACCGGGAGCTCGCGATGCCCGCGGTCGATCAGGACGCAGAGGCGAATGCGTTTCGGGCGGCCCAGATCGAACAGGCCGTTCATCGCGGCGCGAATCGTGCGGCCGGTGTAAAGAACGTCGTCGACGACGACCAGATCTTGGTTATCGACCGGGAAGGCGATTTCTGTGCCCTGCAGCGACGGCTGCGGGCCGATCGTCGAGAGATCGTCGCGATAGAGCGAAATATCGAGAATGCCCATCGGGACATCGGCCCTCGAAAAAGCCCGAATCGAGCGAACCAGGCGGTCGGCCAGCGTGACGCCGCGGCGGCGGACGCCGATGATGGCCAGATCCTTCGCGCCCTCGCTCTTCTCGATGATTTCATGGGCTAGACGCTGGAGAGTCCGATTGATTTCTTCGGCGGATAGGAGTTGACGCTTTTCGACGACGCGCATTTTCGGCGATTCATCCTAGCATAGACGGCGGCGGGTCTGCAGCCCCGGGGCCAAAGCCCTGTGAATTTTATCGTGTCTTTTCGAGGGCCTGAAGGCCCACGCTTCCACCGTAGAACCGTCGGTCGCAAAAGCGCGGCCCTCCTGTCAAGAAACATCAAAGCCTCGCTTCTGGCCGGAGTCGGGGCAGGTTGGGGCTGATTTCTTGACTGGCGTGCTACACTTTGTGCCAGTGAGTTCGCCCGAGCCGGTACGCATCCAAGAGCGGCCTTCGGGGGTAGACCTCCGAGTTAAGGTAGGCACCGTTTCCCTCAAAAACCCAATTATTGCGGCCAGCGGCACGTTTGGCTATGGGGTGGAGTTTGCTCCCATGGTCGATCTGAACCGTCTGGGCGGGATTGTGGTCAAGGGGCTCTCCCGGGAGCCGATGGCTGGGAACCCGGCACCGCGGATGGCCGAGACCGCCAGCGGGATGATCAATGCGATCGGGCTGCAAAATGTCGGCGCGCGGACATTTGTGGCCGAAAAGCTGCCCGAGCTGCTGCGGTACGAGACCGCGATCATCGCGAATGTCTTCGGCCAGACCATCGCCGACTACGTGGAAGTGATTCGTATCCTGGAAGATGCAGAAGGGATAGCGGCTTACGAGCTGAACGTCTCGTGTCCCAATGTAGAGCATGGAGGGGCGGAGTTTGGAATCGATCCAGTACTCACAGGGGAAGTCGTGCAAGCGGCTACAAAGGCTTCCAGCCGGCCTCTGTGGGTGAAGCTCTCCCCCGTCATTGGTAGAATTGGACTTACGGCGAAGGCGGCCGAATCGGAGGGCGCTGACGCCGTCGTGATAGCAAACACCTACCCGGCGCTGTGTATCGATGCACGCACCCGAAGGTCCCGCTTGGGAAGTACGACGGGCGGATTGTCGGGTGCGGCGATAAAACCTATAACCATCAGGTTGGTTTACGAGGCGAGTCGGGTGATTCAGATACCGATCGTAGGGTTAGGCGGTATTGAAGCTCCGGCTGATGTGGCCGAATATATGCTTGCAGGCGCCTCGGCCGTGGAAATAGGGACAGCCCATTTCGTGGACCCGCGAGCTTCAGAGAGGTTAGTCGGGGAACTCGAAATGTGGTGCCGGGACGAAAATCTGTTTGAGATCAGCAACTTACGGGGATCGTTTGAAAGCTAAAGCAGTTGCTTTCACGGCCCTCGGAAGGTTACAATATACTGATTTCAAAAAGGTTAGGTGAATATGAAGGCCAAAATATTTGTGATTCTCGAGACGGTGTTTTTAGGACTGGGTATGCTTATTCTGACTCCGTCGGCCAATCCAAAGGCCGCAGCCAGAACAGGCAGCCCCGACCAAACAGCCTCAAGCATCGCAAACACCTCCCACGATAAGTCCAACCCCTCAGCCCAGCCCAAGCCATTGGCGGTCTGGGAATGCACCACCAGCTGGTACGGAGAAGATTTCGACGGTCTGCCGACGGCGACCGGTGAAACATATGATATGTATGGACAGACGGCCGCCCACCCAACGCTGCCGCTGGGTTCGATCGTGCGGGTGGTGAACCCGCGGAACCATCGGAGTCAGGTTGTCCGGATCAACGACCGCGGGCCTTATGTCGAAGGACGCGAATTGGACGTCTCCTATCAAGTAGCCCGGGAGCTCGGGTTTGACCAGCGCGGAACTGCCAAGGTCCGCCTGGAACTGCTGAAGGTGCCTCCACGCCCCACGTCGGATCATCGCAACTAATTGTCGCCCTGGATGTGGATCGCCTGGGGTCGGCCTGCGTTTTGGCGCGCCGGCTCCGGGGGGCGGCAGGAATCCTTAAAGTAGGCAACCAGCTCTTCACGGCGGAGGGACCGCGGGCGGTTGAGAAGATCGCTGGGCTGGGTTTCGGTGTCTTCCTGGACCTAAAATTCCACGACATCCCGAACACGGTGGCCGGGAGCGTGGCTGCGGCGGCAGAGCTGCCGGGAGTCCGACTGCTGACACTGCATACGCTCGGCGGAGTCGATATGATGCGGGCTGCGGCGGAGGCTGTGGCGGGCCGCGGGAAGCGGCCGGCCTTGCTGGGCGTGACGATTCTGACCAGCCATGACGCGGCGACTTTGCGGAGCGTCGGGATCAGCGGCACGCCGGGATCGCGGGCGCTGGCACTGGCGAAGCTTGCTAAGCGAGCGGGGCTGGATGGCGTGGTCGCCTCGGCGCACGAGGCGCGGGCGATCCGGCGGGCATGCGGGGCCAAATTCCTCATCGTGGTGCCGGGCGTGCGGCCTCCGAGCGCCTCGGCGAATGACCAATCGCGTGTGGCGACGCCGGCGGCGGCGATTCGCGCGGGCGCGGATTATCTCGTGATTGGGCGGCCGATTACCGGGGCAGCGAATCCGCGACAGGCGGCATTGGCGATCGGCGCAGAGATCGCGTCTGCCCGCCGCTCAAGCTAGTCTTCTTCGAACACCGTTTGACCCTTCTTTGACGCTCCGATAGCATCTCCCCGGGGGAATTGCTTTCCAATGGCTGCGAGCATCAAGCACGTGATCGTCGGCACGGCGGGGCACATCGACCACGGGAAATCCGCGCTCGTCGAGGCGCTAACGGGGACAAATCCGGACCGGCTTGAGGAAGAGAAGCGGCGCGGTATTACGATCGATCTCGGGTTTGCGTTTCTCGAGCTGGAGGACGTGCGATTCGGGTTTGTCGACGTGCCGGGGCACGAGCGGTTTGTACGCAACATGCTGGCGGGCGCGGGCGGGATCGACGTGGTGGTGCTGGTGGTGGCGGCGGACGAATCGATCAAGCCGCAGACGCGCGAGCACTTCGATATTTGCAGGCTGCTGGGAATTCCGCGGGGAATCGTCGCGATCACGAAATCCGATTTGGTGGACGCGGATATGGTTGGATTGGTGCGGCTCGAAATCGAGGAGTTCGTGCGCGGGTCATTCCTCGAAGGCGCACCCATTGTGCCGGTGAGCGCGCGGACCGGGGCAGGGCTCGACGCGCTGAAAAGGGAGCTATTGCGCGCCGCGCATGAAACTCCCGCCAAGGACGTGACGCGGCATTTCCGGCTGCCGATCGACCGGTCGTTTGCGACGAAGGGATTCGGGACCGTGGTGACGGGGACGCTGATTTCGGGCTCGGTGAAGGTGAAGGACGAGGTCGAAATCTATCCGGTGCGGCACCGCGTGCGTGTGCGCGGGCTGCACTCGGGCGGAAAGGCCATCGAGCAGGCTGTGGCGGGGCAGCGCACAGCGGTGAATCTGCAGGGTATCGATCACGGGGACGTGAAACGCGGGATGGTGTTGGCGCCGCCGGGGATTTTTGCCTCGACGAAGCGAGTGGACGCGCGAATCACACTGCTGCCATCCGCACGGCCTCTCCGAAATCGCACGCAGGTGCACTTTCATGAGGGCGCGGCGGAGACGATCGCCGAGGTTGTCCTGCTGGATCGCGCGGAGCTGGCGCCGGGCGAGTCGGCGCTCGTTCAATTGCGGCTCGATGACGAGATTTTGCTGCTGCCGGGCGACCGCTTCATTCTGCGGCAGTTTTCGCCCGTGGTGACGATCGGAGGCGGGATCGTGGTGGACGCGCGGCCCACGCGCCACAAGCGAAACGATCCGACTGTGGGGCAGTTTCTGGAGCGGGTCGAACACGGGAGCCCGGAGGGAGTGCTCGCAGCCATCGCAGAGGCGGCTCCGCGCGGGCTGACGCTCGAAGACATGGTGGCGCGGACTGGATGGCTGGAAGGCGATGTCCGCGCGACCGTGAAGAAGCTGGTGGAGCAGAAGAAGCTGCGAATTCTGGCCGAGCGACCGCTTACGGTGGCGCCGGAGCAAGCGCTTACGAAAACCGCCTCCGCGATCGTCGAAGCCGTGGACCGATTCCACAAGGATAATCCGCTGCTGCCCGGCATTCCGAAGCAAGAATTGCGCGGGCGCGTCGGCAAGCCACGGTTGGAGCTTTTCGAGGCGGCGCTGGTCGATTTGGCGAAGCGGCAGGCCGTGAGCGTGTCGGGTGACCTCGTGCAACGGGCGGGACGCGCGATTGCCCTTTCGGCGGATGAGGCACGCGCCAAGGAGATGATCGAAGGCGAATTCGAGCGCGCGGGACTCACCGTGCCGAGTGTGACGGCGGTTCTTGGCAAGCTGTCGGTCGAGCCGGCGCGCGCGCAGAAAATTCTGCAGATTCTGCTGCGCGAAAAAGTGCTGGTGAAGATCGCGGACGATCTCGTCTTTCACCGCGAGGCGCTGGCGCAACTGCGCGGGCTGCTGGCGAAGTACAGCAAGGAGAAAGGCAATCGCCTGCCGATCACTGCGTTCAAGGAGCTAGCCGGGATCAGCCGCAAGTACGCGATTCCGCTGCTCGAGCATCTGGACCGCGAGCACGTGACGCGGCGGGCCGGGGACGAGCGAGTCATATTGTAGTTGACGATCGGATAGGGATTCTTCGGCGAAATTCGACCGCGAAAGGGAGGGCCGTTATGTGGGACAGCCCAGTGCACCTGTTGATTTTGATCCTCGTCATGCTCGTCCCAATCGCAACAATCGTGATTCCAGTTCAGGAAATCTTGCACCGTGCCGGGCACAGTCGATGGTGGGTGGTGCTTTTGTTTGTCCCGTTGGTGAACTGGGTTGGACTCTGGGTCTTTGCATACGCGCGCTGGCCAGCGTTCGATGGAGCTAGGCGGCAGTGAGGCAGTGACGCGGCGGGCCGGGGACGAGCGTGTTATACTATAGCCGTAGATGAAGGGTTTGGGGCGTTCGGCGGCCGGGCCGCGAGGTTGAGCGATGTGCGGCATGCCCCGGATATGGTAGGTTTGGGGTGCCTGGCGCGGTCGGCCGGGTGCGAAAGGTAGGTTTCGATGTTTGACAGCCCAATGCATCTTTTGATCATCGCCGCTGTGGTACTTGTCCTTTTCGGCGGAAAGAAGATTCCTGAAATGATGAAGGGCCTGGGGCAGGGCGTGCGCGAATTCAAGGACGGCATGCGCGGCGATCCGCCGCCGCAGCCACCCGCAGCGACACCCGCGGCACCAACAGCGACGGCGCCACCGCCGTCCGTGACGACTGAAGAGAAGAAGTAGCGCGGGCGCACTTTGCGCTCATGGCAGGGTTTCCGATGTGGGTCGATCCCATTCACATGCATGCGGTGATCCTTGTCATCCCGATGCTGTGCCTTGTGAGCGGAATTTGATTCCTCAAGCGATGAAGTAAATCCTAACCTTTTGCTCTGCATTTATTCCGCGGCTGAATTTTCCCAACCGAATTCCTTCAAGAGCCACCAAAGCCGCGCGAGCGGCAATCCCATCACGTTGAAGTAGCAGCCCTCGATGCGAGTGACGTAGCGTCCCGCGACGCCCTGGATTCCGTATCCGCCTGCTTTGTCAAACGGCTCGCCGGTGGCGATGTAGGCGGCGATTTCATCATCCGAGAGCGGGGCGAAAGAGACGCGGGTGATCTCTTCGACCACGCGCTCGATCTGGTCCGGCCGACGCAACAACGCGAGGCCGGTGTGAACCTCATGCGTGGCGCCGCTTAGGAGTCGGAGCATGCGGCGCGCGTCTTCGTCGGATTCGGGCTTGGCAAGGATTTCAGTGGCAGCGACGACCGCGGTGTCTGCACCGATGAAGAGAGCGTCGTCCCGATCTCTGCGTGCGTCGGCTGCCGCGCGGGCTTTCTCGAAGGCGAGGCGGCGGACGTAATCGCCCGGCAATTCTCCCGGGAGGAGCGATTCGTCGAGAAGCGTGATTTGGGTTTCGAAGGGGATAGCTGCGTTGCGGAGGATTTCGGCGCGACGCGGCGAGGCGGATGCGAGGACGATTTTCATCGGAGGCTCGGGACCGAAAAACTTAACACAGAGGACACAGAGAAGCACGGAGATCACCGAGAGGAAGAAAGAGGAGAAGGCAACACCGGGAAACTGCAGGATTCACCGCTGAGACGCAGAGGACGCAGAGAAGGAAGAGCAATCAAGCCGTGCCCTGTCAGTCCGGGCGAAGTCGCGCGTTCTTGCAGTTCCCACCGCCTTTCGGTGGGCGCGCGACGCAGCGAGGCCCGCCTGCCGGACGGGCAGGAATCTGCTTGCGGTTTCTCTGCGTCCTCTGCGTCTCTGCGGTAGATTGAGGTTTTGCTACACGCTTCGCTAGATGACGACGGATTCGCGGTATTCGCCGAAGGCGCGGCGGAGGGAATCGGAGATTTCACCGACCGTGGCGGAGGCTTCGACGGCGGCGAGGATCGCGGGCATGAGATTTTCGGTGCAGCGGGCGCGGCGCTCGACTTCATCGAGGGCGGCGCGAGATTTGGCGGCGTCGCGGCGCGCGCGCAATGCCTGCAGGCGCGCGATTTGCGAGCGCTCGATTTCAGGGTCGATGCGCAGCGTGGGGATCAGGCGCTCCTGATCCGTTTGGAAGCGGTTCACTCCGACGACGACTTGCTCGCCTCGCTCGATGGCGCGCTGATATTCGTACGCGGATTTCTGGATTTCCTGCTGGACGTAGCCGGTTTCGATCGCGCACAGCATGCCGCCCATGGCGTCGATCTTTGAGATGTAATCCTGCGCGGCGGATTCGATTTCGCTGGTGAGCTTTTCGATAGCGTAGGAGCCGCCGACGGGATCGATGGTATTCGCGACGCCCGTTTCGTGCGCGATGATCTGCTGCGTCCGCAGAGCGAGCAGCGCGGCCTGCTCGGTTGGCAGCGCGAGCGCTTCATCGAGGGCGTTGGCGTGGAGCGATTGGCAGCCGCCGAGCACCGCGGCGAGGCATTGGAGAGCGACGCGCGCGATGTTGTTTTCAGGCTGCTGCGCCGTGAGAGCGGAGCCAGCCGTTTGCGCGTGGAAGCGCAGCATCATCGAGCGCGGATCGCGCGCGCCGAAGCGGTCGCGCATGGTGCGGGCCCAGAGGCGGCGCGCCGCGCGGAATTTTGCCACCTGCATCAGGAATTCGTTGTGCGCGTTGAAGAAAAAGGAAAGCTGCGGCGCGAATTCGTCGACCTGCAGGCCGGCGCCGATGGCGGCTTCGACGTAAGCGATGGCGTTGGCGAGCGTGAAAGCGACTTCCTGCACTTCGGTCGAGCCAGCTTCGCGAATGTGGTAGCCGGAAATCGAGATCGCGTTCCAATTGGGAATTTCGGCGCGGCACCACGCGAAAATGTCGGTGACGATACGCATCGCGGGACGCAGCGGGTAGATGTAGGTGCCGCGCGCGATGTATTCCTTTAGGATGTCGTTTTGCACCGTGCCGGCGAGCCGCGCGAGATTCGCGCCCTGCTTTTTCGCGACAGCGACGTAGAGCGCGAGCAGAATTGCAGCGGTTGAGTTGATGGTCATCGAGGTCGAGACGCGCTCGAGCGGGATGCCGTCGAAAAGCGCGAGCATGTCGTCGATGGAATCTATGGCGACGCCAACTTTGCCGACTTCTCCCTGCGCGAGGGCGTGATCGGAATCCATGCCGATCTGCGTGGGGAGATCGAAGGCGACCGAGAGCCCGGTCTGTCCTTTTTCGAGCAGATAGCGATAGCGGCGATTCGATTCGATGGCGCTGCCGAAGCCGGCGTACTGGCGCATGGTCCAGAGCCGGCCGCGGTACATCGTAGGATAGACGCCACGCGTGAACGGGAACTCGCCCGGGTAGCCGAGGTCGCGTTCAGGATCGAATCCGGCGAGATCTTCAGGCGTGATGACGGCTTCCATCGGCAGGCCCGTGGTGGAGGCGGCTTTTCGCTCTGAGACGGTGGCGGATTTCTTGGCGTGGTTAGTCATCGATGAAAGAGCATTTGCAGCGGGAACTCAGCGGACGCGGCGCGCCCGGCGAAATGACGCAAACGAAAACGCGGCCATCATTATGGCATACACCACCGCAATGCCCATGAGCCACAGGGCCGGGCGCTGCTTCCACTGCTTCCAAACCGCGTAGGCGGCCCAAGCCGCGAAGACGCCGAAAAACACGCCGGTAGCTTCGTGAAAAAGCTGGCGTGCGAGGCGCCAGGCGACGCGCATGGTAACGATAAACGAGCGCCAGAGCGCGCGGAGCATCCGGACGGACATAGCCCAATTTTAATGCGGATTGGGCCCCTAGGGTACGCTATTTGCATCGGCGCCCGCGCGTCCGTAGCGCCGGCGTCTCGCCGGCTCTTTCTTCGGTTTCTTAGCCTTTGTTTCTCGTCGGCCACTGCCCCGAATCGCTCTGTGGTGCCTTCCCGGCGGCATCCGCAGAGCAACGGTCACCCGTGCGTATTTCTCCCAATATCGACGCTTGTGGCTGGCGCGGCTATACTGCCGAGATGGTCTCCGATGGAGAACTTCTAGCGGCGCTGCGACGCTATTGGGGATACGACTCGTTTCGTCCGCTGCAGCACCGAATCGTGCGGAGCCTGCTCGAAAATCGCGACACCTGCGTTGTGATGCCGACAGGCGGCGGAAAATCGCTCTGCTACCAGCTTCCCGCGGCGATGCTTGCGGGGCAGACCGTGATCGTGATTTCGCCGCTGATCGCGCTGATGCAGGATCAGGTGGCGCAACTCGCGCAAATGGGAATTGAAGCCGCGGCGCTCAATAGCATGCTCTCGGATGCAGAGCAATCGGAATTGATCCGCGCGGCGCGCGAAGGCCGATATCGACTCTTATACGTTTCGCCCGAACGGCTAGCGCGCGCCGACACGCTCGAATGGCTCGCGCGCGTGCCGATTTCGCTCTTTGCGATCGATGAGGCGCACTGCATTTCGGAATGGGGCCACGAATTCCGGCCGGAATACCGGCAGCTGAGCCGCCTGCGAGAGCGCTTTCCGGACCGGCCGATCGCGGCTTTCACAGCGAGCGCGACGCGGCGGGTGCGCCACGACATCATCGAGCAGCTCAAGCTGCGCGAACCGGACATCTCTAACAATGTCGGCTCTGTCAAAGCTTTTCTGAGCGCACTTCTCCGTTCACTTCGAAGAGTGTCCTGTTTTGCTTTCGTAGGGCCTTTGCATTGA
>JBKQNJ010000058.1:0-13242 GCA_052146315.1 Candidatus Acidiferrales bacterium | reverse complement strand
TGCATAAGTCCCGCGTCCGCCGCAACCACGGGCGGCTTCGTTCTCACGGCTTTATCGAACGCGCGCAGAGCGCCTCGCCCAATTTCGCCCCTCGGCGAAAACGCGCGTCCGATAAAGCGCTAACGTTTAATCAGGCACTATGCATGACTGGATGAGCACAAGAGGCTTCCCCAGAAATTGCGAGGGAATGTCACTCCGACTTAGAGTACCGTGCGGCCAGTTCAGTTAAGGAGCGTGATGAAGTCATGAGCCAGGTGCCCATCTGGTTTGAACGGAAATTCGATTTCAGATTCCCCGCGGAGCAGTACCCGAACCTTTGCATCCGCCTGCGTGGTGCTCCGGCGCGGCTGGAAGACATGCTGCGCGACGCACCGCGCGATGTGTTGATCCGCAAACCGGAAGAAAAGTGGTCAGCCCAAGAGCACGCCGGTCATTTGCTGGACCTCGAACCACTGTGGCTGGCGCGAGTGGATGACTTTCTGACGGATGGAGACACGCTCACCGCCGCGGACCTTAGCAATCGCAAAACTCATGAAGCAAAACACAACAGCCGGGATTTGATGAAGATTCTCGTTGAGTTTCGCACAGCGCGAACTCGTTTGGTGGATCACGTAGGGGAATTTCAGCGAGCTTTCTTTGCATGTTCCAAGCTGCATCCGCGACTGAAGCAGCCCATGCGTCTCGTGGATCATTTGTACTTCGTCGCGGAGCATGATGATCATCATCTCGCGCGAATCTGGGAATTGGTCAACGCTGTCTGATAGTAGCGGGTGCCCCATCCTCGGTTTGTGAGGGTGGGGTCTTTCGATTTTGGAGGTTCACATCGAGCGCACGGGCATCTCCACCACATCATCGACGCGCATCACTTCCTTCACCACAAATCCCTCAGCGTATTTCACGCCAATCATCCGGCCGAAGTGCCGCGCGAGCAGGTCCATTCGCCCTTCGAGTTGGTCGAGGGGCAGGGAAACCTTCGTCTTCTCTTTTTTCGTGGGCTGGAATTGCGATTTGTAGGCGAGGATCGCGCGGCGGCGCCCTTCGAACTGTTTGGTGATATCGACGGCAAACGTGGGGCGGACGTCCGCATACGACGCGGCGTAGATGATCTTGAACGGCCGCCAAGCCTCGCCAGCCAGCGGATAGTTTTTCAGCCCTGCGACGAAGCACGCCTCATAGCCGAGCGTGGCGGCTGTGTAGTGATCCGGGTGGCGGCCTTGCCAGTAGGGCAGAATCACGGTGCGCGGCTCGAATTCGCGAATCACCTCGGCGATCGCGGCTTTGTATTCGTCGCAGACGCGCAGATGCGCGTCCGGCAGGCCGAGATTCCGCCGCACTTTCGCGCCGAGAAGTTTTCTGGCGCGCGCGGATTCTTTCAGGCGCGTTTCGGGCGTGCCGCGCGTGCCGGTCTCTCCGCGAGTGAGGTCGAGGATGCCGGTCGCATAGCCCTCCTGAGCCATCTTGAGCATCGTGCCGCCGCAGGTGAGCTCGACGTCATCCGGATGCGGAGCGATTGCGAGCAGATCGAGTTTCATTCGTCCTCCAGAGTCGCGCCCGGGGGGGGCTATTTTGCGCCGGCCAACCCGCCAAGTGGCAAAAACGCTCCGAAAACGGCTTTTCGCGGCCATTTGCGCGCTTCTAACTTCCCGACGAGAGCATCAATGATGCTGCAGTTGCAGCAGTTTTTGCACGATTAAAATCGGGAGTCCTGCCGCGATCAGGGCAGGCTGAAAGCGATGAAGACAGTGCCCGCCGACACGAAGATGTACTGCTTGCCATCCACCTCGTAGGTCGTCGGATTCGAGCGCGCCGCGTGGCCCATGTAAAACTGCCACAGCGGTTTCCCGGTATCGGCATCGAGCGCGAAAAAATTGCCCTCTTCGCTGCCGCTGAAAACCAATCCGCCCGCGGTTGAAAGTACAGGCACCCACGCAGGCGCGAGCAACTTGAATTGCCAGCGCAACTTTCCCGTAGTGGCATCGAGCGCACGAATCGCGCCGTAGGATTGCTCGCCGACGAGCGCGCGAATTCCTCCGCCGCCGACGATTCCTTTCGGCGGGCCCGGCTCGATCTCGCCGGTGCCCTTGATGAAATACGCTCCGGTCTCGTGGGCGCTCACGTAAAAAAGCCCTGTTTCCGGGCTATACGACGGGGCGGTCCAATCGACGCCGCCCGTGAGACTGGGGTACACCAGCGTTCCGGCGCCGAGCGTCGGCTGCTGATTGGGCGCGAGGATCGGGCGGCCGTTCGCATCGAGTCCCTTGGCCCACGTTTCTTTCACGAAGGGAACGCCGGTGATGAATTTGCCATCCGTGCGATCGAGGACGTAGTAGAAACCGTTGCGATTCGCAAGGCCCACGAGCTTGCGCTCCTTGCCATCGATCTTCGCGTTGAAGAGAACGGGCGGCTCATCCGAATCCCAGTCGTGATTTTCGTGCGGGGAGTATTGGAAATACCATTTCAGCTTGCCGGTGTCGGGATCGATCGCGATCAGCGAGCAGGTGTAAAGATTATCGCCGGGGCGCTCGTCGTCGTTGAAATCCGGAGCCGGATTTCCGGTGCCCCAATAGACTAAATTGAGATCCGGATCGTAGGAGCCGTTGTTCCAGGTAGTGCCGCCGGCGCTTTCGGGCGCGCCCAGCCCCCAACTATCCGCGCCCGGATCGCCCGGGCGGGGAGTGGTCCAGAAACGCCAGAGGCGCTTCCCGGTTTTTGCATCGTAAGCATCAAGGAAGCCGCGAACGGCGGCCTCGCTTCCCGCAACGCCGACAATAATTTTGCCGTTGAGCGCCAGCGCCGGGCCGGTCATCGCGTAGCCCATGGCGTTGTCGGCGACGTGAACGTTCCAGCGGACGGCGCCGGTTTTATCGTCGAGCGCGATGAGGTGGGAATCGACGGTGCCGATGAAAACGGTGTGGTCGAGGAGGGCGACGCCGCGGCTGGTGGCCTGGAGGCCGATCGCCACCACGTGCTCGGGCAGCTTCGGAGAATAGCTCCAAAGCTTCAAGCCCGTGCGCACGTCGAGCGCGACAACGGTGCTCGGCGGCTCGACGATGTACATCACGCCATCGACGACGATCGGCGAGACCTCGATGTTGGATGCGAAATGGCTTGTCTGATAGATCCACGCAACTTTCAACTGCGAGACATTCTGCTTGTCGATCTGTTTGAGCAGCGAAAATTGCTGTGAGTTATAGCTGCCGCCATACGTGAGCCAGTTTTGCGGCTCGCTTTGCGAATGCAGGATGCGTTCGTAGGGCACGTCCTGGGCAAAAGTGGCAGGGGCCGATACTGCGGCCCAGGCGAGAAGAGACAAAAGAAGCGCGCATTTGGCGACTCTCATTTCGCCTCCTTCAGGCTCGCGAGATAGGCGACGAGATCGTTCACCTGCGCGTCGCTGAGCTTGCCCTTAACGCTGGGCATCACGCTCTTGCCCGGCTCCTTGTCCAATGCGCGCAAATCGGCTTTGCGGAACGAGAGGAAGTTGCCCTTGGCGTCTTCGATGACGATGCGGAACGAGTCTTCGACCACGCGCGTGCCATCGTAAGCTTTGCCGTCTTTCGTGACGAGATGGATGAACAGGTAGTCGAGCTGGCCGCCGGATTCGACGAACACGTGCTCCTGCGGCAAATCCGTGCCGGGATAGAGCACGGCGGTGCGCAGGTAGCCCGCTCCGCGGAGGGAACCGACCGTCGTCAGTTCTGGCCCTGCGTCTCCGCCTTGCCCCGCGATCGTGTGGCAAGAGGCGCAACCGCTCGCGTCGTAGACCTCTTTGCCCTTGGCTGGATCGCCGGTGATTGGGGTGGAATCCTTGCGCTGGAGCGTGAGGAGATAATCGACGATCTGCTGGATCTGCGCGTCGTCGAGCTGCCCGGCGAAGGCGGGCATGCCGCCACCGCCCATGCCGTTCTTGATGACGGCTTTGACGGGATCGGCGCCGAGACGGAACGGGACGCCCTGAATGTTGGGACCCATCGCGCCGCCCGCATCGAGGCCGTGGCAGGTGGAGCAGCGCTCCTCGAAAAGCTGCTTGCCGGGCGATTGGTCCTCGGGTTTCGCCGTTTGCGATTCCTGGCGAGAGCGAGCGGAGGCCGAGATTGCGCTCGTTGCCATTGCCGCAGCACAGATGATGGGAATTGCGGCGGCAAACCACCACGATCGAATGGAAGTCATATGAATCCCCCCACTTTCAGAACCGATGTAGGGCAATAACACCGTTTGAAGGGCGGCGTCAAGGCTTGGGCGACTGAGCAAAACGAGTGGGCCTCGTGCGGAACGCACCAACAAACCCCGGGGCTGAAAGCCCCATGAAGTGGGTTTCCTTTTCGAGGGCCTAAAGGCCCACGCTTCCACCATTTTCGCGGCCATTCGGCCGCGCATCCACATGACCTTACCTTTCCAGTTCTCGGCCGAGCGGACAACAATGCCTTGAACTTCACATCTAGGCCGTCGCCCGCGAATTACGCCTTCACGTATGTAGGTGTTATGCCGGCGCGAGCTTTGCTAAGGTGTAGCTTTCGGGGCTGGGAGGGACACGATGGCAGGGAAACCGCTCGAAGGGCAGGTGGCGCTGATTACCGGCGCGGCGAAGCGCATGGGGCGCAGCATCGCGCTGCGGCTGGCCGCGGAGGGCGCGGCGATCATCATCAATTACGCTACGTCGAAGGGCGATGCGGAGGCGCTGGTACGCGAGATTGCGGCGAGCGGGCCGCGGGCCGTGGCGATGCAGGCGGATGTGTCGAAGCGCGCGGATGTGGAGAAGATGTTCGCAGCGGTCGAGCAGGAACTCGGGCGGCTCGACATTTTGGTGAATAACGCGGGGGCTTTTTTCGAGGCGAAATTCGAAGAGCTGACCGACGAGCAGTGGGACGGCATCCTCGACATTAACCTGAAGTCGCAATTTCTCTGCGCGCAGGCGGCGGCTCCAATCATGAAACGGCAGGGCCGCGGGCGCATCATCAACATTTCCTCGCTGGGCGGGCTGCTGCCGTGGCCGAGCTTCACGCACTACTGCGTTTCGAAGGCGGGATCGATCATGCTGACGCGCTGCCTGGCGCGGGCGCTCGCGCCGGAAATTCTGGTGAACAGCGTGGCGCCCGGCACGATCCAGTTTCCCGGCGAGCCGCCCGACGAGGATTACATCCGGCGTGTCCCGGTGCATCGCACGGGCACGGGCGACGACATCGCGGGCGCGGTCGCGTACCTGGTGAGCGCGGATTTCGTCACCGGGCAAATTTTGGCCGTCGATGGCGGGCGCATGCTCGTGTGATCTATCGCGACAACTAGCTGAATTCTGGCAAGAACTGAAGAATTACATCCCGAATCTAGAGTTTCTTCCGAAGATATTCGAAGACGACGTAGCCTACGAGGCCGGAAACGATGGCGACGGCCAGATTGGCTTCCGTGAAAATATCTTCAATGGCGAAAATCCACGTTTTTCCGTGGCCATTTGCGCGAGTGAACTCACCCATCAAAAGATTGGAATAAAAGAGGAAGATTATGAAACCGACCTCAATGACCGCTCTCCACATGGGGGCCAATCTTCCGGGCTTCCTAGCGTTTGAGGTCATTTCGCGAGCCGTTCACTTCTTCGGTTAAGCCTTTCGTCTGGATGGACGTGCCGAACCAAATCTATCACGAGCCGGCGGTCAGGTCGTGGAAAGTCGCACACCCGGACAAGGAATCTCAGGGCCCTCCAACAGGCAGAGCGTACTTCACTCCGCGGGCGCCGCCACGTAGTAGCCCGGCCGCGTGCGAACCGATACGTCGGACCGCGAAACCGCTACCCTGATCGAGTGAAAGCCTGGCGCGCGTTCCCCATTTGGCTTGTAGCTGATGATGTACTGCGCGTGGAGCTCGCCGCCGATGTCGTCGAGCGCTTCTCGGAGCGTTTCGGAGCGGACCGCGCCGTAGTGGACGCCTCCCGTGGCGGCTGCGGCGACTTCGAGGTCGTGCTTCTTCGACCGATTCCTTCCTTGCTGCAGGAGGAAAATTGCGGGAGCCGCCCAGAGCGCGGGAGCGTCCTGCAGAAGATCTCGCGTCACGCTGCTCGGCCCGATCGCGTAGATGGAGATGTTGGCGTGCTCGGCGTCGCGGACCACGTCGGCAAAGTTCGCTTTGCTCCCCTTATCGCGGGATTCGCCCACAACGAGCGTGATGCGCCGCTGCATCGGGGCTTCATTCTTCAGCATCTCGACGGCCTTCGCCATCGCATCGTAGAGGTGCATTCCCGGATCATCAAACTCGGCGTTTGTAATGGCGCTTTCGACCGCGTCGTGATCCATCGTGAATGTTTGGCGCACGTCGACTGTCGAATCGTAGGTGATCACCGCTGCTTCGCCATGGAGAGCCATCACCGTTTCGGTGAAAATGCTTCCCAGGCTGTGAATCGCGGGAATCATCGACTGCGCGCGATCGGTGGTCTGAAGCACGAGGACAACCGCGAGAGGATCGCCGCCGAGATCCCAATGATCGATGTTCTGCGGCACGCCATCGTCGAATACGTGAAAATCCTGCGGCAGGAGATCGAGGTCGAATTCCCCGCTCTGGTCCGTTACGGTGACGGGAACAACCACTTCGTTCGTGACGACGCGGAGGCGGTTGTTAGGAGCCGGCGGCTCGACCTGCGGCGCCTGGGCCTGCGTCAAGCCGGCGCCGCCAGCTACGCTAAGCGACAACGCGAGGGCGCATCGGAGCGCGAATTTTCGGCGAGAGCTCATCACGTTGCGGCTGGGTATCTGATTTCTCCGCGTGCGAAAGGTTGCGAGAAACCGATCAGGCGACTCGCGGCATTCCGGAGATTTCGATTTCTGGAAAAATACCTTTTCAAAAGCTTCGTTCTCGAATATTCTACCGTGTTTGGGCGACGCGTCGGGGTCGCCATGGGGGACTATACTAGGTGGCGGAAATATCTGCGGCAAAGCCCGCAAGCGGTTTCGGAAGTACGCTTCGTCGTGACGCATGGTGGATCGAGAACCTGCCTTTTATCATCGTCCTGAGCGCCTTTGGCATTTACACCACCTGGCGCGCATTCGAAGGGACGTTTTACCGGGTCGGCCCGTATCTTTCGCCGTTTTACTCGCCGCTGATTGATCCGCAGCACCACTGGTGGCCATTTTCCCCGGCGATCCTGATTCTTGGCGGGCCGCTCGGTTTTCGCCTGACCTGCTACTACTACCGCAAAGCCTACTACCGAGGATTCTTCCTCGATCCGCCGGCGTGCGCGGTGGGCGAGGGCGGCCATCGCAAGTATAAGGGCGAGACGGCGTTTCCGTTCATCCTGCAGAACGTGCACCGCTATTTCTTTTACATCGCGGTGATCTTCGTGGCGTTCCTCTGGTACGACGCGATCGTGGCCTTCGATTTCGGCGGGAAGTTCGGCATCGGCGTAGGCACGCTTGTGATGCTGGTGAACATCATCCTGCTGACGATCTACACCTTCTCGTGCCATTCGCTGCGGAGCCTGGTGGGCGGCAAGCTCGATTGCTTCTCGTGCGCCACGCTCGGCGTGCCGCGGCATTCGGCCTGGCAGGGCGTGACGAAGCTCAACGAGCACCACATGTTCTGGGCCTGGGTGAGCATGATTGCCGTCGGGCTTACCGACTTGTACATCCGCCTAGTTGCCTCTGGCGCAATCAAGGACATTCGACTCCTGTGACTTCCGCATACGAGACCCATGAACACGACGTCCTGATTATCGGCGCCGGCGGCGCGGGGCTGCGAGCCGCGATCGAAGCGCTCGCGCAGGGAGCGAGCGTCGGCGTCGTGTGCAAATCGCTGCTCGGCAAGGCGCACACAGTGATGGCCGAAGGCGGCCTTGCGGCAGCTCTGGCGAATCTCGACAAGGAAGATGGCTGGCAGCCGCATTTCCGCGACACGATGCGCGGCGGTAAGCTGCTCAACAACTGGCGCATGGCTCAGCTCCACGCGCAGGAGGCGCCGGATCGCGCGCGGGAGCTCGAGCAGTGGGGCGCGCTCTTCGATCGCACGGCGGACGGTCAGATTTTGCAGCGCGCCTTCGGCGGGCACACGTACAGGCGCCTCTGCCACGTGGGCGACCGCACTGGCCTTGAAATGATCCGCACGCTGCAGGACCGCGGCGTGCAGCTCGGCTTCGACGTGTACATGGAGTGCACGATCACCAAGCTGTTGACGGACGGCAATCGCGTGGTGGGCGCATTCGGCTACTGGCGCGAGACCGGGAACTTCGTCGTGTTCAAGGCGAAGTCGATCGTGATCGCGACGGGCGGCATCGGCAAATCCTGGAAGATCACCTCGAATTCGTGGGAGTGTACAGGAGACGGAATGGCGCTGGCGTATGAGGCGGGCGCCGAACTGCTGGACATGGAGTTTGTCCAATTCCATCCGACGGGGATGGTATGGCCGCCAGGGGTGAAGGGCCTGCTGGTGACCGAGGCGGTGCGCGGCGAAGGCGGCATCCTGCGCAACAAGAACGGCGAGCGCTTCATGGAGAAGTACGATCCGAAGCGCATGGAGCTTTCGACGCGCGACATCGTGGCGCGGTCGATCTACACCGAGGTGCGCGAGGGCCGCGGGACGCCGCACGGCGGCGCGTTCCTCGATATTTCGCACAAGCCGGCCGAGTACGTGAAGCGCAAGCTGCCCAGCATGTACCACCAGTTCAAGGAACTGGCGGACGTCGATATCACGAAGGGGCCGATGGAAGTCGGGCCGACCTGCCACTACATGATGGGCGGAATTCGCGTGGAGGCGGAGACGGGGCAATCCTCGGTTCCGGGGCTATTTGCAGCGGGCGAGGCGGCGGGGGGAATGCACGGCGCGAATCGGCTGGGAGGGAACTCGCTTTCGGATTTGGTGGTGTTCGGACGGCGCGCGGGATTGGCTGCAGCGCAACACGCGAAGAAAGCCGGGGCGGCGAGCCTCGATGGCGGGCAGATCGAGCAGGCCGAGCGGCAAGTTTTGGCGCCATTCCAGCGCACGGGCGGCGAGAATCCGTACAAGATTCATGAGGATTTGCAGGAAGTGATGCAGACGCTCGTCGGAATCTTCCGCACTGAAACGGATCTTCTGAAGGCGCTTGCTGAGATCGAAAAGCTCAAAGCACGCGCGGCGAACGTTCGCGTGGAGGGTTCGCGCACCTACAATCCGGGCTGGCATCTCTCCATCGATTTGCAATGCATGCTGACGGTTTCCGCGGCTTGCACGCATGCCGCGCTCGCGCGCAAGGAAAGCCGCGGCGCACACAGCCGGCTGGATTATCCCAAGACCGAGGATGCGTGGGGCACGAAGAATCACGTGATTGTGAAGAAGGACGGCGCGATGAATATTTTCGAAGTGCCGCGTCCGCCGATGCCGGAAGAGCTGCAGAAGATTCTGGCGGAAGACAAGTAGAAGTCAAGTAGTGGAGGCAAGGGAATGGCGGAAGTAACCGTCCGGGTATTTCGGGGCGACAGCGAAACGGGGAAGCCCGTCGACTACAAGGTGCCGCTGAGCGAAGGCATGGTCGTGCTCGATGCGATCCACTGGATTCAGGCGAACCAGGCGCCGGATCTGGCCGTGCGCTGGAACTGCAAGGCTGCCAAGTGCGGATCTTGCTCGGCGGAGGTGAACGGCAAGCCGCGGCTAATGTGCAAGACGCGCATGGATGCGCTGCCGCTCGATCAGCCTGTCGTTGTGTATCCGATGAAATCGTTTCCGCTGATCAAGGACCTGGCGACGGACGTCTCGTGGAATTACAAGGTGAACAAGAAGATCCCCGCGTTCGAGCCGCGCCCGGGCGTCGAATGGAAGATGTACCAGCGCGACGTGGATCGCGTGCAGGAATTCCGCAAGTGCATCGAATGCTTTTTGTGCCAGAACGTGTGCCACGTGCTACGCGAGCACGACAAAAAGGAACAATTCGGCGGGCCGCGCTTTTTCGTCCGCACGGCCGGGCTCGAAATGCATCCTCTCGATGGCGTGAATCGCATGAGCCTGCTGAAAGACGAGATGGGCCTGGGATTGTGCAACATCACGAAGTGCTGCACCGAAGTCTGCCCCGAAGAAATTCACATCACCGACAACGCAATCATTCCGCTCAAGGAGCGCGTGGTGGATCAGTTCTACGATCCGCTGACGATGCTCTTCCGCAAGATCACGGGCGCGAAGTAGATTTTCGAACCGGAAATAACAAAACCGGTCTCATGCGATGGCTGCTAGTGCGTTGGCGCGAGGATTAATTTTTGGACGCGCCAGTTCAATAGTTCGGCGACGTATAGCTCGTTTTCGGACGGGCATGCGATTTCGTGGATCCAGCCGAACTGTTTGAGCTGCTTGCCCGATTCGCCGAGCATGCCGAGAACTTTTCCATCGAGGTTCAGCTTGTAAATTCGCCCCGGATACGCATCCGCGCTGTAGAGGAACTGATGCGGTCCCGGCGTGATGCAGATTGCCCAGGGAGCGCCAGGCGCGATGGCGCCGGTGGTGGCGGTGGGCTTGGGGCCGATGGCGGGGCGGGCGTTGGGCGGCGCGGGAACGTCGATCGTGATTTGCCGCAGGAAATTTCCGTCGCCGTCGAAGACTTGGATGCGGCGGTTGCCGCGATCGGCTACGTAGACGTTGCCCTGCGCGTCGACGGCGATGCTGTGCGGCGTGTTGAATTGGCCCGGGCCAGTGCCGGGCTCGCCCCAGGACTTGATCCAGTCGCCGTTTTTGTCGACCTTCGCGATGCGCGAGTTGATGTAGCCGTCGCTGATGTAGGTGTTGCCCGCGGCGTCCCAGGCGACGTCGGTGACCTGGCGGAACATTCCATCGATGGGCGGCAGCGGCGGGCGCACGTGCTTGAGCGGGCCCGTGCCTTCATCCGACGCTTCCTGCTTGCGGCCGAAGACCATCACGACGCGGCCAGCGGGATTGAACTTGATCACCATGTCCGAGCCTTTGTCCGTGGCCCAGATGTTGCCCCAGGGATCAACCTTTACCGTGTGCGCGAAGGACCACGCGTAGAGATTGTGGCCGATCTCGTGCACGAAATTGCCGTGCGCGTCAAACTCGAGAAGCTGCGCGGCGGCCGCGCCGTAGGCCGGGCCCGTCGTGTTGCCGCGCGAAAAGACGAACACGTGTCCAGCGGAATTCACCGCCACGCCTGAGACCTCGCCGAAATAGAGGTCGGGCGGCAGCTTCAGAAAATCAGGAACCGACCAGTAGGGAATTTCCGGCACGGGCGCTTGCTGCTGCGCGAGCGCCGCGCCCGCGAGCAAAAAGAAAAAGAAGAGAAATATGCGCTTCATCGCCGCCTCCAATCGCACGAGAGTATACGCCCCTCTGTAGCGGCCTCGTCTCTGGTTTGTGTACGCGCGAAACGAAATCAGGCAGGGCTGCCGTCGGTATTCAGGACGTTGCGGATGGCTTCGTAGAGCTTGTCGACCCGATTCGATTTGGAGACGTAAGCATGGGCGCCCGCCTGCTTCACGGTTTCCGCCAGCTGCGCGAAATCGTGCATGGAGAAAATGATGATCTTGGCCGAAGGCACGAGCCGGCGGATTTGTTTCGTGGCTTCCACGCCGTTCATCACCGGCATGCTGAGATCGAGAATCACGATGTCGGGCTTGAGGCTAAGAGTTTTTTCCACCGCCTCCTGTCCGTTGGCGGCTTCGGCGCAAATCTCGAGAGACGGTTGCGTTTCGAGGAAGCGCCGCACGCCCTGGCGTACTACCTCATGATCATCGGCCAAAACAATTCGTACGCACATTCCCGCGCATTCTCCCCGTGCTGCGACTACGCAATATAGAGGATACGCGAGCGAAGGAAAAGAGCTAGATCAGAATCTTGCGATGACGCGTGTTGGTCAGTTGGCCCGGAATGACACAGCCGCTTGGTTTCAGGTGCGCGTTCGAGTCCGGGCTAGGCGCGCGCCAAATTCATATGAGAGACTAGCGTGGTCATGAGCTCCCGCCGATTCGGCTGCATTTTGCTTTTCATCTTCGATTTCTTGATTGCGACTCCCTGCGCATGGGCGTGGGGCTGCGAAGGGCATCAGATGGTAGCGTCAATCGCCGAAAAACATCTCAACGAGCACGCGGCGAAAATGTCGCAGCAAATTTTGGCTGAGAGCCCCATCGATGCCGCGCTCGCTCGGTATTGCAAGCAAAAGGAGCTTGATGCGTTTGTCGATGCTTCCACGTGGGCGGACGACGAGCGCAGCATCAAGCCGGACACAGGGCCGTGGCACTTCATCGACATACCGCGCGCGGCGCCGAAGGGCGATATTGCACAATATTGTCCCGCGTCGACGGGGTGCGTGGTTTCCGAGCTGGCCGCGCAGATTCGCGTGCTTCGCGACCTCAGGGCGAGCGCGCAGGCGCGCGCGGATGCCTTGCGCTACGTGATTCATTTTGTGGGCGACATTCACCAGCCGCTGCACGCCACGACGAACGACGACATGGGCGGCAACTGCGTCCCGGTGACATTTTTCGACCGTGCGCCGATGGAGACGAATCTGGAGCGCGAGAGTTATTCGCCGAATCTGCACGGAATTTGGGACGTAGGGATCATCGAGCATTTCGCGCCGCCGCAGGATGCGCAGGCGCCGACGCCCGAGCAGGTGGCCGACGAGCTCGGTGAAGCGGAAAAACTCGATCGCGATTTTCGCGCGAGATTTCCTTCGTGGCAGCCCGGGCCGATCGATTTCGCGGCGTGGGCGTGGGAGAGCCACGCGCTCGCGGAGAAGGTGGCGTACGGAAAGCTGCCGCACGCGATTCCGATCGAATCGCCGCGGCCCGTCGAGAGCTGCGCGGACGCCAATCACATTTCGACGCGCATGCTGAAACTCGACGAACGCCTCGCGGATCCCTACGAGCAGGCAGCCGCCCTGGTCGTCCAGGAGCTGTTGGCGAAGGCCGGCCTTCGCCTCGCAGCGCTGCTCAATTCGATCTGGCCTTGATCGAGCTGAAGCCTTAGGTTTCCCTCGCCCTTTCAGTTAGAATCCCCACCCATGGTTTCGGGCGATCTGCGAAGGGCGCGCGAGTAATGAAACGATGAGCGAGACGCCGCAGACGCGCGGATCGGTGCCCGCACGCCATGTTGCTGCCGTCGTCGTTGGCAACGCCCTCGTGCCGGATGAAGTGGGGTAGTTTCATGTGCCGCAAACCCGCGGCTAAATGTGAAGTTTCAAGACGTTGTTGTCCATTCGGCCGAGAACTGGGAAGCTGATGTTGCGAAGCAAAAGCCGACCAGGAGGCCGAATGGACTACCATCATCATGCCCGCCTCACCGTGTACAGTCGAG
>JBKQNJ010000057.1:0-5106 GCA_052146315.1 Candidatus Acidiferrales bacterium | reverse complement strand
CTTCGCTCTGCATGCTGGTGATCTTGCCGCTGACGTACCGCCACTACCGGCGAGATTACATCGCGCTGAAGTCCGCCAGCGGCGGCGCGTGATTCGACAGCCCTACCCTCGCGGTTGAACCGCCCAGCTTGCGGGAATGTCCACGTAGGAACGATTCAACTCCGCAATCGACTCGCATCCGAGCAGTGCCATCGTCCGTTCGAGGTCGGCGCGCAGAATCGCAATCGCGCGCGCGACTCCAGCCTCTCCCGCCGCGCCGAGGCCGTACATGTAGGCGCGGCCGATCAGCACGGCGCGCGCGCCGAGGCAGATTGCTTTCGCAATGTCGCTGCCGCGGCGGATGCCGCCATCGACTAGAACCTCGGTGCGGCCGCCGACCGCGGCCACAATTTCCGGCAGCGCACGCAGCGCTGAGGAAACACCATCGAGCTGGCGCCCGCCGTGATTCGAGACGATCACGCCCGCCGCGCCTTCCTCGACCGCGCGCTTGGCGTCTTCCGCGATCATCACGCCTTTCACCACGATCGGGCCCGGCCATTCCTTGCGAATCCATTTCAGGTCGTCCCAGGTAACGACGGATTTCGCGAGGCTCGACTGCGCTTCGGACAGCGGCAGGGTGCCGCGGCCCGGCACGACGATGTTGTGCAGTCTACGCACACCGCCAGCACCGAGGAAGCCGGCGAGCCATCCCGGATGCGCGAGCACCTGCGGCAAGAAGGGAATCTTCGTGAATAGACTCGCCCCAAGCAGGGCGCCCGCGCCGTTTCGCACGTCGCGCTCGCGCATGCCGAACGTGCCGGTGTCGATCGTAATCACGAGGACCGAGAAGCCGGCCTTCTGCGCACGCTCGATGGCGCCTTTGGCCGCTTCGTGGCCGGCTGCGAGGTAGAGCTGATACCACAGGGGCCCAGTCGTGGCCTGCGCCACCTCCTCGAGCCTATGACCCGACATTGTGGTGAGGACGTAGCCGATTCCCGCTTTGCCGGCCGCGCGCGCGGCTGTCGGCTCGGCGTGCGGATAAAACATGTGGCTGAAACCGCACGGCGCGAGGAGCATCGGCATGCTCAGTTCGCTGCCAAGGATCGAGGTGCGCGTATCGCGCTCGGGGATGTAGAGCGCCTGACGCGGGCGAAATGTGACCTCCTCGAACGCGCGCGTATTCTCGCGCAGGGTCACCTCGGCTTCGGCCGCGCCGTCCAGATAGTCGAAAAGGACGCGCGGCAGCCGCTGCTGCGCGAGCCGCCGTAAATCACCGATATTCACCACGTGCGGCGACGAAACTTTCCGTTCCTGTCGAGTCATCAACCCATCCTCGCGCGCGCAAACGGGCCGCACGGAAATTTGTGCATGAGATTCCCGCGGCGACGGATTAAGCTTTCCGGCGCTCGTTCTACCGGGTATTCTCGATCACTTGCTGGCGGCTCGCCGATGCGCGTTCGGTGAGTATACATTTTCCGGAGGGCATGGCCTATGAAGGTTGGCGATGCGATCGCCGAAATACTAAAGCGCGAGGGCGTGGACGTCATCTTCGGCTATCCGGTGAACCACCTGCTGGAATCGGCGGCTGCGGCGGGCATCCGGCCGATCATCGTGCGCCAGGAACGCGTGGGGCTGCACATGGCGGACGCGCTTTCGCGGCTCACGAGCGGCCGCCGCATCGGCGTTTTCGCGATGCAGCACGGCCCGGGATCGGAGAATTCGTTTGGCGGCGTCGCGCAGGCATACAGCGAATCGGTGCCGATTCTGGTGCTGCCGATGGGCTACGCGCGGCGGCTCGCTTACGTCGATCCGAATTTCAATTCGGTGACGAGCATGCGCTCGGTGACCAAATCCGCCGAGCCGATCATGGCCGCCGCCGAGATTCCCAATATTTTCCGGCGTGCGTTTTCGCGACTGCGTAATGGGCGCGGCGGCCCGGCTCTCGTCGAGATGCCCAGCGATCTTTTCGCCGAGGAGATGCCGGAGCCCTGGTCGTACGAGCCGGTGATTTCGACGCGCTATGGCCCGGATATCGCCGATGTACGCAGGGCGGCTGCGGCGCTGGTTGAGGCGAAGAGCCCCGTGATTTACGCGGGGCAGGGAATTCACTACGCGCGCGCGTGGGATTCGCTGAAGCGCCTCGCCGAACTGCTTGGCGCGCCGGTCGCGACGAGCCTGCAGGGCAAAAGCGCGTTTCCGGAGGATCATTCGCTTGCGCTGGGTGCGGGCGGCAATGCTTTCCCGCGCGCGGTGCCGCATTTTCTCGCGAAGGCGGATTGGATTTTCGGCGTCGGCTGTAGTTTCACCCAGACGGCGTTCGGGATCGCCATGCCGCCCGGGAAGAAATTCATCCACGCGACGCTCGACCCGAATCATCTCAACAAGGATATTCGCGCCGAAATCGGCCTGATCGGCGACGCGCAGATCACCCTCGACGCGCTCTGCGTGGAAATAGAGCGGCTCATCAAGAGGCCGCGAGAATATTCAGGCGTCGCCGAAGAGATCGAGCAAGTCCGCAGGGCGTGGCTCGATGAATGGGCGCCGCGGATCAACTCGGATGAAGCGCCGTTTTCGCCGTATCGCGTGCTGCGGGATTTGCAGGCGACGGTCGATGTGGCGAACACGATCATCACGCACGATGCGGGCAGCCCGCGCGATCAGCTCGCGCCTTTCTGGGTAACGAAAAAGCCGCTTACGTACATCGGATGGGGCAAGACGACGCAGCTCGGCTACGGCCTTGGCCTCGCGATGGGCGCGAAGCTCGCCTGCCCGGACAAGCTGTGCATCAACGTGTGGGGCGACGCCGCGATCGGTTTCACCGGAATGGATTTCGAGACGGCGGTGCGCGAGCGCATCCCGATTCTTTCCGTGCTGCTGAATAATTTCAGCATGGCGATGGAAATTCCAATCATGCCCATCTCGACCGAGAAATATCGCTCCACGGATATTTCCGGCGACTACGCCGCGATGGCGCGCGCCTTTGGCGGCTACGGCGAGCGCGTCACCGAGATCGCGCAGATCGTTCCCGCCATTCGTCGCGGAATCGAGCAGACCCGGAAAGGCGTTCCGGCGCTGCTCGAATTCATCACGTGCAAGGAGATTGCGGTATCGAAGCAGTACCACGGCAGGCAGTGAGGGCGGGGCGGACGCGCCCTTTCAGGCGCGCCCGATTAACCCTACCAGCCGAGGACGTAGGCAAACACAAGCGGCGCGACGATCGTCGCATCCGATTCGATGATGAATCGCGGCGTATCGACGGCGAGCTTGCCCCAGGTGATCTTCTCGTTGGGCACGGCGCCGGAATAAGAGCCGTAGCTCGTGGTCGAATCGCTGATCTGGCAGAAGTAGCCCCACAGCGGCACTTTTTCCTTGCGCAGATCCTGGTGGAGCATCGGCACTACGCAGATGGGGAAGTCCCCGGCGATGCCGCCGCCGATCTGGAAGAAGCCGAGCGAATTTTTCGTCGCCGTCTCCATGTACCAGCGCGCGAGCTCGACCATGTACTCGATGCCGCCGCGAACCGTGGTGGCATTTTTCACGCCGCCGCTGATCACCTGCGCCGCGAACATGTTTCCGAGCGTCGAGTCTTCCCAGCCAGGAACGAACACGGGCAGATTCCTCTCGGCGGCCGCGATCATCCAGCTGTCCTTCGGATCGATCTGGTAGAACTGCTTCAGCTTTCCCGCGTTGAGAATCTTGTAGAGGAACTGGTGGGGCAAGAACCGGTTGCCTGTCCGGTCGGCGTCGCGCCACTCCTCGATCACGATGCGTTCGATGCGGCGCATCGCTTCTTCCTCTGGAATGCAGGTGTCGGTGACGCGATTCAGGTGATTGTTGAGAAGCTCCACCTCCTGCGCCGGCGTGAGCTGGCGGTAATCCGGAACGCGCCGGTAGTGATCGTGCGCGACGAGATTGTAAAGGTCCTCTTCGAGATTCGCGCCCGTGCAGCAGATGCCGTGCACCTTGTTCTGCCGAATCAGCTCGGCCACTGAGATGCCGAGCTCCGCCGTGCTCATCGCACCGGCCAGCGTGAGAAACATCTTGCCGCCCTTGGCGAGATGCTTCACGAAGCCCTCCGCCGCGTCGACAACCACGGCCGCATTGAAATGCCGGTAGTGATGCTTGATAAACGCCGAAATCGAAGTCGTTGCCAATACCTCTGTAGTTGCGCTCATGTGCCCTCCTGATTGAGCCGGCTCAAAATGGAAATTGTGAAATGTGAAATGTAAAAACACCCGTAGCGAATGGAGTGTCGCGTTACTTGGGATGGCTTAGAAGTAGCTGGCTGTGTAGCTCAGCAGGCGGAAAAATTCGTGGGATGAAAGATGGTGCTGAAAGAATCGAAGATGTCGATCGCGTGCCACAAAGAATAGATAACACAGATCGCGCGCGATGCATAACAAATTCGTTTCATGCGTGATTTGTCGCAGCGACACGCGCTGCGTCGAAACATCGCGAGCGCACGCCTCGCGGCTTTCCTCACTAGTGGCATCCAAGCCAATGGTTGGACGAGTGGCCTAGGCTATTGCGGCTTGTTTGCGCTAACATTTGAAATGCCGGTGCGGCGGCGCGGCAAGGAGGAACACCCAAAATGTGTGGCATCGTCGGCTACATCGGCCCGAAGCGTGTTGTGCCTCTCATCCTTGACGGTCTCAAGCGCCTGGAATACCGCGGATATGATTCCGCCGGAATAGCGGTTGTAGGCGACAACGGCAAGCTCGAAATCCGCCGCGCGCCCGGAAAGTTGCGCAATCTCGAAGAATCGATTCGCACCACTCCGCTCGATGGAGTCTACGGCATCGGCCACACGCGCTGGGCCACGCACGGGCGCCCGACGGAAGAAAACGCACATCCGCATCGCGACTGCACCGGCGAGATCGTCGTGGTGCACAACGGCATTATCGAGAATTACGTCGACCTTAAGAAAAATCTGATCGCCGAGGGCCACAAGTTCGTCACCGAAACCGACACGGAAATCATCGCGCACTTGATCGAGAAATTTTCGAAGGATGCGCCGCTCGAAGAAGCGGTGCGCAAGGCCGTGAAAGCGATGACCGGCGCCTACGCGTTGGTCGCCGTTTCCGCGAAGGATCCGAACAAGATCGTCGCCGCACGCCTGGGGCCCCC
>JBKQNJ010000056.1:0-5620 GCA_052146315.1 Candidatus Acidiferrales bacterium | reverse complement strand
CGCAAAGCTTCGACAGCCGCTATTTCGGGCCGCTGCCGATATCCGCCGTCCAAAGCCTCGCGCATCCGGTGCTCGTCATCCCGCGTTGAAGGGCCGAATGCAGCATGCGCGGCTCACGCAGCCTGGCCCCGCCAACGAATTGCAGGGGCTTTTGTGGCCACGATTCCGTCTTGGGTCGAAACCGGACTCGCCGCTTCGACAAGACTGCGGCAGTTGGACCCTCAGCTTCGGACGTTGATCAAAACCTCGAAGCGAGGCACCCCAGCTTGCAATCCGCAGGCGCACTCCTGCCCCAGGGCTGCCTCGGCGATCCGCGACAAGAAATCGTTGTGGAGGGCGGGAGCAGTATTGGTCACCACATCCAAAAACAGCCGTCATGTTCGGACATGAATGATTGAGACGGATTTGTAATTGTGTAAATTTTATGAATGGTCGCCGGTAACCACTCACCCGGCATTGCGCGTTTAGGGACATCGGGACAGATGACAGAGCATAACCACGAGAATCGACAGAGATTGAATCCAAAGCTTCAGCTTGAGGTGGATGCGCTTTCGGGTTGGTGGACGAAGCGAGCGGCAGAAATTAGGGCTGCTGACGCCGTGCGCGAGCCCCTGTATCATTACACCGGCATGAGTGGAATGCTGGGTATCATCGCCACCGAACACATGTGGTTCACGAGCATCTTCCACCTCAATGATCCGAGCGAATTGGGCTACGGCCTGGGTATAGCGCTCGACTTACTGAAAGAGGAAGCGGACCGCGGCACCCCATCCGTTGAGGCCTTTTGTAAATGGATGAGCCATGTGCTTGTTAAAGCTGGCGGCGAGATTTTTGGTTTCTTCGTCGCCAGCTTTAGCCGGAAAGACAACGATCTTGGTCAATGGCGGGCGTATGCAGACAATGGAAGAGGCGTCGCTGTTGGCCTAGCACCTTCGCTGTTCGAGGTCGTTCCCGATGAGAGCAGCCTTAAGGTAACCGAAAAGACGATAGTAGCGCGGGTAATTTATGATCCTAAACGACACGAGCAGAATCTCAGAGAGGCGATAGGTTGCGCGATTGAAGGCATTGCTCGCGGCGAGCAGAGCGCCACATCAGAGGCCGAGCGCGAAGAATTTGGGAAGGCAATGGCTATAGAGCTGGCGGTCCCTATCTTTACATACTCCATCACCTGCAAGCACCCGGCTTACGAACAAGAACAAGAAACGCGACTATTGCTTGTAAACGACCTACACCGACTCGGCCCGTTTATCGAAACACGAACGCGTGGATCGGCTCTTGTACCTTATATTCAGAGCCCGTTGCCCGTGCGTAAACCTGGCGCGCTTACGAAGATTATGATCGGCCCAGCAGCTGATGAACTTGCCGACGATGCGATCCGAGCTTTCTTCCGCAGGCAAGGATTACCGCTCGACATCCTGGATAAGTCGGATATCCCATATGCTGCCCGATAATCAATCCGATATGCTGTTGACTTGGTCGGGGGAGAGTATGCCAGAGCGCTGATCTGGGTCCGAATTCTTCGGCGAGCGGAAGGACAACTCGTGGCCCGACGCCGAGATCGAGATGTCAATCGAGCCGGTGCCGCCGGCACCGGAATTGGTAGAAGTTTTTGCTTCAGCAAGACCTTCAGCTCCGGAAGCAATCCCTGCGAACGGGAAGGTCAGCTCGGCCTGTTGCGCTCCTATGGCGGAATGGCGCACCAGAACTGCCCCGCCGATTACCATGACGGGAGGTACGGGTCGAGAGCGGACCTCACAGTTTTCTCGAAAGCCCACGCGCGCGATGGCTGCTTTCGGATCCGAATGCATCCATCTTCGGCCACGTCAGGATAATCCGGCCATTGACCCAGACTGGTCTTGAGCCGACTCCTGCAGAGGCTGCTTTTGCGGGTATCTTTTGCGCTGCAAGCTCAGCAGAAGGGCGAGAATTAAGCGGCGTTTGGCAGCACCTCGGCGCACGAGTCCGGAAGTTGCCCTTCGCGACTAATTTGCCCCGCTTTGTTCGCACACCATATATTCGGCGTACCAATCCGGCCAGTTGGGGTCGGCTTGCCCAGTATGTTTGTTGTGCTGACCATGCTCCTTTGCGGCGCGACTCATCGCTTGCGCAAGGTCGCGAGCCGACGCATACATCGTGTTTCCTGTAACGCGCCCAGGAAGCCGCTTCGTAACTTCCTGCAGCAGCCAGCCGTTGCCATCGGGATCGCTGAAAGAAACGAACGAGTGGTAGCTGAGGTGCTCGGGCTGTAGCCCGCTGACTCGCACCCCGGCGCCGGGAAACCTGCAAGCCGTTCCGGTCTCACAGTGAAATACTTCGCTCGCGTCAACACCTTGTGAGATGAGTTGTTTGCGCGCCGGGTCGATGTCAGAGACGGCGAGGTGCATTCCCTGGGCTGAACCGGGTGCGACCGATGTTAGGTTCACGCCGAATTGGATCGAGCTGCCGGAACCAGGAGGCGTGAACTGGACCAGGCGGAAGCTTTCACCGGCGGCACGGTCGGCGTCGAGCCGCCACCCGAGCCTTAAGTAGAATTCCTTTGCTCGGTCGACATCCGAAACGGGGATGACCACCACCTCAAGCTTCATATCGAGATCTGCAACGTTCGTGCTTTTCGTCTCTTCGTTTTTGCTTATTGCTTCTGGGCTCATGCTGACTCCTGTATCGCGGGAATGGTGGCTGTCCTCATAGCGCTGAACGATCACTGCGACGGCAGCAGCCTGCTTCCCAGAGCGTCGCTACCCGCCTATTTATTAGCCGGGCGCGGCATCGGTCTCACCCCTGCCTGCTCCTCCGCCGTATACGGCGCTCCATAATACGGGAAATCGTTGCGAATGCGCCCGCGGTCGGGAGCAGGTCCATCGACAGGTGGCATGTTGGTGGCCAGCGTCAATATCACATCCATCGCATCGTCACCTAGCGCGCGCCCATTGAAGCTGCCCACCTCGAACGCCGCCGGCGTTCCAAGCTCGTAGGGCAATGTATTCGGGCAAAGCCGCTTCGCAATCTGCTTCCCATACTCAGCCGGATTCGGCGCCGAGCCTGCATAGGTCGTCATCTTTTCCGCAAAATCCGCAATCGACTTCGCGAAGCGCTCTACGTCTTCGGACGGAACCGACGCATTGAATAGTTCTTTCGCCCTTTGATCGGCCGGGTCGTTCAGGAAGAGGTGCGTAACCATAGGCTGGCCCCAACGCGAAACCTGTACCTCCGGCGCATGGCCAAAGAGGGAGATCGTCGCCCATGCGTGGATTTTTCCCTTCCCAATCAGTTCGCTCGGCACTTCCAGCACAATCGCCGTAACATTCCGCCTCGCAAAGGGATTCTGCTGATGCAAAAGGACGTCCGCATCGTAGCGCTGGTCCTTATAGAAAGCGGTCATAAATGCGCGGAATCCAGCATTTGCCGCAAATAGGTCTGGAGCAATCCCAACATACGTACGAATATCCGAATTGCTCGCGACCGAACCGGTTTCACCCTCAACCAGACTCTCTCCGGCGTCTCCGCGAAGAGCATCGTCCCCCGTCGCCTTCCGCACTACGAACGGCTGAATGTGAGTATGCTCACTGCCATCTCGGTGCCGTGGTGCACCAAACCTGAATTTGAACGTAACCTCTTCCCTTGCATCTCCGTTCAGGTCGAACCGGAACGCGTAGAGCCCTTCTGGATGAAGCGTATCCGGAGCCGACAGTCCCACATCCGGATTGACGGTCATCGCCATCACCGTCTTGCCCGAGGGGCCGTTAAATAGATAAAAATCGCAAAGATTGAGGCTCGGATCTTCCTTCGCCAGTTTGGTATCGAAATGATGTGACATACAGAATCTCCTTGCGATCGAATGAGGTAATCAATGCCTTAAGCGCATGTTCCACCCTCATCACAATTCGGCACTCTCAGGGGGCGAACTTTAAATTCCGTCGTAGCGTGAATACAGACGCTTCGTCCAAGCCTGGCGCGCCGTCCTTGAGTGGACGCCTTTCCGCGCCACTTGGATTAAGTTTTGGTATCGGCGGTATGAGTGCCCATGAAATTACCATAAGCACACACGCTTTGCCGGACTTCGTCGGTGCCAAAGGCTTTGAGCTCATAAGTGGCGTCTGGAAGGACCCTCAACGTCGCCTTCATCCACTCCGTATAGTCTCTCAGCGTTAGGATGCCGGACAAGGGTTCTGCCTGTGCCGAGAAGCTCGCGTCTTTAGCAAGACTGATAGGCGGCGAACTGCCGCTTCAACCAGTGCTCTGGAAATAGGCCGGGGGATCCGCCGATAGACCGCGATGCACCTGGCGCGTAATCTCATCGGCCAAGACCTCACCTTCCCCGCGTTCGAGGGCGTCGAGCGTCGTCCGCACGATCTCCTCGGGCGAACTCTTCGGCGCGTCGAAATCGCGTGCAAGGTCGGTGTCGATGAAGGCTGCATGCAGCGCGACGACCTGGGTGCCCTGTCGCGCAAGCTCGATGCGAAGGCCGTTGGTCAGCGCCCATGCAGCTGATTTCGACGCGCCATAAGTCGCCAGCATCGGACCGTTCATCCAGCTTGCTAGGGAAAGCACGTTGATGATCGCGCCGCCGCCGTTTTTCGCCACGACGGGCGCGAAGGCGCGCGCCATGCGCAGCGGCCCGACAAAGTTCACTTCAAACTGCTCTCGCGCGGCCTCGACCGCCCCGTCGGCGAGAAAGCCGCCGGGCCTAGCGATGCCGGCATTGTTGACGAGCAGGTTCACGTTCCCGGCCGCGCGCGCCGCGGCGACGGCGTCTTCGTCGCTGGTGACGTCCAGTTTCAGCGGCACGACGCCCTTCAGGGTAACCGCCTCTGGATTGCGCGCCGCGGCATAGACTTTCGCCGCCCCCATCGTCACAAGCACCTTGGCAAAGGCGAGGCCGAGGCCCCGGTTGGCGCCCGTCACCAGGGCGATTGATCCTGCAACTTTCATGGTCGACTCCTCTCTTGCTCTCGGTCCTCGCACAAGGCCAACGCGCCGGCGAATAGGCCCAGCTAAAGCTCGCGTGGTCCGTTTTGCGCGCTCGTCGCCGACGCCAAAATGGCAAAGCGTCTTCGATAACTAAAGGATTGATCCTCAAAGGCGACTGCCATCCAAGCGTCGGCCATTTCGAGGAAAATCTACCGCTCTCGGTCATCCTCCGCCTCGGTTGCGAAGCGAAGGCATTCCACGGCAAACTGCCGGTGGTCCTCCCGGGTTAGCATAGCGCGATCTCAAAAAAATCACGTTGCAAACTGGGGATTCAATGCGGGTGCCGTCGGCGGGTTCCATTCAAGAGGTGCCCACGGAAAAAAGGGGGACACTCAGGTCTGAAAGGGGTCAATTTCGCCACAAAGAGGCCGCGTCGAAAACGTATCTGCTACGACCGCTTTTTGAGTGTGTTGCAGTCTTTAGTTCAAGATCTTCGAATTTCGGGAATCGGCCTGTTGCGGGCTTTAGACCCTCCCTTTCCTGAGCCATCGATAGGCTGTGCTAGCCGCGGCCGGCGCGGGGTCGGCCGCAAACGGATGACTTTCCGCAAGCGAGAGAAAAAGCGGCGCGCTTAGGCGCCGCTCGCCCGGCGGTCGAGCACCGGGATGCCGAGCTTTTTGGCCTTATCGGCGAGATTGGCGGTGATGCCGGA
>JBKQNJ010000055.1:0-33752 GCA_052146315.1 Candidatus Acidiferrales bacterium | reverse complement strand
TCGATTGGATCGAGCTTGCGCTTTTCGAGGAAACGTTCGAGGCAGCGGAGCGTGTCCGCGCCATCCTCGCCAATGATGCCGAGGGCCCCGCGCTCGCGCGATTCGGGAATCAGCCAGTAGAAATAGGGCGTATCGTCCGGGACGAACCAGACGCGGGTCGTGTCCGGCGCCATGTCCTTCGGCAGCGGCACGATCGCCTGAACGAGAGGAACCGTCTCGAGCGGCGACCATCCGGCCGCTCGTGCAACACGGCTCGCAGCTCCGTCGCCTCCGATTACCGTATCGGCGTGAATTTCCTCGCGCGCGCCATCCTCCGAGCGCTCCGCTTCAACAACCAGGCCGCGGCCATTCGGATGCAGCGTCTGAAAACGGCGGCCGAGCTCGATTTTCGCGCCAGCCTGCTGCGCCTGCGCGGCAAGTCTCTGAATCAGGGTGCGGCGTTCGATGATGAGGTCGGGATGATTCAGCGGGATCGTGGCGGCGCGGCCATCGGTGAAGAGCTCGAAGCGGTGAATTTCGTTGAGGACGCTATCCTCGGCGGCGCGGCCCAGAAGCGCGCGCATACGGTGCGTCACAATCAGCGTCCGCGTCTCGGGTTCGAGGGTTTCGATGCGCTCGAGGACTCGCACGGAAAGTCCTCGCCGTGCCAGCAAGAGCGATGTGAAAAGGCCTGCGGCCGATCCTCCGATCACCGCGATGCTTGGGTTAGTTGCGCGCGAAGTGGAACGCGAGTGGTTCTCTGCAGGGCGCTGTAGGTTCGGCATATTCGATTCGATCGATGGGCCTCATTGCGATTTGTGTCACTAAATCCGACACTCGACGGCAAGTGTGCTGCATAGTATATCCTACGGGCATTCGGCAACGGCTGAGATTTCAGGCGGCGCGCGAGGCCTTGGACGCCTGGCGCTCGTACGGCACATTCTCGAGCGCGGCGACGGCGATCAATCCGAGAACGATTACCGCTCCCGCGAGGCCGTACGCGGTGCCCGGAGAAACATAAGGGATGAGCAGACCGGTACATCCGAAGAGCACCGCGAGACCATAAAGCGCGATCACGGCGCCGCGGTGCCCCAGCCCGAGATTCGACAATCGATGCGCGGTGTGATCCTTTCCCGGCGAAGTAAAGGGCAGCAATCCCCGGCGGGCGCGCGAAATCGAAATCATCGTCGTATCGAAGATTGGTACGCCGAGGATAAGAATCGGAACGAGCCAGGACACTGTGAAGTTTGACCCCTGCGGGCGAAGCTTCAGGCCGAGCGTCGCCATCAGGAAACCGAGAAACATCGCGCCGCCGTCACCCATGAAGATCTTCGCGGGGTTGAAATTCCATCGCAGAAAACCGAGCGCCGCGCCGAGCGTGGCTGCGCCCAGAGTTTGGACCATCATGCGGTGATTCATGGCGGCCGAGATGGTGAAAAAAGCCGCGGCTACCGCCGCAATTCCGGCACACAGGCCGTCCATGTGATCGAGGATGCTGAAAGCAGCGGTGATGCCGACCACCCAAAACACCGTGAAGCAGCTGTCGAGAACCACGCCGAGCGTGCCGTGGACGAAGGCCGAAAACAATTGCGCGCGGATGCCCGACGCCAGCAGGAAACATGCGCCCGCCGGCATGCCAATGAAGAGCTTCACCTGGTGGTGAAGTATGCCGCGGTCGTCGAGCAGGCCGACGGTGGCCAGCAGCGTGGCGCCGGCGAGAATGCCCGCGATCTGTTGCTGCGGCGCGCCGCGAAGCGTAAGAACGACGGCGAGAACGAAGCCAAGATAGATGGCGATGCCGCCGAGGAGAGGAATCGGTTTGAGGTGAACTTTGCGCGGCCCGGGGCGATCGACCAGGCCGTAGTGCAGCGCCAGGCGGCGGATCGGAACGGTGAGACCCAGCGATCCGAGAAGCGCGACCGCGAATGCGATCAGATCGGAGTAGGGCGTCATAGCTTGCTCAAAATCGTGTCAGCCGAAAAGCGGCCCGCGCATCACGTTCAGAAGCACCTGATCTTTTTTCCACCGCTCACCGCGCCGTGAGCATCTTATCGAGGACCCCATCCACTGCCGCGCGCTGGTGGTTGGCAAAGTACCAGTCCATCGTCTTGCGCAATCCTTCGCGGAACGGCGTCTTCGGCTCCCAGTCGAGGAGCTGCTTCGCCAGCTTGTTGTCGGCCACGCGGTTTACCGGGCCCGTCGGCATGTCGGGCAGCAGGCGTATCTGCGCTTTGTGGCCGGAATATTCCAGCACGAGGCGCGCTGCGTCGATCACCCGGATGCGTTCCATGGTGCCGAGATTGACGGCCGTGCCGTCGTTGATCTTCTCAGCAGCCAAAATCGTGCCGTTGACGATGTCGTCCACGTACGTCCAATTGCGAATCTGTTCGCCGTTTCCCCAAACGTCAAACGGATCCTGCTTCACGAACGCGCGCGCGATCATGGCGATCACAGCGTGATTCTCAACTCCGCGGGGACCGTACACCGTAAAGTAGCGGCAGGAAGCCGCCCCGAGTTTGTGTTCCTTGTGGTACGCCTGCAGCGTCAGCTCGGCCATCAGCTTCGCCCAGCCGTACATGTTGTCCGCGTCGTGCGGCGGCTTGACGTCCGCCTCGCGCAGGTACAGTTCCTTACCGGCATCGGTCTGCATGTAGTTCGGATAGACGCAACCCGAAGATGCGTAGACCACCTTCTCTACACCCGCCTTCACTGCTTCCCAGAAAACCAGGCCGTCGAGAAAGAGATTCGAGGCGGGACCCGCCTGGTGCAGGTCGACGTAGCCCCGCCCGCCATGGTCGGCGGCCAGATGGAAGACGACGTTGATGCCTTTCATCGCCGAGCGCGCCACGCCCGGCTCGCGCAGGTCGGCCTCCACAAACGTGACGCGGCCCGCCTTGACGTGCTGCTCGATATTGCCCGTCCGGCCGCTGGTAAGGTCGTCCACCACGTGCACCTTGGCGCCGCGAGCAAGGAGCGCATCCACCAGGTGCGAGCCGATGAAAGACGCACCCCCAGTAACCAGAACTTTCTTACGATCCCAGATGACGCCCTCCGTTGCTTTCGAGAACTGCCTTCTCGATGAAGCCGACAAAAAGCTGCAACTCGTTTACTCTAGCATATTTCTCCGCGGTTTCCCGGGCGCGCCGGCCCATCTCACATAACCGAGCAGGGTCGCTGCGGAGCTCACAGATGGCCTTCGCGACGGCCGCCGGATTATCCGGGTCGGCTGCCAGGCCGCAGCCGGATTCCGTCACGATGCGCGCCGCGTCGCTTGAATCCGGCGCGACGGCGAGGACGGGCCGGCCCGCCGCGAGAATCGAGTAAAGCTTGCTGGGAACCACCACGCCTTCGAGGCCGCGCTTAATCGTCACGATGTGAACGTCGCCCGCCATCATCACGTGCGGCACCTGCGCGAACGGGCGAAACGGCAGGAAGCGCACGTTCGGCGAGCCCGCCGCCGACGCTTCAAGCGAAGCACGGTTCGCTCCGTCACCTACAAACACGAGCGCGGCGTTTTCGTTGCGCAGCATTTCGGCGGCCTTGAGCAGCGTCCCCCAGGCACCGTAGAAGCCGAGATTCCCCGCGTGCAGCGCGACGAATGAAAAGCCGCTACGAATCTCCTGCACCACGGGATCGCTTTGCGCAGGCATCGAGGCCGGAAACGACGTGCCGTCGCGCACCACGACGACTCGTTCGGGCGCGACGCCCTTGGCTAGGATGCGGTTGCGCATGTCGTCGCCGAGAACGATCACGCGCGCGGCTCGTTTCAGCGCGTTTCGATGCATCTTCTCCCAGCGGTTGACCCAGCCATTCGGGCGAACGATGTCGCCGCCAATCGCCATGTCGGGATAGAGGTCGCGGATATTGTAGACAAACGGCCGCCCGGCAAGGCGCGCGATGAACGCGCCGACAATGCCTGCTACCGGCGGGTCCGTCATCGCAAGCACCACGTCGGGACGAATCGCGAGGGCTCGCGGGACCGCCAGCGCCAGATACGACAGGTAATTCGAGACGCGGCGCTTCATCTGGTGCCGCGGATACGCCGTGGAACCCACGCGCTCGACGATCACGCCGTTGCGCGTATCGCGGCGCAAAAGCTTATATGGATAGAACTCGTCGGGATCGTACGAGGGCCGGCCGGCGACGACCGTCACCTTATGGCTTTTCGCGAGAGTCTCGGCGACCTGCGCGGCCATCTTGGCCGTGGCCGATGTGTCGGGCGGGTAGTATTCGTTCAGGAGCAGGATGTGCATGCGTTCAGCTGTCGCGGTCGGCAAAGCGCCCGGCAGCCGCCTCGCGATCGCCGGATGCGTACTTCCTCTCGAGAATGAAATTGCCGAGCACGAGGACGTCCATGCGCGTGCGCCGGAAACATTCGAGCGCTTCCTCGGGGCGGCAGACGATCGGTTCGTTGTCGTTGAACGACGTGTTCAGCACAACGGGTACGCCCGTGAGATCGCCGACCGCGTTCAGCAGTTTCCAGTACAGCGGATTCGACGTGCGGCTTACGGTCTGCAGGCGCGCTGTGCCGTCCACGTGAGTGGGCGCCGGAATCACGCTGCGTTTCTCCGCGCGCACGGGATAGGCAAACGTCATGAATGGCGAAGGGTGCGTCTTCTCGAAAAATTCGCCGGTAGCCTCTTCCGCGATCGAAGGCGCGAATGGGCGGAACGATTCGCGATGCTTGATGCGCTCGTTCAGGATGTCTTTCATTTCTGGGCGTCGCGGATCGGCCAGAATACTGCGATTGCCGAGCGCGCGCGGCCCCCATTCCGCCGCTCCCTGAAACCAGCCGACGATTTTCCCGTCGGCGATATGCCGCGCGGTCGCGCGCACGAGCTCGGCTTCGTCGAGCTGCGCGATTTCGACCTCATCCGCCGAGCCGACGCGATCGACCACGGCGCGAATTTCGGCGGGCGAAAACTGCGGTCCCCAGTAGGCGTGCTCCATCACGAATTCGCGCGGACGCCCGAGAATCTGGTGGTGCACGGCGAAAGCCGCGCCCACGGACAGGCCCGCATCGCCCGCCGCCGGCTGAACCCACACGTGCTCGAAAGGCGTCGTGTCGAAGATTCGCCCGTTGGCCACGCAATTGAAGGCTACGCCGCCCGCGAGGCACAGCGCCTTCTGGCCGCTTTGCTTCGCGAGGCCGTTCCAATAAGCGATGAGAACTTCCACGAGGGCCGCCTGCATGCTGGCTGCGAGATTGTGATGGCGCTGCGTGAGAGGCTCATCGGCCTTGCGCGCGGGGCCGAGCCGTTGCTCGAGGTAATTCGAGAAAAGGCGGCCGAGTACCGGCGTGCTCGTAGCGTCGCGCCAGGTCATATCGGCGCCCTGGCTCTGATGCGTGAAATATTCGAGGCCGAGGCGGAAGGAAAGCGGCCCATCGGACCACACGATGCGGCGGAATTCCTCGAGAAATTCGGGCTGGCCGTACGCGGCAAGGCCCATCACCTTATACTCGTCGCCGAACTTCCAGAAGCCGACGTACTGCGTGAGCGCCGTGTAGTACATCCCGAGCGAGTGCGGGAAGGCCACCTCGCCAAGTACGCGCATCTTCGGCCCTTCGCCCACCGCGCTCATCGAACTTGCGAAATCGCCGAGGCCGTCGGCGGAGAGCACGGCCGCGCGGTCGAAAGGCGAAACAAAAAATGTGCTCGCAAGATGCGCGGTGTGATGCTCGATGCGATGAAACTGGCCGCGGATCGCATCGGGCGTCACATCAAAGGCGGAAGCGAGATCTTCGCGAATGCCCGCAAAGCGCCTCATCACGCGCACGCGATCGAGCGCAAATTTCGGCATGCGGATCGCGAAGCGCAACTTCGTTCCGAGGCGCGCCCAAGGATCGCGCGGCACCGCGATGTGATCGACTTCGGTGAGTTGGACGCCGGCGCGATCGAGGCAGAATTGGATCGCCTGCGACGGCAAGCCGGCCGCATATTTCACGCGATTCAGCCGCTCCTCTTCGACGGCAGCGACGAGCCGGCCATCCACCACAATCGCAGCGGCAGCATTTGCGTGGTACGCGTTGATCCCAAGAATGACCATCGAATCTGAAAGCTCCCGCCCTGACCCCAACGTGCTCTGCTCCTCTTAGAAGCTTACTGCGTCGAAATCGCGACAGCCCTGCGGCGATCCGGGCTCGCCTCTGATGCACCGCTTAAATTCCTCTTCGCCCATTCGTTCAGCACGTACAGGCTCCAAGGACGAGACCAGGACGTACGACCCCGCATAAAATCCTGCCATATCGCGAGCGCAAAGTCTCGGCCAAGCTGCGGCTCGAGTGCGGGAGACCAATCCGCCATCGCCGCGGCCACGCGTTTGCCGAGCGGTCCGCGCAGCCAATTCTCCCAGGGAAACGTGAACGTGCGCTTTTTCTGCGCCACGATTTCATCGGGCAAAAGATCGTTGAGCACCGCGACCAGCAGCGATTTCGGGCGCGAGCCATCGCGCTTGGCCGATTCGGGCAGCGAAAGCATGTATTCCACGAGCGGCGAATGCAGAAACGGTACGCGCACCTCGAGCGAATGCCGCATGCTCATCGCGTCCGTATCGCGCAGCAAGATATTCGCTAGGTAGGAGCGCAGCTCGAGCCAGGAAACGGCAGTAAAGCTGTCGGCTGTCCGAACTTCGGCAGCCGCATCGGCAAGCCATTGCTGCCACGCCCCGCCACCCTGCGCGGGAGGATTGCCTTTCATCGCCGATGCAACGATTCGCGGCGTGAAGAGCAGCCGCGTGAAAAAATATGGGTGCCGAAACTCGTCCGGATCGAGAAATGCGGCGCACACCTTCCGCAGCGCGTCGGGCGAAGCAGCGGCGCTCCCGGCGGAGGCAATCGCGGAAGCGAACGGAGCGCGCAGCGGCTTGGGAACATACCGCCCGAGCGCCGCCATGCGCGCGGCCGTCGACGTCGCGTGAAACGATGTATAGCCGCCAAAGATCTCGTCGCTGCCAAGACCCGAAAGCGCCACCTTCAGCCCAGCCTGCCGCGCGGCCCAGGAAACGAAATAGGTGTTGATGCCATCCGCGCTCGGCTGATCGAATGAGGCAACGGCTTCGTCGAGCCGTGCCACCATTTCCTCGCCCGAAAGAGTCAGCTCGCTGTGCTCGGTCCCGAGGCGCTCGGCCGTGCGCCGAGCTTTTTCCGCCTCGCTGAATTCCACGTCGGGAAAAGCGACCGTGAAGGTGTGAATTCCCCGCTGCGAGCGGCTCGCGAGAGCGGCGATCGCGGTCGAATCGAGCCCGCTGCTCAGAAACACGCCCACTGGCACGTCTGCGACGAGATGGCTCGCGACCGCATCCTCCAAAAGCGCGCGCACGCGCTGAGCGGGCTTCAGCGATTGCGCGCTCGAGCCAGCGCGTGCGGCGGCCGCATTTCGGAGGCCACTGCCGAAATCCCAGTAAGGCTTCGGCGCAGGCTCGGCAACGGGCGCGCCCGCTTCGATACTCATCGTATGGCCGGGCGGCAGCGAAGAAACGCCTTCGATCAGAGTGAGCGGCTCACTGACGGCGCCGAACAGCAGATAGGCAGATAGCGCCTGCGTCGAGAGCTGCGCCGCAATGCAGCCGCTCGCGAGCAGCGCGCGAACCTCGGAGGCGAAAAATAGAGCTCCGTCGACACGCGCGTAGTAGAGCGGCTTGATTCCGAGCCGGTCGCGCGCCAGAAACACGCGCGCAGCGCGCCCGCCGCGACCGCCGGGAATTTCGATGATGGCGAAGGCGAACATGCCGAGCAACCGCTCGACGCAGCGCTCGCCACAGGCTTCGTAGGCGTGCACGATCGTCTCGGTGTCGGAATGCGTGCGGAAACGGTGGCCCAGCGCCTCGAGTTCCTTGCGGAGCGCGGCGAAATTGCAGATTTCGCCGTTGTAGACCACCGCGACGGTTTCGGTTTCGTTCCAAACCGGCTGGCTGCCGCCCGAAAGATCGATGATGCTGAGCCGCCGCATTCCCGCGGCCACCGGCGGCGCGACGAGGATCCCTTCCTCATCCGGGCCGCGATGAATCATGGCAGCCATCATCCGGCGAGTGGCAACCTCGCCCGCATCTCGCGATCCGATTCCGATGACGCCGCAAATTCCGCACATGCGATGGATCCACCGCTGACCGAAGATTAAACGCAGGAGCGTGCCGCGCGAATCGCCCAGGAAACTCGCGCGAATTGCAGTATAGCCGAAGGATTGCCCGCTGCGGCGGGGGAAGCGCGCCTAGTTCGCGGAAGCCGGCACGGCGAGGCCCAGCGCGCGGACCGTCGCCGCGTCGGGCACGGCCTTGCCGTCCTGCTGTCTGTTCACCACGTCGAACCCACCGTCGTAGTCCCACATGGCCCAGCCGATGCCGTGCTTTTCGAGCGACGTCCGCACGTCCGAAATCCAGGCGGCGCGGTCGCCCGGATCGGCATTTTTGCGATACACGCCGAACTCGTTGCAGATCACCGGGACGTTCCAGTGGCTCGCCCACGCGGCGACCTGCGAGATTTCCCCATCAATGCGCGCCGCGCCCCAATGGTCCATCCCGTAACGCTCCAGAGCCAGCCGGTGCACCGGATCGGTGACCTGCTCCATCGCCATCTGAACGTTGTCGGGATTCGAAGGATACGGCACGCCTTTCAGCGAGTGCCAATAGTTCGTCGACCACGTCGCTCCCTGATGCGTGAAGACGTGCGGCTCGTAGAAATGAAACGCGTAGATGACGTTCGGATCGCGCAGCGGCTCGAGAAACACGAGATCGTCGTCATCCGACCAGTGCGCGCCCGTCGCGATGATCGTTTGCCGAGGCGCGCCTTCGCGGATTGCCGTCGCCAGTTTCGCCTCGACGCCGTACCACCGGTAACTATCCTTGCCGCCGGGCTCGTTGAGAATCTCGAAGAAGACGCGATCCGGATCCAGAGGTGCCCAGTGCCGCGCCAGTGCCCGCCAGAAGTCCGCGAACTCCTCGATGAACTCGTCATCCGTCGCCAGCCGCTGCTTGAAATCCGCATCAGCGTAGATGTCGATGTCCACCGCCAAGCCCTGATCGAGAAGCATCTTCACGGCGGCATCCATCTGCGTCAGGTAATCGCCCGCAATCTGATCGGATTCCCTTGCGTGAAACATCGGACGCGGATCGACGCTCAGGCGAACGTAATCGAAGCCCATTGCGCGGATCAGCGCGATATCCTGCGCCGTGATCGCAGTTTCGAAATGCTGCTGTGAGTAAGCGGAGGAATCGGATGATCCGGCGAACCACTTGCTCAAGTTGATGCCGTGCCGCAGATGCGCCAGCCGGCGTTGCGCGACTCCACTTTCGGCCGCGGCGCTCTGAGGCCGGGCCAAGGCGCTCGGCCCCGCGATCAAAACAGCAACAAACAGGAAAGCGCCCGCGAACCGTGGACGCACTGGCAGAACCTCGCCGAGAACGATAGAACAGTAGTGCTGCTCCCGCAATGGCAGGGCACGCGCCGAATCCCTAGCCCGGATGAACCGACTCGAGGCCCTGCCTCTTCAGCGGCTTCCACGCGAGGTCGCCGCGCGCGAACTGCCACAGTCCCTGGAGCCGCCAGAACATGTGGAGCTGGCGATAGGGAAAATGCTCGAAGAAGCAGTAGCTCACGAGGCGCAGCACGTCCTGCCAGTCGTTGTAGCGCTTGTAGGTGACCTCTTCCTGCAGCACCGAGCCAATCGAGATCATCGTCGCGAACATGTAGCCGTAAATCAGAAACTCGATGCAGAATTTCTCGTTCAGGACGCCCAGGAACGCGGCCAGTAAAATTGTGAAGATGCCTCCGATCTCGATGATCGGCGCAAACAATTCGAATACCCAGAGGTAGGGAAGCGCGATCCATCCGATGCGCCCGTAGCGGCGACGAAACAACATGTCGCGGTTCTTCAGCAGCACATCGATCAGCCCTTTTTGCCAGCGCGCGCGCTGCCGGCCGAGCGATTTCAGGTCCGAGGGCACTTCCGTCCAGCAGACGGGATCGGGCACGAATTGAATTCGGTAGGGAAGGTTGCGGTCGAGCATGTGCCGGTGCAGGCGCGTGACGAGATCGAAATCCTCGCCGATCGCTCCCGCGCGAAAGCCATCGACGGCGCGGACGAGGTCCGTGCGAAACACCCCGAAGGCGCCCGAAATGATCGTCAACATGTTGGCCTGCGCCCAGGCCTCGCGGCCGATTAGAAATGCGCGCAGGTATTCGACGACTTGAATCACCTCGAAGCCCTTTTTCGGCAGCCGCACGCGGCTCAAGCGCCCCGCCGTGATTTCCGAGCCGTTGAGCACGCGCACGATGCCGCCGACGCCGATCACACCGACGGGATCGTTGAGCACGGGAACCATGATGCGCAGCAGGGCATCGCGCTCGAGGATTGAGTCCGCGTCGACCACGCACACGTAAGGTGACGTCGCCGCATTCAGCCCGGCGTTCACCGCATCGGCCTTGCTGCCGACGGATTCTTTGTCGATCACGAGCAGTCGCGGATCCGCGCCGCTGCGATACAACCCGCGGACAGGCGCACAGGCAACCTGTTGCACGTAGACCGCGCGCACCGGCTCGAGTTTGAACTCGTCGACCATCTGATCAAGCGTGCTGTCGGCCGACCCGTCGTTGATGACGATCACTTCGAGTTCCGGATAATCCAGCGTCAGCATGTTCCGCACCGACACGCGAATCGATTTTTCTTCGTTGTGCGCCGGGGCCAGCACCGTGATCGGCGGCACGAGCGGCGACTCCTTGAACCATTCGAGGCGAAACGATTTCAGCCTCCGCTGATGCGCCGCGCTCGTGTTGAGGGCGATCAGCAGCGTAGTCAGATAAACGAGATTGCAGACAAGGTAGTAGACGAACAGCGTGTGGTTCGCGACGTCGAGAAAATGAATCATTTCCGGGCCATCGCAGCCGGTTCGGCAGTGGGCTGCTCCTCGACTCCCGGCGCGGGCGTCAATTCGCCCGCCGCCAACGTGGCCAGCAAGCTCGGCGCATTCAGATCGCCCTGAGACCCTCGCTCTTGCAGTTGCGCTTCAAGCTGCTTTCTCAGACCCGCATTCTCGAGCGCCGCAAAAAACGCGTACAAGCCGTAGCGGTCTTTCGACCCGACGGCCTCGGCAAAAATGGCCACCAGCTCGGATTTCCGGTCGACGAGCCCTTCGGCAGCGCGCATGCGTACCAGGCGGTTCGAATCGGTCAGCGCCTGCAAGAGCGGCCGAACGGCCCTGGGATCATAGATTTTTCCGAGCGCGACCACAGCGCGCAGCCGCACGAACCACACCGGATCCCGCGCCAGTTCGGAAAGCGCTTCGACGGCCTGCACGTGGTCCGCATTCGAAAGAGCGCGAGCCGCCGCCGCTCGCAGTTCTGGAAGCTCATCTTCGGCCAGCGCGATCAGGGCCCCTTCGATCGAATTCACCGGAATTTCGCCCAGCACGCGCGCCAGCATCTCGCGGACTTCGCGATCGGCGTGCTTCAGGTAGGGAACCAGCATTTTCGGCGCCTCGCGGCAGCAATTGATGAGCGCGTTCTGGATCAACAGCGCGGGCGCCTGCAAGCCGCGTTCGCTGACCCAGGTCAAGATTTCGCCGGCAGCCTCGGGAGAAGCAGTACGCGCCAGTCCTCGCAGCGCCGCGTGCCGCGTTTCCTGACTTGCGTCGCGAAGTCCCTCCGCCAACGCGGGAACGCCTTCCGGGGCGCGCGTGCGTCCCAGGGCAACCAGCGCGGCCATCCTCTGCCAGCCGCGATATTTCCGCGCCTCGAAGATCCGCTTTTCAATCAGTCCTGTCGTGCGCATGAAGCGCAAAAGGCGCGCCGACTCGGCGGGTCCGGCGGCTTCGAAGGCGTCCAGCACGATGTCCTCGACGATCCGGCGGTCGAAGTCGTTGAGCCGCCACCCGTCGTATGGAATTTCTCCCGAGATCAGCTGTTCCCATTTCTGCCGGAATTCGTAGACGCGGCGATCGCGTTTCGCGAAGTAGCGCCTGCGATACGTCCTCCGCAGAAGAATGAATCCGAGCAGCAGCGCGTCGGCGACCACAGCCGCCACGATCACCTTCACGACGAAGGCTGCGGGACCAAGCGCCCAAATTTTGCTAAAAGCGGATTCCATAGCTCCATCCAAAGCTCATGTCCGTGCGATTCTGTGTCCGCTGCTGAAAGGCGGCGTATCCGGTGACGTCCTGGCGCGCCGTGATCTGAAAGCGCAGCCCGCCGCCGTACGTCTGCGACGAAAAGCTTCCAATTTCATTGACCAGCGCAAAATCCTCGGTGCCCACCGCGAAGAACACGTTGCCGCTCAGCCGCCGCACGCCCCAGCTCCGAATCGGAAACGCGAGTTTGCTCAGCCCCGAAGGTTTCCAGTCCACACCCGTGCCCGGGAAATGGCTGCGCGCGCCGGTGAGACCGAGCGACCATAACCAATCCTTCGGAAGGTAGACGAGCGTGTTTTCGTTGAGCGTCAGGATGCGGGCCGCCGAATACCAATACCAGTGCTGCCCGTACGTGACCTCAACGCCGCGCACAGCGCCAGACTCGCTGATGCGCCAGCCATGATCGCCTTCGAAAAATGCCTCGCTTTCGGGAATCACTGCGTTGTCGTGCCCGGTAGCACCGCCGACGGTGAGCGCGCCCCAGTGCGGCATGCTTCCTGTGACGCTGCCCACGAATTTGCCGGCCGGCGTGCCTGCGATCTGGTAGAAGTTGCCGGCCGCGCTCGTGGTCCAATGCGACGACCAGTGCGAAACCAGGCTGACCCACTCGCCCTGATTTCCCGAGGTGAAATTAAAGAGGTCGTTGTCGTTGCCGATACGAAGTTCATGCTTCGCCTCGCCACGCAGCGATGCCAGTTCGGCCCGCGCGTCGGCATCGTTGGAATCGAGGTCCGCCGCTCGTTGAAACTCCCGGCGCGCTTCCCGCAGGTCGCCCAGCGCGCGGAGCACCCGGCCCCGAGCCTCGTGCAGATCGGCGCGGCTCGCATCGATTTCAACCGCGCGGGTCGTTGCGCGAAGCGCCTCCTGCGTCCGGCCCTCCTGCATGTACACGTTTCCGAGCGTCATCCAGTTGTCGGGATCATTGGGAACGGCCTGAACGATCGCGTCGAATTCCTTCTCCGCCTCGGGAAGCCGCCCAGCCCACGCGAGGACACGCGCATGCCACGCGCGAATGTCCATGTCCTGCGGATATTGCACGATCTGCAGGTTGATCGTATGGAGCGCAATATCCCAATTGTGCGCGGCGACTTCTTGGCGCACTTCCGCCTGCCAATCTGCACTCGAATTCTGCGCGCACACCCGGGGCGCACAAATGCCGAAAGCCGCGATCAGGCCCGCCGTCAGCAAGTGCATAACTGCGTGTTTCCGGAACAGAGGACCCCCCGGGCAAAACAGTGCGGCCTCTCGGCCCAGACCCAACGTAACTACTGCACGAGGCGCACCAAATGAAGACGGGCAACGTAGGATGGTTCCCGGCCAAACCGCGTCTTATGTGTTATGTGCAGAGAGGACAGCACCGGCGGTAATTGAGGATAAGCGGCGAGTGTATCATTTGCGAGCAGCGTGTATCACAATGATACATATTATAGCATTGATTATCACATCGCGAGGAGGTCGCGCGATACTACAATTCTCAATGGCACCCACAAAACGCGCGATTCTTCTGCTCTCAGTGATTTTAGTCGGAGCCGTCTTTGCGGCCCCGGGACAAACCGCCGAGAGCATGATTTCGCGCCTTCACGTGGCTGACGTGCCCGTTCACCCGCTCACACATCATTTGGAGGACCCGGCGGCCGCGTTTCCGGAATCGTTTCCGATGCAGGTGGCTCTGTATTGGTCGGGCCAGGACGAAAATCCGCTCGCAATGATCCATTCCTTGCGCGAGATGGGCGTGCCGTTCTTCGTCACGCGTGACCTCGATCAAGCTCTTCGGCACCAGCTCGTCATCATCTATCCGAATGTCGATCCGAAAACGTTCACCAGCGCCGAGATTCAAGCCCTCACGCGACACGTCGAAGACGGTGGCAGCGTTTTCGCGGTCGATGTTCTCGCAGGTGCGCTCAAGCCGCTCTTCGGCTTCCGTGATTCTGTCGCCTCGCGCCGGCGGTATCGAGTCGACTTCGCGCCGAATAGCGACGAGATCCTCCGCTACCTCAACCGCCCGGAAGAACAGAGCGTTCCGCTCGGCAATACCAAGTACACCGACATTTTCTGGACCAATGGCTACACCGTCGATACGAAAGCAAAGGTTCTTGCGCGCTACGAAGATGGGTCCGCGGCGTTGCTACGCAACGCCACCGGAAAGGGATCCACGTACCTCTGCGGGATCAGCTATCACGAAGTCGTCCTGCGCAACCAAGTGAATCGCGATTACGACGCCGAACGCCATTACGTGAATAACTTCGAGCCCGGCGCGGATGTCTGGATGCTGCTATTGCGCGCGTGGTACGAGTCGAATACGCCCGACGGCGTGCGGCTCGCCTCGATCCCCGACGGCCAGGACTCCGTTTTGCTCCTTTCTCACGATGTGGACTGGGAAAACTCCTTCGCGCCGATGCTCGACTTCGCGCGCATGGAAACCGCCGAGCACGCGCGCAGCACCTTCTTCATTCAGACGAAATACGTGAGCGACGCCAACAGTGTGTCCTTCTTCTTTGGCGAGGATCTCGCTTACCTCCAGCAGATCAAGGCGCTCGGCTTCACGATCGGATCGCATTCCATCATCCACTCGCGCGCATTCAATCGTTTCGAGCTTGGCGACGGCACGGAAACGTTCCCGCTCTACCAGCCGCGCGGCACGGGCTTCGACAGCGCGACCGGCGCCACGGTCTTCGGCGAGGTGCGGGTCAGCAAAGAGCTCCTTAACGGCAATGTTTCCGGTCAGCACACGATATTCTTTCGCGCGGGCCATCTGCGCGTGCCACCGTCTCTGCCGGAGGCGCTAGCGCGCACGGGTTACCTCTTCGATTCGTCGTTCACCGCCGACGATGTGCTGACCCATTTTCCATACGCCCTGCCGCTCGGACTGGATTTCGATGAAGACAGCGGCCTGTATGAATTCCCCGTCACGTTCGAAGACGAGGAGAAGCCTCCGCTGCCACAGCGCATCGATCGCGCGCTCGACGTGATTCGCGCCAACGCCGAGAATCAGGCGATCAACGTGATCCTGATTCACTCGAACGAAGCTCACGTGAAGCTGGCAGCCGAGCAAACGCTGCTGCGCGAGCTGCCGCCCGATGTTACAGCGATGGATTTACAGAGCTATGCGGAGTTCTGGCGCGGTCTTGAGGCATTGCGTTGGAGCGTTCTTCCGGGGCATAACGCTAACGAAGTGACGGTAGCCGTGATGGCCAGCCAGCCCGTAAGCGGCGCCACTCTCGAATTTCAGCGGTCGATTGCGACGGTCGACGGCAGCGCCCGCCTTCTGCCCGACCACCACCGAATCATCCTCCCCGCGCTGAAAGCTCAGGAATCCGCATCGTTCGACGTTCGTTATACCGACTGAACTTATGTCCTCCTCGGCTATTTCACTGCAGCATAAGCAATTACGATAGTTCGTTTTGTAATCTGAGCACGCTCGGGTTCGCCTAATCGTTAACTTCAACTTTAAGTGTGGGCGGAACGGGCTGACCTCGGCGCATTCGCTGCAGACGTTCGAGCTGGCTCAGGGTGCGATCGAATGAGCGATCGAGACTTGCCTCATATCTGAGCAAGCGCTCCAAGGCAGGTGAGTCCGGAACCTGGAGACGGAGTCGATTCAATTTGTTTTGAGAAGCTTCAATCGAAGCCTGCGACTTCTGGAATTCCTTGAGGCGACGTGTTTCGCGATCGATCTCGTCCAACACATTCCGCACACACTCTGACGGTGACGCGTATTCGCGTTCGCGCTCCTCCTCGGAAACCCCTGAAGTACGTTGCCACGCCCAATAGGAATCGAGCAAAGTTTCGGATATCCTAAATCTGTCGCTGCCGCCGTAGATCTTTTGAAGAATTTCTAAATCGTGTTCTTCGTCAAATCCATCGGCCTTGATTCCATCTCGCAGTTCAACTAGCGATTCCATGCAACTCGCGAGAATCGTGGGATTGTGAATTCTGCTTATCAGGCCAGGCGCCGCATCGGACCTAATTGCTGCCGATTCATGTTCCTGTTCGATCTGTTCGACCTCTTGCTGAATCTGGGAGACCTTCTCGCATTCGATCAATTCTGCACCCCGATGAATCTCGGCATTTTCGGCAACGAGCAGTCGTCGCTGTCGCCACAAAAGGGTCGCAAGTTTCTCCACGAGCATCTCTTCCAAGAATCCAATCGGTTCGAAATAATCCAACAGCCCTGCGAGAAGAGACTCGTACTGTGAGCGCGATTCGTCCTTCAGCACAATCTCCTGGGAAAAGATCCCGTGCTTGCGTGCATTGTACTTGCTCCGCTGCTTTCCTGCGGCCGTTCGCGGACCAGAGGCCTTGTGAGTGACGGTGAGTGCAGTCGGTTGGCTAACGGCTTGTCCAGAACTCTTCGTCGCTTCTTTCGAGTTCAAGTTCAATAATGACGGACGCAACTGTTTGTCATGGCTCATTGATCGTTTTCTCCATTCCTTCCGGTGGTCCGATGAGGTCGGACATCCTGTTCATCTCTTCAATTAATTCTCGGAGCGGGTCCTCGCACTCGCTGATTTCCGAAGACTGCCGAGGCCTACCCTCTGCGCGATCGAAAAGTTCCCGCATGGCACCACGGTCACCGGTCAGTGCCATCCGACCGAGCCGCTCGAAAATGCCCTCGACGAACGAACGGCCTCTCGGGTCGTTGGGAATCGGCGACGCCAGAAGTGCGCGCGCGGTGTGTGGGACAATGGGAAACTGCGGACGGTCCTCCTCACTGCCACTCACGCTTGTCGGGAATGGAATCGCTGCCTCTATCACATGGCGCTTCGCGAATGGGCGGCCGCCTACAAACTTTTTATATTTCACAGCTGGTCTTGACTTCGCGTTACTCTTTCTCACTTTGATGCCTCCTCTTCGGTCCTCGTGTTAGCCTTCACCTTGGTGCCGTTGTGCCGGTCATTTTGTCAGGTCCACCAAAGGCTTCTTCTGGGCTCACAAAGTAAGTTACTTTGCTCGGAGTTTTTTGTTACCTCGCCGACTCGTCCTTGATTAACCAGCAACCAAACAACAGGCTTTTAGATCGCGCCAAGATCGCAGAGAAATAAGAACAATCAAATCGAAGATCGCCTGAAGATTGCTTCTCCGTGCTTCGCTAGAGAGGGAACAATCCCGCTACGGATGCAGGATTCTCGGTTGGAGCAAAATGCAGAACTAACTTACTTCTGATCGCCCTCTTTTAATTGGGAGAGCGTTTTCTGTAGGTAGCCGGATCCTGTCCTGCCATACTCATGTACACCGATCGTCAGCAGCATTTCACAAATTTGGGACAGACTTCTAGCTTCTTGCTTGGCAAGCTGCAACAGCTTCCTCTTTAGGTCCGCAGGTATCCGGAATGCGAGCGGGGCATCCTTCCTCATAACGCCCGATTGTATGGGAAACACTTCCGCCTTCCAATGGCTCACTTGACCCCTACCTAGCCGATGTATTAGTATGTCTGTGGTTCACATACATACGAGGAGCGGCCCCCTATGTCCCGACAGTCAAGAATTTCCAGACCAAGCTTTGCGACCAATCTTCGTCTCGCGAAAGACCTCTGGCCGGGACGAATTGCGAGGCAACAACGAACGGCTCTGCGATCCTTATCCCAAATCTATGGAATCTCCGTTGGGAACGGCGACATACAAATGCTCGATGGGCACTGGTATGTGACGCACGCCGGCCTGCTTCGTCTTGCTCAACGTAGGCGCTGTCACGCGATCCGGACGTCTCTTCAAAAGGATGTGTCTGACCCGATCGCCAGTCGTTGGGTGTTTAAGGCAACGGTGTACAAAACTTCCAGTTCGAGGGGCTTCGTCGGTTACGGGGACGCTGACCCCTCAAACGTTTCCCCGGTCGTTCGGGGAGCTGAGATGCGCATGGCTGAGACCCGAGCGGTCGACCGGGCCCTTCGCAAGGCTTACGGAGTTGGGCTTTGTTCTGTCGAAGAACTAGGGGCGTTTTCGGGTCCACCAACGCCCATCGCGCCTTCATCGCACTCCAACGCGTCCAACGGAACGAATGCGTCGAGCAACGGTCATCCTCGCCTCCGGGACCAGCTCTGCCTTCTTATCCGCAAGTACGAACTCGACGCCAGCCAGGTAAAACGCTACGCCGCCGATTTTTGTGGAACCGAGGTCCTGCGCGATGCTGGCCGGGATTTGGTCGAGTCCTTCATTACTACCTTGGCTGAGCAGGCAGCAAAGGACCGCGAGGCTTTGGTCTGCAAACTGAATAGCTACGGCAATACTCAGGCGGTGAACTCATGAAGCGACATATTCCTGGCCTCACTGCCGAAACCAGAAACGCTGACGATTTCCTGGAGGGGCTGTTTCTCGTTCGGGTAGACCACGTCAACTACCGGTGGCATCCGCAGAGGCCGTGCTTCTTGATCCGTTTTGTGATTCTCGAGCCAGAGGAACTTCGCTCGCGGTGTATTTCGGGACGACTCTATTGCACCCCAAAGGCTCTTTGGAGGCTCCGCTGGTTCCTTCGCGATTTTGGATATGACACGGACCTGCTCGGCCGAGACGAGGTCGATGAAAAAGCTTTGCTTGGACTCACGGGCGTAATCCGTACTTCGCACAAGTGCTCGTAGGCCGCAGCTTTCTAAATCTCGATGGGTTCGCTCCCACTGCGGAATGGGAAAGCCTGTCGATCGAAGGTCGTGCAGGAATTCAGAACGAGAAGAAAGTCTCCCATGACGTACAGCTACACACAGATTAGTCAATATCTGCGCTGTCCGCGTAGCTACCGCTACCGGTACCTCGATGGTTGGCGGGAAAAAGATACGCGCGCGGCCATGGTTTTCGGTCGGTGCTTTGAAACCGCACTCGGCGCGTACTTTCGCCGGGAGGACCCGACGGCAGCGCTCTTCAAGGAATGGAGTGTCTTTCGAGACGCTCCCTTCGAATACAAGAAAGGAGATTCCTGGGATCGCTTGGTCCACCAGGGAATTCATCTGCTTCAGAAGTTCGCGCAGGATGATCATGTTCGGGTCAGCAATCCTCAACAGAACCTTCAGCTGAAAATTCTCCGAACTCTTCCTGGTAACAACGAGTTCGTTGCCTACGTTGACGCGATCGGGACACTTGATGGCCAGGAGTACTTGATTGACTGGAAGACCACGACGAGTCGTTACGCCGAAGAGCCCGGCGGCTTGCTGACGCTGGATCCCCAACTCATTTGCTATTCCTGGATCAGTGGCATTTCCGATGTCGCAATGGTTGTGTTCGTGCGAAAGCAGCGGCCCGAGATTCAGTACCTGAAGGCCTCGATTTCGGAAGAACAACGCCGAGAGTTTGGCCGGCTGGTTGAGACGACGATCGGCCAAGTCGAATCTGGTCAGTTTCCCGGACACAGCGGTATTCGATTCCCGCAGAACGGCTGCGTCAGCTGTCCCCATCTAGGGCTGTGCTTGAACGACCAGCAGAGGATCGACGTCAATTTGATTCGCCGGCCAGGAGCGAGCGACCTTGATTGGCTTGACGAGCTTGTGGACTAACGGTAGGCCCATGGTGTCTCCCGAACTCAATAGACGGCGGGTGCTGATTGTCCTTGGCAGGATCGATGAGATCCTGGCGTGGGACAAGACGAGAGACCGGGAACGAGACGAGCGATTCGTGGAACTGGGCCAATACCTGTGCGAGGTTCGAGCAGGTCAGTACTGGAGACTCGAAAACCTGAAGTCTTTTGATGAATTCCTCGAAAAGCGCTTCCCCGAATCGCGCCGAAAAGCTTATTACCTCATGGCGATCCACGAGAACTTGACCCAGATCCCAAAGAGACAGCTCCGGGAAGTAGGATGGAGCAAGGCAGCAGAGATGGCGAAGGTAGCGCGCAAAGACGGGAACGAATTCGATTGTGCAACCTGGTTGCACAAAGCCAAAGAACTCCCCAAGGAAGAGTTTCAGCGGGAGGTAGAGCGCCACTTGACTGGCCGAGATACGGAACCCTGGGAGATCATCTACTTCAAGTTCTACAAGAGCCAGCTGCCGGTGATCGAGCAAGCCATCGAGACAGCGGCTCTCATGCTGGGAACCGACAAATCACGAGGTTACTGTCTGGAGATGATCTGTGCGGACTTCCTGGCTGGAGCACACCTTGCCGAGGGAGATTCAGGCACGTTGCTCATGGCACTCGGTCGCCTCGTTGAATTTCTTCCGGACGCGATGAAGGCAGAGTTGCGTCAAAAAATGTCAGCGGCTTTATGAAAGCTCGATATCGAAGGGCCAAATCCCCTAGGCTGCGACTCGATTCGAACTCGTACGGGATACTACGGAGGCGAATTCTGGATCGCGATGGTTGGCGTTGCCAGCATTGTGGTGACATGAAGAATCTTGAAGTACACCACATTCAGTTCCGAAGTCGACTCGGGAGCGACCAAGAAAGTAATCTCATAACGCTGTGCGCCAACTGCCATGCGCGACTTCACAGTCGCCCCATCTGACAATCGAATGCGTCCCCAAGCTACACAGAATTCTCATCCGATGGCAGCGTTTGTGAACCATATGAATTATTCTTGACTACGCCCTCCAGGAGGGAAATATGCGATCCCGATCGGTAGTAGCGCTCTTGCTGCTATTAGCTGGTGAGAATCCCCGCGCAAGCGCAGACACTCACGTTTCCGGCGGTCGATGCCAACGATCCCGCAGAGAACAAGACTCGCACAGGTGCAGAAAGTTTCGGTGCGCCATTTAACTACTACATCGACAACGGCTCGGCGAACGCTTATGCAATCGCAACTTCGCCCGCGATCGACTCGCTCTCCCCCGGCTTTAGTGCTTGCTTTATTGCGAGGCACGGAAACACGACGAGGTCGACGCTCGCCGTCAATTCGGTCTCTCCGGTCGTGATTCAGCCATACGGGGCTTCGCTTACTCTCGGTCAGATTCGGGCCAGACAGCTTATGTGTGTCCAGTATGATGGTACCAAGTTCGAGATGCGGGGGACATCTCACGATGCTCGTTCCCGCCATATGAGAAGTTCGATACAAATTTACGTAGGGCTCGCGGCGGGCGCCAAGGCTTCGGCGTAGTAGCCTTCCATCTGCTCGGTCAGCCTATCCCAGCTGAGCTGATCGACAACACTGGCACAACCCGCCTTCAGCCGCCGGTGAAGATCCTCATCATCAATTAGCCGCCGGAGCGCGTCAGCCAATTCTTCCTTGTCGGGCGCAATGACGAGGCCGGCTCGGTCGGCCACCAGCGAGTGAATACCGCAAGAATTCGTCACGATCACTGGAACGCCTGAGGCTACAGCCTCCGCCACCGCGTTCCCGAAGTTTTCGTAGCGCGAGGGCAACGCAAACACATCGGCGTCAGCAAGGGCGGCCTTTTTGTCCTCGTCGTACAAAGGACCCACAAAAAGAATCCGAGCCTCGGCGCCCGACTCCCTTGCTCGCTTCTCCAGATACGCGCGATATCCCGCTTCTCCCTCTGGACCCGCGATCACAAGGTAACCCGATTCCGGGCATGTTCGCGCAAAGGCTTCAATCAAAATGTCAGCTCCTTTGCGGGGAATCAGCCGGCTGAGGAAAAGGATCAAGGGTTGCTCGGGAGGGATTTTCCACTTTGATCGAAAAGCTCCGCGCGGCGGAAGAGGCGTGCAGGAACTGAGGTCGATGCCGTTATATCGGATCGCAAGTCTTGCCACGGGGATGCCGCCTTCGAGGAGTTCTTGGCGTTCAATATCGGAAGTCGCGATCACGCGACCCGCGTTCTGCAAGAGCGCCTTCCCCAAGGTGCCATGCCATAGACGCTTGAAACGCAAACTGCGGTCGATTGGGCGGTACATCCCCATAGGTTCGACGACGTAGGGCACTTTCTGGCGGCGACAAAAAAATCCGGCCGCCGGACCCAACAGGTCATACAGACCGTAGAAATGCACTATGTCAAAACTATTGAGGGAGGCGGTGCAGAATCCCACGATGCCAGGATTCACGGTGAAGGCACGATAGTGCCCGCGCGTGGGAAGGTAAATCGCCTCGACGCCCTCGTCCTCCCATCGCCAGCCCCACTTGCAACGTGCGATCCTCCCGCCAAAACCATTCACGCCCTTGAGCCCGAGGTCCGCGGTCAAGACCGTCACTTGATGGCCTCGCTTCATGAGCCCTTTGGCCAGCGAGCGGACCTTCACAATCGGGCCGCCGCGATCTTGGAAAGGAAAGTAGAACTGAACTACGCTCAGGACACGCATCAGTCGTCTGGAAACAGCATGCTCGCCTAGAATTTCAAGCCGTCCGGCTCCGGATAAGTCAGCACAAAGATCGTAGCTTCTTTAGCCGTGTCGATTCCAGAACATACTTCGGGGGCAAATGTAAAAGGCGGAGAACTCAGCCGCGGTCTGGTGCGAATGTCAGCTCGCCGTCGCTCGCGTGGCGCCGCTCGAAGCGGCAAGCTTCTTGCGCCAGAAATCGGCGGTGCGCCGAAGGCCCTCATCCAAACTCACTTTCGCCTCCCAGCCCAGTACGGATTTTGCCTTGGCGGAGTCGCCGTAGAGGAGTCGAATGTCGAGAGGCCGCTTTGGAATCGTGTCCCAAAGGATTTGGCCGCGGAAGCCGGCGATCGCGCGCATCTTATCGGCAAGCGCCTGCACGGTAAGTTTGTCGCCGGTGCTAAAGTTGAATGCCTGGCCGATGCTCGCCTGGGGCTGGGCTAAGCAAGTCAGGTAGCTGTCCACATGATCGTCAATGTAGAGCAGGTCGCGTTCGGGCGTAGGGTCACCCAGCTTTACCGTGTTGCCCTGCAGCATTTGAACGAGCATGCGCTCGACCAGAAAGTGCGTGTTGTCGCGTCGGCCGTACGTATTGAAAGGGCGCAGGACCGTCACGGGAAACTTGTAAGCGTCCCACATGTACAGCACATATTTCTCCGCCGCGTGCTTGGCGACTGAATAGGGGCTGTTGGGCGCTTGCGGCGTATCTTCTCGCTTGGGCAGGGGGCCGTTGCCGAAAGTCTCGGAGGTCGAAGCGAACAGGAAGTGCTTGAAATGCGGCACCTCGCGCAAACAAGACTCGGCGAGATTCACCGTGCCCATCAAATTCGTTTCCAGCACCTCGTTAGGATGGTCGTAGCTATAAGACACGGGGCTGATGGCAGCCAGATGGAAAACCACTTCAGGCTGCACGTCGCGAATCGCGCATTTCAGGGCGAACTGGTCGCGCAAGTCGCAAAAAACGACCTTCACTCCGTGGTCGGCGCCCAGCACGTAGCGCCCGGTGACGTATCGCTGCATTGAATAGAGATCGTGCCCGCCCATTTCCGCGAGACGTTCCAGCAGGCGACTCCCCACGAATCCAGTCGCCCCGGTTACCAAAATTCGCATGTCTTCCCTCCGTCCTCGAGCGAACGGCTATTCCTGCAATGCGTCTCGCAGGCGCTCGCAAAACCTGTCAAAAGTGAACTCGCGCGCCACCCAATTCCTTCCGGCCTCTCCCATGCGGCGCGCGCGCGCGGGATCTTCGAGTAGTTCGATCAACGCGCCGGCGATCTCGCTTGAGTTCGCCGGATCGACGAGCAAACCATGCTCGCCCGACCGGATGAACTCGGCAGGCGCCCCGTTGCGCGGGCCCATCACGGGTTTGCCGTGCGCCATGGCTTCCAGGAAAACGATGCCGAAACCTTCGCCGCGCGGCGTGTGCGCGTCCAGCTCGGTTCGCGCCGGCATCGCAAAAATGCTGCATCGATCATAGCAGGCGTCCAGTTCCTCCGGTGAAACAGAGCCCGCGAATTGTACCGAGTCGGTGACGCCCATTTCGCGCACTCGCGACTCGAGTCGAGCGCGGTCGTCGCCGTCGCCCACGATCAGATATTGGGCGTCCGGGACGCGGCGGAGGATATCCGGCCAGACGTCGAGGATCGCGTCATGGCCCTTATATCGCTCCGACGCCGCGAGTCGGCCAACTGTAAGTACTATCGGCCGTGATGAGTCTTTTCTTAACGGATTTTTCGCTTCTTGGGATTGCGCCGCCGGTTTTGGCAGCGCGGGTGGCAAGATCGACGCACGAGGCTCTTTGAGCTTATGCCTCGCAACCGTTGCATCCAGCGTAAAGCGCGTGATCGTCAGATAGCGCTCCGCTCCTCGCAACGCCTTCACCTTCGGCGGCGCCAAGTCCCCCCATACCTCGATGCCATACAAAGTCAGCCAATACGGTGTCCGCGTGATCTTTTGAATCAGGCGCGCAGCGGGCGCCAGCCCAACATGCGCACAGATGATCAAGTCAGGAGACCACGAGACGGCGGCCGCGACGGCAGAAACAAGAAACCGTAGCTTCAGAGACCGGCTCAGCGCGAGGTTCCCGTCGCCTCGCACTTCGGGATCTCCGGCCACGGCCACCACTCGCGCGCGATCATTTCCAATGACGACATTCAGCGCATTGACAAGCGTGCGAACGTAGTTCTGTATGCCCCCTACGGCTTTCAGCGAAGGTGCCAAGACTAAGATCTTGTGGTTGGTCCCAACCTTCTCCGTCATAGTTCCTGGGGCTGCGTTTGCTCCCGGGGACGCGCTTTTCGCCGCAGGACCTCTTCGAAAATCGCCGCGAGTTCCCGGCCGTTGCGCTCCCAGGTAAATTGTCGCGCCGTCTCGGCCGCTTTCCCGCCGAGACGCTCGCGGAATTCTCGATCCTCGTACAGGCGACAAATCATGGCCGCGAGCGACGCGGCATCCGTGGGATCGTCGAGAATCAAACCATCCACTCCATTGGTTATGATCTCGGATACGCCGGCGGTGGAAGAAACAATGACGGCGACTCCGCATGCCATCGCTTCTTCGGGCGGTTGCGCGTAGGCGTCCTCAAGCGATGGGCCGACATACACGTCGGCCGCGGCGTAGTAGAACTCGACGTCCTTTCGTGGCGGAAGAAAATGGACGCGTTCGCAGACGGCCCTGTCGAAAGCCATCGCTCGAAACGCACCCGGATCCTCGCTTCCCACAACGAGCAAATCGATTGGTCGATTACCCAACAGCGCCATTGCATCAAGCAGAGCGCGAATTCCTTTCTTATGCAAGTCATTGCCAACGAGGAGAAGAACAAAGCGGCCGTCGGAGAGTCCGAGCACGTTCCTACTAGTTTCGCGCAGACTCAGACGACGTTCGGGATTAAAGACCTCGCGGTCAATCCCGGCGTAGAGGATGGGTGCTTGGTCGCGTTGACCGTAAAAACGCTCCACGTCAGCGGCCGTCTTGCGGGCAATATAGACGAGGACCGGCCGAGGGTCGCTGTAGACATGCCGCTCGAGCATGATGATGAGACGGTAATAGAGGCGCCGGTGCAAGAGGCGAGGCCAGAAGCGAACGGGATTTCGCATGAATTTCAGCTCGGGGCTCACGCGACGCAGAAATTCGGCGAAAACGATGTGCACAGACACGACGTCCGCATCAAAACAGTTCGGGCCGGGAGTCAGGACGATATCGTGCCGCAATCCTCGGATGTACCGGCCCCAGGCGCGCCAAAGATGGTTTGCCGCAAACCACCAGAGGAAGTTCAAGATGTGCGGACGGGGCAGCTTCGGGATCCGATGCCACTGAATCTCCGACAGGTCCAGATCATCAATCGCTTGGCTATAAACGTGAATCTCGAAGCGGTCACGGAGATGAGTGATCCATTCAACAACTCGACGCTCCGTTCCATGCCTCTTGTCCAGGAACGGCGAGACAACCGCAAGTCGAATCTTTTTCTTCGCAACGTTCATCCGTTCCTGAGTCAACGTTTGCCCTTCCAAACGCGACTTTCTCTTTCGCAGCAAGACCTCTTCGAAAACCGCCACAAGCTCCCGGCCGCTGCGCTCCCACGTGTATTGGCTCACCGTTTTTGCCGCTTCCACTCCGAGCCGACCGCGAAACGGTTCGTCCGCGTCGAGCCGCCGAATCATTGTTGCCAGCGCGTCCGCATCTTTTGGATCGCTGAGGACGAGCGCATCGACGCCATCGTGAACGATGTCAGACGCCCCGGCCCGCGCCGAGATGATCACCGGCAATCCGCACGCCATCGCTTCGGCTGCGGGCAAAGCGAAGGTATCCTCGAGCGACGGCCCCACGTACGCGTCCGCCGCGGCGTAGTAAAACTCGACATCTTTGCGCGGCGGAAGGATATGTACCTTTTCCCGGAGTCCCTGGTATTGGGCCACGGCCTGAGAAACAGCCGAGGCCTCATTCGTGACCACAACTAACTGGACCGGCAAATCGGTGAGCTGCGTCAGTGCCTCAAGAAGCGTGCCGAGACCCTTCTTGCGCCAGTCGTTCCCGATCAATAGCAGAGTAAAAGTCTCGTCTCGCAATCCAATCGTCTGCCGCGCTCCGGCGCGCGAGGCAAGGCGCAACTCTGGATTGAATGCTTTATGATCGAGGCCCGACTCGATCAGCGGCAGCAACTCCTGGCGCCCATAGAATCGCGCGAGTTCTTCTGCGCTCTGCCGGGAGGTGAGAATCAGCTGCGTTTCCGGGCACTGGAAGACGCGCTTTTCGAGCGCCATCACCAGCCGGTAGTAAAGCCTGCGATGCAGCAAGACCGGCCACGCGCGCAGCGGATTGCGCGTGAACGCAAGCTCGGAACGCACGCGCCGGAGAAACTCCGCAAAAACAATGTGCACGGAAACCGCATCGGCATCGAAGCAGTTGACGCCCGGGCTGTAGACGAGGTCGTATTCGAGATTCTTCGCGCGGCGATCCCAGGCGCGCCACATATGGTTCGCGCCGAACCACCACAGAAAATTCACGATATGCGGGCCGGGCAGTTTCGGAATGCGGTGCCACGTGACCGTCGAAAGGTCCAGGTCTTCGACGTGCTGGCTGTAGATGTGGACGTCAAACTTGCCCGCGATCTGCGCGATCCACTCGACCGCAATCCGTTCCGTGCCGTGGCTCTTGTCCAGGAACGGCGAAACAACGGCGAGGCGAATCTTTTTCTTCGCAACGTTCATCCGGAACCTGTTCGCATTATTTCACAATTCGGAGCGCCGCCATCAGCCCGGTCATACCTGTCATCTAAGGTCTTCCCAAAACTACACCGCCACGGCTTCCGAAGGGCCACTTGTGTGTGGAGCCACCGGGGTTGCCAATAATTGGGGCAACCGGAAGACGATTCCAACAAAGATCCACAGATAGATGTTGCACACGTAGTTCTCGTAAACGGCGATGGCCAAGAAGGTGAGCGGATAGAGCAGCAAAACCATGTACCAAAGGAATGTGAAGCCGATTGGGAAAAAGCGCGTTTCACGTAGATTGCGGACGACCTTCCACCCGTAGTAAAGCAGAGCGCCAGTCCAGAGCAGCCACAAGAACGGTGCCAGAATTCCCATTTCGATGATCATTGTTCCATAACCCGATTCAACGCCGTACGGTACGCTCTTGCCGACCAGTCTCATTACGTACTGAGTCCCCAACGAAGCCGTGCCAATGCCATTCCCGATTGCCCAGTGCGGATTCTGTAACGCTATTTCGAGGTTCTGTATCGGATAGTCCCAGGTGCGGGAAGTTCCTTGATACGCCGAGCTTTCCGGGCTTAGCGTCTCGGTGTAAAAGTTAAGGCGGGATCCCGCTTGTTCGGGGAACATCCAAAACACCACCGCCAGGGCGAGGGCCCCAACGATAAACGATCGCCGCAGCACCTTCACCAGCCGATGCCCCTGCTGCTGGCGCCAGGGTGCGCCCCAAAGAAATCCGGCGGAAAGCACCAGCGCGCTCGACGCAACTGAAACCGAAGCAGTCCGGGAACCGCTGAGCAGAGCGGCGACGCCAAGTAGGCCAAGCACGAAGAAAACAATCTTCCGGTATTTTCGCGTATGCAAAATCAAGTAGGCGGCCGTGCCCATCACCAAAGGGAAAGCCGCGGCAAGGTACGTCGCGAATCGGCCGCTGCTCACAAAGACCGACGCAGGAAGCGAAAACACTTGCCCCGACAGCGGAGATACCTTAGAGAGATCACCCAGACCCTGCAGCTCGGGCGCGAACATCACCGGATTCAGGAATGAGTTCCCCAGAATCGCCTGGGCAATTCCCAGCCCGCCAATCACTCCGGCCAAGATCACGTTCGCAACCAGCAGCTTTTGCAAATCCTGCTCCGTCCGGATCAAACCGTACGCCACAAACATCAGGGGAACGTAGTAAAAGTACGTTTTCATGCCGAGGAGACCGTACAGAATGCTGGGGGAGTTTTGATTGAAGACTTCGAGGATGCCGAGCCAAAAGAAAAGGCTCAGAAAGAGCAGGAACGGCGGGCGAAAGCTTTTGGCCCTGCCAAGACGTACGTCCCTGAAGTACGAGAAATAGACCAGAAGGAGCAGAATGTCCTTGCCAAAGAAGAGCGCAAGGCTATTCCCCATGTACTTCCGCGCCAAGTCCTCGAACAACATCCAGGTGAGAAAAAGATAAAATCCGGTGCGCCAGCTTCGCAAGATGGCGACCGCAAACGCGCAGGCGGCAAGCCCCAGCGCCACGAACTCGAGAACCCGGATGTCCTCCGACAATACTTCGTTTGCGGCTAACCATGCGGCCCAGATCGCAAGAACGAAGAGTCCCGCGCCGATCAACGTCTGGTTCCGGATCGTCGGAATGCGCGTATTCAGCAACTTGTCGTCACCATCGCCTCTATCTCGATCATACGGTCGGGCCAGGTTCTCTTTACCTAACCCAAGGCATTGTATCTCAATGGCTCGGCGGACAGATGGAGCCGGATGAGCGAGCTTACTGCAGCCTGGGTACCGCCCTCTTCATCCAGGCGCGAACACCATACGTCTTGTTCTCCGTTACAACCGAAACGAGCCACGCAAAAGCGAGGACACCCACGCCAATAACACTGCCGCCGAGCAGGTGCGGCGCGTCCGGCTGCCACCTCTCCCCGGACGCCGACCATGCCCGGAGCAGCAACAACAACGGAAAGTGGAGGACGTACAGGCTGTAGGAAAAGCCAGCACACCAGTGCGTGAATCGCGAGTAATAGGGGTGCCCGATTCGGAAATCAATTTGAAGGACACCGAAGAGAAATAGCGTGAACGCACTTCCCACCGCAAGGTCGTTCCCGAACCTGGCAGGAACTCCAATTCGCGCGCTGATTAGGCACGTGGCGAGCAAGATCGTGGATACTAAAAGGTAGGCGCCCAACAAACCCCTCGAGCCCAATTTGAATCGGGAATACGCCAAAGCCAGCGCGCAACCGGCCATCCAAACGAGGAACCCGATCAGTATGCTTGGCCCGACGAAAATCGCTACCGCAATTGCGAAAATCGTGAGTAGGCTCGCGCGGCGCAAGGACTTTCTTGCCCAAGCGAATCCGGCCGAAAGCCCCACTGGAAACAGCACGTAGTACCAAAATTCGTTGGCCAAGCTCCAAAGCGGCGCGTTCGATCCGAAGGTCCTACATACAATCGTCTGCAAGAAAAACACGTTGCCTGCGAAATCCTTCGCTGTGAGTCCCGTGGCCGGAGCGGCATAGCCGAAATTCCGCAGCGGGTGCGTATAGATTCCCGTGGAGTCAAAGTAGTGGCTGCCGAGCGTATCCCACAACAAACCGAACAGCAGTCCCGGAATCAAGACGACATACAAGCGGGACAATCGGTCGATCGCGTAGTCGCGCCAGGACCAACTCTCGGTCGCGTGCCTTTTCAGAATGGCCGACGATATGAAGAATCCGCTCAAGACAAAAAAGACAACTACCGCCTGATGGCCAAACCCGGTGACAAAATAGATTGCGCCGAGCCAGACGCCGTGGTGCCCAATATCCCGGAAGTCGGCGAAGAACAGCCCCCGTAGATGGCCCCACATCACGGCCCATGCTGCAGCGGCACGGATGAGGTCCAGGTGCCCAGATCCGGACGGAGTAAGGGCCAGCGACCGGAATCTTTGAATGACGCCCGTCGGAGGGGCTTGCGCGTCCGCAGCGGCTTGGTTGATCACGTTGCTCTCGACAACCCGATAGGATCCATCCCCTGCGACGTCGCGCAAAAAACTGCCACCGCAACCTTAAGGCGCTCCGATCTCAGCACGAACGCATTGTATATCAGTGGTTCTTTTGCCAGAGCCTCGACATGGCGGGCCGACGAGTAAGAACGAGATGGATTTCGTCGGTGGCTACGCCGCAAACACGCTTGGCCGCCCCGCTGCGAGGAAAGCCCGTGCTAAGATCCCTGCGTGATCGTAAACTTTGGCTGCGGCGCCAACCCTGGGCCCCGCGATTCCGGCTACCTCAACATCGACGGCAGTCTGACACTCCAGCTGGCGAAGCTTCCCTTGCCGGCCGCCGCTTTCGGAGGGCGTGCGGGCTTTGTCCGTTCTATTCGTGCAAACCGCATCCGCTATGGCACCGCCAATGGCCTAAAGCTGCCCCCCAATTCCATTGAAGGCTTTTACGCCTCTCACGTGCTGGAGCACCTGTCCAGGCAAGACTGTGAAGACCTCCTCGCGCGCGTCCTCGGTTGGCTGAAGCCCTCCGGCGTGTTGCGTGTCGCCTTGCCCGATCTCAAGCGTTCCTCCGCCGCTTACGTGGCGGGAAAAACCGACGCGTCGCAATTCGTAGCCAGCACGCACCTGGCAGAGGACGCCCTGCGCTGGTGGGAAGTGGTCTTTGGCCATTCCAAGCATCGCTGGATGTATGACGTCGATTCTTTTTCGCAGGTGCTCGTTCGCCTCGGTTTTCATAGTGTCCGAGAACGCTCATTCGGCGAGAGTCAGCTGCCTGCGTTGGGCTCTCTCGATATTCCATCGCGTCAGGCGGAATCCTTCTACATGGAAGGCAGCAAATAGCCAAGGCGCTTCGAGTCCCGGTTCGCACTTTTCTTCCTAGTTAGCTCAATCGCGGCGCGCGCGCTCCACAGCCATCACCATGGCGTCCACATGCTCTCGCGGCGACCATGTCTCCATTCGTACAACCGCGGCACGGGCCAGTTCGGACAGCTTGGCTCGGTCACGCAGGGTGGTCGCCAGAATTCCCGCCAACGCTTCTACATTCCCGCACGGATAAATAAAGCCGGTTCGCCCTTCGATCACCAAGTCAAAGCGTCCGCGAACTTCGTCGCTCAGGATGACGGCGCACCCGCACAACATCGCTTCACACACCACCACCGGACAGGGATCGTACTCGGATGGCATCACAAAGAGGTCCGCCGATCGGTACACCGGTGGAAGGCCCATCTGATTCACGAAGCCAAGAAAGCGCGTCCTCTCGGCGATCCCAAGTTCTTTCGCGGTAGCCTCTAAATCCGCTCGCATGGCGCCGTCCCCGGCAAAAACGAGATAGGTTCCCTCGACGTTCGCCTTTGCAAAAGCGCGCAGCACATCGTCAGGACGCTTCCAAGGCTGCAGCTTCGCGCAAAACAATGCGACAAGCGCATCCTCGGGAATGCCCCACTCTCGCCGAACATCACTTCGATTCACTTCGGAAGCGCGCCGCTGCCACCACGGGTTGTCGACAACAAAAGGCGTCAGAACAATGCGCGAATCCGAAATCCCCATGCCGAGGATAAATTGCCGGCCGGCTTCCGAAGGGATAATCACCACATCCGCCAGGCGAAATATGGCCGGGAGCAGAAATCTCTTAATAAGTGTCTTCCAGCGCCTTCCATCGCGAGGTTGCAGGCTCGTGGCGTCGGTGCCAAAGAGCACGGGAACATGGCTCAGCTTGGCCGCAATCACCGCGACCCAGAAAGTCGCGTACACGTATCCCGTATGCACCACGACGGCGTCAAAATTCCCCTGGCGGATCATTCGCCAAATCCCCAGATTCAGCAGGCCAAAGAACGAGTCGATACTCGGCGCCCACGAGCGATTCCGTATTAGCGTCCATTGATACCCGTCGAGTAGCGGTATGTCCCACTTCACCGGAACGCCGAAATCGCGATCGACGTGCGCTTCCGCTCCTCCCATATCGCAATACGCTACCTGAACGTCCAACCGCGGATCTTTTGCCAATGCACGAAACAGCGGCGCGCCGTATTGCACTGGATGGGCCGAAATCATCAAAACGCGCAATCGGCGGCTCATGGAGCAAATTCGCCTTTCATGGTATCCGAACCTACTGGTGCCCTTTGCCAAAGCCGCACGAGGCTGTTCTGAATTCTCAAAGGACTCTATCCCCCGGCCCGCTTCCCACCGCTTGTCACAATCCCGGCTCACCATCGCCGCTTGCACTAATCGAGTGTCGCGCCATATTGCTCTGCGATTCGCATCCACGAAAAATGGTCGCGCTGGGCCTGCAAGTTGCGTTCGCGCAATTCCGTCCACCGCGCGGAGTCGCTCAATACGCGCACCAGCCCCTGCGCCAGGCGGCGCCGGTCCCGCCACGGCGACCACTCGATTCCCGCTTCGTCCAAAGCATCGCCGTTTCCGCCGACGCGGTATCCCACGATCGGCAGCCCACAAGCGATCCCCGCAATCGCGCTTCCGCGCTGCAGCGTGATCGCGCCGCGCACGAAGAGCAGCACATCCGCGCGCGCGAATTCATCGGCCACTTCTTCCGCCGGCAGCACGCCGCGCACCACAACTTCCACGCCGTTTCCCGCCAGCGCCGCTTCGATCTCTTTGCGCACTTCCATCGATCCGCGTCCGGTCAGCACCAGACGCAGCGAAGCCAGCGACTTGTTCGCCTCCTTCATCACATCCGCAATCTCTTCCACCTCGCCCGCCGCTCGCGCGTCGCCCGTCACGCCAAAGACGATCACGGTCTTTTGCCGCCCTGGGGCTCCAGGCCCGCTGCGCCGTTCCAGCCGCTCGGGGAGATTCGCGCCGATGGGAATAAACGCCGACCTCTTATCTCCCTGTGGCAGCCAGCCAACCGTCTCCAGCGGCACCGTAAAAATGCACTTCATCGATCCGCGATACAGCTTCTCGATCACCCATTGCTGGCACGCGCCGCGCATTCGATCGATCCGGCGCGCGCCGCCGCCCTGGTGCCTGAATTCGTGGAATACGATGGCGCACCGGCAGCCTCGCCGCCGCAAAATCGAGAGCGCGGCGAGTACTCCAATCGGAAACCCTCGGCGCGACCAGCTTAAGCCCGTGTATTGGACCAACACCCAGCGGCCACTCCACGCAGCGCTCTGCCGCCACAGCATCCACAGCGCCGGCACCCAGCCCCGGTCGAACCACTCGACGCGCGCCAGCTCCATCTGCATTCCCCTCTGCCCCAGCGCGAGAGAGAGAAACGTGCAGTAGTCCTCCACGCCGTCTGTCGGCATGTCGCGCTTGCCAAGCAGCGCAATCAAGAATTGAGGATTGGTTGTGCTTTTGGTGCCGGATGAGGTGGGACCGGACATTTGGCTATTGAGCGCGTATTTGACACGACGGCCCGCGGCTGCCCGTCGGTTGGCAAACTGCCGTCATGCCAGAGCAGTTCTTCCCTTCTCCTTCAAGGCTTCGACCATCCGTTGCAAGCCCTCAATGATCCCTACCTGAGGGGTCCAGTTCAAATGTTCTCGCGCCTTCCCGATGTCGCTGACATAGATCCGCTGGTCGCCCGGCCGAAATTCCCCGTAGTCCACAGGTGGCAGCTTTTCGATGAGATGTTTTAACGGTTCTTGCAGCTCGACCCACACGGAAGTCGTCTGGTTCGGGCCGCCTCCGACATTGTATATTTGACCGGCGGTGCGGTCGATGTTGGCACAGGCACGGGTCATTAATTCCACTAGGTCATCCACATAAAGCAGATCGCGCACCTGCTTTCCGTCACCGTAAATCGTGAGCTGCCCTCCTCG
>JBKQNJ010000054.1:0-37422 GCA_052146315.1 Candidatus Acidiferrales bacterium | reverse complement strand
TAATCTTTACCCGGGAACTCCTTGGCCTTGGACACGGCGAACGTGACGCGGTCGCCGACTCCTTGCCGTTTCGCTGATTCCGTGGCAAATTCGATCGATTTGTCGTGGTAGTCGAACCCAAAGAATTTGGACTTGGGGAACGCCTTGGCCATCAGGATCGTGGAAGAGCCCTTGCCGCAACCTACGTCGGCCACGCGAGCTCCCGCCTCGAGTTTCTTACTCACATCGTGAAGGGCCGGGATCCACGAGCTCATGAGATTCGCGGCATAACCGGGGCGGAAGAACTTCTCGCAGCCGTGGAAAACGCCGTCATCGTGTTCGTGCCAGCCCATTCCCGCGCCATTGCGGAAGGAATCGGCAATCCGCGGGACGGCTGCCAGCGACCCGAGAGCAAGCTCGAAAGCGCCCGGCAGGTACGCGGGACTGTCTTCGTTGGCGAGCGTGAAAGCCTGTTCTGTGCTCAGGCTGAACTTGTTCGCCTTCTCATCGTAGGTTATGTAGCCTCCCGCCGCTTGCGACGACAGCCATTCGCGCACATAGCGTTCGTCGGTTTTCGTCTTGGCGGCAAGTTCGGCCGAACTCAAAGGACCAGCGGCAAGCGCCTTGTACAAGCCCAGTTTCTCGCCAATGACAACCATCCCGGCGTGAACCGCGGCACCCAGATCGCCGACGAACCGCCCGATGAACGCGTTCAATTTATCCATGTCGAGTGCAGGACCAGCGCTCATAAAAATCCTCCCTTTGAAAGTACGGGCTTTTGCCGACAGCCCGATTCGACGGTTCTCGGAGCCTTACGTAGGTGGAAAAAGCATTTACGCTCGCCTCGCGGCCGAATGTTTCGCTTCAAGCGAACGCTTCAGGGCCGAACCGAGGGACCAAACTAGCCGGGCATCTGCGGCCAATCTAGACCCGACCGCGCCAGTCCGTCAAGACTTCTGCTGCCACCACTCGCAGTCTTGGCCGGTTAGCAATGTTCACAAGCCGATCACACGCCGCGATTCAGCGGATGGCGAGATGGAAGCTACTTAGGAGGGGCGGGCGCAGCAGTGCTCGGCGCTGGCGCCGAGGGCGGCGTATCCGGCGGCGGTGGCGTCAGCGTGAATTTGCCGTTGACGACAGGATTGCGGTCCTCACCCTCGCAGTCCTCGTAGACCATGCGATGGATGTGCGTCACTCGTTCGTAGGTGCGCTTCATGTGCCACGGCGCCGTGAGATTGGCCGGATCGATGATGGTCATCTGATCTTCCAAATGTCCCGGGTCGATCATCCGCATTCTCTCGATGAAATGCGCTTGCTGGGTCAAAATGCCGATCGTCAGGAATCCCTCCACGTCCCCGAAAGCCGACACGGCACTGCCCGAGTCTTCAGGGCCATATGGATCTTTGACCGCAATCGTATCCATTACCAGCGTCTGTCCCTCCCAATGGCCGATTGAATCGCCCCAAGGCGTGGCCCACAGGTCATCCTTCGGCGTGTGCGGCCGTCCGTCCGTGTAGATGTGACGAATCTCGCGGCTCGAAAAAATCAGCGCCGTTTCTTTCGGCGTTATCAGCACCTCGAACATCAACGGTGTGTCGAGCATCAGGCCCGGGTATCCGAACGTGCAGGCGGTGAAAGCCCCGCCCGGATCCTCTCCGCGCGCGACAGCCGCAAGCCTCTTGCGTTCCTTCGCCTGCATGGCGTCGACTTTCGCCTCGGTGGCGGGGTTCAGCGGCGGCGACCACTCCATTTGTTTGAGCACTTGCTCGAGCGTCTGATTGAATCCGCCTGTCGCATCGGGCGTCGCGCCGACGTTTTCCCACTGCCCGCTCCAGTCGGGCAATCCCGTCGACGTGGACGCGCCCATGCTCGCCACGCACGCCAGCAGGATCGCCGCGGCCTGTGCGAATCTCCGCAAAATCATTTGCCTTCCCCTTGCGGCGCTGGTGAGCCGATCAGCGGCCCGTTCGGCCCGGTTCCCGAGAGATACTGCCCGCCCTTGACGCTCCCGTCGCGCATCGGGTGGATGACCAAGATGACCTTGTCGCCCGCCTTCAAGGTTCCCGGCCGCCACCCGACTCGCGCCAGATGCTCGGGGCTCGTCATCTCAATGCTCCACTCTTCTTCGCCGCCGGCGTCATTCTTGACGAGCACCTGGATGAAGACATGAGGATTGTTCCAGCGGAAATCCTTGACGGTCCCCTGCAGCGTGACCTTCTTCGCCTGATCGAACATCGCAAACGAATGGTGCGCCAGCGCCGGCCCCGCCGCGAGCATCGCGGCCATCGCGACGGCGGTCACGATAAAAGCATAATTCAGCACCCTGCGCATTTGTTCCCTCCAGCGGGAGCGTCATTCGGTGCTGGATTATACTCCCGGAAGCACCGGTCAAAATCCGTTAGTTGCTGCGGATGCAGGAGCCCGGACAGGATCCGCTGTGAAGTGGCCGGCAAGATCAGAATCATGCGACACCGATACAGAGAGGGATCTTTGCCGCGATCAAAGCCGCCGGCAGTTAGAAATCAAGATGTTTCCCGCAGTGCCCAATGACAATGCGCTGGTCCTTGGCGTCCCAGTAAAAGTAAATGCGAAGTGTTTCGGAGGCGCTGTCCTTGATTCCTATTCTCAAGTGCTTGAACATTTCAACCTGTTGGCCATTGTAGGGAAAAGTGCGTCGCTTTATGCCCTGCTTGCTAATGGATTCGGCCTCGCGGGCAGCGAACGCCTCCCCGAATACCTGCTTTGCGATAGCGTCTCCGCCTCGACCGCGCATCGCCTCCCAGTAGCTAGTGATAAGCTTCCAAAGTAGGTGAAAGGCCTTCAACTTGTGCTTGAATCCGGCCGAGGCTCTAGCTGATGTAAACGCCGAGTCCAACACCGTGACGCGTTCGGGATAAAGCGCTCGAACAAGCTGCAAGGACTGCTCCAACGAGGGATTCTCCCTCTGCAATGCGTCAACCGTGTCTCTGAAAGCCGCAAACGAGATGGGCGGTTGGGTGTCGTTGGTGCGATCTTCATCTCCGCGGGCGGCGAGGGCAGACTTTAGCGCCTCGGTCTCGTATTCCAAACGGCGAACCTCAGCGTCCCGTTCTTCGATGTCCTGTTGTAGTGAGGCCAGTTCCTTATCTTTCAGGCACATGTCGCTGTCGGCCACCTGAAGTAGTTCGATATATTCTTGCTGGCTCAAGGAGGACGCGCGCGCTTTCGCTATGCTCGTCGACAGTTGCACTCGCAGCCTCTCCCTCATGACGGTTTCCGGAGATACATGACGCCAAGAGTTCGGCAAGCTGGTTCTATGGGTCACGATCGACAGTACTTCGGACTCCGGGCTGCCTCCGTCACCGTACGTCGCAGCTAGCTGATCCGGAAGCAAGCGGACACAATCGACAGAAGTAAACTGCCCCAACCTCCTTGGAGCGAATAGCACATTGACAGCTCCGCGGTAAGCTGAGTATCGTGGGCCGACAAGACGTTCGATCTCGAAGGTATCTGCATCCTTCGGGATCACGACGATGTCGGCGATGCCGACAAGTAATGACGATAGACGCGCCGGATCCACGAGGTAATGCTGGTCGGCGGTGGGGCTAATAAGCACATAGGGCGCGGATCGCCTCTCATCCTCGACAGCTGTTGGGAATCCCTGGGCATTGTCCTCGCTAAGTCGTATCTCGTGAAGTCCAGGAGTCAACTGACTAGGCGAACAGTCCTTTACGAGGTACTCGACTATCCTAGGCCGAGTGACTTGGATAGGCTCGATGACGCGGGCGCTGACTTCACTAGTCCTCAGCAAAATCGAACACTTAATCGCTCGGTCCAGCGCTTCTTGCCGTATTCCGATTTCAGTGGTCCATTGCCTACCCGAGACTCTGTCATCCCTGTGAGTAAAGCTGACCGCGCACAAACACGCGGGCTGGACAGATGACGAAACGGAATCAATCATACTTCCGTCCCGTAGACGCTGATGATGGTCGCCTCGAAGAAGCCCCGGGTCTATGAAGCTCCCTGTCTTCTGGCCGGCCCACCGCGCCACGGCTCCGAGCACCTGGTCCACGGCGTTCTTCGGTTCAAGACTTAGTAGTGAACAATATACGAGCATCAAGAGCCTTTCCCGTCGTGCGCCCCCAACCAAGGCGGCGACTGGCAACGGCTAACTCAGAAAAAGAAAATCTCCGGAGTGTTTATCATACTCTAAACACGTGATGCAGCTCTTTTTTGCTCGTAAGTCCACCGCACTGGCACCAGCCGGGGAATCCAAGGCTTGTGTGATCTTCCCCTCACAACTGGGACGCGGCAACATCTGCTTGCAACGGCAATCTCTTCTGCTAACGTAATTTGGACTATGGCAAAGCGACCGAAACCCATCGTCCTCACCGTGCTCGACGGCTGGGGCTACCGCGCGGAGACTAAGGGCAACGCCATCGCCCTCGCGCGCAAGCCCAACTACGACCGGCTGCTCAAGGAGTTTCCGAATACGCTGATTCATACGTCGGGGCCTTACGTCGGATTGCCCGAAGGGCAGATGGGCAATAGCGAAGTGGGGCATCTGAATATCGGCGCGGGACGGATCGTCCAAATGGACATCACCCGCGTGGATGCACTGATCGCGAGCGGCGAATTCTTCCGTCAGCCGCTGCTGCTCGAAGCGATGGAGCGCGGGCGGACGCACCAGTTGCATCTGCTCGGCCTCGTGAGCGATGGCGGCGTTCATTCGCACATCGAGCATCTTTTCGCGCTGCTGCGGATGGCGCGCGAGAATAAAGTGCAGCGCGTGTTCGTCCACTGCTTCATGGACGGGCGCGACACGCCGCCCGAAAGCGGCATCGACTTCCTGCGCGCGCTCGAGCAGAAGATGCGCGAGTACGGCGTAGGCCAGATCGCCAGCGTCAGCGGACGCTACTACGCGATGGATCGCGACAATCGCTGGGAGCGCATCGAGAAAGCCTACACCGCGATGGTCCACGGGGATTCGGAAGTGAAATCGAGCGACCCCATCGCCGTGATGCGGGCGAGCTACGAAAAAGGCGTCACGGATGAATTCGTGATTCCCGCCGTAATCACCACCCAGGCCGCGCCGGGTAAGCCGGCCGCGCCGCGCGGGCCGATCCGCGATGACGATGCCGCCATCTTCTTCAACTTCCGCGCCGACCGCGCTCGCCAAATCACGAAAGCGCTGATCGAGCCCGGCTTCGACAAGATCGCCGATCCCGAGCGGCCGAAAAATCTCGTCTACGTCGCGATGACGCAGTACGAGAAAACGTGGCCGTGGCTGCGGTACATTCTCGCGCCGGAAAAACTCGAGCACATCCTGGCCAATGTTTTCGCCGAGCTCGATTTCAAGAATCTGCGCATTGCGGAAACCGAGAAATACGCGCACGTCACCTATTTTTTCAACGGCGGCGTCGAGAAGCCGTTTCCCGGCGAGGATCGCATTCTCGTCCCTTCGCCGAAAGTGCCTACCTACGATCTGAAGCCGGAAATGTCCGCCGCAGGCGTGGCCGATGCGGCAATCAAGGCGATCGAAAAAGGCGATTTCGACGCGATCATCATGAACTTCGCCAACGCGGACATGGTCGGGCATTCGGGCAAGCTCGAAGCAACGATCAAGGCCTGCGAGACAGTGGACGAGCAGCTTGGCAGAATCTTCCAGGCGCTGCGGGGCCGACAAAGTCGGCCGGCGTGGATCATCACCGCGGACCACGGCAACGCCGAGACGATGATCGATCCCGTCACCGGCGGCCCGCACACCTATCACACCACGAATCCCGTTCCGTTTCTTCTCGTTACGGCGGATAATCACCTGCAACTGGCCCCGGGCGGGTCGCTGCGCGATATCGCCCCGACGATGCTCGGCGTCCTCGATGTCCCCGAGCCTCGCGAGATGACAGGTCACGATTTGCGAAAAGGTGCCAAATGAGCTCGCCCGGCGCTGCCCGCCAACCGCTAAAATGGACGTGGGGGGGAATATCTATGCCTGTAGAAGCTCCGATTGCCGCCGCACAAGAAGAACTGAACGTCTACGAATCCGCCGAAGCCCGCTTTGAAATTGCCGCGGAGAAACTGGGCCTCGAGCAAGGCATCTACCGCTACATGCGCTATCCCGAGCGTGAAATCACGGTCTACATACCGGTGGCGCTCGATAACGGCCTGATCGAGGTGTACACCGGCTACCGCGTGCTGCATTCGACCGTGCGCGGGCCGGGCAAGGGCGGGATCCGCTTTTCTCCCGAAGTTTCGCTCGATGAAGTCCGCGCTCTCGCCGCGTGGATGACGTGGAAATGCGCGGTCGTCGATATCCCGTTTGGCGGCGCGAAAGGTGGCGTGATCTGCGATCCGTCGAAGATGTCGAAATCGGAGCTCGAGCGCGTCACGCGCCGCTATACGGCTGCATTGAGCGACTGGCTCGGCCCCGAGCGCGACGTCCCCGCTCCCGACATCGGCACCAACGAGCAGATCATGGCATGGGTGATGGACACGTACTCGATGCACGTTCGTCAGGCCACCACCGCCGTCGTTACCGGCAAACCGCTCGATCTCGGCGGCTCGCGCGGACGCCGCGAAGCCACCGGCCGCGGCGTGATGATCTGCTGCAACAAAGCGATTGAGCAGCTGCGAATGAAGCGCGACGGCTGCCGCGTGATCATCCAGGGTTTCGGCAACGTCGGCTCGCAGGCGGCGCTCCTGATGCACGAGGCGGGGTACAAAATCATCGGCGCGGCGGACGTCAACGGAGCCCTCTACAACGAAAAGGGCATCGACGTTCCCAAGCTATACGATTGGGTCTACACGCTGCGGAAGCCGCTGCAGGAATTTGACGGCGGTGAGAAGCTGACGTCGCGCGAGATTCTCTTCCGCCCGTGCGACATTCTCATTCCGGCAGCCATCGAAAATCAGATTACGTCCGAGAACGCGCATCGCGTCGATTGCCGCATCCTCTGCGAAGGCGCCAACGGCCCCACTACCGCTCACGCCGATGCGATCATCGAGAAAAAAGGAATCTTCATCATTCCGGATATTCTCGGAAATGCCGGCGGCGTCACCGTCAGCTATTTCGAGTGGGTGCAGGACCGCCAGGGCTTTTTCTGGCGCGAGAGCGAAGTGAACGAGCGCCTGCAGGACGTGATGGAGCACGCCTTCGATCAGGTGGTTTTGTACGCCCGCGCGCACAACGTGAACAACCGTATCGCCGCCTATATCGTCGCCATCGACCGCGTAGCTCGGGCCTTGAAATTGCGCGGCTTCTACGCGTAAACTACGCCGCACTCAGCCCGCTATAGGGGAGGCGCGCTTGTTTCCTGACTCGATATCCCACGGGGCGGTCAAATCGGAAGAAGAACACCGGCGAGATCTTTGCATCGTCGGCCGGTGGATCCACGAACGCGGCTTCGTCGCGTCGACCGACGGCAACATGTCGGTGCGCCTGGGCGCGGACTGCATCCTCACGACTCCCACCTGCATGAGCAAGGGCATGATGACCCAGGACGATATGGTCATCACCGATCTGACCGGGCGGCGGGTGAACGGATCGCGCAAACCGTCATCCGAAATCGGCATGCATCTTCTGATTTACCGGCTGCGGCCTGAAGTCAACGCAGTGTGCCACGCGCATCCGCCGACCGCGACGGGATACGCAGCGGCGGGTTTGGCGCTCGACAAGCCGATCCTTTGCGAGCTGATCATCGGGCTGGGATCGATTCCGGTGGCGCGCTACGGCACGCCGGGAACGCCCGAGTTGGCTGCGGCGATGGAGCCTCTCGTCCAGGGGCACGACGCGATCCTGATGGCCAATCACGGCGTCGTCACGTGCGGCCCTGACCTTCTGACTGCGTACCTGCGGATGGAAACCACCGAACACTTCGCCCGCGTGGCGCTCGTCACGCAGCTTCTCGGCAAGCAGGAAGTCCTCTCGAATGACGATGTCCAAAAGCTCCACGTGGCGCGCGTGCGCTACGGCGCGGGCGCGGAGCCTGCCAACGGCCCCGGGGGCGCGGCCGGCTCCGATGGCAGCGAAGCCGAGCGCGTGACGCTGACGCGCCGCGAGCTCGATTCGCTGGTCGACGAAGCCGTGCGCCGAGACCGCGCCCGCCGCTAGTTCGCTTGCTGCACTGCTACTCCATCACTTCGACGTACTTCATCTTGCCGCCGAAGTGAATTTCCTTGATCTGGTTGTTTTGGATTACGATATTCGTGTAGTTGGCTTTTGTGGTTCCGTCCTTCCATTGCACGGGAGCTTGGGCTACCATCTTGCCGTTTTGCGAGACCGTTACGCTCGAGTCGTCGATCTTGAAGGTATAGGTTCCGGGTTGAATCTGCTTGCCGCCCAGAGTCGTAGCGTTCAGAATGTCCATGGTTGCGGTGGTCGCTTTCGTGCTTTTCGCGGAAGCGTTGCGAGCCGTGAGCGGCACTGCCACGGCCAGCGCAGCAAGTGCGGACAGCACAAAACCAAGCGAACGGCGTGACTTCATCGGAATCCTCCTTGAATCGAATTTCCGGCTTGCACTGCGCTTAGACGTTGCAGCGTTCACTCGGAAAGCATAGATACGCGCGAGCCCGACAAATTGTCCCGATTTGCGCGCATATTTACTTCTGCGAGACGTTCTATTCGATTGAACTTTTGCACGCTATCCGGAATCCGCGCCAAACTTTCCCGGCATACGAATTTCCGTAGAGCCGCCGTTTCACAATTCGTACGGCGTAACATTTCGTGGCGCAGATGGAGACGCGCGCTGCTGCAGCGTCTCAGTTTGCGCCACTGAGACACGGCACGCGCGGGCGCTCGTTTGACACTCCGGCGCGGCTAATCAATAATCGCTGAACATGATCGGCTCGCTCCGCGGCAAGCTCACCGAAAAACGCCCGAACCTGATCCTGCTCGACGTGGGCGGCGTGGGCTATCAGGTGCAGATTCCGCTTTCGACGTTCACGAATCTCGGCGCGCTGCACGATGAGGCAACGCTCCTGATCCACACGCACGTGCGCGAAGATCAGCTCGCGCTTTACGGATTCCTGACGGCACGCGAAAAACAATGCTTCGAGCTGCTGATATCCGCGTCGGGCGTGGGGCCGTCTCTCGCGCTGAAGATTCTCTCGGGCATGGGCCTCGAGCAGCTGATTCCCGCGATTCGAAAGGGCGACCTCGTGCAGCTGGTCCGCATTCCCGGCGTGGGGCGCAAGACAGCCGAACGAATCGTGGTCGAATTGCGCGATAAGCTCGCGGTGGTTGACGTCGCCGAGACCGGAAAGCCGGCTACGCGTTCGCAGCTCGAATCGGATGTGGCTTCCGCGCTCGTGAATCTTGGCTACGACGCTCGCTCGGTCGAAAAGGCCGTCGAAAAATCGCGCGCGGAAGCGAATGGCGATTTCGAAAGACTGTTGCGTGCGGCGTTGCAAATCCTGGGGAGTTCGGCGATGCAGAAGAGCGCCCGATCCGGCTCAGGCTGAAATCCGTGTCGCGGGCGGAGAATAAAATGGTGCAGTTCATCTGGGAGTTCGTGGTGCGCATGGAAAAAGTGAAGGAATTCGAGCGGCACTATGCGGTTACCGGGCCGTGGGCCGACCTTTTTTGCAAGAGCGCGGGATACCGGGGCACAATTTTGCTGCGCGACACAGAAAATGCGCGACGGTATCTCACGATCGACCGATGGGACACGACCGCGGCACAGCGCGCGATGCGCGAGCGATTCGCGGCGCAATACGATGAACTCGATCGCGCATGCGAAGGATTCACAAAGAGCGAGCGGCGGATTGGAGTGTTCGAGGAATAGGCGTTGGAGAGAATGGCAGACGAACGAAATCGAATCGTTTCCGGCAGGCCTTCCGATGACGACGCACGCATCGACGCGAGCGTTCGCCCGGACAGCTTCGCGGATTACATCGGGCAAGACCGCGTAAAAGAAAACTTGCAGATTGCCGTCCAGGCCGCGCGCAATCGCGGTGAAGCGCTCGATCACGTTCTGCTATACGGCCCGCCCGGGCTCGGCAAAACCACGCTCGCGCAGATTCTGGCGAACGAGATGGGCTCGGCGATCAAGATCAGTTCGGGTCCGCTGCTCGAAAAAAAGGGCGACCTGACGGCGGTGTTGACGTCTCTCGATCCGCGCGATTTCTTCTTCCTCGACGAAATTCACCGCCTGCAACCGGCTCTTGAGGAAATCCTATATCCCGCGATGGAGGATTTTCGCGTCGACCTCATCATCGGCCAGGGGCCGGGTGCGCGGGTGCATCCGTATCAGCTGAACAAGTTTACGCTGATCGGCGCGACCACGCGCGCGGGGCTGATCATGGCGCCGCTGCGCTCGCGCTTCGGCATCGTCCACCGGCTGGAGTTTTACTCGCCCGAGGATTTGCTGCGCATCATCGTGCGTTCGGCGAAGATTCTGGGCATCGCGCTCGAGCAGGATGGCGCGAGGGAGATTGCGCGGCGCAGCCGCGGAACTCCGCGCGTGGCGAACCGGCTGCTGCGCCGCGTGCGAGACTATGCGGAGGTGCGGGCGAAGGGTCACATCACGCTCGGCGTCGCGCGCGATGCGCTGGCGATGCTCGGCGTCGACGAGCACGGCCTCGACGACGTGGATCGCAATCTGCTGCTCACAATCATCGAGAAATATGGGGGCGGTCCCGTCGGATTGAACACGATCGCCGCGTCACTCAGCGAAGATGAAGGGGCGATCGAGGATATTTACGAACCTTACCTCATGCAGCTGGGTCTGCTGGATCGCACGCCGCGCGGCCGCGTTGCTACCGCCGGCGCCTATAAACACTTTGGACTGGCCTTTGGCAAAGAGCGAGATGGAGGCGATTCCGGCCGCTTGTTCTAGAGGCGGGCCAGGATTGCGACTGGCAGGCCCGTCTGCTTCGAGGCGGAATTGTTATACGTGGCGTAATTCAGAAGTGTCACCAGCACGGTTACGATGATTAGACCTATAACGGAATAGATGATTACCTTCAGCGTTTCATGGCGCTTCTTAACGATCCATTGATTACTCATCACGTCTCCTGCTGTTCTTCCCCTATTATTTGGATTTGTCCGCTTCCGCAAGAGTTGTACTGAAAAATGGATTCCACACGTGATTGTGGCGCGCCGTGCCACGCGAATCTGTCCACTTGTGAACACCGTGAGATCGGCTCTTCTGATTCGTTTGTTCTGAAGCTGGCGCGAAACTCGAATCTCGGAACGCTATCCGTCGCCACCACACTTGTGGCAAGCTATCGGACATGGGAAACAAGGACGCACACAGGCGCGAAGTCAAAAAGCCGAAGAAGCAGAAACCGAAGCCTCTCGCACAGACGCCGGCACGCCTCTTTAAAGAGACGCCCAAGAGCTAGCTCGGTGTTCCCTCTCCACGGCCACCTCGATCTGCAACGCGAAAGATCGCTTCCGCATCCCGTCAAAAAGCGTTAGAGTTCGCGCGCCGCATGCGAAAATGCACGCGAGTTCCCTAACGCCAAAGATGATCCTCGTCCAAGTGATCGCGGCGGTGAAGCCGTCGGCAGCGCGGAGCGTGCGTCGGTGGCTCATTCACCTCGGCGGCGTGGGCTTGATTCCTCTCGGACTCCTCGACAATTCCCTCATCCCGCTTCCGGGCAGCGTGGATGTGGCTACAATTATCTTGTCCTCGCGCCAGGATGACTGGTGGCCGTATTACGCGCTGATGGCCACGGCGGGTTCGGTGCTGGGAGGCTTTCTCACGTATCGGATGGCGCGCCGGGGAGGAAAGGCGACCCTCGAGCGCCGATTTTCGCGCGGGCAGGTGGACAAGGTTTACAGCATTTTCGGGCGATGGGGATTCGGCGCAATCGCGGTTGCGGCGTTGCTGCCGCCGCCGGCGCCCATGGTTCCCTTCCTGCTTGTCGCGGGTGCGATGCAATATCCGGTAAGGAAATTTCTCACCGCCCTCACCTTGGGACGGGCCGTGCGATACACGGTCCTGGCCTATTTGGCTGCGCGATACGGGCGGCATGTCTTCGCGTTTATCGCGCAACACGCGCGGCCCTTCGCGTGGGTGGTCGCGGGGCTGCTGATTGCCACCGCCCTCGTGGTCCTTTTGGTTGTATTGCTGCGCAAAGCCAAACGGAAGAAATAGGCGCCGAGTTAGATCGACTCTTGTCCGCGACAGAGACGGCGACCAGCTAATACAGCTCGGCACTATTCAGCACCGCGTTACCGGTACCGCCCACGATCAGAACCTGGCCGTTGTCGAGAAGCGTGGCGGCCGCGCCTAGACGCGGGCTGTTCAGATTGGTGGTTGAGCTAAACGTTCCGGCGGCGGGATCGTACACCTCCGCGCTGGAGAGCGGTCCCTCCAGATCGGTACCTCCCGCGATCAGCACCTTGCCGTTCGCAAGCAGCGTCGCAGTTTGGAAATTGCGCCCAGTGCTCAGGCTGCCGGTAGGAGCGAAGGTTCCGGGCCCGAAGGAATAGATCTCCGCGCTGGTCGACCAGCCGCCCGAGTACAAACCGCCGGCGATCAAAACGGCTCCGCCTGGAAGTTGCGTCGCGGAATGAAACTCACGGGCTGTGCCCAGGCTTCCGGTCATGACAATGATATTGTGGATCGAGTCGTAGTTCTCCGCAGTGGCCGTAAAGGCACCGCCCGTTGTCTGCCCTCCAGCCAGCAAGACGGTCGCGTTAGGCAGCAGCGTAGCCGTATGTCCGGCCCGCGCAACCGACAAACTTGGGGCGCTTGAGAACGTGCCCGACGAGGGATCATAGATTTCCATGCTGTTGAGGAATGTCGTTGCGGAGCTTTGGCCTCCGGCGATCAGGACCGTGCCGTCGATCAGGCGTGTGGCCGTGTGGTGGTACCGCGCGGCGGTCAGATTTCCGGTCGAGGTAAAGGTTCCAGTCGCAGGATCGTAGAGCTCCGCGCTATTGCTCGGAACGCCGCCGGCAGCCACGCCTCCGGTGATGAGTACTTGGCCATTCATCAGAAGTGTGGCCGTGAAGAACGCCCGATTGGCGACGACCGGAACGCCCGTCGTAGAGAACGCGCCCGTCAAGGGATCATAGAGCTCGCTGTGGGAAGGAGGAGCGAGCTGCGTGTCTCCGCCAGTTACCAGGACGCGCCCGTCATTGAGTGTAACGGCGGCAGCGAATTCGCGCTGCTCGATCAAATTGCCGGTGAAAACAAACCCGGTCGGGCGGACGTTGAGCTGCGCCGTGCCGCTGACGGAACCATCCGTCGCAGTGATGGTGGCGGGCGTGGTTGTTGCAGGTGATCCGACGGCCACCGCGGCGCCTGGATTTGTCGCGTCGTTGCTGATTTGAGCGGGCGTGGTATTCGAAGAACTCCATGTAACGGAGGCGAGCTGTTGCGTGCCGCTTGCGAAAGTGCCCGTGGCGACGAATCGCTGGTACGTGCCGGGCGAGGCTGTGGGACTTGCCGGGGCGACTGTGATGGATTGGAGTCCCGGCGGCGTCAACGTACCTGGCTCGTATAGCTCGGCACTGTTTTCCGCATTGCCATTTGAGTCGGCGCCGCCTGCTACCAATACCGTGCCATTTTCCAGCAGCGCCGCTGGAAATGCGACGCGGGCCGCGTTCAGGCTGCCGGTGACGGTGAATTTTCCAGTCGAAGGGTCATACAACTCGGCGCTGGACTGGGGAAAGTAGTTCGTCAGGGTGCCGCCTTCCCCGCCGGCGATCAGAACCGTTCCATTGTTGAGGAGCGTAGCCGTGGCGTCGGAGCGCGCTGTGTTGAGGCTGCCGGTGGCGCTGAACTGTCCGGTGACGGGATTAAACAGCTCCGCACTGGCCAGGTAACCATTCGGGGTGTAACCACCGGCAATCAGCACCTGCCCGTTATTCAGGAGCGTTGCGGTGTGGTAGTAGCGGGCTGCGCTCATGCTGCCGGTGAAGCTGAATGAACCGGTCGCCGGGTTGTAAAGCTCGGCGTCGGCCAGCGTGCCGCTTGCGTTGAGCCCGCCCGCGACCAGGACCTGCCCGTTGTTCAGAAGTGTGGCTGTGGTGATTCGGCGCGGCTCGTTCATGCTGCCTGTGGGCGTGAAGGTTCCGGAGACTGGATCGTAGAGCTCAGCGCTGCTCAGCGCGCCGCTCGCGCCGTAGCCGCCCGCGATGAGGATCTGCCCGTTGTTGAGAAGCGTGGACGTGAACAAACGGCGCGGCGTGTTCAGGCTGCCTGTAAACGTGAACGTCCCGGAGGTCGGATCGTACAGCTCGGCGCTGGCGAGGAAACCGCTGTCGTTGTAACCGCCCGCGATCAGCACTTTTCCGTTGCTCAGCAGGCTCGCCACCGCATAGTCGCGCGCGGTGTTCATGCTGCCCGTCGCGGTGAACAAACCGGTAGCGGGGTTGAACAGCTCGGCGCTGGCCAGGGGTTCGTCGGAACCGTAGCCGCCAGCAACCAGCACCATTCCGTTGTCGAGCAGTGTTTCGGTCTGATTGCCTCGGGCGGCATTCATGCTGCCGGTAGCGAGAAATCCGGGCGTCACGGTGAGCGTGAAGGGCTTGCTGGTGACGCCACTCGCGGAAGCTGTGAGCTCGGTCGTGCCGGGATAAAGACCCGTGATGGTTCCCGCAGGGCCATTGATCGCCGCTACGTTCGGTGCGCTGCTCGTCCAGGTAAGCGCGGTGATGGGAGGGGAGATGCCGTTGCTGCCCACGACGGCCGCGGTCAGTGTCTCGGTGCCGCTGACGGGGATCGACGACCGCGTCAAGGTGATCGTGATTGTGAAAGGATTCCCGCCGGATCCCCCGCTGCAGCCTGCCAGGAATGCGCAAAACAAGAGAAGCCCGGAGACGAATATCGAGGTCTTGTGACGCGCCATCAGCGAATCGCTCCGGGGGCTGGCGCCCAAATGAAGCTGCCTATGCCTGGCGAGGAGGCCAGCACCATATCACACTCCCCATGAGAGGCATAACATTTCAGTACGTGCCTGCGTGATTATGTCCGATGCCTGCGGAGGCTTATCAGGTTGCCGGCCGCGTGATGTGCCAGCGTGAGAAAGCGGCTTTGATCGACTAAGATGGTCGAGAACGCTATGAAGACGGTTTACTTGTCGCTGGGATCGAATATGGGGGACCGCGTGGAAAATATTGCGCGGGCGATTGATGCGCTCGGCAAGCATGGAGTGCGCGTCACGCGGGAATCGTCGCTCTACGAGACCGAACCCGTGGACGTGAGCGGGCCGGGGTGGTTTTTGAATTGCGTGGTCGAAGCGGAGACCCAGCTGATGCCGCGGCAATTAATGAACGTGCTGCTCGCGATCGAGCGTTCGCTCGGGCGGCGGCGCGGGCCGGTCGTGGAAGGCAGTCCCAAGGAGTCGCGCACGATCGATATGGACATTCTTTTTTTTGGCGCCGCTGTGGTGCACGCCCCCGATCTTGAGATTCCGCATCCGCGGATGGCGGAGCGGCGGTTCGTCCTCGTGCCGTTTGCGGAGATCGCGCCGGCGGTGGAGCATCCTCTGCTGAAGCAGACCGTGGCGCAGCTACTAGCCGCCACTCCGGATCGGAGTCAGGTCCGCGTCTGGCGTGACCCCGCGTCGACATCCGGGTCGGTTTAAGGTTTGAACGTAGCGCCGGGTTCTTTTTACCCTGACAGCGGAAGGGCAGCCCGGTAGTTCTTCATCTTTGTCAAGATTTCGTCCAAGACTGGTTTTTTCCGGTCCTTTAGGGCCTGCTTACGGCCCCGCTAGGGGGATCATCGAGTCCCCTCTTATTGCAGAAAAAAGTGCACTATTTCAGTGCATTCATCACCGCGCGACGCGCAGCCAATGCAACGTGATTGGTCTTGGCGCGAGCGCTTCGAGCTCGATCTGGGTGAGACCGTCGACCGACTGCTCTCGCCAGGTGTACACGCCGGGCTCGGTATCTTCCTGGGTGCGGCCAGTCGCGGGGCGCAGGAAATCGCGAGCGTCGTCGATGGTGGCGGCCTGGCGAACCGCCGGGCGCGTGAGCGCCTCAACCACGTAGCTGCGCAGGAGCTTCGGCCAATACGTCTCGAAGAGCTGCGAAGAGGCGAAGATGTCGCTCCACGCAACGTCGTCGCCAAAGGCCACGACCACGCCGACTACGCGGCCGCCTTTGATTCCGGAGGTCGCGCGGTCGAAGCGGCGGCTCATCTCGTCCGCAAATCCTTCCACCGAATTTTGCACCATGGGCGACTGATAGATGCGGCGATAGGATTGCGTGGGAGCTTCGGAGATTACGCCGCCGATTGCGGCGCTGGAGACAGCGGGAGGCGCGGCGGCAACACCACCAGCTGCACCCGCGCTCATCCCTCTAGCCTGGCCTTCGACCGTGACCGACTCGCTACTCTCGCCGACTTTGGCGGTTTCATCGCGCACGGCGGCCCAGACCTGGCTCTGATCCTGTTTCACTGCAGCTTGCAGACGCACGGTCGGATGGACCATCGTCTCGGCGGCGCTGAAATTCATCGAGTCGCCGGTCCAGCGGCCGTGCTCGACGCAGAAGACATCGAGTGGCAGCGGCGCGGAGCCGATGGGCACGATGCGATCCTTGCCGATGATGCGGTCCTGCTTGCCGCCGGAAACGACTTCGCCCGCAAGGAGCAGCAACGGGCGCTTGCCGCGGTTCACGAGGACGAGCTGATTTACCTGCGAGCCGCCCGTGTAAACGGGCACAGGCTCGCCGTCGCGCGAGCGCCGCATGTAGCCGCCCTGCTCGCTGATCACGGCGTCGCCGGAGCTGAGCGCTTGGTCGAGTGTCTCGAAATCGCTCGTGTCGGGATTTTGCGAAGAGATGACGGGAAAGATGGTGAGGTCCTGGTAGGTGATGGGCGCTCCGAGTTCCCAAGGCTGAGCTGATCCGCCACCGCCTGCCGCGGCAGCCACCCGCGTGTTCGAATCCCAGTCAGGCCTCAGAATCGCGGCTCCGGCGAGAATGAAAATCACCGCGAACACAATCGCTACCGCTCGTTTCGTCTTGCTGCGCATAGTTCCCCTCCCTCGCGGCTAGCCGATTAGCACACAGCCAGCCGCACTATGCTGAGAACGGCGAGGGAGGATTTTCTTGCAGGGGCGAGGCGAAAATCTCGTGGACGATGGGGATTGGAGAAAAGCTAGTATCCAGAGCCGGGGGCTTGGTCTTTTTGGCGTTTCTTGCGCTGCTCTTCTTCCTGGCGCTCCCACTCGTTCATTTCTTCTTCGGTCATCTGGTAATCGTCGCGCGGGGCGAACATCGAGTTCGCGCGAGTGCCGCGGCCGAAACGCTGGCGGCGGCGAGTCTTGCGCTCGGTGAAGCCGCCGACGCCACGGATCGGTTCGGCAATCGCGCCCGATTCGACCAGTAGCTCGCTGACGCGCTCGAGGAACTCGTGCAAGTGGTAAGGCTTGGGCGAGTGCGGCAGCCCCTCGCGCTCGAGGATTGGCTGAACGTCCTTGGCCATCAGCAGCGGGACAAGGAACAGGACCCGGATGCGCCTTTTGGGCTGGGTCTCCGAGCCTTCCTCGGAAGGTTTGGCGGCGTCGGGATTTTCGGGAATGGCGGCGTCGGGATTGACGGCATCGGTCTCGGCTTGTACAAGCTCCCGCAGGATGGCGAAGAGTGGACCACGCGGATCGGCGAGCGCCACATTGACGATGGCGAGATCCCATCCGCCCGTGGCCAGTTCGCCCAGCGCCTCGTTGGCCTTGGGCACAATCCGAACGCGCCATCCCTCGGAATCGAGAACGTTTTTCAACGCTTGCTGACTCGTGACGTCGTCGTCGACGAGCAGAATGCCAACCTGTTCCACTTTGGCTGGGCCCCTTGTTTCCCCTGCCAGTATAGCGACCCGCTGGAGGGCCTTGCTTGTTCGCACAGGCCAGGGTTTCCAGTAGGCATCCTGTTCGCCCGAGCAGGCGAACGAAAAGCGAATAAAAGTCCTTGACAAGGCGAACATAAGGCGAATATAGTGCAACCCGTGCGGCGAGACCAATGGCCACTTATCCCATACTTCGAGCAGCTCCGACGACGCTTCGGCGTCGCACGGGACGCCCGAGAGAGACCAGTCTCACCCTTTTCCCCACAGCCGCTTGCCACGGCACCAGTGAGTCCCCTGACGGTGTTTCCGCGCCCCCTCCGGTACCTGCCCGGAGTGAGAAGCGCCCGACGGAACTGGTCGGCATTGCGCGCCTCGCCGCATCCTCCCTTCGCGCCGAAGCCAAGCGCGGGACGGAGTACTTTCTCCTTCCCGTCAAATCGATCCTGAACGAGTGCCATTCGGAGCGGGTGCCGTTTCGCTGGACCGTGAATCCCTACCGCGGCTGCGAATTCGGCTGCAAATACTGCTACGCGCGCTACACGCACGAATACATGGAGATCGACGGCGGAGATTTCGAATCGAAAATCTACGTCAAGAAGGACGCCGGGCCACTGGCCGGACGCGACCTCTCGTCGGAAGCGATCTGGGGCGAACACATTGCCATCGGCACCGCGACCGACCCCTATCAGCCGGCCGAACGCGAATTCGGTGCGACGCGAGCGATTCTCGAAAAGATGGCCGAGCGAGACGGGCTGAGCCTTTCGATCACCACGAAATCGAATCAGGTGGTGCGCGATATCGACCTGCTGAAGCGGATTACCGAGCGCTCGTCGATCACGATTCATATGACGGTCACGACGCTGCGGACGCGACTGGCGCGGCTGCTTGAACCGCGGGCGCCGCGCCCTGATCTGCGCCTCGAAGCCGTGAGCAAGTTGCGCGAAGCAGGCATCGCCGTGGGTGTGAATATCATGCCGATTCTGCCGGGGATCACCGACCGCGAGGCCGATCTCGACGCGCTGATCGGCGCCGCGCGCGATGCGGGCGCGCAGTGGGTGGCGGCGAGCGTCGTGTTCCTGATGCCGGCATCGTGGAAGACGTTCATGGGATTTCTCGAGGAGAAATTTCCGAGGCTCGCGGCGCAGTATCGCGAGTGGTATCGCGGCTACGGCTACGCGCCGGAAAGCTACCGCAAGGAAATCGCGGAGCGCGTGAGAGACTTGCGACGCAAGCATGGAATCGAGTCGCGGCCGTTCAATCCGATGACGTCGCCCGAGCGGACATGGAAATCGCCTCAGCTGCAAATCGACTGGAAGAATGGAGAGCTGGCATGCCAAGAGTGAACGCGCAGCGAACCACACGCACCAGAAGTAAGAAGACAACAGTACGCAAAGCCCTCGGGCCGGTGATCGTTCCTGCAGCGCCCGCCAAGCCGCCGCGCGGGATGAAGTTGAAGACGGTGTCGAGGATTATCATGCTCTTTGCGCTAGTGTGCCTCGGCGCATTTCTCGCGGGCCGTCCGCCGGTTTCGGCCGCGCGAGTCGATGTGAAGCCGCAAGCAAAGGAGACAGTGCATGTTTCTCGGGCTAAGAACCGTCGCGTATCAGGTGCAGGATCTCGGCAAGGCCAAAGAGTGGTACGGCAAAGTGCTGGGGTCGCAGCCATACTTTGATCAGCCGTTCTACGCTGGCTTTAACGTGGGCGGCTACGAGCTCGGCCTGGTGCCGGAGCCGGACGCTGGATTAAAGCGCGCTGCGGCTGGTCTCGCATACTGGGGCGTCGCGGATGCCCGCGCGGCGTATCAACGGTTGCTCGATCTCGGAGCGACACCGAATGAGCCGATTCAGGATGTCGGCGAGGGGATCCTGGTCGGCAGCCTTCACGATCCGTTCGGCAACGTGCTGGGCGTAATTCAGAATCCGAATTTCAAAATCAGCGGCGACTAAGTGCCACGCCTACTAAGGCATGATAATGCGCGGGGCTTCTTTCGCCGCCTCGACTGGAAGCGGGAAGCGTGCGCGCAGAAAATCGAGAAACGCGCGAGAACGCGGGCGGCCGTTCGTCTCCTGCTTGCCGACGCGCAGCAGGAACACCATCAGGTGCGAAACCTCGGTGTCTTTCAGCCGGCTCATTCCGGCGCGCGCCGCTTCTTCCTTGCGGAATTCCTGAAGGAACTGATTGATCTCACCGTAAAGCGCGCGGGCCATGGGCGCGTCCGGCGGGTGCTCGTAGTAGATTCCAGTGCCGAGCGTCCGGTAGGTTTCCGCGAGCGTTTCAATCGCCGAAAGCACGGCACCATCGGCCAGTTCCCTGTTTTGAAGCTGGAAATTCAGGACCGTCGTCGCGACGCCGGAGACCAGCGACCAGTGTTCGTAGACGAAATCGACGGGTACCTTCAGATCGGGATACGGCACCTCCGCGGCAGGAATCGGCTTGCGATGTTCGGACTCGTAGCGGTGCGCGGTGATCAGGTGCGGGCAATCCGGGACGCAATCGATGGTCACCTCGCGTTCGCGGCCGCAGCAAACCGCGCAAATCTTCTCGCCCTTCGCGGGACAAAACCGCTTCGGCGGGCGCTTGCCGCAGATTGGACAGCTCATCGAACCTCGCTATTCGTGAAATCACGCGCGACGGGCGCTCAACAGACTACGGGAAGCAAACCTCGGAGGCAAGCCAAGCAGCGGATTTTGCATCCCTACAACCAAGTACATACACAACGGCAAATGGCGTGCGAACAGGTGAAATTCAAAACAGTTTGCTAAACACAGAGAGCGCAGAGAAAGCACTGAGTGCACGGAGACTGCGCCTTGGCGCGACGTTGCATGCCGGCGATTTCAAGCAAGTATGGCACGCCAAGGAGAGCCGGCGGGACGCCGGCGCTACCTACACTACCGAGCGGCGGAAGCCGTGCTTCCGCGCTCGCGCGTGCTCACTTCACGAAGACTTTTGGCTCGACCGACATTCCCAATCGCAGATAATCGTCGGAGTTCTGGCCGGGGTCGAGGACGATCTTCACGGGGATGCGCTGAACGACCTTCACGTAGTTGCCGGTAGCGTTTTCCGGAGGCAGAAGGCTGAGACGCGCGCCGCTTGAACCGGCGATGCTGTCGACGTGGCCCTTGTAGGTGCGGCCGTTCGCGTCGACCTTGAACTCCGCTGTTTGTCCGGGCCGCATGTATTTCAGCTGCGTTTCCTTGAAGTTTGCGGTCACCCAGACATCGTTGAGCGGCACGATGGTAAGCAGCTGCTGGCCGGGCTGGACGTTCATGCCGACTTCCACACTTTTCGAGACGACGCCGTCAACAGGCGCGAGGATCTTCGTGTATTGCAGGTTCAATTCGGCCTGTTCGAGCGCGGCTTGCTTTTCCTTCACGTCAGCCTCGGCGGAAAGAGCGCGAGCGCGTATCGAGGCCACCTGCTGAGGACCGGTCTGCGAAGAGCGGTAAGCCGCTTCCGCCTGCGCGAGACGCGCGCGCGCCTCCGTCACCTGCTGGTCGGCGGCGGCTGCGGTGGCCTTGGCGGCGGCGACACTCGCGTTGCCTGACGCCGCGGCCGCGAATGCCTGGTCGTACAGTTGCTGGGAAATTTCCTGCTTGTCGACAAGCTGTTTGTAACGCACCAGGTCGTTTTGCGCTTTCTGGTTGTTGGCTTGCGCTTCCAGAAGCTGTGCCTGATCGGCATCGCGCTGCTGGAGAGCCGCGACGATTGCCGCCTGTGCATCGTCGACATCCGCCTGGGACGAAGAAATTTGGCTGGTCGTACTTACGTTCGTGACCGGAACATTGATATTGAGGGAGCGCGCCGTGGCTTGCGCGCTGGCGAGATTGGCGCGATCCTGATCGAGCGCGGTCTGGTAGTCGCGCGGATCGATTTCGACGAGCACGTCGCCCTTGTGCACGAACTGGTTGTCGTCGACGTTGACCCTCAGGACATAGCCGGAGATGCGCGCGCTGAGCGGCTGCAGGTGGCCGTCGACCTCGGCGTCGTCGGTCGATTCGTAGCTCGAGAAATAGCGCCACGCGAAGATTCCGCCGACAATAACGACGATCGCGGCGATCACCAGAAAAACGCGCGCGCGAGGATTCGCCTGAAAGAAACCCGGGCGGCGATATTCGGGCGGAGGCGACGCCGAGTGCGTCTCGGAGTGCGTGTCGTTGCCAGAGGAAGTCTCCGCAGGCTGATTGGTCGGGGTTTCGACTTCAGTTCTCTGTGCCATGTTCTTTAGTTTCCTTTGAGAAATTCTTTGACGCCTTGTTCGCCCGCGCCCAAGGCACGGGCCAGAGAAATCTTCGCGTAATTGTCGGCATACAGACTGGAAATGTAGCTTTCGTGGGCGCTGGCCACAGCTTCTTCAGACTGCACGACTTCGACTGTGTCGGTAACGCCTGCAGCGAAACGATCCCTGGATTGGGCGAGTGTCTCGTCGGCGAGATCGATATTGCTGCGTGCCACCTCGACTTGCTCTTCGGCGGATTCGATGTTCAGCAGGGCGGTCCGCACGTCGTCGTCGATTTGAGCGTGCAGATTATCGAGCCGCTCGCGGCTTTGCTCGAGGCGCGCGCTGGCTTCGAGAACGTCGCCGTGAACCTTGCCTCCCTGGAAAATGGGGATGTTCAGTGTGCCGCGAACGTCCATCACGCCGTGCGTATTGAGGCCCTCGTAAGTTCCCGCCAGGCCGTAGTCAGCGCTGAAGGAAAGAGCGGGCAAATAGCCGTCCTTCGCGGATTTCACGCCATATTCCGCAGCATGCACATCCGCGAGGGCTGCCTGAAAATCGGAACGATTCGCATAGGCGCGCTTGAGCGCCTCCTCGACGGTCAGCCCGCCGAACGGCTGGTACAGCGACGTGTTCGTGAGTTCGAATTGCTGCCCGGGCGCAAGTCCGATCACGCGAGCCACTGTGAGCTTGGCAATCGCGAAGTTATTCTTGGACTGGATCAAATCCTGTTGCCGCGTTTTGAGTTCGACATTCGCGCGAAGCGCATCGATGGCGGGAGAGGTTCCCGCCTTCACCTGATCGGAAGCCTGATCGTATAGAGCTTGCGCGGTCTTCACCTGCGCGTCGGCGGTTTCGACGCGGGCCTGGTCCGCGACCGCCTGCAGGTAGGTATTGCCGACAGCGAGAATCACGAGATCGCGCGCATCCTTGAAACTGTATTCCGCAGATTTCAGACTCTGGGATGCGGAATGCGTGTTGTTGAGAGCCTTGAGATTGAGGAGCGATTGGGTGACGTACGCGCGCGAATCGAAGTAGGCGAAGGGCCCCACAATTGAAGGGATCGAGATGCCGGTAGACGGCGGAAATTTGAAGGCGAAACCGAATTCGGCAAGGTCGATCTGGGACCCATTCACGTAGGACGAGGTCGTCACGTTCGGCAGCAGCGCGCTCAGCTCTTGCCAGCGCCCACCGCGCGCCGTGCGAACATCCTGCCCCGAAAGAAGGATGCCAAGATTCTGCTTGAGTCCGCGATCCATGGCTTCCTGCAGCGAAAGTTTCAGCACGCCGGGCACGAGATCCGTTGGGACACTGCCGGAATAGTTGCCCTGGGCTGCCATCGTTGAAGCCGAAGTTGAAGCTGAGGTGCCCGAGGAAGCGCCTCCGCCCGGCGTGAACGCGGAAGAACCTGGGGCCGTAGTAGCCGCGCCTGCCTGTGCGCGCGCGGAAACGGGAGTCAGCAACAGTGCGATTGCAAGAATGGTCCATGCATAGAGCGATCGGCCTATCACGAAATGTCCTCCTCCGGCTCGTTGCTTGGATGAAGGTACCGCCATGAAAGACTCAGCGGTGTCGGATAAAATCTCGGCGAAGAATTTGTTGCTTTCACGATTTTGAACTCCGCTGGCTTCTGGCAGTCCTGCTCTTCTCATCGGCAAGGAGAGTCGGAGCGAAGAGGTCCCACACCTGGCCCTCGGTGGCGCGCAAAGAGCTGTCGGGATTCATGGCCCAGGCAAGAGTGACGCCGAACAGAATGAGTTGCGTCAACCGCGCGAGCTCCGCGGCTGGAAGATCGCGGCGGACTTCTCCGCGCTGCTGCGCCAGCGTAAAAATTTCCGCAATCAAGCGGCGGCCGACGATGAGGCGCTTGTGAAGTTCGGCGCGCACGGGCGGGCACGCGGCGTGCGCCGAATAAATCGCGCGAAGAAGCTCCGGACTTTCCACCCACTGGCCAGCCAAATCCACCGCCATGCGCCGCAGCGCGGGCATCGCAGCTCCCCTTTTGGCTTCTTCGAGGGCATTCTCGATCGCGGCGATGCGCTCGGCGCCGAATGTCGCGAGGACGTGCTCCTTGGTCGGGAAGTAATTGAAGAATGTTCCTTTCCCTACATCGGCGGCTTCCGTGATGTCTTCGACAGTGGTTTCGAGATAGCCGCGCTCGGCGAACAGGCGCAGGGCGGCGCGAAACAGCCGCTCGCGAATCTCGGCGCGGTGGCGTTCGCGGCGGCCTGCGACGCGTTTTATTTTGTTGCGAAGAGCGGGGGTGGAAGATGCCATGGACATTTCCTCGCGGTGACCAGCGACCAGATATGACCATAGGTCATATTTGAGCAAAAGTCAACCAAGCGACAAAAGATCAGAGATACGAAATACGGAGTCAGTCGAGCGATTCCCCGCCCCGGAGGATCACCCTCCAGAGCGGATATCGCGAGAGCGTTACTTGGAAAGGTTCTTCGGGCTGTGTTGATTCAGAATTTCGATCATCAGCTTCGCGGATGGCGGAATCGGGACGGCCCCATGGAGGGCGATTTGTTTTGCGTCGAGCCTCCGTCCGTAAATCAGTTCGTTCGCGTCATTGTCCGGACGAAGCGTCGAGCCTTCGAGCGAGATGCCGGCAAACAAACCGCGAGCGCGAGAATAGGTGAGGAATTCGGCGCGCATCGTGACGTCAGTATCGGCCTCGGCATCCCGGCCCACGGGACCAGCCGCGGCCGATGCATCGCCCCCGAGTTTCACTTTGCTGTTGAGGATTGCCGTCGCTCCGCCCTGGTTCATCACGAGAATCACGAAATCCGTAGCCTGGCCGCCAAGCTGGAATCCGAAGCTGCCGCCCTCCAGAGCCATCATCGTGGGCGCGCTCCAGGGGCCCTGGAAAGTTTCCCCGCTGCGGCAGGTCATCGCGCCGCGGCCGTAGCTGCCGCCGACGATGAACGCAGCCTTGAGCACGGACGGTATCACGATCACGCAGTCGGCCTTGTCGAGTAGACTCTGCGGAATGTCGTCGGGGATATTCATAATTTCCTTCAGCACTTCGCCCGAATTGACGAGTCGGTCTTCAACGTGAGATTTGTCGTCCGCGCGGGCAGGCGCGGATGCGAGCAGCAAGGACATACAGATGAGTGCAGCTGCGAGAACAACCGGCAGTATCTTCTTCATGAGTGCCTCCAATGAAATCAGTGCGAACTCCATGATAGGGGCTTTTCATGGCACGGCGCAACTCCACCCACGACGCGCGACGGTCATGCGTCCGTGAGGCCGCGAATGCAATATAATTGAGCCGTTGTCACCCCTCACGCATATGCGTCGCGCCGACGGCAGCGGTTCTCGCGGCTTCCGGCACTTGAATATTGGATTCCCGACGCGGGCGTTTCGTGTCGCTATCTGCGCGGGAATATTTGCGGCTTGCGCGAATGCCGCGATCGCGCAGCGGCCTCCCGCCTCCAGGCGGGCGGACGTGGCGCAGTTTCGCGCGCGCGTCGAGAAAGTGCTGGATGAAGCGAACGCGCAGCGAGCCGCGTGGGGAATCGTTGTCTCTGATCGCGATACGGGCGAGACACTCTACGCGCTGAATCCGGATCATTTCTTCGCGCCTGCCTCGAACGCCAAAATCTTCGCGACCGCACTCGCGCTGGCCATGCTCGGCCCGGACTACCGATTTCGCACCACGCTTGAATCGCCCGGAACGCTCGGCAGCGACGGGCACCTCTCAGGCGATCTGGTCCTGGTGGGGCGCGGCGATCCCGATCTTTCCAATCGCAAGTTTCCCTACACCGGCAATGGCGAGCGCGAGGGTCCGGTTGATCGCGTGCTCGCCGAAATGGCGGATGCAGCCGTGGCGAAGGGGCTGCGCGAGGTGGATGGCGACATCATCGCGGACGACAGCTATTTTCCGTACGATCCGTATCCGGCGGGATGGAACACGGGCGATCTCTTCTTCGCGTTCGGCGCGCCGATAAGCGCGATTGCATTCAACGACAACGTGGTGACGCTGCTCGTGCACACGGGTGAACGCGCCGGCGATGCGGCCACGATCACAACCGATCCGAGCGCCGCAGCCGACATGTTCGGGCACGACATCACGACCGTGGCGCCCGGAACGAACTTCAACGTCGCGGTGGTTCGCCAGCCGGGCGTGGATTTCATTCAGATACGCGGAACGATTCCCGAGGGGCACGCGCCGGTACGGCTCGACTTGGCGATGACCAGCCCGGCGGAGACAGCCGCGCGCACGTTGAAGGATTTGCTCGAGGCGCGCGGCGTACATGTGACCGGTGGAGTCCGCGTGCAGCATGCGGCACCGCCGGAAAGCACGCCTGCGGGTGACCCGGTGCTCCCGGCGGCGGGCGCGGCTGCGCAGGCGATGGCAGGCGCCGGCAGGCTGGTGCTCGCGGAACATCTTTCTCCACCGCTTCTCCAAAACATCGAGTTCACGAACAAGGCGAGCAACAACCTTCACGCAGAATTGCTGCTGCACGCGGTGGCGCACGAAAAACTTGGGCTGGGATCGACCGCGGCGGGATTGAAGATCGAGGAGGATTTCCTGCGTGCGGCAGGAATTCCGGATGGCGACGTGATCCTATCGGATGGCTCGGGGTTGGCGCGCGACGATTTGGTGACGCCGCGGGCGATGGTGATCCTGCTGCGTTATGCAGCGCGGCAGCCCTGGGGAAACGACTTCCTTTCGACGCTGTCGGTGGCGGGCGTCGATGGCACACTCGAAGATCGCATGAAGAAGAGCGCCGCCACGGGGCTGATCGAGGCGAAGACCGGCACGCTCGAGCACGATCACGCGCTCTCGGGCTACGCGACGACATTGCGCGGCGAGTATCTGGCGTTTGCGATCTTCTGCAACAACGACGCGCAGCACGGGCCGGGCGCGTCGGCGCCAATCGACGCGATTGCGAAGGCGATGATCGAGACGCTGGGCGGCGGGCGCGGGTCCGCGTCCGCACGGAAAAAGAAATGAGCCCCGCAGCAAAGATCGTCACCGTTTTCGGCAGCGGGCGTTTGCGCGCGGACGATCCGCAATATGCGCAAGCGCGAGCGCTCGGCGCGGCCCTAGCGGCGAAAGGATTTCGCGTATGCTCGGGCGGCTACGGCGGCGTGATGGAGGCGGTGTCGCGCGGTGCGAAGGAAGCGGGCGGGCAGACGCTTGCGGTGACGTCGGACTTTTTTCGCTCGAGCTCGAACGAGTGGGTCGATGAGCAAGTTCGCGTGAAAACGTGGCAGGACCGTCTATTCGAATTGGTGAAGCGAGGGAATGGCTACGTCACGTGTCCCGGCGGCACGGGAACGCTGGTGGAGCTGGCGGTCGTGTGGGAAATGATCAATAAGGGCGCGATGGCGCGGAAGCCGTTCGCCGTGCTGGGCGATTTTTGGCGGCCGGTGCTCGATCTGGTGAGCGAAGTCGAGTTTGGCCGCGCGCGTGATTGTGGCCGCAGCGACGCGCCGCTCGTTCACGTTGCTTCGTCTCCTGCGGATGCGGCCGCATATCTTGCCGGCCAATTTGAGGCGCGCTGAGTTTCCCACAGTCAACCGAGCTACAATCTTATCGTGTCGCGTCCTGCTGAAGAGCTGCTGGAATTCGACCGCCTGAAGAGCATCCTCGGCGGATTTACCACGTGTGTGCCCGGGCGGCGGGCGATCCAGGCGCTCACGCCGCAGCAAGACGCGGTCGCGCTTGGCGCTGAATTCGAGCTCGTGCGCGAAGCGATCGCGTATCTGCGCGCCGGCTCGGAGCTCGGATTCGGCTCGCTCGCCGACCCGGCCGCGTGGCTGGCGCGGCTTTTGGTGCCGGCCACCGTGCTCACGATCGCAGAGCTGTTGGACGCGGTGTCGCTGATAGAAACGGTGGGCGGCCTGCGGCAGACGTTGCGTGGCGAGGGCGAAAAATATCCGCGCCTCGCTCAGCGCGCCGCTGCGCTGGCTGACTTCCGGCAACTCTCCGCCGCGGTCCGCCGCGCGATACTCCCGAACGGCGAAATCAGCGACGATGCTTCGCCGCAACTGAAGCGCATCCGCGCGGGGATTGCTCAGGCGCGCGAGAAGATTCAGCGGTCGCTTGAGGGAATTCTGCGAGCGCGCGGCGAGGCTTCAGGAGAAAAGAGCGAGGACTACATCACGCTGCGCAACGACCGTTTTGTGATTCCCGTGCGCGCTTCCGAGCGGCGCAGCGTTCCCGGCGTGGTCCACGGCGCAAGCGGCACGGGCCAGACGATTTTCGTCGAGCCGCTTGAGGCCATCGATCTCAACAATCGGTTGGTGCAGCTGAGTGACGAAGAAATCGCCGAAATCGCCCGCATTCTGGAAGACCTGACGGAACGGGTGCGGCTGGAGCGCGGCCCGCTCGACGCGGCGGCTGCGGAAATCGCTCATCTCGATTCGACTTTTGCGCGCGCGCGTTTCGCCCGCGAATTCGACTGCACGGTGCCGGAGTTCACGCAGGGCAATTCGCTGCGGCTCGACGCGGCGCGCAATCCGGTGCTGGAAGCGACGCTGCGGCCTCAGGGATTAAAAGCTGTGCCGATGACGTTTGCGCTCGGCAGCGGCGAGACGGTGATGGTGATCAGCGGGCCGAATACCGGCGGTAAGACGGTCGCGCTCAAAACGACCGGGCTCGCGGCGCTCTCGGCACAATCGGCGATTCCTGTGGCGGCGGAGCGCGCAGAGCTGCCGATTTTCGATCGCGTGCTGGCCGATATCGGCGACGAGCAATCGATCGCGGCGAATCTTTCGACGTTTTCGGCGCACATGCTGAATCTCAAGTCGATGCTCGACCTCGCGACCGATCGCTCGCTGATTCTCGTCGATGAAATGGGCACCGGCACGGCACCCGAAGAGGGTGCAGCGCTCGGGGTCGCGCTGCTCGAGGAATTTCGCGCACGGCGCGCGCTGACGCTCGCGACTACGCACCACGATCGCCTGAAAGCATATGCCTCGACGACGCCCGGCATCGTGAACGCGGCAATGGAATTCGATGAGGAGCATCTGCGGCCCACCTACCGGCTGCTCGTGGGCGTGCCCGGCACGTCGAGCGGAATTGAAATCGCGCGAAGGCTGGGATTGCCGGCGCGCGTTGTCGAACACGCGCAGGCAAGCCTCTCGCCTGAATCACGCGAGGCGCGCGACCTGATCGCCTATCTCCATCGCAGTCGCGACGAAATGGAAGACGTGAAGCGGCAGGCGCGCGAGGAGCTGGCGCAGCTCGAGGAAGATCGCCGGGCGCTGCAGACGGAATGGGTCGAGCGGCAGCGAAAGCGCATCGCCGAACTCGAGAAAAGTTTTCGCGAGGCGCAAAAGCGGCTCGAGGCCGAAGTCGCACGCGTGGTCGAGGACGTGAAGGATCGCACGCTGCGCGCCCAGCTCGAAAAGCAAACGGGACGCCGCATGGGCAAGTTCGAATCGGACGCGCGGACCGAAGCGGATGCTGCCGTCGTCGAAACTCTCGCATCTTCGCAGGCGGATCTCGGCGTTGCGATAGCGGCGCAGCAAGCGCCCGTTGCGCCGGAACTGCTTTCGGCGGGCCAGCGAATCACAGTCAAAGGATTCAAGCAACCGGTCGTTTTCCAGCGGCACGATGGACGATTGGCCGAGGTGCAAGCCGGGCCGCTGCGGATGAAAGTTCCGCTGGCGGATATCGTTGGCATCGAGAATGACGCTGCGACGGCAAAGGGTGGCGCTATAGCAGGGGCGCGACAGCGCGGAATCACGGTTCACGCGCAGTCGAGCCTTGAGTCGGCCCCCGAAGAGATTAACGTCATCGGTTCCACCGTCGAGGAGGCGACTCAGCGCGTCGACAAGTTTCTCGATGATGCGGCGTTAGCCGGGCGGGCGAGCGTCCGCATTATCCACGGACATGGGACCGGGGCGTTGCGCCGTGGCCTTGCAGAATTTCTTGCAGGGCATCCGCTCGTCGAGCGCATCCACGCGGAGGCGGAAGACCGAGGCGGCACAGCGATCACTGTGGCAGAATTGAAACCTTAGCGGCGAAATGCTAAGAGAGTGGCCCGAGTTTCTAATTTCGACTTTCCATTTTCGAAAAACATGGCTGAAGCGGGTTCATTCGCGGAGAAGGTGAAGCAGCAGGCGGACATCGTCCGCGTAATCGGCGAATACGTGCGTCTGAAGAAGACGGGGCAAAATTTCACGGGGCTCTGCCCGTTCCATCAGGAGAAAACGCCTTCGTTTGCGGTGCATCCGGTGCGGCAGATTTATCACTGCTTCGGCTGCGGCGCGGGCGGCGACGTATTCAAGTTCGTGATGGAGCTCGACAAGTGCACGTTTCCCGAGGCGTTGCGCACGGTCGCCGAAAAGTGCGGCATTCCGATTCCGAAGCCGCGCGAGCGCTCGCCTGAAGAGCGGCGCGAGAACCAGCAGCGAGGCGCGCTCGTCGAGATGCACCAGCAGGCGGCGGCATTTTTCGCGCGGCAGCTTCACGAGGCCGCGGAAGGCAAGGTCGCGGCGGCGTATCTCGAGGATCGCGGCCTCGATCGCGAGGCGATGAAGCGGTTCGGACTGGGCTGGGCGCCGTCAGCGGGCGACGCTCTGCTGCGCCAGCTCAAGCCCAAGTATCCCGAGGCGCTGCTCGAAGTTTCCGGGCTTTTCTCGCGCGATCAGGGCGGACGGCTGTACGACAAGTTCCGGCGCCGGATCATGTTCCCGATCGCCAACGATTCCGGCAAAGTGATCGCGTTCGGTGGGCGCGCGATGGGTGACGACATGCCCAAATATATGAACTCGCCCGAAACGCCGGTATATTCGAAGAGCAACCTGCTGTATCACCTCGATCGCGCGAAAGAAGCGATCCGGCAGGGCGATATCGCGATCCTTGTTGAAGGGTATATGGATGCGATCGCGGTGGCGCGCGCGGGCATCGCGAACGTGGTGGCGAGCTGCGGCACCAGCCTTGCCGAACCGCAGATCAAGCTGCTCGGCCGGTTCACGCGGCGCGTGATCGTGAATTACGATCCGGACACAGCGGGGCAAGTCGCCACGGAACGATCGATTGCTTTGCTGCTCGAAAAAGAATTCGACGTGCGCGTGCTCGCGCTGCCCGGCGCGGCCGATCCGGATAAATTCATCAAAGAGCAGGGCGTCGAAGCCTACCGGAAATTGCTGGCGCAGGCGCCGCCGTATCTCGATTATCTGATCGGCAAAGCGCGGCACATGGATCGCACCACTGCCGCGGGAAAAGTGGCGGCGCTCAATTTCCTGATGCCCTTCGTGCAGCGGCTGCCGGACCGCCTGCTGCGCTCGGAATGGGCCACGCGGATCGCGTCCGAGCTGCGCGTCGATGAGCCGGTGCTGCGCGAAGCCCTGCGACGCGCCGCCGTCGAGCGTCGCAGCGAAGTGAAGCATTCGAGCGTTGCCGGCGATCCGTTACAGGATGCCGTTCGCCAGCTGATACGAATGTTTGTCCAGGCTAAAGAGTTCCGCGGAAAGCTCCGCCAAGCAATGGCAAACGAGGGGTTATTTCAGGGCCTCGAAGCTGAACGAATATTCGCCCTTCTCGTTTCTCAAGTTGACGACCATTACGACGTGCCCATTTTGGCTGCGAGTCTGGAAGATCGGGACCGTCGGCTACTTTTCGAAGTAGTCTTCGACAGGCCCCAAGAGTGGACGTGGGAGGAAGCGGAAAGCGGCCTAAACGTTCTGCGCCGGTGGCGAGTGGGCCAGGAGCTCTCCGAACTGCAGAGGAAGTTGGAGGAGAAATTGGCGGCGTTGGGAAACAAAATCGATCCTGATGCTCCTCCCAAGGATCTCGTCCTCCTGATGGCCCGTCGCGCAGAACTGCAGAAGCGGAAAGAGACATTGACCTTAGGCTGAGATGACTACCAAACTTCCATCGATTGTCATCGTCGGGCGACCGAACGTCGGGAAATCCACGCTCTTTAACCGGCTGACCGGGACGCGTCGGTCTATCGTCACCAATGAGCCCGGAATCACGCGCGACCGCATCTACGGCACCGCGAACTGGGACGGCCGCGCGTTCGAGGTGGTCGACACGGGCGGAATCGTGCCCGAGGACAAAGCCGGGATTCCGGGGGAAATCCTCCGGCAGGCGCGCGTCGCGATTGAAAATGCCACGCGCGTGGTGCAGATCGTCGATGGCCGCGCGGGGCCGCTGCCACTCGACGCCGAACTCGCGCAGCTTTTGCGGCGCGCGGGCAAGCCGCCCGTGCTCGCCGTAAACAAAGTGGATTCGCCGAAGCAGGCGGAGCTCGCGGCGCAGTTCTACGAGCTCGGCGACGAAATTTTCCCGATTTCGGCCGAGCACGGCTACGGCATCGACGCACTGCTCGATTCGCTCACGCACGACTTCCCCGAGGGCGAATCGACAGCCGCGCAGCCCGACGTCAACATCGCGATCATCGGGCGGCCGAACGTGGGCAAATCGACGTTGCTCAACCAGCTCGTCGGCGCCGAGCGCGCGATCGTTTCGCCCGAAGCGGGGACGACGCGCGACATGGTCGACACCGTCGTCGACCGCCACGGCAAAACGTACCGCTTCCTTGATACCGCCGGAATTCGCCGCAAGGGCAAAACGAAACTCATCGCCGAAAAGTTGAGCGTGATCATGGCGCGGAATCATCTCGAGCGCGCCGACGTGGCCGTGCTAGTGGTGGACGCTTCCGTCGGCGTCACTTCGCACGACGCCACTATCGCGAGCTACGCCGAGCAATCGGGCCGCTCGGTGATCATCGCGATGAACAAATGGGATCTCGCGCTCAAAGCGGCACAAGAAAAAGCCGCGCGCGAGAAAGCCCACAGCGGCAAAGAGGCAGGCAAGGGTGCGAATCCGGCCAAGCTCCTCGCCGACTACGAGCCGATGGTCCGCCAAAAGCTGAAATTTCTAGCCTACGCGCCGATCGTTTTCCTCTCGGCGCTCACAGGCGAGCGCACCGAAAAGCTCTACACGCTGATCGACCGCGTGGTCGAGGCCCGCCGCCGCCGCATTTCGACCGGTGAGCTGAACCGGTGGCTCGCCAACGTCGATCTTGAGCGCGGCACCTCGCCCGCCAGCCGCGAGGTGAAGATCTACTACATCACGCAGGCCACCGTTGCGCCGCCCACGTTCGTGCTCTTCACGAATCAGATGAAGCCGCTGCACTTCAGCTATCAGCGCTTCCTCGAAAACCGTCTGCGCGCGGCCTTCGATTTCACGGGCACGCCGATCCGTTTCAATCAGCGCCTGAAAAAACGCGATCGTCCCGGCCACGAGAAGCCTGAATTCCCGAAGGGCGAAAAACGCACGCCGCGCCACAGCAAGCCCAAGCGCCGGCCCGGCCGCAGTCGGGGCCGCAAACGCTAGCGCCGGCCCCCTGCGTCGCATGCCGCAATTTTCTTGCTGTTCTTCCGAACTTTTCGGCGCGGCCAGGTCTCTAGGTCATTGACGAGAGCGCGTGGCTACTTCCAAACAAGAGGCGCAATGGGTTCTCAGGGCCCAGTGCGGCGATCGCGAGGCCCTCGAACTGCTCCTGCGCGGCGTGCAGCCTTCGCTCCGCCGCTACCTGATGAGGCTCGTCGGCGCATCGTCCGCGGATGACGTGCTGCAGGAGGTTCTGATTCTCGTGTCTCGCAAGCTGAAATGGCTGGATGTGCCGGAAGCATTCCATCCCTGGGCATACAGGGTGGCAAGCCGGGCGGCCTTTCGTCATTTGAAGAAAGAGAGGCGCTGGTCTGAGCAGGTTCACGACGAAGTCATCCTCGACGATCTTCCGGCCGCGGAGTCGGCCGTGCCGCCGGAGATGTTGCCCGAGTTGCTGAAGTCCGAAGCGCTTTCGGCCGCGAGCCGCGCCGTCTTGGTGCTGCATTTTCAGGAGGAGATGCCTCTTCCCGAAGTCGCCGCAATTCTTGAGATACCGCTGGGAACCGTCAAATCGCGCCTCGCATACGGTTTGGCTGCCCTTCGCAAAAAACTCGATCCCACAAGGAGCGTGTGATGGCAGAAGATATGGAAACAATCCTTCGGAAGTCGTTGGACGCCGTGGACCGCAGCCAGAGATGGCAAATGGCGGGGCTGGTGATCTTCCTGCTCCTTGTGTTGCTCCATCTCGTCGCGTTCATTACTGCTATGCACGGAGGCCACGATGTCCAGACTGTGCCCCCGAGAGCCGTGGGCATGGGGATATTTTCCGTGTTGCTCATGGTGGTGGCCTGCACCTTCGGAATCACCTTCTTCATCTCGCGGATGACCAAGCGGATTCTGAAGGCGATCGAGCTTTCGTCCAAGCCGTAGCTGCCAGGGGTTGACACGGCCCGAAATCGGCCTAGGATACAGAAAAGCCATGGCCAGCGCAGCCCAACGAGTGCCGGAAAGTCCCGAAAGCGGCGGGCTCTTCCGCATCGGCGAAGTCAGCCGCCTGACGGCGACGAAGACGTTCGTTCTGCGCTTTTGGGAATCGGAATTCCCCATGCTGCAGCCGGTAAAGAGCCCCAGCGGGCATCGCCTCTATCGGCGCGAGGATATCGAGACCGTCTTCGAGATTAAGCGCCTGCTCTACGACGAAGGTTTTACAATCGCGGGGGCGCGCAAGCACCTGATGGACCAGAACAACGGCGCTGGCGCCGAAACCGAGGAAACTCTTTCGGCCGCTCCCGCGGCTTCCGCCAAGCTCGATCGGGGCTCGCGTGCGCACCGTAAATTCCTGCTCGATCTGCACGAAGAGCTCCTCGCTGTCTTGACCCTCCTCGAACGCGAGTGATACGCTGATTCCCGGCCCAAACAGCCACATGCGGGCTGATTGCGGCCTGTGCGGTCGGGACGTGGCGCAGCCTGGTAGCGCGCACGCTTGGGGTGCGTGAGGTCGCTGGTTCAAATCCAGTCGTCCCGACCATTGCTTTCAGGCACCTCCGCCTGCTTTGTACATGACTTCGCTTGAATCTCGATTCTTCGGACTCTTGGATAGCTTCGCCAAAAGCGAATATCGATGTTCATTGACAGAGATGTGGCTTCGCGACGACAAGGACGAATATGTTCTCTGCTTTCGTCCCCTCGCCGCCGCTGCGAGCCCGGAGAAGCAGCAGATCTGTCGCTACATCGAGGTCGATGCCCGCGAGGCGATGAAATCGGCGCACGAGAAGCTGTTGACCCCCGAAATCATCGACGACATGAAAAAAGTGCTCTCCGGCCTTTGGGATTCGGCACAATAGAGTTCTCGGGGATGAGCCCCTGCCTATAGAAGACTCGATGCCGAATATTCTGATCACCAACGACGACGGGATTCACGCGCCGGGGCTGCGCGCACTGGCTGCTGCGCTCGCCGAGGTCGGCACGGTGACGATTGTGGCACCATCGCGCGACCACAGCGCCGCGGCGCAATCGCTTACGCTGCGCCAGCCGATCTATTGCGACCGGATTGCCGAGCGGGAATATTCGATCGAGGGCACTCCCACGGACGCCATGATCCTCGCACTGCACACGCTGCTCGACGACAAGCCGGACCTCGTCGTTTCGGGAATCAATCGCGGCGGCAACGTGGGCGAGAATATCTTCTACTCGGGGACGGTGGGCGCAGCGATGGAAGGCGCGATCAACCGCGTGCCGTCGGTAGCAATCTCCGTGGCGTACCGCAGGCTGGAGTTCGACTTCGCGCCGGCGGCAGGCTTCGCGCGCACGCTCGCGCCGCTGATTCTGAGCGAGGGCCTGCCGGAGGGCGTGCTACTTAACGTCAACATCCCGCAGGACTGGACGGGCGAGGTGCGCATCACGCGGCAGTCGTCGAAGATCACGCGCAACGTCCTGCAGCCGGGCGAAGACCCGCGCGGGCGGCGCTATTACTGGCTGAGCGAGCAGCAATTCATCGGCGAGATCGAGCCGGATACGGACCACGCCGCGATCCGCGATGGCGCCGCGTCGGTCACGCCGTTGCGAATCGACCAGACGGACACTCCGTCGCTCGAGCACCTGGCGCGCTGGACCAAGCTGCTCGAAGCCACATCCCGCCGCTGACCGGCACCCGCCGTACGCGAGCGTCGTAACGCATCCTTCGACGGCCGAATGGATCGTCATCCTGAGCGAAGCGAAGGATCTCTCTTCCTCTTTCGGTGGCGCACTTTTCAATGAGAGCGGGCACCTGCCGGATGCGGTGTTGCGGCCCCGTTGTGCTATTTTAGATTTTCGCCGCCGCAGTCTCGGGATCAACGGACACTCATGCCGAAAAAAGCAGCCACCGCCCAACGCGAGGAAATTACCGTCGAAGGCATCTTCGGGCCGGGCGGCCTGCTCGAAAAGCGCCACCCTGGATACGAATTCCGTCCGTCGCAGCTTGCCATGGCGAAAATTGCCACGGATGCTTTCGAGAAACACCAGCACGTGGTGATCGAAGCCGGCACGGGCACCGGCAAGACGCTCGCCTACCTGCTGCCGGCGATTCGCAGCGGGCGCCGCGTGGTCATCTCGACAGCGACAAAATCTCTGCAAGAGCAGCTCTTCCAAAAAGACGTTCCCTTCCTGCAAAAGCATTTTGCGCCCAATCTGAAAGCGGCGCTGATGAAGGGCCGCGCGAATTTCCTCTGCCGGCAAAAAGTCCATCAGATGGAGGGCCAGCCGGTCCTGAAGGGGATCGACGAGATCGACTGGTTTTCGCAAATCAAAGACTGGGAGAAGCTCACCGAAACCGGCGATCGCAGCGAGCTGACGTTCCTTCCCGACGACGCCGAGCTTTGGAATCGCATCGACGCGCGCAGCGACCTCTGCACCGGGCAGAAGTGCGCGGAATTTCAGCGCTGCTTCGTGACGGCAATGCACCAGCGAGCCCACGAAGCGGACCTAATCATCGTCAACCATCATCTTTTTTTTGCCGACCTCGCGATCCGCCAGGACGATTTCGGCTCAATCCTCCCCGAATATTCCGCCGTCGTTTTCGACGAAGCGCACGAGATCGAGGACGTGGCGAGCGATTATTTCGGCCGCCGGCTTTCGAGCTACCAGTTCGAAGAGCTCGCGCGCGATACGGAGAGTATGCTGCGCATCTTGCGCATCGAGGCCGCCCCGCTGCGCAAGCATCTGACGCGAATGCGCGAACGCTCCCGCGCGTTCTTCGAGCGCTTCCCCGAGCGCGAAGGCCGCTATCCCTTCGGTCCCGCCGAAAGACATGCTTTCCTCGATCAGAATCGCGAGGCGTACGACGATCTGGCGTCAGCCGTGAAGCGCACCGAGGCCGAGCTCTCGGCGATCTCGCCCAAGCCCGAGGAAATCATCGCCCTCGCGCGCCGCGCCGCCGAAACCCGCCGCGAGCTTGCGTTCCTGATGGAGAGCGAGGAGAAAAGCTACGTCTACTGGTACGAGCGCCGCGGCCGCGGCGTCTTCCTTGCGGCCACGCCGATCGACGTGAGCGACATCCTCCGCGAGAAACTCTTCGATCAATTCGACACCGTAATTCTCACTTCGGCGACGCTCGCGGTCGGCGGGCGCTTTGACTACCTGAAGCAGCGCCTGCGACTCGTAGTCGAATTCCTGCGGCAGCACTTCCTCCTGCGACGGCAGCACGCCGAGGCGCTGCT
>JBKQNJ010000053.1:0-30674 GCA_052146315.1 Candidatus Acidiferrales bacterium | reverse complement strand
GGCCGGCCGCTGCCCGGCCGCTCGGAGGATTGATCCCGCCGACAACTTTGGGAATCTGCGCCAGGCCGTATTGCTTGTTGCCGGGGTCCTCGCGCTCGGGCGAAAAGGCGAGATAGAAATCGGTGGCAATGTTTTCGGCGGCCGCGCCACGCGCAATTGGGCATTTCAGGCCGGTCTTTTCGAGGATCGGGAGAACCAGCTCTTCGGTCGTGCCGGGATACGTCGTGCTCTCGAGGACGATCAGCTGGTTGCGCTGCAGGTTCGGGGCAATCGCTTTCGTGGTGTCAGCCACGTACGTCAGATCGGGCTCGCGGCGCTCATCGAGCGGAGTCGGCACGCAGATCAGCACCGCGTCCATCCCTTTCAGTCGCGAGAAATCCGTGGTGGCGTCTAAACGTTTTCCCTCGACGTGGGCGCGAATTCTGTCGGCTGGGATGTGCTGGATGTAGGATTGGCCCGCATTGAGCTTGTCAACCTTGGATTTATCAACGTCGAATCCCGTGACTCGGTGGCCTACATCGGCGAAGCGCAGCGCGAGCGGCAATCCCACGTAGCCACATCCGATGATTGCGATGCGTACATCCTTCCCTGCGAAAAAGTCAGGCTTGCGATCCCCGCTCATCCTCTTATTCTCTCACCCAAGTTTGTTTCTGGATTTGCTGCGAGCAACTTGGCCAGCCGAAACGCGCTTGAGGCCAAACCAAAGGTCGACTTTGTGAAATAGAAGCATAACAGGAAGCGCGCACTCTGAGGAAGACTGATCGAAATATGGGAAGCCGGCCGTTGTGATCGCATTTCGGCTGCGCTATGCTGTTTTAAATGGTCGACATTCACTGCCACATTCTTCCCAATCTCGACGACGGCGCGGAATCCTTTGAAATTGCATGCGGAATGGCCGAAATGGCCATCGAAGACGGCGTGACGCACATCATCGGCACGCCGCACGCGAGCCCCGCCTGGCCGTTTCTGCCGGATGCGATCCGGCAGCGGCGCGATGAGTTGCAATCGCGATTCGAAGGCCGGCTCATTTTCGCCACGGGATGCGATTTTCACTTGAGCTTCGAAAACCTGCAGGAGATCCGGCGCGACTCGTGGCGTTTCGCGCTGAACCAGAAGAAATACCTGCTCGTCGAGTTCGCGGACTATTCGATTCCCCCGTCGCTGGACCAGGCGCTGCATGAATTGCAATTGGCGGGTTTGCGGCCGATCATCACGCATCCCGAGCGCAATCCGCTGATCCGTTCGCAGCCCGAGCGGCTCTACCGATGGCTGAACCAGGGCTGCTACGCGCAGATCACGGCGCAATCGCTGCTCGGGAAATTCGGCGAATCGGCGCAGGCGGTGGCCGAGGAGTGGCTCAACGCGAATGCCGTCCATTTCATCGCGAGCGACGCGCACAACGTGACGTCGCGGCCGCTGCGGCTGAAGGAAACCTTCGAGCTGGTGGCGAAGACGCGCGGAGAAGACGTGGCGCGAGCGCTACTAATCGATAATCCGCTGGCGGCATTCGAAGGACGCCCGCTGCCATGGGTGCCGGAATTGCCCGAAGGTGCGGGCATGGATGAGGCGGCTGTGCGAGGCATACGAACCGGCCGCCGCAAGCGATTTTTTTTCTTTTAGGCCCTATTTTCGCGAACGCCGCTGCGCAGGACGAGCCGTCCGCCCCTTTTTCTTGGCGCCGAGCGCATCGGCGAGCACACGCCAGGAGAAAGATTCACCGAATTCTGCGGCGTCTCGATTCAAGCCTAGCGCGGCAATCTCATCGACAAGCCAGTCGTGGCGCTTGGCGGTTCGCTCGGTTAGAAGCGGGTCCATTCCCACATCGGCGACGGCCAGCGCGGCTTCGCGCATTTCGGCGGCGCGGCGGCGGCCGTGTTCGGCTACCCGGCTGACGAGGTAGTCGGGCAGCTTGTCCTTCCACCCCATCGAAGGATACGTGGCGTCGAGCGAGGCGAGGACCGCGTCTTCGGCGCCATAGCGCCGCGCTGCGAACAGGCTTTCGATTGCGAGCGCTTCGAGTCCTTTGATCATCACGCTGCGGCACATTTTGATCGCGGAGGCGACTCCGATTTGATCGCTCACGGCGGTCGCGTTCATCCCCGTCGCCTGCAGGCGCAGGGCGAGTTCGGGAGCGCACTTGCCACCGAGCAGCATGGGGACCTTGATCCGTTGCGGTGGAACGGGCGCCATTACCGCCGCTTCGACGAAGTGACCTTTGCTTTTCTCGAAGTGGCGCGCTTCTTTGCGCTTCGTTTCGGGCGAAACAGAATTGATATCGAGGAAAATTTGGCCGGGTTTGAGGAGTGGCGCAGCTTCTCTTGCGACGCTGGGCGCGGAAGATGCAGTAACTGCGGAGATGATCAGTTCGGCGTTGTGCATGGCGTCGCGCAGGGTCTCTTTGGGATGGACGCCGGAGGCCTGCGCCTTTGCGAGCATCGCCGGGCGCACCTTCTTCGAGCGCAGCAAGATATCGAAAAAGGAGACTTCGATTCCCTGCTTGGCGAGATCGTGGCCGAGGATTCCGCCGGCTTCGCCGAAGCCGACGAGTGCGATGCGGCGAAAGGGATCGTGGGCCATAAATGCTATCTAGCAAAGGCCCCACCCTCAAAAACCGAGGATGGGGCACCCGAAACGTCAAAGGCAAACGGCGCACAGCCAAAGAGGAGCCGGCGGGACGCCGACGCTACCGAGTTTCCTAACGATATTCGAGGCCGAGCTCGGCGAGCTTCGCGCGCAAACCATACATGTCGAGGCCGAGTTCGCCGCGCGCCAGTTTTTCGCGCGTGATGTCTTCCTTTTTTACGCGCTGCTCGGACGCCGCCGCCACTTTCGCCGCGTCTGCGCGCTTGACCACGACGACGCCGTCATCATCGGCGACGATCACATCGCCGGGATCGATCGCGGCGCCCGCGCATACGATCGGCACGTTCACCGAGCCCAGAGTCGCCTTCACCGTGCCCTGCGAGTGGACAGCGCGGCTCCAGACGGGAAACTTCATCGCCGTCAGCGGGCCCACATCGCGGACGCCTGCCTCGATGATCAGGCCTTTCACGCCATGCGCGCGCAGCGATGTGGCCAGCAGCTCGCCGAAATATCCGTCCGTGCAATACGAGGTCGGCGCTACCACAAGGATGTTGCCCTCGCGGCAGACTTCGACCGCCACGTGGATCATGAGGTTGTCGCCCGGGGGCAGCGACACTGTGACCGCCGCGCCGGCAATCGCTGCGCCGGGATAGATCGGGCGCATGTAACTCGCAAGCAGGCCGATGCGGCCCTGCGCTTCGTGCACCGTCGAAACGCCGTATTTCTCGAGCGCGGCGACGGCGTCTTCCGCGGGCTGCTCGATATTTCGCACTACGACCGGTCTGCTCATGAAGTTCTCCTAGTCTCCGCTACGCTTGAATCCAGCGGCTCGCACGGGGATAAACTCGCCGCGCGTTGGCGGCATAAATCCGGGCCTTGTCGGCGGCGTTGAGCTTCGAATCGTCAACATAGCGCCGCGTATTGTCGTAATGATCGTGCGTTTCGTCGTTGATCACGCCGGGGAAGGCGCCGTCGCACTCCGAGCCAAACAGGATGCTCTCGAGCGGGACAGCGTCGCACAACATCTGCATGTTGAGATCGTTGTACACGCAGGTATCCACGAAAGCGTTGCCATTGCCGAGGATCTCGTCCGGGCTGGCCCAGCTGTTGTACTTCGCGATCGCCCTCCACCGCCCGATCTGGCACGGCAACGCGCCGCCGCCATGAGGAATCAGAAATCGCAGGCGCGGAAAATCGCGGAACAGATCCTTCGCCATCATGAGTTGCACGAAGCCCGTTATATCGGCAACCAGATATTGGACAGCCGTATGCGGGAAGTTCTTATTGATTGATTCGCTGCCGTGCAGCACGAGCGGCACATCGAGCGCCTGCGCCGCTTCGAAAACCGGGTAATTGTGCTTTCCGGTGAAGGGCTGGTTTTGCCAGCGGCCGCCGGTGCCGTCAGGGTCGAAATTGAACGCGATGAAACCTTCCTTCGTCCATCGCTCGATCTGTTTCGCGACCTGCTCGGATGGGCACGATGGATGTTGTCCAAGCATGCCGACCGGTGCAAAGCGGCCGGGAGTCAACTGGCAGGCGCGAATGATAAGGCTGTTGTTGAGATCGGCCCAGATGGCGTTCTGTTCCGGAGTGCCTTCATGCGTCGCCATGGCTTTCGCACGGGGAGAGGCGAATGCGACGTCGATTCGGCGCGAGTCCATCAAGCTGACGACCTGCTCCAGACTCTTCTTTACGTCGGCATCCGAGATGTCGGGGAGGACATCGGGATTCTTTCCTGAAAGTTGCGCCTGGCGAAAGCCTTCGACTTCCGGATGTTTGGCGAGACGAACGAAGTGTTGATGAGAGTCGATAATCATGTTCGCGGCTGGTTTAAACCCTTTCTATTCCCGGCTGGCGATTCTAGAAAAGCTGCGGGATGGCGTCAATCGGACAAGCTGGAGAACCACTCCGCGAGGGCGGCGGTTACGGCTTCGGGGCGCTCCATCGTCGACATGTGCCCGCAATTTTCGATGATGGCGAGCCGCGCATTCGGCATCCGCGCGGCCATATCGCGATGCACGTCGAGCACGCTCCACGCGTCGTCGCGGCCGCATAGCACCAGCGTGGGACAATGCGCGGCCGCCAGCGACGGCGTCGCATCCGGCCGCCCGAGCAGAGCTTTGATCTGCCCCGCAAATATTTCAGGAGATTTGCGGCCCATCATTTCGATGATCGAGTCGATCAGCGGCGCATCCGCGAGACGCGACGGATGCACCATCTTTTGCAGCCATGTGCGAGCCATGGCCCGCATCCCTTGCGTCTGGGCGATCTTGACGTATCCGGCGCGCTCGGCCTTTTCGCGCTCTCCCGCTTCGCCCGGCTGCAACGGCTTGTACGCAGTATCGAGGAGCGCGAGGCCGACAACGCGATCCGGCGCGCTGCGAAAAACTTCCATTGCGACGCGGCCGCCCAGCGAATGGCCGGCCAGCGCAAAGCGTTCCGGGGCGCGCTCGATAGCCACGCGCGCCATCTCCTGAATCGAATCGCTCGCGCCGTAGTCCGCAACCTGCACGCCGGTGATTTCGCGCAGCGAGCGCGCCTGGTGCTTCCACACCTCGGCGTCGCACGCCAGCCCGGGAAGCAACAGCAGATGCGGGAGCGCCATTTTCACTCGCGGGCCCGAGCGATGGCCCGAGCAGGCGCCTTTTCGCTTGCGGTCATCACTTGGTGACCGTTTCCACGGGAGGCGTGCCGTATGTGTGGAACGATTCGATGGTCTTGAGCCCCCACGCTTGGCCCTTCTTGCGTTCGGCCTCGCTCCAGCGAATCGGCTTCCAGTCCGGCGCCAGAATCAGGCGCGCGCCGGCATTGGCGACTTCCACGCGGTTGCCGCCCGGCTCGTAGAGGTACAAGAAAAATGTCTGCTGGATGGCGTGCTTGTGCGGCCCCGTCTCGATGGGGACTCCGTTCTCGAGCGCGATATCCGCCGCGATCAGCACCTCTTCGCGGCTGTTCACCGCGTACGTGACGTGGTGAAAGCGGCCCTTCGTGCCAGTGTGGTCGGCCGTGTAGGCGAAGTCGTAGCTCTTATTGGTGACGGTCATCCACATCGCTGCTTCCTTGCCGCTGCTGAGGACAATTTGCTCCGTCAGCCGGAAGCCGAGGTAATTTTCGAAGAATTCGCGGTTGGCTTTGATGTCGACCGCGAGCCCGTTCCAGTGATCGAGGCGGCGGACGTTCATGCCGCGCGCGGGAAAGCGCTGCGCCTGATTCTTCAGGGCCGGCTTCAGTTCCGGCGGGGCCTGATACCACTGCGTCTCGTAATACAGCTCGATCTTGTGGCCGTCCGGATCCTGGCACAGGAACGCGGGCCCATGCGCGAGGTCGCCCCTGGTCCAGCCAATGTCGAAGCCCGAGCCCTTCAGCGCCGCGACGCGCCGCTCGAGCGCTTGCGGGCTGCGCGCGCGGTAGGCGACGTGCCCCATGCCCGGCAATTTCGAAGCCGTCAGCTTCAGCGTGTGGCGCTCGTAGTCGTCATAGGCGCGCAGGTAGACCGAATCGCCTTCGCGGCCCGATTCCGTCATTCCCATCACGTCGACGAAAAATCGCAGGCTCTCCTCGGGCTTTGGGGTCAGCAACTCCAGGTGCGCCAGATGCGCCAAATCCATGATCGGTTCGCTTTGCATACATTCCTCCCGGGTCGAGCAACGACCGTCGATCATCCGAGCGCGGGCGATCGCGTACCAGCAAGTTCCAAGCGTAGACTCGAATCAATTAAGTTAGGATGTGCGAGCGGCGATGTCAACTCGGCGTAAGAGTGAGAATAGTCGTGTCGTTTGACCGGGAGTTACATTTGATCGCCCAGCGAAACACAGAGCCCCCAGAGAAAGCACGGAGTACACAGAGAAACGTCGGCGCACAACGTATAATGTGGAGACACCCACGCCGGCGATGACAACACCGATACAGGCATCCGCGCATTCGAACGCCAGCGATCGCATTCGCGCCGTGCATGTCCGCACATCGGGTGCGACGATGGAGCGGCGGGCGGATGGCACGTTCATCATTCGCGGCGACGAGCCGCTGGAGGCGTACCCGCGCGTCATCACTGAGCGGCTTGTGGAATGGGCGCGGCGCGCGCCGGATCGCGTGTTCGTCGCCATGCGCGGACCGGATGGCGCGTGGCGTTCGATGACCTATGCCGAGACGCTCGAGCGCGTCCGCCGCATCGGGCAAGCACTGCTTGGGCGCAACCTCACCACCGAGCATCCGCTCGCAATCCTCTCCGAAAACAATTTTGAGCATTTGCTGCTGATGCTTGCGGGGCAGCACGTCGGCGTGCCGACGGCCTCGATTGCGCCAGCCTACGCGCTCGTCTCCACCGATTTCGGCAAGCTGCGCCACGTGATGAGCGTGCTCACGCCGGGGGCCGTCTTCGTGGCGAGCGGCTCGCGCTACCGGCGCGCGCTTGAGGCTGTGGTCGATCGCGATACGGAAGTCATCTTCGGCGCCGAGCCCATCGACTGGCGCCGGGCCGCTTCCTTCGATGCGCTCGCATCCACCACGCCTACCGCCGCCGTGGATGCGGCACACGCCGCGATCCAGCCCGACGACATCGCGAAATTTCTTTTTTCCTCCGGCTCGACCGACATACCGAAAGCCGTGATCAACACGCACCGCATGATCTGCAGCAACCAGCAGATGATTTTGCAGGAATTTCGCTTCCTCGCCGACGAGCCGCCCGTGATTCTCGATTGGCTCCCTTGGAATCACACCGCCGGGGGCAACCACGACCTCGGCATGGCGCTTTACAATGGCGGCACCTTCTACATCGACGATGGCAAGCCCACCGCCGCCGGCATCGCCGCAACCGTCGAGAACCTTCGCGAAATCGCGCCCACGATTTATTTCAACGTGCCCAAGGGCTACGAAGAGCTTCTGGTTCATTTGCGCGCCGACCGGGCGCTGCGCGAAAAATTCTTCAGCCGGCTGCAATTCATGTTCTACGCGGCTGCGGGAATGCCGCAGCCCCTCTGGCAGGCGTACCGCGACCTCGCGCGCGAGACGATCAGCGAGCGCATCCTGATGTGCACCGGCCTCGGCGCCACTGAAACGTCTCCCATGGCCATCCAGTGGACGCGCGATTCCGAGCTTACCGGCGTGATCGGCATTCCCGTGCCGGGCGTGGAGCTGAAACTGGCTCCGATCGGCGCGAAAATCGAGGCGCGCGTCAAAGGACCGAGCATCACTCCCGGCTACTGGCGCAATCCGAAGCTCACACGCGCCGCGTTCGACGAAGAGGGCTACTACCGCTTCGGCGATGCGGTGCGCTTCGTCGACCCGAACGACATCAACAAGGGGCTCATCTTCGACGGGCGCTTCGCCGAGGATTTCAAGATGGCGTCAGGCACGTGGGTCAACGTGGGCCCGCTGCGCACGCGCATCATCCACCATTTCGCGCCGTACGTCCGCGACGTGGTGATCGCCGGGCACGACCGCGATTTCCTCGCCATGCTCGTCGTGCCGGATATGGATTCGTGCCGCGCCCTGGCGCAAGAAGTGGAAGGGCGGGGCTTCAGCCCCGCCGTCAGCGGCTCTGTTCCTTCCGGGGTTTCAACCCCGGAAGCCTTGGCAATCTTGCAGCACGAGAATGTCGTGGGCGCCTTCACCGATTTGCTCGAATCTTTCGCCGCGCAATCAACCGGCGCTTCGAATCGCATCGAGCGCGCGATCCTGCTCGATGAACCGCCCGCGCTCGACCACGGAGAAATCACCGACAAAGGCTCGCTCAACCAGCGCGCGATCCTCGACCATCGCAGCGCCCTCGTCGACGAACTCTACGCCGAGAATCCACCGTCGCGCGTCCTCCGCCTCCGCAGGCAAATTTCGTAGAAGCGCCGCCCCAAGGCCAAACCACCGGCTCAAATCGCAGTTCCATACGTATGAGAACGCGCGGGGACTTTCGCCATGTAAGTGGCGCATAACACACGGCTACCGGGCGCCTGCGCGCTCGGCCTATGAATTCATTGAGAAGGCCCGTCACGAATTGTGAAACGCGTGCGCGGCCGTCGCCGTCTCGTTATGTGGGAGAGAAAAGTGGCGATCGGAGGTGGCGACCATGCGCCGACTCGCAATCGCAATACTGCTTTTCGCTTTTGCGTCTGCCGCACAAACGGGACCGCTGCAGCCGAGTTCACAAGACTCGTCGCAAACAGCGAATGCGCCCAATGCATCGACGATCGCGGTTCCCGCGGGAACCACGGTTTCGCTGACGCTCACGCACGCCATCTTAGCCAAGACGGCCAAGGTGGGAGACGATGTGTACGCAGAGAGCGCCTTCCCTGTCGCTGTGAACGGCCAGATGGCGATTCCGCCGGGCACGTATGTACAGGGCCAGATCGACACGCTGGCTCGGCCCGGAATATTTTCTCCGCATGCACAGTTTCAAATTCACTTTACGAAGCTCATCTTCGCGAATGGCTACACGGTTTTCATTCCCAGCCTGCCGAGCGCAGCGCCAGGCGCGAGTCCTGCTCCTCCCGATGATGTGATTCCCGCCGTGACGAATCCTTACGTGGACGTCAGTGCTCGAAGCGACGTGCTGCTCGACAATGGCGCGCAGATCGAGATGGTTCTGCAGTTGCCGTTGCAGCTCGATGCAACCAGCGTCGAAGGAGCCGTGAAGGCCTCAAGGCCCGTACAGCCGGGCCGATTCAAGTCCGCGACGATGTGCCAGACGATTCCCGGGACTCCGGGAACGCCGGACACGGTGATACCTGGGACCCCAGGCACGTCCGGCACCCCGGACACTGTGATCCCCGGAGTGGACGGCGCGCCCGATACGGTGATCCCCGGAATTCCGGCTACGCCCGGAACACCCGACACGGTGATTCCCGGGAGCCCGAGCACACCGGACATTCCTTGTCCCGGCCCTCCGGTGGTCGCCACAAACACAAAAGCGCAGAAGGAATCGTTCGAGATCAGCGTGCCTTTTCAAGTGTCCGGGAATTCGCTGTCCGCCGGCAGCTATCAAGTCACGTGGAAAGGAGCTGGGCCGCTGGCTTTGGTGCAGATCGTTCAAAACAAGAAAGTCGTTGCGAGCATGCAGGCGCGAGTCGTGCTCCTGAACAAGCAATCGCCCTCAGCGATACCGGGGACGCTCAGCAATCCCGACGGCTCGGTTTCCTTGCAGTCGCTGCGATTCGCAGGCCAGAGCTTCGCGCTGTACTTCGATCAAACAGCATCCGGGGAGACACTCTAATGCGGACACTTTCATTGATTCTCGGCATACTTCTCGTGATTTCGACGTGCCCGGCACAGGCTCCTGCGCCGAATGCCCAGCCGTTGTCGACGCAAACGCAAGCTCCGGCGCCCATGACTTCTCCGGCGCAAACGATCGTGGTTCCCGAGGGGACTCGCATCCCTGCCACGCTCTCGGCTTCGATCACGACGAAATCGGCGCGGCGTGGAACTTCTGTCCGCGCGGTCACGGCGTTTCCCGTGACGGTCGGCACGCAGGTGGTGATTCCCGTGGGCACGTACATGGAAGGCGTGATCGACAAAGTGACGCGAGGAAGCTCGGACATCAGCAGCTTGCATATCCACTTCACGCGGATCGTCTACGCCAACGGCTACACCGTCGACATCGACGGCATCAACACGAACGCTAAAGCCATGCGGCCTGAATTCGATCGCGGATCGAATTTGCTGGAGCCTGCCGCGTTTGCAGGCGGCGATGCGCCACATCTGGTGCTGGTCGCGCAACAAGCGCCCCAACCACCTCCGTTGCCCCACCCAGGGCCCAGCACGGGAACCGCCATCGGAATCGGTGTGGGCTTCGCGGCGGCGGGCATCATTGTAGCGATTCTCGCAGTTCGTCATTCGCGCGCGAGCAATGGCGTGCTCTTTGACGCCGGCACGCAATTCGAGATGGTGCTGCAAAGCCCGCTCTCGCTCAACGCCGCGAGCGTCGCCGCGGCCGTCGCGGCTCCCGTCGCGCAGTAGGTTTTTGACGCTGGCAGGCAAATGTAATCCGGCCATCGGATAAGATGGCCGTTATCCGCTCGCCGCTTTTCCTAGCTCCGGCTTGAAAGGCTCGATAAGCTCTGCTGTGGGTTTCAGTCGCGTAAGGGTCGGCTTGGCGTAGGGCTTCTTCATCTGTGCCCCGCAGCAGCACGTTGGAGTCGAGCCGCCTTCGATGGATTCTTTCGCAATCACGATTTCGGCGCCGCACTGCTTATTTTGACAGCGATAGACTTGCTCTTTCAGCATAATCATCGAAACACTCCCTGAATCGTGTGGATTGACCCCAACCGCTACCACCAGCCGTTCGCTCGTGCGATCGCGAAAATGCAAGCCATCGAGACGCCCCAAAGAATCAGAGCAATTGCGATCGTTGCGAGCCGGGCTGATGGAATAGGCTCGCGCACAGGCGGGAGGAAATCCGGAGTGGCCGGGTGCGTGGGGGGCTGCGTCAACTCATCGTATGGAAGCGCTTCGTTATGTGGTTTGTTCATAGGCTCCAGCGTTCCCATGATCCCGGTTTGGATGGACCCCCTGTTTTCCGCTGGGGAACCGCATATGTTGCTCGATTCTGTAGCTAGCATGGAAGGAAATTGAGGCTGCTTGGGATTGTAAGCAGCGAAAAACCATCGTTCTGAGCCCAATAGCAGGTCTCGCTGAACGCAGCGAGCGTCGCCGCGGCCGTCGCGGCTCCCGTGGCGCAGTAACGACCTGCTTCGATCCAAATGTACGGGTCGCGGGCGCTGGACCAAACCTGTACTCGCGGACAAGGGACGCGCACGCGCCGATCTGCCATCATGATTGAGACGACGAAAGTCGCCCGCCCTCTGGACGAGGGTCGAACGCTCTTTGAAAACTCGCTGATCGGGAAAAGGCAGCCCTTCGAGAGGCCGCACTTTCGCAGCTTCCGAACGCCGGCCACTGGCCACCTGCCCTTGTTTTTCTAATCGACAATGCGGCAGGTTTTGCTGACTGCACAACTACCGGTTGTAAATTGTGGTAATCGGGAGGAAAGCCCGGAGGATTCCAGTATTTTGAGATTGTCTTCTCGGGCATAAGGCCACGCAATTCAGGGGCTGTCCAAGACCATTCGCGGTCATCCTTTTCCTGAACAACCACAAAAATCAAATAAACCAACAAAAGCGCGATTAGAAAACTCCATCCCCACTTAGCAGCTACTCCAAAATTTTCGTTATGTGAAACTTTGGAGAAAGCGCCGAAGGCCGAAAAGCCTAAGAACACGATTGAAAATACATATTCATGTATACCGAGGCTCAAGCCGAAGCCTCCAAGAAATAGCAGCTCGTACCATTTCCAGGTTGCGCTCCAGTCCCAAAACCGAACCATAAGCGAAGTGCGAGCGCGATGAATCTTGATCGTTTTCGGAGGCAGGGAGGGAGTACCGAGAAGGTTAATTTTAATGAGTTTTGGGGTGATCCACGGAAAGTGATTATACACCCACTTGTGGAGTGAAGTATATAATCCTGAGAAACGGCCGTAACTCGCTGCAAACAAACAACGGGCATCACTTCTAATCGACACAGCTAGAGAGGGCCATGAAGGACAAAGAAGTGGCGCGCCCGGAGGGACTTGAACCCCCAACCCTCTGCTTCGAAGGCAGATGCTCTATCCAATTGAGCTACGGGCGCCTTGGACGACACCCACATTCTAACGCGAGTGGTCCTGCCATTCGGTAGTAGAATCCGGGCGCGCCGGGGGATGATCGAACGGGCGCTTTCCTGGCGGTCGCGTTCGCAAGGAGGGATCATGCCGAGAAATCTGCTTTTCTCGCTCGCAGTCGCGGCTTTGTTGTGCATGGCGTTCCCCGCAAGGATTCAGGGACAGATACCCGGGCCGGCGGGCCAGGGGCGGCAAGTCACACTTCCCGATGGCGACGGGAAACAGCAGGTGCAGACGCTCTGCACCACGTGCCACGGGCTCAATATGCTCACCTTTGGCGGACACACACGCGAGGGCTGGGACGACGTCCTCTACATGATGACGAACCTCGGCGCGAAACTGCCGCAGGACCAGTTCCCTTTGATTGAGGACTATCTCGCGAAGAATTTCCCCGAGAGGCCGATGCCTCCCGCGGTCGTGATTCCCGGCAGCGTGAGGGTGTCGATCCAGGAATGGCCGGTGCCGACGAAAGGCTCGCGGCCGCACGATCCGCTGGTCGCGCCCGACGGCATGATCTGGTACACAGGACAAATGGCTAATGTCCTCGGCCGCTTCGATCCCAAGACGCAGCAGTTCAAGGAATATCACCTGAAGACGCCGGGCTCGGGACCGCACGGTTTGGTCGCCGATAAGGACGGCAACATCTGGTTCACCGCGAATTTCAAGGCATACATCGGGAAGCTCGACCCGAAGACGGGCGACATCACGGAGTATCCGATGCCCGATCCTGCCGCGCGCGATCCGCACACGCTGATCTTCGATCAAAAGGGCACGATCTGGTTTACGGCGCAGGGCGCGGACATGGTCGGCAGGCTCGATCCGAAAACGGGCGAGATCAAGCTGGAGCATGTCCCGACGCCGCACGCGAATCCTTACGGGATGGTGGTGACGTCGAAGGGCGTTCCGTTTTTCGTCGAATTCGGCAGCAACAAAGTGGCAAGCATCGATCCCGAAACGATGGCGATTCACGAATACCTGCTGCCGCACACCGATAGCCGGCCGCGGCGCGTGGCGATCACACCCGACGACATCATCTGGTACACGGACTACGGGCGCGGGTATCTCGGGCGGCTCGACCCGAAGACCGGCGACGTGACCGAGTGGGCGTCGCCGGGCGGACCGCAATCGCAGCCGTACGGCATCGCCGCGATCGGGAAAATCCTGTGGTACAGCGAATCCGGCGTGAAGCCGAACACGGTGGTGCGCTTCGATCCCGCCACGGAGAAATTTCAGACCTGGGTGATTCCTTCCGGTGGCGGCGTGGTCCGCAACATGATGGCGACGAAGGACGGAAACCTGTGGCTCGCATGCAGCGGAGTGAACGGAATCGCGTTCGTGCGGATCGCGGGTGACAACAAGGCAGCGCACGGCCAGTAAGCGAAGCAAGAAGAAACGGGCCAAATTCGATCTCGCGGAGATCACCCAAGGGGCTGATCGATGATCTTTGCGCTCGCCGCCATCTGGCCGCAACCGCTCGCGCCCGTGCATTCGCTCGCTGTGTCGGCGCTGGTGGCGGCGGTGCCGCTCGCCATCGTCCTCGCGTTGATGGGAATTCTGCGAACGAGCAGCCTGCTCGCATCGGTGTGCGGGCTCGCGGCGGCGGGAGCGCTAGCCGTCCTCGTATGGCACATGCCGTTTGTGCTGGTAGCGTGGAGCACGGTGTTCGGGTGCGTATACGCGGCGTGGCCGATCATGTGGATCGTCTTTTGCGCGCTGTGGCTATATAACCTGACGGTGGTCACCGGGAAATTCGATCTATTGCGCCACTGGATGGAGCACCACGTTTCGGGCGATCCGTGCATTCAGGCGATCGTGGTGGCGTTTTGCTTTGGCGCGCTGCTCGAAGGCACGGCCGGCTTCGGCGCGCCGGTTGCGGTGGCCGCGTTTCTTCTGGTCGGGCTCGGATTCGATGCGCGGCGAGCAATCGTCGTTGCGCTGATCGCGGATACTGCGCCGGTCGCGTTCGGCGCGCTGGGAATTCCGATTGTGGCGCTCGCGGGAGTAACGGGCCTCGATCTGCAGAAGCTGTCGTCGATGGTCGGGCGGCAGCTTCCGTTCATGTCGTTCATCATTCCGTTTTATCTGGCGTGCGTCGTGGCTGGATGGAAAGGGCTGAAGCGGACGTGGCCGGCGGCGCTAGTGGCCGGCGGGACTTTCGCGGTGGCGCAATTTTTCGTCTCAAATTTCTGGGGGCCGTACACGCCGGATATCATCGCCGCGACGGTCTCGATCGCAGCTACCGTAGGTTTTCTCAAGATATGGAAACCGAGCGCCGTTGCGGACCAGCCGCAAGAGGAACGGGGCGAAAAGCTTTCGTTCGGTGCTGCGTTTCTAGCGTGGCTCCCGTGGATACTGCTGGCGGGCGTGGTCGTGCTGTGGTCGTACCTGAAGCTGACGCCGATCGGGCAGGTCGTGTTCGCGATTCCCCACCTGCACAGGGGCGTTCTGATCACGCTGTACGGGCAGCCGTATTCGGCGCTGTACACATTCCAGCCACTCGCGACTGGGACGGCAGCGCTGACGGCCACCGTGCTCACCGCGCTGTGTTTTCGAGCCCGCCCAAGCATCTTCGCGAAATGCGGATGGACGACGCTGCGTCAGCTTTGGCTTCCGGGGCTTACCGTGATCGTGATCGTCGGCTTGGCGTACCTTTACAATTATTCGGGGATGGCGTACACGCTCGGAGCGGCGGCCGCGCGTGCGGGCCACATCTTCCCGTTTCTGAGCAGTTACCTCGGATGGGTAGCGTGCTTTTTGAGCGGAAGCGACACCGCGAGCAACCTGCTCTTCGGCAATCTGCAGGTGGCGGCGGCGCACCAGCTTCACCTGAGCCCCGTGCTGATGGCGGCGACGAATTCCTCGGGCGCAGTGGCCAGCAAGATGATTTCGCCGCAGAACATTGCGGTCGGCGTGACGACGGTGGGATTGATCGCGCAGGAAGGGAAAGTGCTGCGGTCGGCCTTCTGGCACAGCATCGTTTTCGCGACGCTGGTGGGCGTGCTCGCCTACGCCCAAGCCTACTGGGTGACGTGGATGTTGCCCTAGAAAATCTTGCCGGACGAAAAAAAAGGGCGGCCGATTTCGCGTGGTGACGCGTTCGACCGCCCTTTACACACCCCGAAAGACTTCGAAGCGAGGCTGCCTACTTGAAGGTGAAGTTGGCGTGCGCGGTTTCACCGGCGCTGACTGTCACCTTTTGATCCTGGGTGCCAAAGGTTGCTGTCCAGGTCGTCAACGTATATTCGCCTGGAGGAACACCCTTGATCGTGAACGTCCCTTCGGTGCCGGTGACAGCATAGAACGGGTTGCTGGTGACTCCGATGTAGGCGCTCATCCACGGGTGCTGGTTGCAGTGCACCGGAATCATGATTTCGGGACGAGCGAATTTCTTGTCGAGCGGCGGAGCGCCGGGCGGCTGCGATTGATTCCATTCTTTGTTGATCTTGCATAACGGATGGATATTGTGAGTCGTGGGATCGTCCGAAATGATCCGCAGCACCTGATTGGCCATGAGGCCCAGCACGTGCGGCTCGTACATGCACCCTTTCTGGTCGAGAACGACGGGCTGTGAGGGTGGCGGAAACGTTCCCGGAACGTCCTTGATGTAGATGAACGCGTTGGGAAGCGTGCCGTTGCTGTTGACGGCGCCGTCCTGTGCGAGCACCGGCTCCGAATGCGCGCCGGCACAGTAGGGATCCGCGCCCATGTCGAGCTTGGCCCGTTTGAGCGCCGTTCCTTCGAAGTGGATTGTGCCCTCGATCGTGCCGCCGGCTGATGCCTGTGCGCCGGCCGAAAATCGCCCCGAGACGCCGACGGACAATCCCAACAGAACCACACCGAAGACCGCGGTTGCGATGAAGCGTGAGTCATTCATTTTCATAGTGGAAGCCTCTCGTCCTGCAGTCGCTCTTCGCCCTTTCATTTCTTCTCCTGCGCGCATCAGAACACGATCCAGACGACCATGTACAAGGAATTGTTCCCGTTGGCATCTCGACCGGCGCCGTCGTAATTTGTCTTCGCGCCATTGAAATGCAGGTAGCCGGTGTACTGCAAGCCGAGCTGAAGATTCTGCACCGGCCAGTAGGAGAAGCCCGCCACATAGCCGTCTGTCAGGGGGTTTCCATTTGCACTTCCGGTCAGACTCGCTTCCGTATACAGCAGCGGATCGGTGGTCCCCCAGGTCTTGAACCCCGCGATCGTGGCTGAGTACCTGTTCCCGAAGTGGTAGACGCCATCAATCTTGAAGGTCTGGAGATTGTGATTCACCAGGGGATCCTCGAGCGCATTGGCCGTCGCGTTCAGCTCGGAACTCTCGTGGATATACGTGCTGTGGATGGTGATGATGTCGTTGTGGAACGAAGGCAGCACGCGTTCGTATTGGACATCAGCGGCCACGTCCGTATAGAAATCCTGCAGCCCCGTGATGGCTCCGGGCGACGAGGCCATGTGGATCCCGTAGGTGCCGACCATGAAGTAGTTGTTCCCTACCGTTTGCTGCCACGCCAGACGCCAATAGGGCGCGAGTCCGCGAATATTGTAGGAGAAGGGTGCGCCAGTGGGGTCCATACCAGAGTTCGGCTGGCTTCCGCCGATATGCTCGGAGCGATAGACGGAGAAGTCGACATAGAAGTGGTCGTCCAACATCGTGTATGCGCCGACGCCCGCCACATCCTGTGCAAGCGAGCCATCCACGATTGTAGCCGCCACAGACGACGGAGGAACGTCAGTCGAGACCCAGGGGAAGCCCCAGGCCGGCGTGCTGTTCCACAGGTCCTCGACGCCCGGGTTATTGTTCACCGTGAAGCCGTAGACGACGCTCTTCCCTCCGATCGAGCCGGTATTGGCGTAGCGAACGTCCGTGTTGTCCCAGGTGAAGTGATCGGCCTGGCCGTCGTAGGTGACCTGCACAAATCCGCCTACGTGCTTCGAAAAAGCGCCCGCCAGGAAAAGGCTGGCCGATTGCGGAAACTCGTAGTTTCCGTTCTGCGCCCCGGGTTGCGGCTTATTCTCAACGGTGTTTGAGAACTGGATGAAGGCGGAAAGCGGCAAGTACGAGCTCAGATTCAAGCCGGCCTTGCTGCCGCCTCCCTGCTCCGAGATTTGCTTCAAGCTGTTCATCGTGTACCCGTTCAACTTGAAGGATCTGCCGAACGGCGTCAGCTCCGGAATAGTCGTGTGGCACGAACTGCAAGGCAGTCCGGTTTGCCGCGCGTAACTCGGCACGGCGGAAGCTTCACCTGCCCCGGCCAGGATTGCGGCCGTCAAGACAGCACACATCCAGAAGGGCCGAATTCCGATTCTCGATAGCATCGTACGTTCTCCTCAGTGCCGGACGGCTACGGAACTGCCGCCTAGGTCGACGGAGGAACTATCGTTCCGGTACTTGGGAGAAGCTAGCGAATCTCTGACCACCCGTGCGCAATGTGCAAACGGGGTGCTTATCTGACAGGGGCCCTGCCGGGGCAGACAAGTAGGAACTTAGCGGGAGGCAAAGCGGCCGGTGGCTTTGATTTTTTCGGCGCCGGCGCGACGCAAGCGCTCTTCGAGGCTGGCGCGAGATTCGTCGGATGGATCGACGACGCCGATCAGGACTTTGCCGTAGGAAATTTCGGGATCGTAGAGCTTTTCACTCCAGTCGGGCATCCGCCCGCCGACGAGGAGCGAAATCACGGTCACCAGGACAGCCGACATCATCGTGAGTTCATAGGTGACGATGCCTGTGGGCCAGGGAGCCACGAGGGGCATGCCGCCGGCCGCGAGCGGATAGGCGGTCTGCACAAACCACGCCAGCGAGAAACCGGCGATGGCACCGAAGACGCCGCCGCCGACCGCAATCCATCCCATCCAGGTGGATCGATCGCTCTGCGCGAAGGAATACTCCTCGAAAGGCTCCGATGCCATCACGACAATCTTGTCCGCGGGAACGCCCGCCTCGCGCAAAGCGTTCATGCCCCGCTCGGCGGAGTTGGGGCCGGGGAAAAGACCGTAGATGCTGTTTACTTGAGACATCTAAGCGGTGGCCTCCTCTTCGTCCGCTCGCGCAAGCACGGGATCGCGAACCCCTTCGGTGTGCTGGCCCCACTTGAGTTCCCAAACCGAGATGATCGGGATGAACTTGGAGAAGAGCATGTAGAGCATCGCCATCGCGGCGAATGTCGCCGCAGTGATAGTGATTTCCACCCACGAGGGCTTGTAAAAGTTCGTGGCCCAGGAATACGGGAGATACTTGTGCGAGAGCGACGGCACGATGATCAGGAAACGTTCCAGCCACATGCCGATGACAACTCCGATTGAAGCAATCACGCACCCCGTAATGGTCCGGAGCTTCTTGATCGCGAGCAGAGGGAAAGGAATGATGAAATTGCAGACGACCATCGTCCAGAAAAGCGGCGAATAACGGCCCGTCAGAGTGAGCCAGAAAACGGCCATTTCCGATGGTTCGTTGCCGTACCAGGTCGTGAGGCGCTCGGCGAATACGAAGTAGGCCCAGAGGAGGCTCATCACCAGGAGAAGTTTTCCCAGGTTCTCGAAGTGCATGCGGAGCAAATATTCCTCGAGGTGCAGGAACTTGCGCAGCAGAGCCATGGCGATGATGAGCGCCGCGATGCCGCTGAAGATCGCGCCGGCAACGAAGTAAGGCGCGAAAATCGTCGAGTGCCACATGGGTACGGGCGCCATGGCAAAGTCCCATGAGACGATGCTGTGCACCGAGACAGCCACAGGGATCACGGCGATGGCCATGATCGACATGGCTTTTTCAAGACGATGCCACTGCCGCGGCGTGCCGCGCCACCCGATCGCGAGGACCGTGTAGATCTTCCTCCGTAGGCCGGTCGACCGGTCGCGGACCAGCGCGAGGTCCGGCAGGATCGGCAGCAGAAGAAACGTGCCGCTTCCGAGCAAGTAGGTGCTAATGGCGAAGAAATCCCAGAGCAAGGGCGAGCGGATGTTGGGCCAGATTCCACGCTCGCTCGGATACGGCACGAGCCAGAAGAAAACCCAGGGACGGCCCAGGTGGATGATCGGGAACATCGCACCGATCGAAAGCGCGAAGACCGTGATGACTTCCGCGCAACGAGTGACCGGGCGGCGCCACGTGGCGTTGGCTAGGCGCAGAATGGCAGAAATCAGCGTCCCAGCGTGACTCAGGCCGATCCAAAAGACGAAATTAGTGATGTAGAAGCCCCAAAAGACCGGGCGGCGGAGCCCTGAGACTCCGATGCCATGGTTCACCTGCCAGCCCCAAGCGAAGAAACCGGCGAGCACGATCGCCACAAAGAAAGCGAGGATCACCAGATAGCGCGCCGAAACGCCCTGCAGCGGGCGCATCAAGTCTTCGTTAATCTGTTCAGGCGTTCTCGCCGGCATTCGCTGAGTCCCGTTGAAGGTACGTGACCTTCGGCAATGTTCCCAATTCGGCGAGGAGCTTGGTGGCGCGATTCGAGCGCGCCATCCGCGAAACCTCGCTATGGGGATCGTTTAAGTCTCCGAAAACCATGGCTCGCGTGGGGCACGACTGCACGCACGCGGGCTGAATTTCGCCGTCCTTTACGACGCGCTTCTCGGCTTCGGCCTGAATCTCGCCCGCCTTGATGCGCTGGATGCAGAACGTGCACTTTTCCATGACGCCGACCGAGCGGACCGAAACGTCGGGATTCAGCTGCAACTGGAGCGGCTTATCCCACACCGGATTGTAAAAATTGAAAAAGCGGACGGTGTAGGGGCAGGCGTTCGCGCAGTAGCGCGTGCCGATGCAGCGGTTGTAGACTTGGCCGTTGAGGCCCTCCTGCGTGTGATAACTGGCATAAGTGGGGCAGACAGGCTCGCACGGGGCCGCATCGCACTGCTGGCACAGCACCGGCATGAATTTCGCCTTCACGTCCGGAAACTCGCCCTCGTAGTAGCGCTCGACGCGAATCCAGTGCTTGGCGCGCCCGATGGCGGCCTGATCCTCGCCGACCGTCGAGATATTATTTTCCGCGTGGCAGGCGACGACGCAGGCCTCGCAGCCCGTACAGCGGTCGAGATCGATCACCATGCCCCATTGATGAGACATCAGCTCTGCCTTTCTATCGGTGCTTCAATTCCGGCGGCGTTTCCGTGAGGCTGCCGCCGAACAGAACCATGTTGCCTTTGCCAATGCGCGAAATCTTGACGCGGGTCGCGGCCCACGCGAGCGAGCCTGTTTCCGCGTCGGTGAGCGGTGCAAGAATCGAAATCGGATTCGCGCCGCGGTCTTTCGCGTACCGCGTGAAATTCGTGTGGCCCTGACCGATGGGCATGGCGACGCAATCTGGCGCGATACCTGGCGTGACAAATGCCGGGGCTTGCAGCGTGCCATGCTGCGACGCGACTTCCAGGAGATCGCCCTGCGCGATACCGAGCTTGGCCGCCGTTTGCGTGTTGATCTCGACCCACGAGCCCCACATCACGCTCGAGATCGGATCGGGCGCTTCCTGCATCCATGGGAGATTCGCGAGCGAGCCGTCGTACCACATCTGCGAGGCGTACGGCAGGAGATGAAATGGGAATTGGCTCGGATCGCCATCAAATTGCGGGGTGATCTTCGCGGGCGCGCCATACGATATGTCTACGGCGCTCGGTGCGGCCTTTTCTTCCACGCTCCACCAGCCGCCTTGATCCTGAACCTTCTGCCAAAAATCGTCGGGATCCGTCGCTGTGACAGAGCCTTTCTGCCGCCGCAGTTCCCCAAACGCAGCTTTGAGAGCTTCGTCGTAGGTTTTCCAGGGCAGGGATTTTGCGAGATCGCCACCGAGCTGTTGAGCGATATCGAGAAGGACGTCCGGCATAGCACGCGTGTTGTGCAGCGGACTCATAGTGGGCGCAGCGAGGCTTGCGACGGTTTTTGCGCTGCCGGAGGGCGGCGCGTCATCAAGCCACGATTCAAGCGGCGAGTGATCGGGGAGAATCAGGTCGGCAAGAATGCTCGTCTCATCGATGAAATTTCCGAAGCTCGCGATGAAACGGACTTTCTCAAGGGCTTCTCTAACGTGCCAGTTCTCCGGAGTCGCAAAAACTGGATTGGCGTTGTACAGAAGCAGAGCTTTCACTGAGTCCGGATTCGACGAAATGATCCTTGCGAGATCGCGCGTCGAGTTGGGGACATGAGCCCCAAATGCCGCGTTGGAATTCCCGAGCCGTGAAGACGCCGTCGTTGGCTTTGGGGGAATCCAGGGCATGTTGAAGAGAATGCCCCCTGGTTTTCCCACGCTGCCAAGGAGAGCGTCTAGCGCATTAACGGCCGCGGCGTTGAAGAATCCATTGGTGTGCGCTGTCGCGGTATCGCCGACCAGCGCGACGGATGGTGCGTTCGCGGCGGCTTCGCGAGCGATTCGCGTAATCTTTTCCGGGGACGCCCCAATCTGAGCAGCTATTTTCTCGGGAGCGTAATCGGGCAATCCTTGCGACCATCCTTCGATCGGCAGACTTGCATGGCCCGCTGCGGCGGCGGGCCGCAACTTCTCGGCAAGAATCACGTGCGCGATCGCGAGAGCAAACGCGCCTTCCATTCCAGGGTTGCACGGAATCCACTCGTCGGCGTTGGCGGCCGTTTGCGAGAGGCGCGGCTCGACGTGAACGAACTTGCCGCGCTGGCCAGGGCGGCCCTTGCGCATCGTGCCGTAGCCTAGGGATTGCGCTACGGGTGAATTCCACGTGCCAAGAAAGTCCGCGCCGAAAGAAATCACATAGTCGGAATGAGCGAGATCGACCGTCGGCAGCGACTGAACGCCGAAACTCGCGAAATTCGCCGCCCGGCCGACGCTCGCATCAAGAAACGCAAATTCGGTGTGAGGACGGCCGCTCAGAGCAACGGCAAACGTATTGACAATATTCTTCCGCATGCCCCGAAGCGGAGACGTTACGAAGGCGAGCCCGCCTTCCTTCTTATCGGCCAGCAGCGGGCTCAATTGCGCGATGAGCTGCTTGATGGCGTCGTCCCAGGTGATTTCCTTGAATTGGCCGGAGCCACGGGGGCCGCTGCGTGCGAGCGGGGTGCGGATGCGGTCGGGATGATACGTGACCTGCAAGCCGGTCTGGCCGCGCGGGCAGAGCTTTCCCTGATTGATTGGGTGATTCGGATTGCCCTCGAGCTTTTTCGCGAGGCCCATCTTGATGAGGCCGAGCTGGCCGTGGCGAATCACTTCCGCTTCGCCCTGCATCACGCGGACGAGCAGGCCGCAACCCGCGGGACATTGCGTGCAGATGCTCGGCTTCCAGGTGGCGATGCCGGGCAGCATGTCCTCTTCCGGAATGAACCGGATGAGCTGGTGATCGGGATTACCGCAGCCTTCGAGCGCCGCTGAGGCGGTTCCGATCGCCGAAATTTTCAAGAAGTCGCGACGTTCCATGAAAACCTGTTGTCCTCAGGGGCTAAAGCCCGAGTGCTCCTACCAACTATAGTCGGAGCTGAAGCTCCGACCCCCTAAACATCGCACAGCAAAATTAGTAATGACACGTGACGCAATCAATCGATGCCTTGTGCTGTTTGTGACACTGAATGCAAACGCCCATCGTGAAGTTGACCTTGCGTTCGGCGACGGTCTGCGTCGCCAACTCACCATGGCATTCCTTGCAATCGATGCCCGCGCGAATGTGCGGCGCGTGATTGAACTTCACGTGCGCCGAAGGCTCGAAGCCATAGACGCGCTGCCAGGGAATGTCTTCGCCGCGAGCAAAATACGCGGCGACCTTCTTGATCTCGGGCTTGTCCGTGGCGATCACCCGGTGACAGTTCATGCAGAAATTGACGCTGGGAATGCGCGCGTCAGGACCCTGATCCACGCCCGTGTGGCAGTTCACACACTGCAGGCCGTTCGCGAGGTGCACTGTGTGCGTGAAGGCGATCGGCTGGACCGGCGTTGGAAGAATGCCAAAATATTCGCGAATCGCCGCGAAAACCGTGCGGTGCTCCGTGGTGAAAATGTTGTCGCTCGGCGCTGGAGAAGCGGACTGTTCCTGGGCGTGCAGCCTCCATTCCAAAACGGAACAGCAAAGAACGATCACGCCACCCACAATTGCAGCGCGAACCCACCGATTGAAAGAGTGCGCAGACAACGAAAAATTATCCTCTTGAAATAAAATTTTGCACGCGAATGGGACATACTACATGCCGCTGTGACGCGTGTAAACCATCATTTCCAGCGTGTGATGGGCGTCACAAGCGAAGATTTCCTGGCACGATGACGCTTGTGCCAATTACCAGCCCGATTTCATTCCATAGGGGCCGGTGTTGACGATGGCCTCGACACGCATGATCTTTCCATCCTGAATCTTGAACATTTCGGCGATTTCCCAGGTCCAAGGGGCGGTGCGGGTTTGCTTCACCGTGCGCCCGTCGGCGAGCGTGTAGGAGCGCAGCGTGGCGTCGTGGTCGAAGAAGCCGAGGACGAAAACGAGGCCACGCTCTTCGTCGATCACCGCGAACCGGCGGTCGCGGATCAGCGTGTCCGGCTGGAAGTTGCGGGTTTTGATCTGATCCGCGCAGCCGAGGCCGAGAACGGAATCTGGACTGGTCGCGAGCTGCTTGTTGTTGGTGGTCTGCACGCCGCTCTCGATGCGATTGCAGTCCTTGTCAAAGGGGACGTAAGAGGCGTGGCCCTTTTCGATGGCGCTGAAGTAGCTGTTGGCGATGGCGATCATATTCTGGCGCGAGCGGCGCTCGGAAGGCGGAACCGTTTCAGCGAAGAGCGGATTGGGCGTAATGAGATTTTCGGGGCGAGCCAGGCTGCCGGCTTCCTTGCGCGCGACCAGCGTTTCGATTTCGGTGATGCGGCGGAGCTCGACCCTCAGGCGCACGTTCAGAATGATTGGCGCGCCATTTTCGAGCATGGTGCCCATGAACATCACTTCGCCGGCCTGCGGATCGTCGGCGAGGATTTTGTAATTGCCAATGCCGCTGGCCGTGCCCCACAGGCCGTCGCCAAGCTTGAGTTCCTGGCCGTTCTCTGTGACTTTCACCTGGCGCGCGAGAGGAAGGCGCGAAGGATCGTGGGCGACGAGCGCGGCGAGAACCTGATCGACGTAGCCGTCGAGGCAGGCGCGGTCGCAGTCGTAATTGAAATTCGGATCGTAATCCTGCGGGATCGCAGTGGAAGTTTGAGCCACAGCGGCCCGCCCGGCGATCATGCCGAGCATGAAAACGCAGACGAGACTGATTCTTAACGTGCGCATGATTCCCCCAATCTTCGCTTCGGCGCGACGGCACCGAAGAAAGCTATTTCATCGGCGTGGGCGGCCAGGGCGTTGGCATGTGGTACGGCACCGTCAGAATTACGGCCTCGATCTGGCGGATTTTGCCGTCTTCGTTGACCTTGAATAACTCGAACATGTTGAATGAATACGGCCGGTCGAATGGCGGCGCGACGGTGTGCGGCGTCCCGTCGGTCAATTTGTACTGCGTGATCACACCGGCGTGATCGAAGAAACCGTTGACCAGCACGAGACCCTTCTGCTGGTCGACGACCACGAAACGCCGATCGCGGCAACGCGTGACGAAGATCAACAGTCCCTTGTTCAATTGCTCTTCGCATCCCTGCTTGGGGACTCCGGTGCCGTTGGGATTGTTGGCTGTGATCATGCCGTTTTCGACGCGCTGGCAATCGCTGGCAAACGGCGCGTAAATTTTCCCCGAATTCTGCTGGATCGTGGAGAAGTAGGAGTCGGCGATGGAGATCAGCTTCGCGCGGGAAAGGCGCTTGTCCGCGGGAATGTCCTCGGAGAAGATCGGCTTATCCTTCAAGTTATCCGGATTGCCGAAAGGGCTGTTGGGCTGGTCGCGGCGAGCGACAACGACCTCGATTTCCGAAACTTTCTGGTGCACCACTTTCATGCGCATGCCGAAGATGCTGGGATGCGTGTCTTCGCTGACGACGCCGTAGTAGCCGACTTCGCCGGCCTCGGGATCGTCGATGTAAATTTTGTAGGAGCCGATCCCATCGGCGGTGGCCCACAGGCCGTCGCCGGGCTTGAGCATCACATTGTTTTCCGAGTACTTCAGATCGGGCGTCTGGGGGAGCTTCGACGGATCGTGCGCCACAAGAGCCGCGAGAAGCTTGTCGACGAAACCGTTGAGGCAGGCGCGATCGCAGTCATTCGCCGCGGCGGGAACGGGCGCCGCCGCCAGCGCCGGCTTGGCGGATCGAAGTGCGACAAATCCGCAGATCAAAATAGCGAACGCACCTGCTACGAGCAGCTTTCTGGCCATGGTCCCCCCTTCAAAAACACGTGCGCCGCATCTATACCAAAACGCCTGCGAGACCGCAACCGGACTATGGTATTCGGCGGATGAAAAAAGTAGGCTCGGAGAATGGCTGCGAAGATTGAAGTCGAGCAGATCGGCGAAGGCGATTTTCGCGTGCGCGTGACCGAAGGCAAGACGGAGACGTTACACCGCGTGACGCTGAAAGCTGAGGATTACGAACGGCTCGCGAAAGGCAAGGTTGAGCCGTCGGAGCTGGTGCGGCGGTCGTTTGAATTTCTGTTGGAAAATGAACCGAAGGAATCGATTCTCGCGCGATTCGATTTGTCGGTGATCGGGCGCTATTTTCCGCAGTTCGAGCGCGAGATCAAACGCAGGCTGGGCGCGTAGGGCCGTATTCGTTACGATTTTGCGTAGGCCACAAAGGATTTCGGACTCAGCGCCAAGGAAACATCGCCCTGCGAATCAACTGTGGCCGGGGCAGAACTCGCCGGGCCCGACCAGCGTTCCTCGGCGGAATCGAGCAGTTTGTTCCACGCGCCGCGCGCGAAGGGAAAAGAAACACGTGACGACTCCGCCCCAAAGTGAAGCGCGAAGATGACTTCGCCCCGCTCGTGTAGGCGGTGGACGAAAAGGACTTCGCAATCGTTGTTGGGAATTGCGCGAAGACTCTGCATATCGAGGCTCGCGAGAGCGGGGACTTCGCGGCGCAGGCGGAGCAGCTCCTTGTAGAGCGCGCGCAGGAGGCCGTGCTCGCACTCGTTTCGTTCGTCCCAGTGCAGCTTGCATCGCGCAAAAGTGTCTTCGCTCTGCGGATCGAGCGGCTCGCCTTCCCATCGGAACGCGCGGAATTCCTCGGCGCGGCCCTTGCGGACTGCTTCGATCAGCGCCGGATCGGAATGGCTGACGAAATAAAGGAACGGCGCCTTCTCGCCGTATTCCTCGCCCATGAAAATCAAAGGCACGAACGGGCTGAGCAGAATCGCGCCCGCCGCGAGCTTGAGACTCTCGAAGGAAACGAGTGACGCGAGGCGTTCGCCGAGCATGCGGTTGCCAATCTGATCGTGATTCTGCGAGAAGACGACGAAGTGCTTTCCGGGCAAATCGCGCGCGGAATTCCCATGGCTTCGCTGGCGGTATTTCGAGTATTGACCCGAATAGACGAAGCCTTCGCGGAGGCCCGTGGCGAGCCGCGAGATGCCGCCGAAATCGGCGTAGTAACCCGTCTGCTCGCCCGTGAGAAGTGCGTGGACGGCGTGATGGATATCGTCGCTCCACGTACCATCGAGGCCCCAGCCGCCTTTTTCGAGATCGCGAACGATGCGCGAGTCATTTCGATTGCTCTCGGCAATCACATGCACTTCACGATTCAGTTCGCGCGCTCTTTCGTGGACGGCAAGTGCGAGTTGCTCGACGAACGGGCGCGCGGAAGAATCGATGATGGAGTGGACGGCGTCGAGACGCAGCGCGTTGATGTGAAATTCGGTGATCCAATACAGGGCGTTGTCGATGAAATAGCGGCGCACCTCGTCGCTTTGGGACAAATCGAAATTGAGGGCCTCACCCCAGGGAGTCTTGTAAAGGTCGGTGAAGTAGGGGCCGAACGACGAGACGTAGTTCCCTTCCGCGCCGAGGTGGTTGTAGACGACATCGAGAGTAACGGCGAGGCCGTGCTCGTGGCAGGCGTCCACCAACCGCTTCAGCGCGAGCGGGCCGCCATAGGCGGTGTGGACGGCGCACGGATAGACGCCGTCGTAACCCCAGTTGCGCGCGCCGGGAAATTGGGCGACGGGCATGAGTTCGATCGACGTGACGCCGAGTTCCTTCAAGTCGCCGAGCCGCGGGATCACCGCGTCGAGCGTGCCTTCGGGTGTGAAGGTGCCGACGTGTAGCTCGTAGAGAACGTAATTTTCAAGTGGCAGGCCCTTCCACGATGAATCGCGCCAATCGAATCGCAGATCGGGGATCTCCGACGGCCCGTGAACGTCCGGCTGAACGCGCGACACGGGATCGGGCCGGTCTGTGTTGCCATTGAGGCGATAGAAGTAGCGATCGCCCGGCTTCAAGCCATCAACGACGCAGCGATGATAGCCGCGCGTCTCGGGCGCCATCTCAATGAATCGCTCGGCGGGTGAGACGACGTGGACTTCGACCTTCTCGGCGCGAGGCGCCCAAACGAGGAACTCGTGACGGTCGCCGCCGATGTGCGTACAACCGAGATCGGTCTTTGCGCCCACGCTCACGTAGCGGAGGAACCTCGGAGGAGCATGTCGATTCCCTCGAGCGGGATGGCGACCCAATCCAAGCGATGATTGAGCTCGTATTTGAGTTCGTAGATGGCTTTGCCGAGGAGCCAGAAATTCAGCACGAACTCGCGTTCATCGGGATTGGCCGGAAGGAAATTGGCGGTCGACGCTGTGGCCGTATCGAAATACGCGCGCAGATATTCGCCCGAAGCAGCACGATACCATGCATTCGCCAACGGGACGAGCGATTGCGATTCGCGGGATTGCGCGCCCGCGCTGGCCGCGCGGCGAAACAGCGCTGCGTAGGCCGCATAGTGAAACGACCGCACCATCCCGGCTACGTCCCGGAGAGGCGAATGCTTTTCGCGGCGCTCGGCGAGCGTGCGCGCGGGTTCGCCTTCGAAATCGATGAAGATGAAATCTTCGCCGGTGAAGAGCACCTGGCCGAGATGAAGATCGCCGTGAATGCGCGTGCGCAAGCCGGTGAGCTTTCGGTCCACCGGCGAACGAAAACGGTCGGTTAGTGTTTTCTCCGAAGCGAGCCCAATAGTGGCGGCGGCTCGTGCATGCTCAGGCAAGTTCGGCGCGCGCTGGCGCAGCATGCCGAACGTCTCGTGGGCGAGGCTAATCATGGATTCGGATAAGCCGCGCTGATGGGCGGCGGAAAACGCTTCCGGAGCGAAGCCCGGGTCGCTGCGATCCGAGGCAAGCGCGCCGTGCATCTCGGCCGTGCGGCGCCCAAGCAACTCGACCTCCGCACGGTAATTTCCCAGAAGCTGCGCGACGGAGTTCTGAGATTTTGCATTCGGCTCCGGGAGATTCGTGGTCGCAACTTGATCGTAGTAGCTCGAAAGGGCTTTCAGCGTGTGTTCCCAAGCATCTCCTTGATTCGCCACGAAACCCTGCAAAATGGCCATTGTCGCGGGCTCGTCCTTTCCCGCTCTGTATTCGAAGGCGCCCGCGACCGGCGGAATATTTCGAAACGCCGCCTTTTCGGATAGAAATCGGCCGAGCTCAAGATCCGGGTTGATTCCCATTTCCAGTTGCCGGAAAAACTTCAGAACGAATGCTCGGCCGTAGAGCACCGAGCTGTTGCTCTGCTCGACTTTCATGAGAGAGGGCTCGAGTTTTCCGGCTGCTGCGATTCGCAGCCGTTCGAGGGAACGCTCGGGGAGGCCAACCAGCTCGCCGACCGCGCCCGAAAAACGGCGCGCTTCGCGAATGGCATCGAGAAACGTTTCGAGGATGGCTTGATTCGAGAGCGCGTCCGAAAAAATGTGCTCCGAGCCATCGGCGTCGCTGACGCGAATTCGCGTGTTGTCGTCTCCCGCGGGCGAAGCCGCGCGGGGGCCTTCGTCGAGAAGCGGCACCGTATACGTATCGCTCGGGCCTTCGACGTAGTTCACGCGAGCAATAACAATCGCGGCCGCCACGGCCGGGTTCGGAATCGGAATCACGTCCACGATTTCGACCGACCGGATAGTGCGGGTCTTGCCGCCAAACCATCTGCGAGCTCTTATAAAGTCGGGAAGAGCCCGCTGCAGATCGTCCTGCAGGCGCATCCAGACGGTCGATTGAGAAGGAGCGCTCATCGCTTCGTCATCCACATCGGGCCTGGCACTTCGCACTCACAGCGGCGAAATTTCTTCCTGCTTGGCCCGCTCATCTTCTTTCTTGGGTTCGGACGGCGGAAACATTCTGTCGAGCATGCGGTGCGCGGCATCGCGTCCGCCGCTGCCAAAAGCAATCGCAAGCGCCAGCATGATTGCGCCGAAGGCGATGGCGAACGTGATCAGGACGGTGCTGCGCGCCAGGGCGATCTGTTCGAGGGCCATCGCCGCCGTGAGCAGAATGATGATGAACCGGACGAATCCGCTGATCGCGCGCGCGGACGGCAGATTCGCGTTGACCGCTGCCAGCAGGGCCGCTCGCGAGAAAAAGTTAGCAGCAAGTAAGCCGCCGAAAAGGACGAGCAGGGCGACGAAAATCTGGGGCAAGAACAGAAAGAACTTTTCGACTTCCAGTTGGAGTGCGGGAACGCCCAGGGCGTCGACGCCAATCAGCAGAAAACCGAACCAGGTGACCCAGAAAACCAGGCTGCTGAAGAGATTCCCCGCCGGAGGAAGATCCGCCTTCGAGAGAATCTGGCTGATGCCGGCGTCCTTGGAGAGTTTGCTTACACTCACGAACGCGAAGATGCGGCGCGTGACGAACTTCAGGATGATCGCCACGAACCAGCCCACGACGACAATAATGAGCATCACGAGCAGGTGAGGCAGGAATTGAAGCAGCATGTCGTCGAGCTTCTCGAACGTCTGGTTGAGACTTCGAAGAACCACGTCCTTCATCGCTCACCTCCGGCTTTGGCGCTCCAGCGGTCGATCAGATAGGGCTTCTGGCGCTCGAATTCCTGTCCCAGGTCCTCCACTCTTTGTTCGAGCTTCGCGGCGGGTGCTTTCGTGTTTTCCAATATGAACGAGCTCACGCGAGCCCTATAAAGCGGCGCCAGCGCTTGAAGAAGATGGTCGCGATTGATTGCCGAGTGGTGATACGCGGCGGCAAATTCGTAGATCGTTTTCACCCAAAGTTCGTCCGGGCAGCGGAACTGCTTATCCGGCAGGTCAATCATTTTGCGAATTTCGACAAGCGTGGCCGGCGTGAGGATCGATTCGAGAACCGGGACGAGCTGGCCGATGTTGGAGCGGAAATTATCGAGAATTGTCTTCGTGCTGAGTTTGAGCGGCTCGAGCGCGACGTCGTACTGAAAACCGAACGTGGGAAGGTTTTCCGAGCCCGCGCGCTGCAGCCAATACGATTCGTGCATCTCGAGGCATTTGAAGAGCGCGCCGACCACCTGGCGGATGGTGCCGGGCAGGTCCTGGCCGAATTGCGGGGCCGGCTGAATTCTCGGTCCAAGGAATGACTCGGATATTTTGAAACCGTGGACGATCGCCGTCGTCGTCATCCAGATTTCAAGGCCGAAC